>NZ_JOGO01000035.1 GCF_000719475.1 Streptomyces sp. NRRL F-5630 | reverse complement strand
CCCTTGAGCCCCCGCCGCCACCTCGGCCCGCGTCCCCGCCCCGCCTCCTCCGCCCGGTATCCCGTCCGCGGCCCCCAGCGTCAGCCCCGTGACCCCCACCACGATCGTGCCCGCGAGGGCGGCGGCGAGGGGGAACAGGCGGCGGGAGCGGCGACAGGGGTGTCCCTGTGGGGTGCGGGGTTCGGTCATGGTGATCAGTCTTGACCGAATCGTGCCGGTACGTCGCTTCTACCGCGTCCATGTGGGAGCGATGCAGGGGGTGATGTGGCCGCTCGGGCGGTCCTTGGGCGCGTATACCTGGCCGGAATCGACTGTTAGCCTTGCCTTACTTCGTCCAGCAAGGGATCTGCGCAGTGAGGCACGAGCCGTGAGCGGCGGCCCCCGGGAGGATCACCCGGAGCGGTCCACCGAGTCCGCGTACGCACGGCGGCTGCGGGCGAAGGCCGCGGGTATCCAGGCGGCGCGCGCCGCGAGCGGCACGACGACCGCCGCGCTCGCCGTGGACCCCGGCGATCTCCCCGCGTCCGAGACGCCCGCCCAGGCGAAGGCCCGCATCCGCCCGGCCCGCGCCCGCTCCGTTCTCTCGCTGGGCCTGCTCCTGTGCCTTCTCCTCCTGGTCGCCGCCGTCCTCGCGAGCCTCTTCGTCGGCTCCGGGCACGAGGTCTCGGGCGGCGACGTCTTCCACGCGCTCTTCGACGCCGACCTGAGCGACAAGGGACAGCTCGTCGTCCACGAGGTCCGCGTCCCCCGTACCGCCGCCGGGGTCCTCGCCGGGATCGCTCTCGGGCTCGCGGGCTGCGTCATGCAGGGCGTCGCGCGCAACCCGATCGCCGACCCGGGACTCCTCGGCATCAACGCGGGCTCCTCCGTCGCCGTCGTCGCCGCGATCAGCCTGCTCGGCCTCGCCTCGCCCTCGCAGTACATCTGGTTCGGTTTCCTCGGCGCCCTCCTCGCCGCGCTGCTCGTGTACGGGATCGGCTCGCTCGGCCGCGAAGGGGCGACGCCCGTCAAGCTCGCCCTCGCCGGCACCGCGACCCAGGCGGTCCTCGTCGCCCTGACCAGCGCGATCCTCCTCAAGGACCGGGACAGCTACGACCAGTACCGCTTCTGGCAGGTCGGCTCGCTCACCGGGCGCGAGGGTTCGGACCTGTGGCAGGCGCTGCCGTTCATCGCGGTCGGCGCCGTCTTCGCGCTCGCTCTCGGCCCCGCCCTCAACGCGCTCTCGCTCGGCGACGACCTCGCGCGCGGCCTCGGCCAGAAGGTCGGCCGCATCCGCGCCGGGTCGGCGCTCGTCGTCGTCCTCCTGTGCGGCGCCGCGACCGCGATCGCCGGGCCCATCGCCTTCGTCGGCCTCGCCGTGCCGCACGCCGCCCGGCTCATCACGGGCCCCGACTACCGCTGGATCCTGCCCTACTCCGCCGTCCTCGCCCCCGTCCTCCTGCTCCTCGCGGACATCGTCGGGCGGCTCGTCGCCCGGCCCGGCGAGGTGCAGGTCGGGGTCATCACGGCGGCGATCGGCTGCGTGCCGTTCATCATCCTGGTCCGGCGCAGGAAGCTGGTGGAGCTGTGAGGACACCCGGCGCATCCGGCGGCGGCACGGGAGCCGCCCCCGTCCGCCCCGACCGCGCGCCCCGTGCCGACCGCACCGGGACCCCTACCGGCCGCGCGTCCCGGCCCGACCGCACCGGGGCGCCCCCCGGCCCCGCCTCCCGCGCCGTGGCCCGTACCGACCCCGCCCTCCTCGCCGAGGCGCGGCGGGCCGTCGCCGGGGTGCGGCGCCGGGGCCGGGTCCGCGCGCTGTGGACCGGCGGCGTGCTCGCCGTCCTCGTCTTCGCGCTCCTGTGCCTCTCGCTGTGCGTCGGCGACTACGTCCTCCCGCTCGGCGACGTGCTCGGCGCGCTCTTCGGCGGCGGGGACGCGGGCGCGCACTTCGTGGTCGTCGAGCTGCGCCTGCCGCGCGCGCTCCTCGCGCTCCTCGTCGGCGCGGCCTTCGGCATGGCGGGCGGCGTCTTCCAGACCGTCCTGCGCAACCCCCTCGCCAGCCCCGACGTGATCGGCATCAGCTCCGGCGCCTCCGCCGCCGCCGTGCTCGGCTCCCTCGTCCTGTCGTTCAGCGGCCTCGCGCTCTCGGGGGCCGCGCTCGTCGGCGCGCTCGCGGCGGGCACGCTCATCTACGCGCTCTCGTGGCGCGGCGGCGTCGTGGGCGCGCGGTTCGTGCTCATCGGCATCGGGGTGGGGACGGGGCTGCTCAGCGTCATCTCCTACCTCATGACCACGGCGAACGTGACCGAGGCGCAGGACGCCTTCCTGTGGATGACGGGGAGCCTCAGCGGGCGCTCGTGGACGCAGTTCTGGCCGCTCCTGTGGCTCCTCGTCGTGGCCGTCCCGCTGACCCTCGCCGCCGCGCGCTCGCTGCCCGCGCTCTCGCTCGGCGACGACACGGCCGCCGGGCTCGGCTCGCGCGTGGCCCTGCGGCGGCTCGCGCTCCTCGCCTGCGGGACCCTCCTCGCGGGCGCGGCGACGGCCGCCGCCGGGCCCGTCGCGTTCGTCGCCTTCGTCGCGGCGCCCGTCGCGCGGATGCTGCTCCCGGGGCGCGGCGCGGTCCTGCCGCACGCGGCGCTGACCGGGGCGCTCCTCGTCCTGCTCGCCGACTTCGCGGCGCAGCACGCGATCCCCGGCATCCAGTTCCCCGTCGGCGTCGTGACGAGCCTCGTGGGCGCGCCGTACCTGCTGTGGCTGCTCGCGCGGGCGAACCGGGTGGGGAGGGGCGGGTGAGCGCGCACCGCCCCCGAGGCCGTACGGGCCGGAGCGCGCCCGTCCCCGTCCCCGTCCCCGTCACCGCACGACCGTCCCTGTCCCCGAAGGAGCCGCGCCCGTGAAGAGCGAAGCCGACGTGCCGGACGGCGAAGCCGCCCGGACCCGTCTCGAAACGCGCGACGTGCGCCTCGGCTACGACGGCCGCGAGATCGTGCCGGGGCTCAGCGTGTCCATACCGACCGGCAGTTTCACGGTCATCGTGGGACCGAACGCGTGCGGCAAGTCGACGCTGCTGCGCGCCATGGCGCGGCTCCTCACGCCGCTCTCCGGGGCGGTGCTGCTCGACGGGAAATCGGTGCAGGAGATGCCGACGCGGGAGGTCGCCTCGGTGCTCGGCATCCTGCCGCAGTCGCCCGTCGCGCCCGAGGGCATCAGCGTCGCCGACCTCGTCGGGCGCGGCCGCTACCCGCACCAGGGCTTCTTCCGGCGCTGGACCGACGAGGACGACACCGCCGTCGCCGAGGCGCTGCTCTCGACCGACGTGCTCGACCTCGCGGACCGGCCCGTCGACGAGCTGTCCGGCGGGCAGCGGCAACGCGTGTGGATCGCGATGGCGCTCGCGCAGCGCACCGAACTGCTGCTCCTCGACGAGCCGACGACATACCTGGACCTGAGCCACCAGCTCGACGTGCTCGACCTGCTCACCGACCTCAACCGCGAGCGCGGCGTGACGATGGTCGCCGTCCTGCACGAGCTGAACCTCGCCTGCCGGTACGCCGATCACCTCATCGCGATGGCGGACGGGCGGGTCGTCGCGGAGGGCGCCCCGGCGGACGTGGTGACGGAGGAACTGGTGACGGAGACGTTCGGGATGCGCTGCTCGGTGATCGCGGACCCGGCCTCGGGGACGCCGATGGTGGTGCCGCTCGGACGGCATCACGTGGGCGGGCGGCCCTGAGCCGGAGGCCCCGGCGCGGTCCGGTGTGACCAAGGCGACGACGGTGAGACCCCCCTCCGTACAGACATCCGGTAAGGGCAGGCTAACCTCATGGGTATGAACGATTCCGCTCCTTCCGCTGCCTCCCGGCGCCGCCGTCGCGCCCGCACGGCCGCGCTGCTCTCCGCCGGTGTCGCGACCCTCCTCGTCACCGCCACCGCGTGCGGCTCCGACGACGGCGACAAGGACTCCGGCGGCGGGGCGAAGGACTCGACGGCGTCGAGCGCCGCGTTCCCCGCGAAGGTCGCGACGAAGTACGGCACGATCACGATCGACAAGAAGCCCGAGCGCGTCGTGGCGCTGGGCTGGGGCGACGCCGAGGCCGCGCTCGCGCTCGGCACGCAGCCCGTCGGCGCGAGCGACTGGCTGCCGTTCGGCGGCGACGGCGTGGGCCCGTGGGCGAAGGGCATGTACGACAAGAAGCCCGAGCTGATCGGCACCATGGAGCCGGAGTACGAGAAGATCGCGGCCCTCAAGCCGGACCTGATCCTCGACACCAAGTCCAGTGGTGACAAGACGCGTTACGAGACGCTGAGCAAGATCGCCCCGACGGTGGACGTGCCCAAGGGCGGCGACGCCTACCTCACGTCGTGGAAGCAGCAGACGCTCATGGTCTCCCAGGCGCTCGGCGTGCCGGAGAAGGGCCGGAAGCTGATCTCCGACACGAACGCCAAGTTCGCCGCCGCCGCGAAGGCGCACCCGGAGTTCAAGGGCAAGACCATCACGGTCGGCGCGCTCTCCTCCGAGGGCTACGGCGCCTACGTCAACGGCGACGGCCGCGTGAACTTCGCGACGAACCTGGGCTTCAAGAACAACCCGAAGGTCGAGGCGAAGAAGACGGACTCGTTCTCCGTCCGCGTCTCGAAGGAGAACCTGGACCTCCTCGACGCCGACCTGACCGTCATGGCGGGCATCGGCGTCCCCGACTCGAAGATCACCGGCGACCCGCTCTACAAGGCCGTTCCCTCGGTCAAGGCGGGCCACTCGCTGATCCTCGACAAGACCTCCAGCAAGGCGTTCGCGACGGGCTCGGTCCTCTCGATCCAGTACGCGATCGACCACGTCGTCCCGGAGTTCGCGAAGGCCGTCAAGTAAGAGCCGCCTCGCACACGGGCAGTTGGGCCCGCCCCCTGGCATCGCGCCCGGGGGCGGGCCCTCGCGCGTACCACGCCCGGGGGGCTTCGCGCGCTCCCGCCGTGAACGGAGGGGTGCCCGGGGGAGGAGTGGCGGCGCAGTCGCGGCGGGGGTGGCGGCGCGCTCGCGGAGGGGTGGCGGCGCGTCCGCGAGTCTCGGCCCCGCGAGCGTCGTCGCGTCGGTGGCGGAGGCGGGCGGCTGAGGCGGGGCGGGCGTCAACGCCGGGCGTCAGCCCCGGGACGTACCGCACTACCCGCCGCAACCCGCCCAAAGCGCCCAGCACTTCGCGGTGTGACCCCTGCGAGGGGCACTTACCGGCCGTTAGGCTCTGCCCGTAAACCCGCTGTGCCCCGTACAGCAGTTCCGCACCGGTCGCCCGGGAAGGCTTTCATGGCACGTAGTTCCGCACGGTCCGCGAGCCCCATGCCCCTGCCGCCGCGCCCGCGGCGGACCCCCGGGGATGTGGTGAAGGCGCTGCTCGCCGTCGTCGCGCTGCTCGCGCTCGTCCTCGGGGTGCCGTTCGGGCTCATCCAGGTGGGGCGCCCGGTCCCGGACGGGCCGCCGGGCGAGTGGCTCGGTTCGGCCATCGACGCCGAGACGCTCATACGCCTCCTCCTGCTCGTCGTGTGGATCGCCTGGGCGCAGTTCACCGCCTGCGTGCTCGTCGAGGTGAAGGCCGCCGTCTCCGGCGTCGGCCTGCCCGCGCGGGTCCCCGGCGCGGGCCCCAGCCAGCTCCTCGCCCGCCAGCTCGTCGCCGCCGTCCTCCTCCTGGGCGCCACCGCCGCGAGCTTCACGCCCGGCCTCTCCGGTTTCGGGCAACAGGCCCCGGACACCCATCGCCCCACCGTCGCTGCCGCCCAGCAGACCCCCGGTGGCCTCGTCGGCGGCCAGCAGCAGGCCGCCGCGGACGCCCTCGCGCGCCAGGCCGAGCAGATCGCGCGGCAGGCCGACACCGGCCAGGCACACCAGCAGGGCACGAAGTTCTACCGCATCCAGCCCCCCGAGGGCCGCCACCACGACTCCCTGTGGGAGATCGCGCAGCGCCACCTCGACGACGGCCGCCGCTACAAGGAGATCTACGCCCTCAACAAGGACCGCGTGCAGCCCGACGGCTCCCGGCTCTCCGAGGCGAGCCTCATCAGGCCCGGCTGGATCATGGAGATGCCCGCCGACGCACACGGCGGCGAACTCGTCGAAACACCCGGCTCGAACCCTGAGTTGAGCAAGGGACAGCAGCGGGAACTCGACGCCTACGCGAAGGACGGGCAGGGCGCGCGGGACGGACGGTCCGGTCAGGGCGGCCACGGCGCCCGCGAGCAGCACCGGCCCGCCGGGCGCGACGGCGACACCGCGACGGGGCACTTCACCGTCCCCGCCCACCACGCGCACGCGGCGGCCGAGGAGACCGCCGCCCCCTCCGGCACCGCGTCCCCGGCACCCGCCTCGCACACCCCGGGCCTCCCCGAAGCCCTCCTCGGCGCCCCGCTCCTCGCCGCCGGCCTCCTCGCCGCCCTCGGGCGCCGCCGCAGGGCCGCGCTGTGGCAGGCCGCGACCGCCGTCGCCGGTCGCCGCAGGGGCATGGAACTGCCCACACCGAGCGGCGACGAGGCCGACGTGCAGGACGCCCTCTTCGCGGGCGCCGACCCCGGCGCCGTCCGCTTCCTCGACCAGGCGCTCCGCTCCCTCGCCCGTTCCCTCGCCGCCGAGGGACGCCCGCTGCCCCTCGTCTACGCGGCCTGGCTCGGCGCCGATGAACTCCACCTCCAGCTCGCCGAACCCGCGGGCCCGCCCCCCGCCCCCTGGACCCAGGGCGAGGACGAGACGTTCTGGCGCCTCGAAGGCCGCGAACTGCCCGCCCCCACCGGCACGACGGACGGTACGGGCGAGCCCTCCGACGAGGAGCCGCAGGCCGCCCCGTACCCGGGACTCGTCAGCCTCGGCGCGCGCGACGACGCGCGCCTCCTCCTCAACCTGGAGGCCGTCCCCGGGCTCGTCTCGCTCTCGGGCGCGCCCGCCGACCGGCAGGCCGTGCTCTCCTCGGTCGCCGCCGAACTCGCCACCAACGGCTGGTCGGACCGCATGACGGTGACCCTCGTCGGCTTCGGCGCCGACCTCGTCCCGCTCGCGCCCTCCCGGCTGCGCCCGCTCGACGACGTCGCGGCGCTCCTGGACGTCATGGAGGCGGAGACCGCGAGCCGCCGCGCGGGACTCGGCGCGGCGGGAGCGGACTCCGTCCTCACCGGCCGCACGGGCCCCGCCCGCACCGCCGGCTGGGCCGCCCACCTGGTCCTCCTCGCCGCCGAACCCGACGCCGGACAGGCCGCCCGTCTCACCGAACTCGCCCGCGACGCGGCGCGCTTGGGCATCGGCTACCTCGTCGGCGTGGGCGGTGACCCACTGCCCGGCGCCGCCTGGGAGATGGAGATCACCTCCGAGGGCCGCCTCCTGGCGCCGCTCCTCGGCCTCGAACTGGAGGCGCAGCTCCTCCCCGCCCCTCAACACGCCGCCGTGGCACGCCTCTTCGCGGCGGCCGACGCCTTCGGCGGTGGCGGCGGGGACGACGACCCGGCGGGCCCGGCCGTGGCACACCGGCCGCCCTTCCTCGTCGACATCAGCGAACAAGGCCGTCCCTCGGTGTACGCGCGCCTCGTCGGCCGCTACGAACTCATGGGCCTCGACGCGCCCGACGACGAGCGCGGCCCGCTCCTGCGCGAAGCCCTGGCCCTCCTCCTCCTGCACCGCGAGGGCGTCCACCCGCGCGTCCTCGCCTCCGCGCTCTGGCCGCGCGGCGTCGGCGACGACGTGCGCGAGGCGACCGTCGCGCGGCTGCGCGACTGGCTCGGCACGGGCGAGGACGGCGCGCCGCGCCTGCGCGAGGACGCCACGGGCCGCCTCGTGCTCGACGCCTCCGTCGTCTCCGACCTCGACGTCCTCCGCTCCCTCTACCACGAGGCCACGAGCGGGCGCGGCGCCGACGACCGCGCGGTACGCGGCCGGCTCCTCACCGACGCCCTCGGCCTCGTGCGCGGCCCGCTCCTCGCCGAGCGGCCCGCAGGCCGTTACGGCTGGCTCGCGCACGAGATCGTCGACGCCCAACTCCCGCTCCTTGTCGCGGACATCGGCCTGGCCCTCGCCGCCTTCCATCTCGAACGCGACCGTGCTCCGAAGGCGGCCGAGGCCCTGGAACGCGCCCTGGTGAGCGCGGGCACCGACGAACGCCTGTGGAACGAACTCCTGCGCGCCGTCCACGCGACGGGCGACGAAGCCCGCCTCCGCGCCCTCGCCGCCGAGTTGGCGCGACGTTCCGGCGCGCGCGGACTCCCGCCCCGCACGGCGGCCTTGCTCGACGAACTGCTGCCGGGCGCGGCTGCCTCCGGCGAGGCGGGAACCGCGTGAGCGGTGCGGTGCGGGGTGGCGGCGGGGCGCGCGGGACGCGCGCGGCGGCCTGCGGGGCGGGCCCGGTATGACCTCCGCCGCACTCGCCTCCTCGCCGCCGTTCCTCGCCCTCTGCGCGGCCGTGTGGGGCGCGCTCGCGGGCGCGTTCCTGCCGCGCGCCGCGCACCGCTTCGCCGTCCCGGCGGGCGAGCCGTGGAGCGCCGCGTGCGCGGAGGGCGATCCGGTACGGGGCTGGGTCGGCGTCCGCGCCTGCCCGGCCGGGCACGGTCCCTCGCCGTACCCGTACGCGCTCGCGACCGCGCTCGTGTGCGCGCTGCTCGCGGCGGCGACGGGCCCGCGCCCCGAACTGCTCGTGTGGCTCCTCCTCGCGCCCGCCGGTGTCCTGCTCTTCCGCACCGACCTGCGCGTCCAGCGCCTCCCCGACCCCCTCACCCTCACGACCGCCCCTCTCGCCGCCGTCCTCCTCGGGCTCGCCGCCCTCCACCCCGAGCACGCGGGAAGCTGGCCGCGCGCCCTGCTCGGCGCGGTGGCGCTGGCGGGCGGCTTCGCGGTGCTGTTCCTCATCAGCCCCTCGGGCCTCGGCTTCGGCGACGTGAAACTCGCCCTTCTCCTGGGCCTCGCCCTCACGTGGTACGGCTGGGGCGCCCTCTTCCTGGGCGTCTTCGCGGGCTTCCTCCTCGCCGCCCTGTACGGCCTCGTCCTCATCGCCCTGCGCAAAGCCACCCGCCGCACCGCCATCCCCTTCGGCCCGTCCCTCCTCGCGGGCGCGTACCTCGGGGTGCTGGCGGGGGCGTTCGGGGCGGGGTGACGAGCCCAAGTACCGCTCGCCGTTCCTCTGTTGAGTGAATCTCCTGCGCGTCCCTTGTGCGGTGATACATCCTGATACGAGAATTCCACCGACTACCAAGAGTGACCGGAGTGTCTCTGCCCGGGAGGCGTCGGAGCAAGGGGACGCGTGTGTCAGACGCGAGTGGCACACGAGGAGAAGGGACCCGTATGACCAAGGCGACCCACGCGGCGAGGGTGAAACGGCTGAGGAATGTCGAGGCGGGGGCTCCCGCGCGCCCGGCACCGGAGGTCTTCGGCAGAATCCTCGCCCACTACAGGGAGAGGGCCGGCAAGAAGCAGGAGGAACTGGCGGCGGCGTTGAACGTCTCCCGCTCCCACATCTCCCGCTTCGAATCCGGGAACCGTGTCCCGGACCGTCGCCACGTGGAGGATGCGGACGGCTTCCTCGCGGCGGACGGGGCGTTGGTGAAGCTCTGGGAGGAGACGGACTGGTACGCGGAGGTCGAGCATCCGGACTGGTTCGAGCGCAGAGCGCGAATGGACGCGGAGGCGGTGGCCATCTACGACTACCACGCTCTGGTCGTCCCTGGTTTGCTCCAGAGCGAGGACTACGTTCGAGCGGTGCATGTGCTGCACGGCGACCAAGGCGAGTTGGAGAAGCGGGTAGCGGCCCGCGTGAGCCGCCAACTTCGTTTCCGGAATCCCGATGGGCCCACTCTCGTGGCGGTGCTGGACGAAAGCTGTCTGCGAACGGCGGTTGGGAACGACGAGATCATGCGTGATCAGTGCGAGCGCCTTCTGGAGCTGGGGGCGCAGCCGAACATCTCGGTCCACATCGCGCCTGCGAGGCAGTACGGGATAGCTCGTCCGTTTCTGCCCATGTCCCTGCTCGCGATGCCGGATGGACACCGCTGGGTCTATTCGGAGACGCTCAAGGGCGCCTATTTCAGCGACGATCCGCAGGTGGTAGCCCGTCACAGCCGTACCTATGATGGGCTCAGGGCCGACGCCATGTCTGCCCGGGACTCCGCAGCCCTGATCAGGGAAGCGATGGAAGGGTACGACCGGGATGACCATGCACGAGGCAAAGACCACCTGCTGGGTGAAGAGCAGCTACAGCAACGGCAACGGCGGCGACTGCGTGGAAATCGGGTTCGGGTTCCCCGGCCACGTCGTCCCCGTGCGTGACAGCAAGGTCGTGGACGGGCCGGTCGTGACCGTGGACGCGGCGCAGTTCTCGGCCTTTCTGGAGAGCGTGACCCGCTGAGGCGACGGCGCTGGTTCGAGGGCCACTTCGGTGCGGTACTCCCGTGCGGAGGCGGCCTTCGGCGTGCGAGGGAGAGGTGTGGCCGGGATGACCCATGACGAAGCGAGCGCCTTCTGCCGGGTGAAGAGCGGCCACAGCAACGGCAACGGCGGAAACTGCGTCGAGGTCGGCTTGGGGTACCCCGGCCACGTCGTGCCCCTCCAGGACAGCAAGCCGGCGGACAGCCCCCTCGTCCTCGGCGGGGCGGCGTTCTGGGCGTTCCCGCGTGGTCTCGTGCCCTCGCGCTGAGCCCGCGCCACCGCACCCCGCCTCGGGTGCCTCTCGCGGCCCCCGGTCGCGCTCGGCTCGTGCGGTGTGAACTTTTTCGTCCCGCCCGTCATCACAGTGAGGGTCAGCATGTTCCCCCCACGAGAGGCAATGAGGCGACCATGACGAACGCACGCACACGAACCGGAATGCTCGCCGCCGTGGCCCTTGCCGGGGCCCTCGGCCTAGCCGGATGCGGGGTCGGCGGCGACGACGAGGCCGCGGCCCCCGCCGCCAAGACCTCGGCGGCCCCCACGGAGCGCTCCGGCGACCCCCAGCCGTCGGCCTCCGAGGACCGCGCCGGTGACTCGCCGGGCTCCGGGGACACCAGCCCGGCCACCGAGGCGGACTCCGGTGCCCCGAGGTCCGACTGCACCGCCCCCGGGCTGGAGGTCAGGCTCGTCGCCAAGGGCTCGGAGATGAACAGCCGGTACTACGACCTCCAGGTCACCAACACCGGCGGGCGGTGCGCCATACGCGGCTACGCGGGCCTGTCGCTCCTCGACGACGGCGGCAAGCAGATCGGCAAGCCCGCGACCCGCTCCAAGGACGGCGACGCGGTCGGCGGCATCGTCCTCGACAAGGGCGACAGCGCCCACGCCGTGGTCAAGACGCCGGGCAAGGGCGTCACCGGCGGCGACTGCGCGGCCGAGCCCGCGAAGATCAAGGTCTACGCCCCGGGCAACACCAAGGCCGTCACCTCCCCCGACACGGCCGGCATCCGCGTCTGCGGCGGCACCCTCACGATCGGCCCCCTCGGCGCGTCCTTCCCCGGGTGACGACATGCGCGGGCGGCGGTACCGGCCGGGGCGGACGCGGGCCGCGTCCCCCGGCCGCGAGCCGCCCGTACGGGGCCACCCGCCCCGGTGCCCGCGATGCCGCCCGCCGCGGCTGCCCGCCTCCCCGCGCGGACGGCCGACCCGCCTGCCCACGCCGCTGCCCACCCGGGCCCGGCACGCCTGAACGCCGCTCCTCCCCCTGACCGAAACCCCGCGCCCCAGGGGTACGGAGCCAGGCCCCTTCGCCCCCCGGCCAGGAGGCTCACCGCCTCCGGCAACGACCCGCCTCCAGCGGCCACCCGCCCACGGCAGTGACCGGCGTCCGCCCCTATCTACAGGTAAGGCTGTACAGCTCACCCTGTACGAGTTACGGTAGGTGCTATGCGCACCGATCCCGTCGCGAGCGGTACCCCCGGCTCGCCGCCCCGCCCCTCGCCCGCCGCCGTCCAGGCGTCCCGCGAGGTCAGGGCCGTCATCAGCCGTCTGCGCCGCCGCATCCTCGGGGCCTCCGAGGACGAGGACCTCACGCTCGGGCAGTCCACCGCGCTCGCCCGCCTCGCCCGCGAGACCGAGACGCCCACGACGGCGGCCGGGGTCACGACCAGCGTGCTCGCCGCCGCCGAAGGCGTCCGGCACCAGTCGATGGCCGCGACCGTCGCCGCGCTCGCCGCGCGCGGCCTCGTCGTGCGCACCCCGGACCCCGAGGACGGCCGCCGGTTGCTGATCACCCTCACGCCCGAGGGCCGGCGCCGTGTCCACGAGGGCCGCCAGGCCCGCACCGAATGGCTCGCGACCCGGCTCCAGGAGGAGTGCACGCAGGAGGAGCTTCAGGCGGTCATCGCCGCCATGTCCGTACTGGAGCGGCTGACGCATGACTGAGCCCGCCACGGGAGCCGGGACGAGCGACAAGGATTTCCAGGCCGAACAGCCCCGTTTCAACCGCCGGTTGCTGCCGCCGATGATGCTCGGCTCGGTCCTCAACCCGGTCAACTCGACGATCATCTCGGTCGCGCTCATCCCCATCGGCAACGCGCTCGGCGCCCCTCCGTCGAAGACCGCGTGGCTCGTCTCGGCGCTCTACCTCGCGACCTCGCTGGGCCAGCCCGTCGTCGGACGGCTCATCGACATCTTCGGGCCGCGCAGGCTCTTCCTCATCAGCACGGCCCTCGTCGGCGTCGCCGGGGTCCTCGGCACCCTGGCGCCCAACCTCGGCGCCCTCATCGCGGCCCGTGTCCTCCTCGGCTTCGGCACGTGCGGCGGCTATCCGGCCGCGATGGCGCTCGTACGGAGCGAGGCGAAGCGGACCGGGCGCGACAGCCCCGGCGGCGTGCTCACCGCGCTCGCCGTCGCCAACCAGACCATCGCCGTCATCGGCCCGCTCCTCGGCGGCCTCCTTATCGCGGTCGGCGGCTGGCGCGCGACGTTCGCGCTGAACATCCCGCTCGCCGTCGCGGCGCTGCTGCTCGGCTGGTGGCGACTGCCCAAGTCGGCCGGTACGGGGGAGCGTCCGCGGCGCGGCCGCATCGCCGCCCAACT
Source organism: Streptomyces sp. NRRL F-5630 (assembly GCF_000719475.1). Lineage (GTDB taxonomy): Bacteria > Actinomycetota > Actinomycetes > Streptomycetales > Streptomycetaceae > Streptomyces. The sequence goes on along the minus strand of NZ_JOGO01000035.1, from coordinate 47,041 downwards.
GGACCTGCCCGGCATGGCGCTCTTCGCGGTCACCCTCACCTCGCTGCTGCTGTTCCTCATGAACCCGCACCTGCGGAACTGGTACCTGCTCGTGCTCACGCTGCTGGCCGGAAGCGCCTTCGCGCTCCGGGAGTTGCGCGCCGCCACGCCGTTCATCGACCTCCGCGTGCTCGGCGGCAACAGGCCGCTGCTCGCGACGTACGGGCGCGCCCTCGTCGCGTACGTCGTCGCGTACTCCTTCCTCTACGGCTTCAGCCAGTGGACCGAGGAGGGGTACGGGCTCTCGCCGTTCCGCACCGGGCTCGTGCAGATGCCCATGTTCCTGCTCGCCATCGGCGTCTCGATCTGGTCCGGGCGCCGCAAGGGCGTACGGGGCAAGCTCCTCGGCGGCGCGCTCGGGCAGATCGCCGCGTGCCTGATCCTGCTCACTCTCTCCGGCTCCAGCCCGCTGTGGGAGCTGCTCCTCGTGGCCCTCGTCTTCGGCGTCCCGCAGGGTCTCAACAACCTCGCCCTCCAGAACTCCGTCTACTTCCAGGCCGATCCGGAGCGCACCGCGTCCTCCGCCGGGCTCCTGCGCACCTTCGCCTACCTCGGCTCGATGGTCGCCTCCTCCGCGAGCGCCGCCTCCTTCGGGCAGCGCGCCGACACGGGCGGGATGCACGAACTGTCCTGGATCATGCTCGGCGCGGGCGCGGTGTTCCTGCTCATGACCCTCTTCGACCGGTCCCTCGGCCGGACCGGCACCTCGGACTGACTCCCCTTCCCCCCGCATCCCCGCAGCGAAAGGCCCTCTCGTGTCCCGCACCGCCCTGCTCCTCATGGACTTCCAGAACGCCCACGCCACCCGCGTGGACCCCACGGCGCTCACCCAGGCCGCCGCCGCCCTGAAGGCCGCGCGCGAGAAGGGAGTCCTCGTCCTGCACGTCGCCCTCCGCCTGCGCGCCGGGCACGTCGACGCGCACCCGAACAACGCGGTCTTCGGCGCTCTCCCGCACGACCGCTTCGTGCCGGGCGACCCGGACGCCGAGATCCACCCGGACGTCGCCCCCGCGCCCGACGAGGTCGTCCTGTACAAGAACCGCGTCAGCGCCTTCGCGGGCACCAACCTCGACCAGATCCTCCGCGCCCAGGACGTCGGCCACCTCGCCCTCGCGGGCATCGCGACCGGCGGCATCGTGCTCGCCACGGCGCTCCAGGCCTTCGACCTGGACTACCGGCTCACGACACTCTCGGACGCCTGCGCCGACCCGAGCCCGGCGCTCCACGAGGTCCTGCTGAAGGACCTCCTCGCCAAGCGGGGCGAGATCGCGACGGTGCCGGAGTGGACGGCGACCCTCTAGAAGAGCGGCGCCCCGGGGTACGGCCCCCCGCCGCCGAGGCGGTCGCACCCCGGGGGCGTAGGCTGAATCGGTCCGAACCTCCGAGCGCTGTGAAGCGACCCGCCCCCCGAAAGGTGACAGCCGGTGACCGAGCAGGCCGACCTTCAGTCCGTCCTCGACCGCGCCGCCGCAGGCGGTCGCATCACCGCCGAGGAGGCGCTCGACCTCTACCGCGACGCGCCGCTGCACGCCCTCGGCGCCGCCGCCGACGCGATCCGCCGCCGCCGCTACGCCGGTACGGAGCACATCGCGACGTACATCATCGAGCGCAACATCAACTACACGAACGTCTGCGTCACGGCCTGCAAGTTCTGCGCCTTCTACGCCGCCCCCAAGGACACGAAGAAGGGCTGGAGCCGCGACCTCGACGACATCCTGCGCCGCTGCGCGGAGACCGTCGAACTCGGCGGAACGCAGATCATGTTCCAGGGCGGGCACCACCCGGACTACGGCGTGGAGTACTACGAGGAGCACTTCTCCGCCATCAAGAAGGCGTTCCCGCAGCTCGTCATCCACTCCCTCGGCGCCTCCGAGATCGACCACATGGCCCGCATCTCCGGCGTCACCGCCGAGGAGGCGATCCGCCGCATCCACGCCGCCGGTCTCGACTCCTTCGCGGGCGCCGGCGCCGAACTCCTGCCCGCGCGCCCCCGCAAGGCCATCGCGCCGCTCAAGGAGTCCGGCGAGCGCTGGCTGGAGATCATGGAGACGGCCCACAACCTGGGCGTCGAGTCCACGGTCACGATGCTCATGGGCACGGGCGAGACGAACGCCGAGCGCATCGAGCACCTGCGCATGATCCGCGAGGTCCAGGACCGCACCGGCGGCTTCCGCGCCTTCATCCCGTACACGTACCAGCCCGAGAACAACCACCTCAAGGGCCGCACGCAGGCCACGATGTTCGAGTACCTGCGGATGATCGCGATCGCCCGCATCTACCTCGACAACGTCGCCCACATCCAGGGCTCCTGGCTCACGACGGGCAAGGAGATCGGGCAGCTCTCGCTCCACTACGGGGCCGACGACCTCGGCTCGGTGATGCTGGAGGAGAACGTCGTCTCCTCGGCGGGCGCGAAGCACCGCTCCAACCGCCAGGAACTCATCGACCTCATCCGCACGGCGGACCGCGTCCCGGCGCAGCGCGCGACGACGTACGAGCACCTCGTCGTCCACGACGACCCGGCGAACGACCCGGTCGACGACCGCGTGGCCTCGCACATCTCCTCGACGGCGATCGACGGCGGCACCGCGCACCCCGAGCTGAAGCTCATCCCGGCGAGCTGAGCGGTTCGCGCACGTGCTGACACTGCACACCGCGCCGCTCGTGGACGCGGGCGACGGCACCCTCCTGCCCGCGGGCGCCGTCGCCGTCTCGGGCGACCGGATCACCGCCGTGGGCCCGCTCGCGGCCCTGCGCGAGACATACCCCGAGGCGCGGGTACGGGAGTGGCCGGGCCGCCTCGCGCCCGCCCGCGTCCACACGGGACCGCCCCCCGCGGCGCCGAGCCCGCGCGAGACGGTCCACGCCCTCTTCGCCCGCGGCGCGACGGCGCTCCGGGCGGAAGGCCCGCTCGACGCGTCGTTCCGCGAGGCGGCGGCACGCGGCGGGCTCCGCCTCGTCGCGAGCCCGTCCCCGACCCCGCTCGCCCCGCGAGCGCGCGCCGACCTGTTCGCGGCGACGGACGACGGCGAGTGCGTGGCGACGGTGTGCGCGGGACGTCTGGTGTACCGGCGCCGCTGAGGACCGGGGCGGGCTGCCCCGCGCGGGTGCCGTGGCGTACTCGTCCGCGCAGGTCCTCCGCGCCCCCCCGCTATGCCGTCGCCGGCCGCTCGATCAGCGTCACCCTGTTGCCGTCCGGGTCGTGGACCGAGGCGAAGCGGACCTCGCCCTTGCCGGGTGTGGTCGCGCCCGCCGCGATGCCCTGTGCCGCCAGCGCGGCGAGTTCCGCGTCCAGGTCGGTGACCGCGAGGTTGACCAGGGCGCGGCCCGCGCGGTCGGGGTCGGTGAAGACCTGGAGCCAGCCGCCGTCCGTGAGGTGCCAGTCGGCGAGGCCCGGCATGGGGCGGGCGTCGGCGGGGCGGCCGAGCAGGCGCTCGTACCAGGCGACGGCCGCCTCGTGGTCGGTGACGGGGGCGACGGCGAGGACGTGGGTGACGCGCACGGGGGCTCCTGTACGTGAGGGACTCTCAGTCTGGGGCGCCTTCTCCCGCGAGCGGCCGCGCGACATCGCCCTTCTGCCGCGCGACGCCGTGCACGGCCCCGCCTCCCGGCTCTCCGGCGAAGCCGCCCCGCAAGCCGTCCCCGGCTCCCCGGCGAAGCCGCCCCGGCTCCCCGGCGAAGCCGCCCCGGCCCGGCCCGCTCCCGGCCCCGTACGCCGTCCTTATCCGCGCCTGCCACAATGAGCCGGTGACGACACGCGCATCCCTGGACAAGCAGCCGCAAGAAGTCGCTTCGATGTTCGACGGTGTGGCCAAGCGCTACGACCTCACCAACGACATCCTCTCCCTCGGCCAGGACCGCGCCTGGCGTGCGGCGGTGGCGAAGGCCGTGGACGCGCGCCCGGCGCAGAAGGTCCTCGACCTCGCGGCCGGGACGGCGACCTCCTCGCTGCCCTTCACCCGTACCGGCGCCTACGTCGTGCCCTGCGACTTCTCGCTCGGGATGCTCCGGGTCGGCAAGCAGCGGCACGGCTGGCTGCCGTTCACCGCCGGGGACGCGACCAGGCTGCCGTTCCGCGACGACGTCTTCGACGCGGTCACGATCTCCTTCGGGCTGCGCAACGTGAGCGACACCCCGGCGGCGCTGCGCGAGCTGTACCGGGTGACGAAGCCGGGCGGACGCGTCGTGATCTGCGAGTTCTCCTCGCCGACCTGGACCCCCTTCCGCACCGTCTACACCGAGTACCTCATGCGCGCCCTGCCCCCCCTGGCCCGCGCGGTCTCGTCCAACCCCGACGCGTACGTCTACCTCGCCGAGTCCATCCGCGACTGGCCCGACCAGCCCGCCCTGGCCTCCCTGCTCCAGGACGCGGGCTGGTCGAAGGTCGCGTGGCGCAACCTGACGGGCGGCATCGTGGCGCTGCACCGGGGGTTCAAGCCGCAGGAACGCTGAGCCCCGGCGGCGGGCGCGGGGGCGGCACCCGCCCCGGGCGGCCGCCGCGCGTGGCCGCCTCAGCCCGAGACGGCGACGCCCTCGGGCCCGTCCCCCTCCGGCTCCGGCTTCTCACGCGCCAGGCCGCTCGCGCCCGGCCCCGGGTCCAGCGGTTCGCGCACGCCCGTACCGCCACCGCCCTCGTCGCCCTCGTCCGGCCACGTGTCGAACCACAGCGTGACGACGGCGCCGTGCGGAACGCGCGCGCCGGGCTCCGGGTACTGCCGCACGACGTAGTCGAGGCCGCCCTCCAGCACCTCGGGATCGTCGGGGGACTCGGTCGCGAGCCCCTTCTCCTGCGCGGCCGTCACCGCGTCCATGGCCATGAGGCCGAGCAGGCGCGGCACGAGGACGAACTCGGTCGGCTCCGGCACGAGCGAGGACATGCTCTCAACTCCCCAGGTCTGGCGGTACCCGGCACGGTAGCGCTCCGCTCGGGGGCGGGGGGTGCGTGCCCGGTTGTGTGGGGCGTGTGCCCGCTGAGGGGGCGCGTTACGCGGGGTGCCCCTCCGGCGGCTCGCCTCACGGGGCTCCGCCCCGGACCCCGCTCCTCAAACGCCGGAGGGGCTGGATGGTGGTGGGCCCGGGTGCGGCTCCGCCCCGGGGCCCGCGCTTCCCTCACAGCGCCAGCTCGTACCTCCGGCCTCGCTCCGCCCCGTCCGGCAGGGCGAACGTCTCCGCGTGGCGCATCCCGAGCCGCTCCACGACCGCGAGCGAGCGCGTGTTGCGCTCCTTGACCATCGCGACGACCGAGGGGACCCCGGCCGCGCGCAGCCGGTCCAGGGTCGTTCGGGCCGCCGCCGTCGCGTAGCCCCGGCCCCAGGCGGTACGGGCCAGGCGCCAGCCGATCTCGATGGCGCCGACGGGGCCGAAGTGGGCGTGCGGCCACGGCTGCGCGCCCGTGAAGCCGACGACCTCGCCCGCCTCGTCGGTCACCGTCCACAGGCAGTAGCCGAGTTCGGCGTCGTGGCGGCGCTGCCGGGCGGTCAGCTCCTGGTAGACGGAGAGTTCCGCGGGGCGCCCGCCGTGGAACTCCATGACCTCGGGGTCGGCGAAGACGCGGTGCCAGTGGTACGCGTCCTCGTCGGTGGGGACGCGCAGGCTGAGGACGGGGGCGGGGTGGGCGAGCGCGGAGGCGGGGGGAGAAGTGGTCAATTCCGGTCAGCCCTTCGGTCGGGAGGAGACGACGCCTGAATAGACTGCCCGTGTCCGGTGCCGCTCGGCACGTGATTTCAAGTCGTCGGGAGAAGTGTCGTGGCCGAGGCCCTGTCCGAACACAGCGCGGATGTGATCGTGGTGGGCGCCGGACCCGCCGGGTCGGCGACCGCTTACCACCTGGCGAAGGCCGGACTCGACGTCCTGCTCCTGGAGAAGACGGCGTTCCCGCGCGAGAAGGTCTGCGGCGACGGACTCACCCCGCGCGCCACGAAGCAGCTGATCGCGATGGGGATCGACATCTCCGAGGAGGCGGGCTGGCTCCGCAACAAGGGCCTCCGCATCATCGCCGGTGGCAACCGCCTCCAGCTCGACTGGCCGGAACTCGCCTCCTTCCCGGACTACGGGCTCGTCCGCAAGCGCGACGACTTCGACGAGCAGCTCGCCCGCAACGCGCAGAAGGCGGGCGCGCGGCTCTACGAGCGCTGCAACGTCGGCGCGCCGGTCACCGACGAGTCCGGCCGCATCACGGGCGTCCACGCGAAGCTCGGCGAGGAGAAGACCCCGGTCACCTTCCACGCCCCGCTCGTCGTCGCGGCCGACGGAAACTCGACACGCCTCTCGCTCGCGATGGGCCTGCACCGGCGCGAGGACCGCCCGATGGGCGTCGCGGTCCGCACGTACTTCACCTCGCCGCGCCACGACGACGACTACCTGGAGTCGTGGCTGGAGCTGTGGGACAGGCGCGGGCCCGGCGAGGACCGGCTCCTGCCCGGCTACGGCTGGGTCTTCGGCATGGGCGACGGCACGTCGAACGTCGGGCTCGGCGTCCTCAACACGTCCTCGTCCTTCAAGGAGCTGGACTGGCGCGAAGTCCTCAAGGCGTGGTGCGCCTCGATGCCCGAGGAGTGGGGCTATACGCCGGACAACATGACGATCCCGATCCGCGGCGCCGCCCTCCCGATGGCCTTCAACCGCCAGCCGCACTACACGAAGGGCCTCCTGCTCGTCGGCGACGCGGGCGGCCTCGTCAACCCCTTCAACGGTGAGGGCATCGCCTACGCGATGGAATCCGGCGCGATCGCGGCCGACGTCATCGTCCAGGCCCACGGCCGCCGCACCCCGCAACTGCGCGAACTGACCCTCCAGCGCTACCCGAAGGTCCTCAAGGACACGTACGGCGGCTACTACAGCCTGGGCCGCGCCTTCGTGAAGCTCATCGGCAACCCGAAGATCATGAAGCTGGCGACCGAACGGGGCCTGACGCACCCGGTGCTGATGAAGTTCACGCTGAAGCTCCTGGCGAACCTGACGGACCCGACGCACGGGGACGCGATGGACCGCGTCATCAACGGCCTGACGAAGGTGGCGCCGCGGGCCTAGTCCGGCGGCGGAGACGGGGCGGCGGGGCGGTCTCCCGGCGCGCGGACAAGTCCGCTCCCCCGGCGGCCTGTTGGGGCGCGGCCCCGGCAGGCGCTCCGCGTTCTCGCGCGCCCCGCGTGTCGGCGGGGGCGCCGGTCAGCGGCCTGTCCACGAGGAGCGCCGGGGGCGGGGGGCACGCCGGGAGGCGGCCAACTGTGGCCGCGCGGTGCCTACTCCATGATCTGCAGGTGGGGGTGGTCGGGGGAGGCCGGGCAGACGTGGAGCTGGAGGGTGTAGCCGCCGCGGATGTCGACGAGGGTGGGTTCCGCGGGGTCGCCCGGGAGGTGCTGGGCAGGGTCGGCGGGGTCCTCGGCGGGGCGCCAGCTCACGCTGCCGTCGTCCCACTCGGAGCTCGCGATCGTGAGGAGCGGGATCTGCTCGGTGCCGCAGGCGGGGCAGTCGCGAGGCTCGGGGTCGGTGAGGCTCCAGAAGGTCCAGCCGCCGGTCTTCCAGCCGGGGGCGGTGGCGAGGTTGCGGAAGTAGAAGTCCTGCGGGTCCTCCGCCTCGCCGTCGTCCCACTCCGCCCCTGCGGCCTCCCACCGGCTCTCGTCCGCCAGTTGCTCCTGGAGTTCCTCGTCCAGTTCCATGGTGCTGGGGTACTCCGTGACCTGCTCCGGCGTCAGGATGCAGGGCCGGGGCAGGTAGCCGTCCTTCTCGATCGCGGCCGGTTCGGGCGGGGTGTCCAGGACATCGGTGACGGTGGTGGCGGAGCGCCAGTAGAGAGCGGTGCGGGGTTCCGAGACGCCGTGGCCGCAGGGGCACCACAGGACTTGGAGGAGATCGGTCCCGGCGGGGCGGGCGGGGAGCGGGACGTCCGGGGCGTGGAGCTGAGCCACCGGAAGCATGGGGACGGGCCCGTCGAACCACGGGCGGCCCCCGCCGTGCCGTCGCCAGACCTCGTCCTCCTCGGGCGTGCGCACGGGCGCCCGGCGATCGCGCAGCCGTCGCTCGGCGGAGGCCGCGCGCACCCGGCGCAGGGCGCGGATGTCTGCCGCGGAGAGCGGGGTGTCCTCGGCGAGCGAGGCGTCGTGCGGCCCCTCGCAGTAAGGCCACGGCTCGTCGGCGGGCCACAGGAGAGGCCCGCCGACGGAGCTGTCGTGGACGGTCGGCGAGCCCGGCCGCGGGTGCAGCCGGGTCGCCGTGCGCGCCAGCGGGGCCAGCCGGGGGGAGAGCGCGGTGACGTCGAATGGCCGCGGTGGGGTGTTGAGACGCATGACGGCTCCGAGGGTCGAACGAACTGGACTGATCGAAAACCGGCGGTGGTTGCCGGAGCACGGGAGGTTCCCGCTCAGTCCCACCGCACGACGACGTGGGGCGGCACGGGTCCCTCCCCCGCGTAGCTGTCGCCGAGGGGCTCGGTCGGCTCGTCGTCCGGGGACAGGGTCAGTGTGGGCCACGGTCCAGCCAGAGTGGCGTCGTCCAGGGTGACGCCGAGATGATCGAGGACGAGGACCACCACGGGGGCCATGCCCAGGTCTTCGTACCCGGGTGCGAGGAGGGCTTCCTGCACCCGGTCCCACCAGGGGCCGGGCCGGGGGGCACGGGTGTGCTCCATGCCGGGTTCGAAGTACTCCATGCATTCGCCGTCGCGCCAGTGCTGGAAGACCTCCATGCCGTCGGTGGCCGAGACGCCCCAGGTCTCCGTCCCCAGCGACAGCTTCGCGAGGACGTCGTCCTCGAAGCCGACCGCGCCCTCCTCCTCCACGCAGAAGGCCATGTCCCCGATCCGTCCGGCCCGCAGCAGGGAGATCTCACCGGCGGGCGGCTCGTCGCCGAGGAGATCGGAGGCGGCGTCCGCGTCCAACGGGCGGGCGCGGGCCGGGTCGGCTCCGTAGCGGGAGAAAACCTGCGCGGTGTCCAGCCCGCGCGTGAGGGTGACACACATCCAGGCCGCTGCCCAGGTGTGGTCGCGGGGATCGGCGCCTGCCGCCATGTTCCGCCTCCTTGCGGCTCCGTCGTGGCCGCCCGTCCCGCGTACGCCGGGACGGGCGGCAGAAGGATCGTCGCGTGTGCTCGGGACAGCGTGCCCCGTACCGCGATCCCTGTCGCGGCCGGGTCCCACTCCCCGTGCCGTCTACGCGGTGAACTCGATGCGGAAGGGGTCACCGTCCACGAGCCGCTGGTACTTGCGCAATGAACCGAGGACGCCGCCCCGGAGTAGTTCGCGCGGCCGGTGACGTGCAGCCGCAGGCAGGTCTCCGCGCCCGTGGCCGGCCGCTCGGGCCAGGTCGCCGGGGCGGACCAGACGCCGTTGTCGACCTTCGGGGTCAGCTCCGCGCACAGGCTCTGGTCCTGGCCGCCCTCCGCCGTGCTGGCCGGCGGGAACTCGTCACACGTGTCCGCGTTCTTCTTCCCTGGATACAGGTTGGTGAAGGGAGCGCAGGTCGCTGCCCGGTTGACCGCCGCCGTGGCCTGGTTGACCGGGTGCAGGACGTCAGTGCCTCTGCTCCGCGGGCACGGAGGACAACTGCGCCCCGGCGGTCCGGAGACGCGCGTCGGGCGGGACCCCGTGAGGGGGCCCGCCCGAACGTGTCGCGTGAGGGGAGGAGGCTCAGAGGAGCCGGATCGCGCCCGAGGCCGGGTAGCCGGAGAGGTCCTGGATGACGACGCCCTTGCCGGGGTTGGCGGCGTCGAGGTACTGGCCGTTCCCGATGTAGACGCCGACGTGGTACGCGGAGCCCGCGCCGCCCCAGTAGAGGAGGTCGCCCGGCTGGGCCGAGGAGACCGAGACCTGCGTCCCGGCCGTGGACTGCTCCTGCGAGGTGCGCGGGAGGTCGATGCCGACCGAGCGGAACGCGGCCTGGGTCAGGCCCGAGCAGTCCCAGGAGTGGGGGCCGGTGCCGCCCATGACGTACGCGTCGCCGACGTGCGACTTCAGGAAGGCGATGACGCTCGCGGCGGAGCCGCTCGCGGGGGCGCCCGCAGACTGCGTCGACGCGGTGGACGCGCCGGAGTTCGCGGAGGTGGAGGCGGACGTGGACGGCGCGAGGGTCGTACGGGCCGCGGAGCGCGAGGCGGCCTCCCGCTCGGCGGCGCGCTTGGCGGCGGCCTCCTCGGCGGCCTTCTTCTTCGCCGCGGCCTTCTCCTCGGCCTTCTTCTCCGCCTGCTTGCGGTCGGCCTTCGCCTCCTTGGCGGCCTTGGCGACGGCGGCGTCCTGCTCGGCGCGCAGTTCGTAGCTCGTGGCCATCTGCTGCGTCGAGTCGGCGGCGGCGGCCATGGCGGCGGACAGGTTGGCGGTCAGGGTCGGCATCTCGATGGTCTCGGTCACCGGTTCGGCGGCCGAGGCCGAACCCGTCGCACCGGCCACCGCGAGCGTGCCGAGCACGCCACTGGCGACTCCGGCACGCAGGGCGATGCGGGAGGCGCTCCGGCGGGGCTTCCGGTGGCTGGGTATCTGAGCGGTGTGGGGCATGGGAACTATCGCTATCAAGAGGCCGCCCACAGGTTCAACAAACGTGGGATGCGCCACTGTTGACCGCAAAACGGGCGAAAGGTGCGAGAGCTTTATCGGTCTGATCACCCATAGGGGGCGAAAGGGGCAGGCCCTGTCTGTGGTGATCATGGCCGTGATCCCGCTGTTTCCGCGATACGTCCCAATTGCCCCGCGCCTACCATCGCTTCCGCTTCGTGGCCAAGCCCCGCGCCCCAGGTCACGGGACGGGAGTGGCGCAGGTCACGGAACGGTGTAGGTGGGTCATGCGTCCGCGAGAGGGCGTCCGCCGAGACGACCGGCTCCCGCACGTCCCGGCTTCCGGGCCTCGCGCGTCGCGGCTCGCGGACCTCGCACATCCCGGCTCCCGGGCCTCGCGCCTCCGGGGTCCCGCCCCCGCCCGCGCCGCCTTCCCGTTGCCGCGTTCGTCCCTCTTTCCGGGTCCGCGCCCCACCTCTTGCCGCTCCCGCGCCCGTCCCTCTTCCCGCTCCCGCGCCCGTCCCTCTTCCCGCGGTCGCGCACGCTCTCTTCCCGCGCCCGTCTCCCTCGCGGCCCCACCTCCGTCCCTCCCGTCCCCGGGCCACGGTCGGCGCGGGCTCCGCTCCACGAGAAAGGGGGGGGGCGGGCTGAGCCCCGGGGCGACCGGCTCGCCCGGCGGCGACCACGCCGCGCGCCACCCGCTCGCGTCGGGCGGTCGCCCGGCGGAACGCGCCACCCGCTCGCATCAGGCGGTCGCCGGCGGAACGCGCCGCGCGCAGGGCCGGTTTCGCGACCGTTGCGTCGCCGGGCGGCGCCTGGCCGCAGCGGCGGGCGTGACGTCCTCGACGTACCGGCACGCGTTCCGCGCGGCGGCCGCGCGGGCCCGGTGGCGTGGGTCCGCGGGGGCGGTCCGGAGGGCGGTCGGGGTGGCGGCGGGCGGCCCGCCGAGGAGGTGGCGGGGAGCCGGGCTCCCCGAACGGCCCCACCCGCTCCCCGGAGCGGGTGAATTCCCCCTTCGTGAACGCGTGCACGCACGGGGGCCGTTCGGAGGAAGGGAAACGGGTGGGGAAAGAGGGACGGAGGCGTGGAAGCCGAATTCCCCCGCGCAAGAGCGGTGTTGTGGGGACTTTTCGGGCTCTTGGCGGCGACGGTTCCTATATCAAGAGATCGTGTCCGGCGCCAATTTGCTTGAGCCTACATCCTCTTGATAGGGCGAACCCCCTCACCTGCGGAAACCGCGCGCAGGTTTCACCGGAAGTGATCATTCCGCCGCGCGCTGTACGAAGGCCCGGGCATATGCGCGCTTGTGAGGTGACGTCAGGTGGCGTAGATCACAAACGCAGGCGTGTACCCCGTGTCGCAGATCACAGAGAGGCGGGCATAGGATGCGGGGCAGTCAGGCTTGTGAACTGCCTCACATATTCGCGATCTTCGTCATCGGGGCGCGGAGAAGAGCGGGTGGGGAGCGGGCCCGGCGGCCCCGGGCGGCACAGCGGCGGCCCGGGGGGACCCGTGTACGCAGTCAGTGCCGACTGAGAGGAGCGAGGAGCGGTGAACGCTTATGCGCCCATCCTCGTACTGGGAGCCCTCGGGGCAGGCTTTGCGATCTTCTCCGTGGTCATGGCCACGCTTATCGGTCCAAAGCGATACAACCGGGCGAAGCTCGAAGCCTATGAATGCGGAATCGAACCGACCCCCACGCCGGCCGGCGGCGGGCGATTCCCCATCAAGTACTACCTGACGGCGATGCTCTTCATCGTCTTCGACATCGAGATCGTCTTTCTCTACCCCTGGGCCGTGACCTTCGACGCCCTGGGCGTTTTCGGGCTCGTGGAGATGCTGCTCTTCGTGCTCACCGTCTTCGTCGCCTACGCGTACGTATGGCGGCGCGGCGGCCTGGAATGGGACTGAGACCCGCAGGGGACGACACGGTCTAAGGGGCCATCAATGGGACTCGAAGAGAAACTTCCGAGCGGTTTTCTGCTCACCACCGTCGAACAGGCCGCGGGCTGGGTGCGCAAGTCGTCCATGTTCCCCGCGACGTTCGGGCTCGCGTGCTGCGCCATCGAGATGATGACGACGGGCGCGGGCCGCTACGACCTCGCGCGCTTCGGCATGGAGGTCTTCCGGGGCTCGCCCCGGCAGGCGGACCTGATGATCGTCGCGGGCCGGGTGAGCCAGAAGATGGCGCCCGTCCTGCGGCAGGTCTACGACCAGATGCCGAACCCCAAGTGGGTCATCTCCATGGGCGTGTGCGCCTCCTCGGGCGGCATGTTCAACAACTACGCGATCGTGCAGGGCGTGGACCACGTCGTTCCGGTTGACATCTACCTGCCCGGCTGCCCGCCCCGCCCCGAGATGCTGATCGACGCGATCCTCAAGCTGCACCAGAAGGTGCAGGGCACCAAGCTCGGCGTGAACGCGGAAGAAGCGGCCCGCGAGGCCGAGGAGGCCGCGCTCAAGGCGCTGCCCCTCATCGAGATGAAGGGGCTGCTGCGATGAGCGACCGTACGCCCGAGGACGAGCCGCGCGGCGAGCGCCCGCCCGAGGACGCCGGTACGGGAGCGAGCCCCGCCCCCGCCGGCCCGGCCCCCGCGAGCGCCCCCGCCCCCGGGGACGTACCGGCCGGGGCCGGGCCCGACAGTCCGGGCGCCGAGGGGCAGTTGCCCGCCCCCCGCGTGCGGGCCGACGAGGTCATCGCGGTCCGCCGGGGGATGTTCGGCGGCTCGCCGGGCGGTGACACGAGCGGCTACGACGGGCTCGTACGGACCGTCCGGCTGCCGGGAGCGTCGAACCGCCCGTACGGCGGCTGGTTCGACGAGGTCGCCGACGAGTTGGAAGGAGCCCTGGAGGAACAGGGCCTGGTCCCCGAGAACGCGCTGTGGAAGACGGTCGTCGACCGCGGCGAGCTGACCTTCCACGTCGCGCGCGAGCACCTCGTGCAGGTCGCCCGGACGCTGCGCGACGACCCGGCGCTGCGCTTCGAGCTGTGCACGGGCGTGAGCGGGGTGCACTACCCGGGCGACAAGGGACGGGAGCTGCACGCCGTCTACCACCTGCGCTCGATCACCCACAACCGGCTCATCCGCCTTGAAGTGAGCGTGCCCGACGCGGACCGGCACCTGCCCTCGCTCGTCGCGCTCTACCCGACCAACGACTGGCACGAGCGCGAGACCTACGACTTCTTCGGGCTGATCTTCGACGGCCACCCGGCCCTCACGCGGATCATGATGCCCGACGACTGGCAGGGCTTCCCGCAGCGCAAGGACTACCCCCTGGGCGGCATCCCCGTGGAGTACAAGGGCGCCCAGATCCCGGCTCCCGACCAGCGGAGGTCGTACACATGAGCAGCACCACCACGCCGGGGTCCCGCAGGACCACCGAGGGCACGGTCTACACCGTCACCGGAGGCGACTGGGACGAGGTCGTCGAGGCCGCGGCCAAGGCCGACGACGAGCGCATCATCGTCAACATGGGCCCCCAGCACCCCTCCACGCACGGGGTGCTGCGGCTCATCCTGGAGATCGACGGCGAGACCGTCACCGAGGCCCGCTGCGGCATCGGCTACCTGCACACGGGCATCGAGAAGAACCTGGAGTTCCGCACCTGGACCCAGGGCACGACGTTCGTGACGCGGATGGACTACCTCACACCGTTCTTCAACGAGACCGCGTACTGCCTCGGCGTCGAGCGCCTGCTCGGCATCGAGAACGACGTGCCGGACCGCGCGAACATCGTCCGCGTCCTGCTCATGGAGCTCAACCGCATCTCCTCGCACCTCGTCGCCATCGCGACGGGCGGCATGGAGCTGGGTTCCACGACGATCATGATCTACGGCTTCCGCGACCGCGAACTCTGCCTCGACCTGTTCGAGCTGTTCACCGGGCTGCGCATGAACCACGCGTTCATCCGGCCCGGCGGGCTCGCGCAGGACCTCCCGCCCGGTTCGCTCGACGCGCTCGCCGAGTTCGTGAAGACGATGCGGCACAACCTCACCGAGTACGACAAGCTCGCCACGGGCAACCCGATCTTCCGCGCCCGCATGAAGGACGTCGGCCACCTCGACCTCACCGGCTGCATGGCGCTCGGCGCGACCGGGCCCATTCTGCGCTCGGCCGGGCTCCCGCACGACCTGCGCAAGGCGCAGCCGTACTGCGGCTACGAGACGTACGACTTCGACATCCCGACCGACGACGGCTGCGACTCCTACGGGCGCTTCCTCATCCGCATGGCCGAGATGCGCGAATCGCTGCGCGTCATCGAGCAGTGCGCGGAGCGGCTGCGCGAGCCCGGCCCCGTCATGGTCGCGGACAAGAAGATCGCCTGGCCCGCCCAGCTCGCCCAGGGACCCGACGGGATCGGCAACTCGCTCGACCACATCAGGAAGATCATGGGCACCTCGATGGAGGCCCTGATCCACCACTTCAAGCTCGTCACCGAGGGCTTCAGGGTCCCGCCCGGACAGGCTTACGCGGCCGTCGAGTCCGCGAAGGGCGAACTCGGCGCGCACGTCGTGTCGGACGGCGGCACCCGCCCCTTCCGGGTCCACTTCCGCGACCCGTCCTTCACCAACCTTCAGGCCATGGCAGCGATGTGCGAGGGCGGCCAGGTCGCCGACGTCATCGTGGCCGTCGCCTCCATCGACCCCGTGATGGGAGGAGTCGACCGGTGACCGACGTCAGTCTGGGGATGCCGCAGCTCCCCGCGCCCGACTACCCGCCCGAGGTCCGCGCGCGCCTGGAGGCGGACGCGGCCGAGATCATCTCCCGCTACCCGGGGGCCCGTTCGGCGCTGCTGCCGCTGCTCCACCTCGTGCAGTCCGAGGAGGGGCACGTCACGCGGACCGGCATGGCCTTCTGCGCGCGGCAACTGGGGCTCACCACCGCCGAGGTGAACGCCGTCGCGACCTTCTACACGATGTACCGGCGCAAGCCCTCCGGCGACTACCAGGTCGGGGTCTGCACCAACACGCTGTGCGCGGTGATGGGCGGCGACGCGATCTTCGAGACGCTCCAGGAGCACCTGGCCGTCGGCAACGACGAGACGACCGAGGACGGCAAGGTCACGCTGGAGCACATCGAGTGCAACGCGGCCTGCGACTTCGCGCCCGTCGTGATGGTGAACTGGGAGTTCTTCGACAACCAGACCCCCGAGTCCGCCGTCCGGCTCGTCGACGACCTGCGCGCCGGGCGCGAGGTCGAGCCGACCCGCGGCGCGCCGCTGTGCACCTTCAAGGAGACCGCGCGCATCCTCGCGGGCTTCCCCGACCAGCGCGAGGGAGCGGTCGCCGCGAGCGGCGGCGCCGGGCCCGCCTCGCTCGTCGGGCTGCGGTACGCGAAGGGCGAGAACCCGCACCCGCGCGTCGTCCACCCGCGCCCGGTGAGCACCCGGCAGCAGGAGGAGGCCGCCCCGCGGACCCCGGCGGAGCAGCCGCCGGCCGGCCACCCGAGTTCGCACGACGCGCCGCAGGAGACCTCGGCGTCCGATCCCGCCCACCCGGCGGGACCCACCGCGGAGGAGGGGGAGTGATGACCGTGGCAGCCGAAGACGCGGACAACGCGGACAACGCGGGCGAGGCGGGGAACGAGGGGGGTGTCGCCCCCGGCGACTTCCTCGTGCCCGTCCTCTCCGCCTCCTGGGACCAGCCCGAGTCGTGGACGCTCGACACGTACCGCCGCTGCGACGACGGGTACGAGGGGCTCAAGAAGGCGCTCGCCATGAGCCCGGACGACCTCATCGCCTATGTCAAGGACGCGGGCCTGCGGGGCAGGGGCGGCGCCGGGTTCCCGACCGGGATGAAGTGGCAGTTCATCCCGCAGGGCGACGGCAAGCCGCACTACCTCGTCGTCAACGCGGACGAGTCGGAGCCCGGGACGTGCAAGGACATCCCGCTCCTCTTCGCCAATCCGCACGCCCTGATCGAGGGCATCGTCATCGCGTGCTACGCCATCCGCTCCTCGCACGCCTTCATCTACCTCCGCGGTGAAGTCGTGCCCGTGCTGCGGCGGTTGCACGAGGCCGTGCGCGAGGCGTACGAGGCCGGCTACCTTGGCGAGAACATCCTCGGCAGCGGGATCGACCTCGACCTGACCGTGCACGCGGGCGCGGGCGCGTACATCTGCGGCGAGGAGACCGCGCTGCTCGACTCCCTGGAAGGCAGGCGCGGACAGCCCAGGCTCCGGCCGCCCTTCCCGGCCGTCGAGGGCCTGTACGCCTGCCCCACTGTCGTGAACAACGTCGAGTCCATCGCCTCGGTTCCCGCGATCCTCAACCGGGGCAAGGAGTGGTTCCGCTCGATGGGCAGCGAGAAGTCCCCCGGCTTCACGCTGTACTCGCTCAGCGGACACGTCGCGAGCCCCGGCCAGTACGAGGCGCCGCTCGGCATCACGCTGCGCCAACTGCTCGACCTCAGCGGCGGGATGCGCCCCGGGCACCGGCTCAAGTTCTGGACCCCGGGCGGCAGTTCGACGCCGATGTTCACCGAGGAACACCTCGACGTGCCCCTCGACTACGAGGGCGTCGGCGCCGCCGGGTCCATGCTCGGCACCAAGGCGCTCCAGTGCTTCGACGAGACGACGTGCGTCGTCCGCGCCGTGACGCGCTGGACCGAGTTCTACGCGCACGAGTCCTGCGGCAAGTGCACGCCCTGCCGCGAAGGCACGTACTGGCTCGTGCAGTTGCTCCGCGACATCGAGGCGGGCAAGGGGCGTGCCGACGACCTCGACAAGCTCCTCGACATCGCCGACAACATCAACGGCAAGTCGTTCTGCGCCCTCGGCGACGGCGCCGCCTCGCCGATCGCGTCCTCGCTCAAGTACTTCCGCGAGGAGTACGAGGCCCACCTCGACGGCAAGGGCTGCCCCTTCGATCCCGCCAAGTCCACGCTCTGGGCGGACAAGCGTGACACGCACCAGGAGGTGACCGCATGACCGTGACGACAGGCGCGCCCGCTTCGGGCGCCCCCGCCGCGCCCCCGCCCGAGGACCTGGTCACCCTGACCATCGACGGCGCCGAGATCTCCGTGCCCAAGGGCACCCTCGTGATCCGCGCCGCCGAGGAACTCGGCATCGAGATCCCCCGCTTCTGCGACCACCCGCTGCTCGACCCCGCCGGGGCCTGCCGCCAGTGCATCGTCGAGGTCGAGGGCCAGCGCAAGCCGATGGCCTCGTGCACCATCACGTGCACCGAGGGCATGGTCGTCAAGACGCAGCTCACCTCGCCCGTCGCCACCAAGGCGCAGCACGGCGTGATGGAACTGCTCCTGATCAACCACCCCCTCGACTGCCCCGTGTGCGACAAGGGCGGCGAGTGCCCGCTGCAGAACCAGGCGCTCTCGCACGGCAACGCGGAATCCCGCTTCGAGGGCAGGAAGCGCACGTACGAGAAGCCCGTGCCGATCTCCGCGCAGGTCCTCCTGGACCGCGAGCGGTGCGTGCTGTGCGCGCGGTGCACGCGCTTCTCGAACCAGATCGCCGGGGACCCGATGATCGAGCTGATCGAGCGCGGCGCGCTCCAGCAGGTCGGCACCGGCGAGGGCGATCCCTTCGAGTCGTACTTCTCGGGCAACACGATCCAGATCTGCCCGGTCGGCGCGCTCACCTCGGCCGCCTACCGCTTCCGCTCCCGGCCCTTCGACCTCACCTCCAGCCCGAGCGTGTGCGAGCACTGCGCGGGCGGCTGCGCGACCCGTACGGACCACCGCCGCGGCAAGGTCATGCGGCGGCTCGCGGCGAACGACCCGGAGGTCAACGAGGAATGGCTGTGCGACAAGGGCCGCTTCGGCTTCCGGTACGCGCAGCAGACCGACCGCCTCACCCACCCGCTCGTGCGCGACGCGGAGAGCGGTGAACTGCGCGTCGTCTCCTGGCCGGAGGCGCTGGAGGCCGCCGCCGCCGGGCTCGCGGGCGCGCGGGGGCGGGCCGGGGTCCTCACCGGGGGCCGGCTCACCGTCGAGGACGCGTACGCCTACAGCAAGTTCGCGCGCGTCGCGCTCGGCACGAACGACATCGACTTCCGCGCCCGCGCGCACAGCGCGGAGGAGGCCGACTTCCTCGCCGCGCACGTCGCGGGGCGCGGTGTCGATCTCGACGGTACGGGTGTGACGTACCGCCTCCTCGAAGAGGCGCCCACCGTGCTGCTCGCCGGGATCGAGGCCGAGGAGGAGGCCGCGGGGGTCTTCCTGCGGCTCCGCAAGGCGTGGCGCAAGCACGGCCAGCGCGTCTTCTCGCTCGCCACGCACGCCACGCGCGGCCTCACGAAGGCGGGCGGCACGCTCCTCCCCGCCGCGCCGGGCACCGAGACCGAGTGGCTCGACGCGCTCGCGGGCGGCGTCGGCCTGGAGGACCTCGGCCGCGAGGCGCTCGACGCGCTGCGCGCCGAAGGCTCCGTGATCGTCGTCGGCGAGCGCCTCGCGACCGTGCCCGGCGCGCTGACCGCCGCCGTACGGACCGCGGCGGCGACCGGCGCCGACCTCGTGTGGATTCCGCGCAGGGCCGGGGAGCGCGGCGCCCTGGAGGCCGGGGCGCTGCCCTCGCTCCTGCCGGGCGGGCGCCCCGCGACCGACCCGCGCGCCCGCGCCGAGGTCGCCCGCGCCTGGGGGCTCGCCGAACTGCCCACGCGGTACGGGCGCGACACCGCGCAGATCCTGCGCGCGGCCAGGGACGGCGAGATCGGCGCCCTGCTCGTCGCGGGCGTCGAACCGGGCGACCTGCCCGAGCCCGCGGTGGCCGTCGAAGCGCTCGACCGCGTGGACTTCCTCGTGAGCCTGGAGCAGCGCCCCGGCGACGTGACGCGGCGCGCCGACGTCGTGCTCCCCGTCGCCGCCGTCGCCGAGAAGGCGGGCACCTTCCTCAACTGGGAGGGCAGGGCGCGGATGTTCGAGGCCGCGCTCAAGCCCGACCAGATGACCAGGCGCCTCGCCCCGACCGACGCGCGCGTCCTGCAGATGATCGCGGACGCCATGGACGTCCACCTCGGCCTGCCGGACCTCGCCGCCGCGCGCCGCGAACTCGACGCGTTCGGCTCCGCCGAGATCCCGGCCAGGGCCCGCTTCGACGCCCGGCCCACCGGCACCCCCGTGCCCCAGCCGCGCCCCGCGGCGGGAGAGGCCGTGCTCGCCGGGCACCGGCTCCTCCTGGACCGGGGGCGGCTCCAGGAGGGCGACCAGGCGCTCGCCGCGACGCGGCACGCCGCCGTCGCCAGGCTCTCGGCCGCGACCGCGGCCGAGGCGGGCGTCGCCGAGGGCGAGGTCCTGGAGGTCTCGGGGCCCGCGGGCACGACCGCGCTGCCGCTCGTCGTGACCTCGGGGATGCCCGACCGGGTGGTGTGGCTGCCGCTCAACTCAGTGGGCGAGGGCGTGGCGGCCGACACGGGTGCCGCGGTCGGCTCCCTCGTACGGATCGGGCCCGCACGGCCCGTGCCGGAGCCGGAGGCCACCTCGTGACCGGCCGCTTCGTGAACTGTCAGCACACCGGAGGTACGCGCGTGAGTCAGGTGCCCGTGGTACCGCGAGCCGACGAGGGGGTGGCGGCATGAGTGCCGCGCTCGGGGCGGCGGGCTCCGTACCGCTCACCCCGCTCGCCGCCGAGGACCTCAGCCTCTTCGGGACCGACCCGTGGTGGCTCGTGGTCGTCAAGGCGGTCTTCTGCTTCGCCTTCCTGATGATCTCGGTGCTCTTCGCGATCGTCTGGGAGCGGAAAGTCGTCGGCTGGATGCAGTTGCGCATCGGCCCGAACCGCACGGGCCCCTGGGGGATGCTCCAGTCCCTCGCGGACGGCGTGAAGCTCATGCTGAAGGAGGACCTGCTCGTCAAGCGGGCCGACAAGGCGGTCTACGTCCTCGCCCCGGTCGTCGCCGCGATCCCCGCCTTCATGGCGATCGCGGTCATCCCCTTCGGCCCGGCGGGCAACGAGATCTCGGTCTTCGGCCACCGCACCGCGATGCAGCTCACCGACCTCCCGATCGCGATGCTCTACATCCTCGCGACGGCCTCGGTCGGCATCTACGGCATCGTCCTCGCGGGCTGGTCGTCCGGCTCCACGTACCCGCTGCTCGGCGGGCTGCGCTCCTGCGCGCAGATGATCTCGTACGAGATCGCGATGGGCGCCGCCTTCGCCTCGGTGTTCCTCTACTCCGGGTCGATGTCGACGTCCGCGATCGTGGACGCGCAGAACGACCGCTGGTACGTCGTGCTGCTGCCCGTCTCGTTCCTCCTCTACATCGTGACGATGGTCGGCGAGACGAACCGCGCGCCCTTCGACATGCCGGAGTCCGAGGGCGACCTCGTCGGCGGCTTCAACACCGAGTACTCGTCCATCAAGTTCGCGATGTTCATGCTCGCCGAGTACGTGAACATGGTGACGGTCTCCTCGGTCGCCGCGACGCTCTTCCTCGGCGGCTGGCGGGCCCCCTGGCCGGTCAGCACCTTCTGGGAGGGCGCCAACCACGGCTGGTGGCCGCTCCTGTGGCTCGTCGTGAAGGTGCAACTCCTGTTGTTCTTCTTCATCTGGCTGCGCGGCTCCCTGCCCCGTGTCAGGTACGACCAGCTGATGAAGCTCGGCTGGAAGGTGCTCATCCCCGTCTCGGTCGTGTGGCTCATGCTCGTCGCCACCGTGCGGGTCCTGCGCAACGAGAACTACGACTACGCGCAGATCCTCCTGTGGGTCGTGGCCGCCGTCGTCGTGATCCTGCTCGTGACCTTCCTCGTGGACATGTACCGGGACCGGGGCGCGCCACCCCCCGAACCCGAACCGGCCGAACCCGACGGGGCCGCCTTCGACCCGATGGCCGGCGGCTACCCCGTACCCCCGCTGCCGGGGCAGACCCTGCCCCCGGTACCGCGCCGCAGGCCGCGCGGGGAGCGGGAGCTGGTCGGCAGTGGCGGACAGCGGACGGACGGCGAAGGAAAGGAGGAGTCCGATGGCTGAGCGAAAGAAGCGGCTCCCACGCGGCGGGGACGGCGAACTCGCCCCCCGCGCGGGCGCGGAGCCCGCACGGAGCGAGGCACCGGCAGGCGGCGAGCACCCCGTCGCCCCGGGCTTCCAGAACCCGGTGGCCGGCTTCGGCGTGACCTTCAAGGCCATGTTCAAGAAGCGGCTCACCGAGCAGTACCCGGAGCAGCCCAAGGTCACGGCCCCCCGTTTCCACGGCAGGCACCAGCTCAACCGGCACCCGGATGGCCTGGAGAAGTGCGTCGGCTGCGAGCTGTGCGCCTGGGCCTGTCCCGCCGACGCGATCTACGTCGAGGGCGCCGACAACACCGAGCAGGAGCGGTACTCGCCGGGCGAGCGCTACGGCCGCGTCTACCAGATCAACTACGCGCGCTGCATTTTGTGCGGCCTGTGCATCGAGGCGTGCCCGACACGGGCGCTCACGATGACGAGCGAGTTCGAACTCGCCGACTCCACGCGCGAGAACCTGATCTACACGAAGGACCAGTTGCTCGCCGGGCTCACCGAGGGCATGGTCGACTCGCCGCACGCGATCTTCCCCGGCATGGACGAGGGCGACTACTACCGGGGGCTCGTCACCGAGGCCGCGCCCGGGACCGTGCGCCAGGTCGCCACCTCCAAGGGCGAGAAGACCGACGAGGAGCCGGTCACCGTCGAGCACACGGCGGCGGCCGTCTCCTCGGGCGCCCCGCACGAGGCGACCCCGATGGACCGGGGGGCGGCCGAATGAGCGCGATCGACCACCTGGTGGCGAGCGGGCAGTGGGACACGCTCGCCGCGTACCACACCTCCACGGGCGAGGCCGTCCAGTTCTGGGTCCTCGGCGTCGTCGCCGTGATCAGCGCCCTGTGCACGGTGCTCATGCCGAAGGCCGTGCACAGCGCGCTGTGCCTCGCGGGCACGATGATCGTCCTCGCGGTCTTCTACCTCGCCAACGGCGCGTACTTCCTCGGCATCGTGCAGATCGTCGTCTACACCGGCGCCGTCATGATGCTCTTCCTCTTCGTCGTGATGCTCGTCGGCGTCACGGCCGCCGACTCCCTCAAGGAGACGATCAAGGGACAGCGCTGGCTCGCCGTGCTGTGCTTCCTCGGCTTCGGCGCGCTCCTCGTCGGCGGCATCGGCAACGCCTCGGTCAGCCAGTTCCAGGGCACTGGCCGGGCCAACGCCGGCGGGAACGTGCAGGGACTCGCGCGGGACATCTTCACGACGTACGTCTTCGCCTTCGAGATCACCGGCGCGCTGCTCATCACCGCGACGGTCGGGGCGATGGTGCTCACGCACCGCGAGCGCACCGAACGCGCCCTCAACCAGCGCGAGATGGCCGAGAAGCGGGTCCGCGAGGGCAAGCACCTCCCGCCGCTGCCGGCCCCCGGCGTCTACGCCAGGCACAACGCGGTGGACATCCCCGGGCTGCTGCCCGACGGCACCCCCTCCGAGCTGACGGTCAACCCGACGCTGCGCCAGCGCGGGCAGATCAGGGACGTGTCGAGCGAGGCGCTGGCCGACCTGAAGGCGCTGGAACAGCGCTCGACGGAGCGGCTGGGACGCGGGGGAGCGGAGGGGGGGCCCGGTACGGGCGACCCGGCGCCTACCGGCGGCCCGGACCGCGCCCGTACCGGTACGCGTGAGGAGGAGAGGTCGAAGTGAACCCGGTCTACTACCTGTATCTCGCGGCGATCCTCTTCACCATCGGCGCCACCGGCGTCCTGATCCGCCGCAACGCGATCGTCGTGTTCATGTGCGTCGAGCTGATGCTCAACGCGTGCAACCTGGCGTTCGTCGTCTTCTCCCGTATGCACGGCAATCTCGACGGGCAGATCATCGCGTTCTTCACGATGGTCGTCGCCGCCGCCGAGGTCGTGGTGGGGCTCGCGATCATCGTGTCGGTCTTCCGGGCCCGGCACTCCGCCTCGGTCGACGACGCCGACCTGATGAAGCTCTGAGGGGTCGTTGACAGTGAACAACCTGATCGCGCTGCTCATCGCGGCGCCCTTGCTCGGAGCGGTCGTGCTGCTGTGCGGCGGCCGTCTCCTCGACCGGGCCGGGCACCTGCTCGGCACCGCCCTGGCCCTCGCCTCCTTCGTCATCGGCGTCGTCCTCTTCGTCGACATGCTCGGCAAGAGCGCCGACGAACGGGGCCTGCACCAGCACCTGTTCTCCTGGGTGCCGGTGGAGCGGTTCCAGGCGGACGTGGCCTTCGGCCTCGACCAGCTCTCGCTGACCTTCGTGCTCCTGATCACCGGCGTGGGCACGCTCATCCACGTCTACTCGATCGGCTACATGGCGCACGACCCGCGCCGCCGCCGCTTCTTCGGCTACCTCAACCTGTTCCTCGCGGCGATGCTCCTGCTCGTCCTCGCGGACAACTACCTCCTGCTGTACGCGGGCTGGGAGGGGGTCGGGCTCGCCTCGTACCTGCTCATCGGCTTCTGGCAGGACCGGCCCAGCGCGGCCACGGCGGCGAAGAAGGCGTTCCTCGTCAACCGCGTCGGCGACGTCGGCCTCTCGGTCGCCATCATGCTGATGTTCACGACCTTCGGCGGCTTCTCCTTCGACCAGGTCTTCTCGAAGGCCGGGGACTCCGGGGTGAGCCAGGCGACGCTCAACGGCATCGCGCTCATGCTGCTCCTCGCGGCCTGCGGCAAGTCGGCCCAGGTGCCGCTCCAGTCCTGGCTGGGCGACGCGATGGAGGGCCCGACCCCGGTCTCCGCGCTCATCCACGCGGCGACGATGGTGACCGCGGGCGTGTACCTCATCGTGCGCTCCGCGAACATCTTCGACGCGGCGCCGGACGCGCAACTCGTCGTCGTGATCGTCGGCGCCGTCACGCTCCTGTTCGGGGCGATCGTCGGTTGCGCGAAGGACGACATCAAGAAGGCCCTCGCGGGCTCGACGATGTCGCAGATCGGGTACATGATCCTCGCCGCCGGGCTCGGCCCGATCGGCTACGTCTTCGCGATCATGCACCTCGTGACGCACGGCTTCTTCAAGGCCGGGCTCTTCCTCGGCGCCGGTTCGGTCATGCACGGCATGAACGACGAGGTCGACATGCGCCACTACGGCGGCCTCTGGCGGAAGATGCCGGTCACCTTCGTGACGTTCGGCCTCGGCTACCTCGCGATCATCGGCTTCCCCGGACTGTCGGGCTTCTTCTCGAAGGACCGGATCATCGAGGCGGCGTTCGCGAAGGGCGGCACCGAGGGCTGGATCCTCGGCGCCGTGACCCTGCTCGGCGCCGCGATCACCGCGTACTACATGACGCGCGTGATGCTCATGACCTTCTTCGGCGAGAAGCGCTGGAAGCCGGACGCGGAGGGCAACGAGCCCCATCCGCACGAGTCCCCGAAGTCCATGACGATCCCGATGATCGTCCTCGCCTTCGGCTCGGTCTTCGCGGGCGGCCTCTTCGGTGTCGGGGACCGCTTCCTGCACTGGCTGGAGCCGGTGACGCACCACAGCCACGGAGACTCGCCCGTCTCGGCGGCGACCGTCACGGTGGCCACGATCGTCCTGCTCCTCGTCGGCGTCGGCATCGCCTGGCTCCAGTACGGCAGGCGCCCGGTCCCGGCCGCCG
Organism: Streptomyces sp. NRRL F-5630; assembly: GCF_000719475.1. Lineage (GTDB taxonomy): Bacteria > Actinomycetota > Actinomycetes > Streptomycetales > Streptomycetaceae > Streptomyces. Next base: position 21,999 of record NZ_JOGO01000035.1, on the reverse strand, counting down.
CGCCGCGCGGCTCGCTCCTCACCCGCGCGGCCCGCCGCGACCTGCTCCAGGACGACTTCAACCACGTCGTCCTCGTCTCGGGCGGCGCGCACCTCACCCGCTCGCTCGTCTACGTCGACCACTCCCTCGTGGACGGGGTCGTCAACGGCACGGCCGCCGCCTTCGGCGGGCTCTCGGGCAGGCTGCGCCGGGTGCAGAACGGCAAGGTCCGCAGTTACGCGTTCTCGATGTTCGGAGGTACGGCGGTGCTGATCGCCGCGACCCTACTCATGAGGGCGGTGTGACATGTCCTTCCCCCTGCTGACCGTGACGGCCGCCGTCCCCGCGGTGGGCGCCGTGCTCACCGCCGCGGTACCGGCCGCCCGGCGCACGGCGGCGAAATGGCTGGCGCTGTCCTTCTCGCTCGCCACGCTCGCCCTCGCGATCGCCGTGCTCGTCCGCTTCGACCCCGATGGCGGCCGGTACCAGCTCGGCGAGTCCCACAGCTGGATCGCCGACTTCGGGGTCCGCTACGAACTCGGCGTCGACGGCATCGGCGCGGTCCTGATCGCGCTCACCGCGCTGCTCATCCCGTTCGTCATGCTCGCCGGCTGGCACGAGCCGGACGGCCTGGAGACCGACAGCCGCCGCTGGCGCCCCACCCAGGGCTTCTTCGCGCTGATCCTCCTCGTCGAGGCGATGGTGGTGCTCTCCTTCGAGGCCACCGACGTCTTCCTCTTCTACCTGTTCTTCGAAGCGATGCTCATCCCGATGTACTTCCTCATCGGGGGCTTCGGGGACCGGGCGAGCGGTCGCGACGCCCAGGAGGAGGCGACCCAACGCTCGTACGCGGCGGTGAAGTTCCTCCTGTACAACCTCGCGGGCGGGCTCGTCATGCTCGCCGCGGTGATCGGCCTCTACACCGTCACGCACACGTTCTCGCTCACCGAGATCCTGGCCGCGCGCGCGGACGGCTCGCTCTCGATGGCGACCTCGACGGAGCGGTGGCTCTTCCTCGGCTTCTTCTTCGCCTTCGCGATCAAGGCCCCGCTGTGGCCCGTCCACACGTGGCTGCCGAACGCGATGGGCGAGGCGTCGACGCCGGTCGCCGTGCTCATCACGGCCGTGGTCGACAAGGTCGGCACCTTCGCGATGCTCCGCTTCTGCCTCCAGCTCTTCCCCGAGGCCAGCAAGTGGGCGACGCCCGTGATCCTCGTCCTGGCCGTCATCAGCGTCCTGTACGGGGCGCTGCTCGCGGTCGGCCAGCGCGACATCAAACGCCTCATCGCGTACGCCTCGTTGTCGCACTTCGGCTTCATCATCCTGGGCATCTTCGCGATGACCTCGCAGGGCCAGTCCGGCGCGACGCTCTACATGGTCAACCACGGCATCTCGACCGCCGCGTTGATGCTCGTCGCCGGGTTCCTCATCTCGCGGCGCGGCTCGCGGCTCATCTCCGACTACGGGGGAGTGCAGAAGGTCGCGCCGGTCCTGGCGGGGACGTTCCTCATCGGCGGGCTCGCGACGCTCTCGCTGCCCGGACTCGCGCCGTTCGTCAGCGAGTTCCTCGTCCTCGTCGGCACCTTCGAACGCCACAAGGCGCTCGGCATCGTCGCCACCCTCGGCATCGTCCTCGCCGCGCTGTACGTCCTCGTGCTCTACCAGCGCACGATGACGGGCCCGGTGAAGCCCGAGGTCTCCGCGATGGGCGACCTGCGCGCGCGGGAACTCGTCGTCGCCGTACCGCTGATCGTGTTGCTCGTCGTCCTCGGCGTCTACCCGAAGCCGGTCACCGACGTGATCGACCCGGCGGTCAAGCAGACGATGTCCGACGTACACGAGAAGGACCCGCAACCCCACGTGGAGGCAGGGAAATGACAGCCACGGCCGTCCACAGCCTGTGGACATCCGGAGCGTGGACGAGCGCGGCGGGACCGATCGAGAAGATCAGCACCCCGCACATCGAGTACGCGCAGATCTCGCCCGTGCTCATCGTGCTCGGCGCGGCGGTCCTCGGCATCCTCGCCGAGGCGTTCGTCCCGCGCCGCGCCCGCCGCACGACCCAACTCCTCATCTCCGTCGTCGCGTTGGTGGCCGCCTTCGCCGCCGTCGTCGTCCTCGCGACGCAGGGGTACGGGACGACCAAGGCGCACATCGCGGCGATGGGCGCGCTCGCCGTCGACGGGCCGGCGCTCTTCCTCCAGGGCACGATCCTGCTCGTCGGGCTCGTCGCCGTCTTCACCTTCGCCGAGCACCGGCTCGACCCGGAGACGCACGGCAAGCCCGTCGACTCCTTCGCAGCCCAGCCCGCCGCCGTGCCCGGATCGGAGTCCGAACAGGCCGCCGTGAAGGCCGGGTTCACGACGACGGAGGTCTTCCCGCTCTCCCTCTTCGCGCTCGCCGGGATGCTCGTCTTCCCGGCCGCGAACGACCTCGTGACGCTCTTCGTGGCCCTGGAGGTCCTGTCGCTGCCGCTCTACCTGCTGTGCGCCCTCGCGCGCCGCAAGCGGCTGCTCTCGCAGGAGGCGGCGGTCAAGTACTTCCTCCTCGGCGCCTTCTCCTCCGCGTTCCTCCTCTTCGGCATCGCGCTCGTGTACGGGTACGCGGGCTCGATGTCGTACGGGGTCATCGCGCGCGTCGTCGAGGGCGACCTCACTTCCATCAACCCGGCGCTCGCCGACACGATGGGCAACGACGCGCTGCTCCTCATCGGCGGCGCGCTTCTCGTGATGGGCCTGCTCTTCAAGGTCGGCGCCGTCCCCTTCCACATGTGGACCCCGGACGTCTACCAGGGCGCCCCGACCCCGGTCACCGGGTTCATGGCGGCGGCCACGAAGGTCGCGGCCTTCGGGGCCCTGCTGCGGCTCCTGTACGTGGTCCTGCCGGGGCTGCGCTGGGACTGGCGCCCGGTGATGTGGGGCGTGGCGATCGTGACCATGCTGGGCGGCGCGATCATCGCGATCACGCAGACCGACATCAAGCGGCTGCTCGCGTACTCCTCCATCGCGCACGCCGGGTTCATCCTCGCGGGCGTCATCGCGACGAACCCCGACGGCGTCTCCTCCGTCCTCTTCTACCTGGGCGGCTACTCCTTCGTGACGATCGGCGCCTTCGCGGTGGTCACGCTGGTACGGGACGCGGGGGGCGAGGCCACGCACCTGTCGAAGTGGGCGGGGCTCGGCCGCCGGTCCCCGCTCGTGGCGGCCGTCTTCGGGGTCTTCCTGCTGGCCTTCGCGGGCATCCCGCTGACCAGCGGTTTCGCGGGCAAGTTCGCGGTGTTCAAGGCGGCGGCCGAGGGCGGTGCGATCCCGCTGGTGATCGTCGGTGTGCTCTCCTCGGCGATCGCGGCCTTCTTCTACATCCGCGTCATCGTGCTGATGTTCTTCAGCGAGCCGAAGCCGGACGGCCCCGCGGTCGCGGTGCCCTCGGTGCTGACGACGACGGCGATCGCGCTGGGGGTCGCGGTGACGGTGGTGCTCGGTGTGGCGCCGCAGTACTTCCTCGACCTGGCGGGGTCGGCGGGGGTGTTCGTGCGCTGACGCCGCGCCGCCGTGCGGGGCCCGGGGCTCAGCCCCGGGCCCCGTTGGCGTGGGGCTCAGCGGTGGGCCCCGTGGTCGTGGGGCTCGGTCCGGGCTCCTCTTCGCGGGGCTCCGCCTCGCACCCCGCTCTCTCCCCGCCTTCGTCCGGGGTCCCGGAGGGGCTGACGAAGCCCGGGCCCGGAGGGGCTGAGGCATACCGTCCTACTGCGGACGGTCGCCTGTGGACAACCCTCCGCGACCTGTCCGCCCTTATGCCTATGGTGGCCGGGACAGGAACGAGCGGACGAGCGGGACGTGAGAGATGGACGAGGCGAGCGGTGTGACCGAGAGCGGTACCGCCTTCGACGACCCCGACCTCTGGGGCGGCTGGGACAACGCCCCGGAGAGCTTCGAGGAGGACGCGACGCCGGCCCCCGGTGCCGCCTCCGGGGCCGCGCGGGAGGCGCAGGGGGAGCCCGCCGAGATCCTCAAGCGCGTCTTCGGGTACGACTCCTTCCGCGGCGAGCAGCAGGCGATCATCGAGCAGGTCGTCTCCGGCGGCGACGCGGTCGTCCTCATGCCGACCGGCGGCGGCAAGTCGCTCTGCTACCAGATCCCCGCCCTCGCCCGCCCCGGCACCGGCGTCGTGGTCTCCCCGCTCATCGCGCTCATGCAGGACCAGGTGGACGCCCTGCGCGCGCTCGGCGTCCGCGCGGGCTTCATCAACTCCACGCTCGACCTCGACGAGCGCCGCACCGTGGAGGCGGAGTTTCTCGCGGGCGAGCTGGACCTCCTCTACCTGGCCCCGGAGCGCCTGCGCCTCGCCGCGACCGTGGACCTCCTCGCGCGCGGCACGGTCTCCCTCTTCGCCATCGACGAGGCGCACTGCGTCGCCCAGTGGGGCCACGACTTCCGCCCCGACTACCTGAACCTGTCGCTGCTCGGCGAGCGCTGGCCGGACGTGCCGCGCATCGCGCTGACGGCGACGGCGACGCGGGCGACGCACAAGGAGATCACCGAGCGGCTCGGCATGGAGCGGGCCAAGCACTTCGAGGCGAGCTTCGACCGCCCCAACATCCAGTACCGGATCGTGGCGAAGGACAACCCGAACCGCCAGCTTCTCCGCTTCCTCACCGAGGAGCACCCGGGGGACGCGGGCATCGTCTACTGCCTCTCGCGCAACAGCGTCGAGCGCGTCGCGGCCTTCCTGAACGACAACGGCGTCAAGGCCGTCCCGTACCACGCGGGGCTCGACGGGCGGACGCGCGCGCTGCACCAGTCCCGCTTCCTGCGCGAGGACGGGCTCGTCGTCGTCGCGACGATCGCCTTCGGCATGGGCATCGACAAGCCCGACGTCCGCTTCGTGGCCCACCTGGACCTGCCGAAGTCGGTCGAGGGCTACTACCAGGAGACGGGCCGCGCGGGCCGCGACGGGCTGCCCTCGACGGCGTGGCTCGCCTACGGCATCCAGGACGTCGTGCAGCAGCGCAAGATGCTCCAGGGCGGCGAGGGCGACGAGGCGTTCCGCCGCCGCGCGGGCGCGCACCTCGACGCGATGCTCGCGCTCTGCGAGACGGTGGACTGCCGGCGCGCCCAGCTCCTCGCCTACTTCGGCCAGGAGCAGACCGGCGAGAAGTGCGGGAACTGCGACAACTGCCTGCACGGCAGCCCCGACGCCTTCGACGGCACCGTGCCCGCGCAGAAGGCCCTCTCGACCGTGATCCGCCTGCGCCGCGAGCGCGGGCAGAGCTTCGGCACGGGCCAGATCATCGACATCCTGCTCGGCAGGCGCACCGCGAAGGTCATCCGCTTCGACCACGACCAGCTCTCCGTCTTCGGCGTCGGCGAGGACCTGAGCGAGACCGAATGGCGGGGCGTCATCCGCCAGTTGCTCGCCCAGCGGCTCCTGGAGGTGGGCGGCGAGTACAACACCCTCTCCGTCACGGAGGAGGCGGGCGCGGTGCTGCGCGGCGAGCGGCAGGTGATGCTGCGCAAGGAGCCGAAGAAGGCGCCGCGGGCCTCCGGGGGCTCGGGCTCCTCGGGCCGCGGCGGCGCGAAGAAGCCACCCGTGGACCTCCCCGAGGCCGACATCCCCCTCTTCGAGGCGCTGCGCGCCTGGCGCGCCGAACAGGCCCGCGAACAGGCCGTCCCGGCCTACATCGTCTTCACGGACGCGACCCTGCGCGCCATCGTCGCGGCCCGCCCCGACTCGGTCGAGGAGCTGACCGGGGTGAGCGGCGTGGGCGAGAAGAAGCGAGCGACGTACGGCGAGGGGGTCGTCGCGGCGCTGAAGGCGGCCAGGGAGGGGTAAGGGCGCGGGGCGGCGGGGAGGCCGCCCTACGGAGGGCCGGGCCTGCGGCCCCCGCTCCCGGGCCCTGCCCGGGCCTCCCCCCTCCGCCCCCCTCAGCCCGCCGTGTCCGCCGCCTCGGCCAGTACGCGGGCCAGGGCGGCGGGCTGGGTGAACATCGGCCAGTGGCCCGCGTCGATGTCGGCGTAGTCGAGGTGCTTGGCCAAGGGGAGTTCGGGGACGTCACCGGCCGCGATCCACTCGCGGGCCTGGGCCGGGGAGAACTCGGGGCAGACCACGAGCACGGGGATGTCGTAGCGGCGGACGTCCGTGAGGCGGACCGTGCCGCGCGCGACGCCCTCCGGGACGGGGACCGCGGCGGCGGCGAGCGCGCGGCGGCCCTCCACGCCGAGGTCGTCGGACTCGGGCCCGGCGAAGGGTTCCCAGCCCGGGAAGGGCATCGCTCCGTCCCGCACCGCGAAGAAGTCCGCGTACGGCTCGCCGTCGGCGACCGGCATCCCACCGATCAGCGCGAGCTTCGCGACCCGCTCGGGCCGCCGGTCGGCGGCGAGCCAGGCGAGGCCGCAGGCGGCGGAGTGCCCCACGACGAGGACCTTCCCCTCCGCCGCGTCCATGGCGGCGAGGACGGAGTCGAGCTGGTCGTCGAGCGTGGCCGCGCCGTTGCCGTCCCCCTGCCCCGGCAGTGTCACGGGTACCGGCCGGTGCCCGAGCGCCGCCAGCTCCGGCACCACCCGCTCCCACGCCGAACCATCGAGCCACAGCCCACCGACAAGCACCACGTCCACGCCCGTTCCCCTTCCGGATGACCGGCCCGAGTGACCGGGAGCCCCACCGTAGAAGGAGACTCGGACAATCGACCGCCGCGTGTACGGCGACGGCCCGAAAACGTCCCGCTGCCGCCGCCCCGGCGAGCAGCCGCCTGCCGGGCCCCCGCCGCCCCGGCCCCGGTGCGGGCCGCTCTCTTCCAGGCCCCGCTCGCCGGAAGCAGGCGCAACCCCGCCGTGTACGCGGGGGAACGGCTCACCGGGTGCCGTGCGGCTTCCGGGCCGGGGGCGGTGACGAGGTGTGCGCGGGCGTCGCGGCCCTCGCCGGGCGCTTCGCGAGGGCCGTCGAAGCGGCGTAGCCCGCCGGGGCCCGCGAGTTCGGCGAGCGCCGGTCCTCGGCCGCTCGGCGCGTGGTGGCCGTGCGCGCTGCCGGGGAAGGGTGACGGCCGGTGCGGCAGGGGGTGTTGAGGGTGTCACCCGGAAGGGCGAAGAAGTCGGCGTGAGAATGCGGGGGACCGGACGGCCGTACGGGGGCGGTCACGTCGCGTGGCGACGGTGTGCCGCGCCGCCGCCGGGGCGTTCCGGCTTCCTCGGCGCGAGGCCGGGCACGGGGCGCCGCGCCCTCCGCCCCGTCGCGGGACTCCGCTCCGCGCGCCCCGGCCCGTACGGCACAGGGCTTCCGGCGGCGGCCCCGTACGCACTCTGCCGCGCTTCGTCCGTGGCACGGTGTACGCGTCCCCGCCGCCCGACCCCGCCCCCGCACGCCGCGCACCGGGTCGGTCCGGGTCCGGCTCCTGCGGGACACCGCGCCGCTCGGCGGGAGGTGCTCATGCCCCCGTCACATTCGGCACGCTTCTCCCGTCACCCCCGTCCCGTCCCTATCCTGTGCCGCATGGCCGCAGCGTCCCCCTACTCCCTCGTCGCCACCGATCTGGACGGCACCCTCCTGCGGGACCAGCGGGACACGGTCACCGCGCGCACGAGAGCCGCGCTCGCGCGGGCCGGTCGCGCGGGCGCCCGGCACATCGTCGTGACGGGCCGTCCCGCCCCCCAGACCCACGCCCTCCTGCACGCGATCGGCTACCGGGGGCTCGCCGTGTGCGCCCAGGGCGCGCAGATCTACGACGCGGACTCGGGGCGCCTCGTGCACTCCGTGCGCATGGAGCGCGAGCTGGCCGAGACGGCGCTCGGCAAGATCGAGGCGGAGCTGGGGCAGGTGTACGCGGGCGTCAACCAGGACGGCAGCGACGGTCTCATGCTCATGGAGCCCGGCTTCGTCACCCCGCCGCCCACATTGCCCTCCCTGCGGGTGCGGCGCCGCGCCGAGTTGTGGTCGCGGCCGATCTGCAAGGTGCTCCTGATGGCGGAGGGGCTCACCGAGGACGCGCTCGCGGAGGTCGCGCGGGCGGTCGTCGGGGACCTCGTGAACGTCGTGATGGCCGGTCCCGGGGCCGTCGAGCTCCAGCCGCCGGGGCTCTCGAAGGCGTACGGGCTCGAACGGGCCGCGGAGCTGCTCGGGCGCACGGGTGCCGACACGATCGCCTTCGGCGACATGCCGAACGACATCCCCATGTTCGGCTGGGCGCGGCACGGCGTCGCGATGGCGAACGCGCACGCGGAGCTGCTCGCGGTCGCCGACGAGGTGACGCTTCTCAACACCGAGGACGGGGTCGCGGTGGTCCTTGAGCGGCTGTACGGGGCGTGAGGTGGGCGGGGGTCCCGGGCTCACCCGGGCGGGGGGTGGGGGACCCGTACGGGGGTACGGACGGGAGGGGGCCGCGGGCGGATAGGCTCGACAGCCGTCCCGCGCGGGAAGCCCGGGCGATCCGCGGGGGTCCGCGTGGGTACGGAACGCTTTCGGCTCATATGAGTTGATCACGAACATACCGGCGTCGGTCGCATACCGCCTGTGCTGGTCGGGCAGGCGCTCTCCGTGATCGAAAGGGGACCGGATACGCTGCCTTGAGAGGCAGCAGCGACACATCGACACACCGTGTGATCGTCAGCAGACAGGAGAACCCTTCGTGACCGTCGTCGGGCCCTTTGGGCTGAGCGTGCGGGACCAGGCTCTCGAAGCCGATGTCCAGGCCGGGTTGACGGCTGTCGAGGAAGGCTTGCTGGACGCGACCAAGAGCGGGGTGCCCTTCATCACCGAGGCGGCCCAGCACCTCGTCCTCGCCGGGGGCAAGCGGTTCCGGCCGCTCCTGGTGATGCTCGCGGCGCAGTTCGGCGACCCGGAGGCCCCGGGCATCGTCCCCTCGGCGGTCGTCGTGGAGCTGACCCATCTCGCGACCCTGTACCACGACGACGTGATGGACGAGGCGGCCGTGCGGCGCGGCGTGGAGAGCGCCAACGCCCGCTGGGACAACTCCGTCGCCGTCCTCACGGGCGACTTCCTCTTCTCGCGGGCCTCGCAGATCCTCGCGGGTCTCGGCCCCGAGGCGGTACGCATCCAGGCCGAGGCGTTCGAGCGGCTCGTCACGGGCCAGATCCTGGAGACCGCGGGGCCGCAGGACGGCCGCGACCCGGTCGACCACTACCTCGACGTGCTCAGCGGCAAGACCGGCTCCCTCGTCGCCGTCGCGACGCGGTACGGCGCGATGATGTCCGGCGCGGGCAGCGAGGTCGTGGAGGTCCTGGCGCAGTACGGGGAGCGGCTCGGCGTCGCCTTCCAGCTCGCCGACGACGTGCTCGACATCGCCTCGGACAGCTACGAGTCCGGCAAGACGCCCGGCACCGACCTGCGCGAGGGCATCGCGACGCTGCCCGTGCTGCGGCTGCGGGAGCGCGTCGCGCGGCTCGGTCTGGCGGAGGACGTCGCACTCGACACGCTCCTGCGCGGCGACCTCACCGAGGACGCGAAGCTCGCCGAGGCGGTGGCCCTCATGCGCGCCCACCCCGCGCTCGCCCAGGCCAGCGAGGACGCGGCCCGCTACGCCCACGACGCCCGCGCCACCCTCCAGGCCCTCCCCGACACCCCGGCCCGCACCTCCCTGGCCGACCTCTGCGACGCGGTCGTCCACCGCGTGGGATGACCCGCTCCACCCCACGTCGTAGGGGACGACCCCGAGCCCGTCATCCCAGAGGGGTACGCCGCTTCGGTCCCCAGGACTGACGCCCTGCCGCCCTCGCTCTGGTGTGATGGATACCGACCGCTCCTGCGGGCACCCCCTCGGGGGGAGAATGGCGACGGAGGTGGCAGGGATGACGGCACACGCGGAAGACAGGCGGCCGGAGGACGAGCGCCCGGCGGACACCCGGTACGGGGCGGCGCGCCGCAAGGCGGCCCGGTACGCGGTCCCGGCGGCGGTGGTGGGCGTGACCGCGCTCACGGTGGGCCTCGTGCCCGCCCTCGCGGACAGCGGCGACCCCGACCTGCCCGAGCTGACGGCGCACCAGCTCGTGGCGAAGCTCGCGGGCGCCCACGAGGAGCACTTCTCCGGCACGGTGCGCGTCAGTACGGACCTGGGCCTGCCCGGCCTCGACAGCGCGGCCCTCGGCGGCCTCGGCGGGGCCGCGAAGGGCAGCGGCGGCGACGACCCCGACCCGCGGGCCAAGCTGACCGAGCTGGCGAGCGGCACGCACACGCTGCGCCTGGCTGCCGACGGCCCCGAGCGCCAGCGCCTCTCGATCCTGGAGGACGCGGCCGAGTACAGCGTCATCCGCGACGGCGCGCGCGCCTGGGCCTACGACAGCGCGAGCGACAAGGCCGTCCGCCTCGACGTCCCGCGGGGGCGGCAGCACGGGGAGCGGTCCCCGTACACGGCCCTCACGCCGCAGGAGCTCGCCGACCAGGCCCTCAAGGCGGCGGCCCGGGCACACACCTCGGTCCGCGCGGACGGCACCGCGCACGTCGCGGGCCGGGACGCCTACCAGCTCGTCATCGCGCCGAAGCAGTCCGGCTCGACGGTCGAGGCGGTACGCATCCTGGTCGACGCGAAGACCGGGACCCCGCTGCGGGCCACGCTCACCGCGCGCGAGGGCGGAAAGCCGGTGATCGAGGCCGGGTTCACGAAGGTCAGCTTCACCGCCCCCGAGGCGAAGACCTTCTCCTTCACCCCGCCCAAGGGCACCGAGATCACCGAGCCGAAGAAGCAGCCGCGCGCCGAGCGGCAGGCCGCGCCCGGCCCGGACGCCCTCAAGGACGCGCTCGCCGGGTCCCGTACGTACGGCGAGGGCTGGACCACCGTCGCGCGCCTGGACCTCCCCGCCGGGGCGGGCGGCCTCGCCGCGCCGAAGGCGGGCGGCGGCCAGGCGGGGCAGCTCCTGGACAGCTTCGCCAAGGAGGTCAAGGGCTCCTTCGGCACCGGCCGCCTCTTCTCCACGCGCCTCGTCAACGTCCTCCTCACGGAGGACGGCCACGTCTACGCGGGCGCGGTGACGAAGGACACCCTCGTGAAGGCGGCAGAGTCGGAGAAGTGAGCGCACGACCGACGGAAGCGGCGGAGACCGGAGCGGCGGACGGGGCCGGGGCGGCGAGCGCGGCCGACACGGCGAGCGCGGCCGGGACGTCGGACGCGGCCGATACGGCGGACGGGGCCGGGGCGGTCGCCGCCGCTCCGGCGGTGGGCCCCGCCCGCGCGCCGCTCGGCCCCGGCGCCCCCCTCGTCATCGAGACGGAGGGGCTGACCAAGCGGTACCCGGGCGACCGCCTCGCCGTGGACGGTCTCGACCTGCGGGTGCCCGAGGGCAGCGTCTTCGGCTTCCTCGGGCCCAACGGCTCGGGGAAGACGACGACGATCCGGATGCTCCTCGGGCTCGTCTCGCCGAGCGCGGGCCGCGCGCGCGTGCTCGGCGGCGCGATGCCGGGCGCCGAGCGGCACGTGCTGCCGCACGTCGGCGCGCTCATCGAGGGCCCCGCCCTCTACGGCTTCCTCTCGGGCCGCGACAACCTGCGCCGCCTCGACGCCGCCGACCCCACCGCCTCCCGCGCCGACCGCGAGCGTCGCGTCACCGAGGCCCTGGACCGCGTCGGGCTCGCCCCCGCCGCGCACCGCAAGGCCCGTACGTACTCGCTCGGCATGAAGCAGCGCCTCGGCCTCGCCGCCGCGCTGCTGCGCCCCCGCCGCCTCCTCGTTCTCGACGAGCCGACCAACGGCCTCGACCCGCAGGGGATGCGCGAGATCCGGGCCCTCGTCCGCTCGCTCGCCGCCGAGGGCACGACGGTCTTCCTCTCCTCGCACCTGCTGGACGAGATCGAGCAGGTCTGCGACCACGTCGCCGTCATGGCGGCGGGCCGCCTGCGCGCCCAGGGCACGGTCGCGGACCTCCTCGCGGCGCGCGCGGCCCGCGTCACGGTGACGACGCCGGACACGGCGGAGGCGGTACGGGTCCTGACGGCGCACGGCCTCGCGGACGTACGCGCCGACGGGCCCGGGCGGCTGAGCGGCGAGCCGCCCGCCGGGCTCGACCCGGCCGCGCTCAACGCGGCGCTGGTCGGCGCGGGAGTGCGGGTGCGGGCTTTCGGAACGGACGCGATGACCCTGGAGGAGAGGTTCGTGGAACTGACGGGCGAGGGCTTCGATGGCGGACGCTGAACGGCCGACGGCCACCGGGGACCGGGGAAGCGAGCGGACCACCGGGGGCCGGGGGAGCGCGGAGACCACCGGGGGCCGGGACGGCGCGGGAGCGGGGAGCCCGGCCGCCGGGCCGGGCGGCGCGCCCCGTGCCGCGTCCGGTACGGCGCCCCGCTCCGTCGCCGGGGCGCCCGCCGCCGCCTCCCGCGCCTGGTCCCTCCCCGGCGCCGGGCTGCTCGCCGACGAGGTGCGGACGACCTTCCGGCGGGGGCGCACGCTCGCCCTGCTCGGGGTGCTCGCCGCGATCCCCGTGCTCATCGGGATCGCCGTGCGCATCGAGACGGGCGGCGGGGGCGGACTGGACGCCCACGGCGGGGGCGGACCGGCGTTCGCCTCGCAGATCACCAACAACGGCCTCTTCCTGGTCTTCACCGCGCTCGCCGCGACCCTGCCCGTCTTCCTGCCGATGGCGGTCGGGGTCGTCGCGGGCGACGCGATCGCGGGCGAGGCGGGCGCGGGGACCCTGCGGTACCTGCTCGTCGCGCCCGCCGGACGGACGCGGCTCCTCCTCACGAAGTACGGTGCCGTCGCCGTGTTCTGCGCGGCGGCGACCGCCGTCGTGACGCTCGCCGCGCTCCTCACCGGGCTCGCGCTCTTCCCGGCCGGTGACCTCACGACGATCTCCGGCACGCGCATCGGTTTCGGTGAGGGGGTGGGACGCGCGCTGCTCATCGCGCTCGTCGTGGCGGCCTCGCTGCTCGGCCTCGCGGCACTCGGCCTGTTCGTCTCGACGCTGACGAACAGCGGCATCGCGGCGATGGCCACGACGGTCGGGCTCGTCATCACGGTCCAGATCCTCGACGTGATCCCGCAACTCTCCGCGCTCCAGCCGTACTTCTTCTCGCACCACTGGCTCGCCTTCGCCGACCTCGTCCGCGACCCGCTGCTGTGGGACGACGTCGTGAAGAATCTGGGCCTCCAGGCCGTCTACGTGGCCGTCTTCGGCTCGCTGGCGTGGGCGCGGCTCGGGACGAAGGACATCACGACCTGAGGGAACCCCCGCGCGGACACCGGAAGTTCACTCGTACCCCCGCCACTCCTCACCGGGCGCTCCCCGGCCGTCGGCAAGGTGTCCCCTTCCGGTGGCCGCACCCCGCCGCCACCCCGGGCCGCAGGAGACCGCCACGATGAAGAGCGCCGCACCGGGCCGCGCCGCACCCGCCCCCACGGCGGACCCCGCCGCCGGGTCGGCTCCCGCGCCCGTACCCGACTCCCCCGCGCCCGTGCCTGTCCCTGCCGGGGCTCCCGCGCCCGGACCGCCTCCCGCGCGTGCCAAGGCCCGCGACCCGTGGTTCGACAACACGCGCTTCGTCGCGGCGACGCTCATCGTGGTGCTGCACACGATCGGCAGCATCATGAGCCGGCACGAGGCGCTGCACGCCTTCAACGTCGCCGCGTGGGCCTTCCGCGTGCCCGCCTTCGTCATGCTCGCCGGGGTGTTCAGCAGCGCGAGCCCGCTCGACCCCCGCCGCCTGCGCGACCTGCTGCGCACCATCGCGCTGCCCGCGCTCACGTTCAGCCTGCTGTTCTCGCTGGAGTCGTACGCGCTCGGCGGGCCCTTCACGCTCCACCTCGCCCAGCTCCCGTGGACGCTGTGGTTCCTCATGTCGCTGTTCTGCTGGCGGCTGCTGCTGCCGCTGGTGGCGCAGTTGCGGCACCCGCTGCTCGTGACGACGGCGGTGGCGGCCGGGCTCGGGTACGTGGAGGAGTTCGGGCTCCTGTTCTCGGCGAGCCGGACACTGGTCTACCTGCCGCTCTTCTGGCTCGGCTGGCGCCTCGGCCAAGGGGCGGGCCGGGAGTGGCTGGAGAGCCGCTGGAGTCTGCCGGTCGCGGTCGCCGGTGTCGTCGGCGCGGCCCTCGCGGCCTGGCGCTGGCACCGCGACGTCCCCGGTACGTGGCTGTCGATGCGGCACCCGTACGAGGCGGACACCCCGCTGGGCCTGGAGGGCGCCTGGCTCGTGCGACTGGCGGTCCTGGCGGTGGCGGCGTTCCTCATCCTGTGCCTGCTGCGCCTGATCCCGAAGCGCCGCCTGCCGCTGATCTCGGCGCTCGGGGCGGGCGGCTTCACGGTCTACCTCCTGCACCCCCTGATCATCATGCCGCTGCGCGAGAAGGGCCTGATCGCCCGCGCGGACACGACGCCGGAGCTGATCGCCCTCCTCCTGGCGGGCGTCCTGCTCACGGCCCTCCTCGCCTCACCCCCGGTCCGCCGCCTGGTCTGCCCCCTGACCAGCCCCTCGGCGCGGTGGCTCCTGGCACCGCAGGGAGCGGGCAACACGGCCTCCAGGAGCGGGGGAACGGGCGCGGGACGCCCCTGAGGGGCCGTGACACAGATCCCCCGGCGGCCGCCGGTCCCACCGGCTCACCAGGTGGGGCGGACCGGTCCCTGAGGCGTGATCCGGGCCGGGTCGGCGGTGAGTGCGCCGAAGCGTGCTTCACCCAGCGCCCGCCGCCATGGAGCGACAGCGGCCCGGCCGGCCTCGGTCAGCCCACCGCGCGTCCGTGGCCGGTGGCCGGGTCCCGGACGCGCGCCGTCCGGGCCGGAACCGCGCCCGCCACCGGCCTCCGGGGACCGCTCACCAGCTTCCGGAGGCGAAGGCCGCCAGGGCGTGCGGGGAGTCGAGGGCGCTCGTCGTGTTGGCGAAGGCGAGGACCAGGGCGGCCAGGGTGAGGACGGCCGTCGCCACCGGGACGAGACGCGGGGCGCGACGACGCCACAGGAGCACGGTCGCGGTGGCCGCCGCGAGGACGACGAGCGATGCCGCGACCGCGAGGACCGCGTGGTAGGTCGCGAAGTCACCGATCATGGCGGCGAGGACGGGGGAGTGCGCGCCACCCGGATCGGCGGCGAGACGGTCACCGACCTGGGCGAGCGTGGCGTCCCCCGCGCCGAGCATCGGCAGGAGCGAGGAGAAGGGCGCCGCCGCGCCCTGCACGTTCGCCATCAGCGCCACGAGCGCGAAGAGGCCGAGTGCCCCCGTACCCGTCGCGGACAGCGCGAGCGGCGCCCGGCGCCCCTCCCGGGCCCTGAGCCGCCGCCACAGCACCACACCGAGCGCCACGGCCACCGCGAGCAGCAGCGCCGAGACGCCCGCCTTGACCACGTGGAACCGGAACCAGAAGTCCACCGTGCCGCGCAGCCCGGCGGGCAGGTCACCGTCCCCCGCGTCCCAGTACGCGGCGAAACCGCGCCGGAAGACGGGGGACACGTTGCCGGTGTTGACGGCGTCCCGCGCGAGCGCGTTCGGCGCGACGAAGAACGCGAGCAGCAGCGCCGCGCAGAGGGCGGCGAGGACGCCGGGACGGCGCAGCGGGGCGAGAGCGCGGAGGTGCATGAACGGGCCTTCGGACGGTACGGGTGGCGGACCACCCCAGCCAAGCGCCCCGGCCTGTCCCGCGCGATGCGGCTGCCCGCCGGACCGGGGTGGGGAAAACCCCAGCAGGGGCCCGCGCCCCTACTCGATCGGGTAGATGTCCCCGCTGCGCATGTCCCGCTCCTGCTCGCTCAGCGACTCCAGGTGCCGGGCCTTCTGCGCCAGCCGCTCCCGCTCCTTCGGATCGCTCTCGTGCTCCGCGCTGTCGCTCAGCTCGCGCGCCTTCTCCCGCATCGCGTCGAGCCGCTCGCGGGTCTCGTCGGGCTCGCCCATGACAAGGCTCCTTCCCTGAGGCCGGGGGTCCTGTGGCGCTCGGGTACCCCCCTTCCAGGGGAGCACGCGGGGGCGGGTGCGGCATCCGGAGCGCCTGCGCACGGCAGGACGGGCGGGGAGCGGAGCGCGAGAGCGTGGCGGGACCGGGCCCGTCGCCGGGGACGGACCGGTACCGTGCGCCTCGCCTCCGCCCGTCCTCGTGGCGCTCGCCGCCCGCCTGTGGAGCGACGGCGCCGTCCTGTGCGTGTGCGGGGGCCTCATCCCGCCGGGGACGCTGCTCCACCTCCGCGTACGGGACGCCTACCGCATCACGCGACCCGCCCCCTCCCGCGCTTCCGCGTCCCGCGCCGCGACGACCGCCGAGGCAGGCTCGGGCGGGTAGAAGCGCTTGGCCCAGCGGCGGAAGGGGCCGATCGGGCCGTCCCCCTGGCCGAGCTTCGGCGGCTGCACGTACTTCTTCGAGTCCCAGATCGGGAAGTCCGCCGCCGTGAACTCGATGTTCGACTTGAAGAGCAGGCCCTCGAAGACGCGTGCCGCCGCGCGGCTCACCGCCTTCGCCACGGGGGCCGGAAGCTTGGCGGGTTCGGAGAAGGCGATCCGGTTGCGCTGGCGGAACTGCATCCGGTGCGGGCCGATCGCGGTCGGCAGGATCATCGTGCACATGCGCATCCCCATGCGGGGCGTGTACATGTCGGCGTGCAGGCAGGCGAGCCCGTACCCGCGCACGTCCACGTCCACCGTGAAGTCACCGATCAGTGGGGCGGACTCGGTGGCGCGCATCCTGAGGCGGAAGGTGTCCCCCTCGTACGTCAGGGGCTCCAGGACCTCCGCCTTCTTCCAGCCGTGCAGCGTCGCGAAGTGCCCGTAGTCCACCGAGTTCTCGATGACCTCCTGGGCGTGCCCGGAGAACTCCCAGGCCGCGTACCGGGCGGGGCGGTGGCCCAGTTCGTGCCAGGCGGGGACCGTCCAGTACGGCTCCCGGCCCGCGTGGTGGCGCCAGACGAAGACCGCGCCGTTGGCCTCCAGGACGGGGCGGCGGCTGAGCGGCGAGCGGGGCGGCGGGGTGTCGTAGCCCGTGCGCACGCAGCTCCCGTCCGGGCCGAAGGCGAAGGCGTGGAAGGGGCACACGAGGTCGTCGCCGTCGAGCTTCGCCAGCCCGAGATGCGCGCCGAGGTGGGGGCAGTACGGGCGGATCGCGCGCAACTCGCCCGAGCGCAGGCGGTAGAGGACGACGTCCTCGCCCGCGAGGGGCCGGGTGAGGACCTTGCCCGCCGGAAGCTCCTCCGAGAAGGCGAGCGCCGCCCAGCCGTCCGGATACGGCAGCGGTGGCGCCTCGCTCGTCGCGGAGGCGGGGGTGGGGCCTTCGGTGAGGGGGCTTCCGTACGTGCGTGACAGTCCCACGGGGTCCCTTCGGGTGAACGCGGAGCGGAATCGAATGGCTATGGAGCGTGCTAACAGGACAATGCCCGGCCGCCCGCCGTTTGCTCCCGCCCGCCCGGTTTTCACCCGAAGGGGGCTCAACTGTCGGCGTGTTGACCTTGCGCTCCCGTTCCACCGCCGCCCCGCCTCAGCCCAGCCGTTCCCCCCAGGCGTTCCCCGGGTGCGCCCGTTCGAGCCACCCCCGCAGCCGCTCCCGCCGCTCCGCGCCGAGCAGCGGCAGCACTCCCGCGAGATCCGCCTCGTCCTTCGGCCGCGCCGCCTTCGCCTTGAAGAGCAGCACCACCTCCGGCACGAGGTAGGGGATGCCGTCCGGCGTGTGGGCGATGATCTCCGCGTACGGGAGGCGGATCGCCGGGTCCCTGCGGCAGATCCACGTACCGCCGTCGTGCGGCTCCCGGAAGACGTCGAGGAGCCAGCGGTCCGTCGCGGGGTCGCGCAGCCATGTCTGGTGCGAGCCGGGGACCGGGCCCGAGCCGGGATACACCCGTCCGTCCCCGACGCCGTCCCACACGTACTCCGGGAAACGCGCCGTGAGTTCCGCGAACCCCGCTTCCGGCACCGCGAGTTCGAGATCCCCGTGCGGCCGCGAGGGCTCCCCGCCCCGGAAGAGGTCGAGCGCCCACCCGGCCGCGACGCACCACGGCACGGACAGGCCCCGCAGGCGCTCCGCCGCCCGCGCGGGGTGCCAGGCCCCGGCCCAGCCCGCCTCGAACGCCGCCTCGTCCATCTCCACGCCGCCCGGCGGAAGTTGCTCGCTCACGGTCGCCACACGTACCGCATGTCCGGCTCCTTCTCCTCGTTGCGGGCCCCGTCCGTCAGTTCGCCCACGACGAAACCGTGGCGCTCGTAGAAACGCCGTGCGGGCGCGTTGACCTGGAAGGTCCACAGATCGAGCCCGGCCGGCCGGCGCTCCTTGGCGAGCGCCACGAAGCGGTCGCCGAGCCCCTGCCCGCGCACCTCGGGAGCGAGATAAAGCTGCTCCAACTCACCCTCGGACAGCGCCAGAACGCCCACGATCTCCCCGCCGCCCGCCTCCGCGACCCACGTCTCCAGCTCCGGCACCACGACGTACGCGAACCACGCCCGCACCTCATCGTCCGCGTGCGCCCGCCGCACCCCCGGCAACGCGGCGGCGAACGACCGCAACCACACCTCCGCCGCCCCTCGCGCGTCCGGCGCACCGGCCCTGCGCAGCATGATCACGTGCTCGTCCACGGCAGGAACCTTTCAGCGGCCCCGTCCGCCCGCAAGGGGTTTTCCCCGAGGCCCCACGGGGAGGGCTGAACGGTCGTGGAGGGGCCGCCGCGGCTCCCCGCCCGGCGGCGGGGCCGGCCATGCGGCCGGAGGCGCGGAAGGACGGCCGACGGGCCGCCCGGGACCGCGGGGACGTCAGTCCTGGACCGGCGTGCCCGGGCTGATGTCGTACGCCTTCCGCACGAGGGCGGGACGGTTGCCGTCGTTGAGCCGCCGCTCCCACAGGGCGTCCACCTGTTCGCGGGCCTGCGGCTCCATCTCCTCGGGCAGCAGGTTGCGGTAGCGCCGGTCCTCGCCGAGCAGGACCCGCACCGTGCGCTCGAAGACCGGCTCGGGGTCGTACTGCTCGTGCGGGAAGGCCAGTTCGGCGTAGTCGTAGAGGCGGTCGGCGGGGTCGTCGCGCCACTCCTTCCACGTCTCGAACATGGTGTCGTTGAAGCCGGTGAGGAAGGGCCCCGGGTTGATCGTGGCGACCGTGACGCCGAACTCGGCCAGCTCCTGGTCCAGCGCGTCGGCGAACGCCTCCACCGCGTGCTTCGAACCGGCGTAGGCACCGGTGAACGGATCGACGGTGAGTCCGGCGACCGAGGACATGAAGACGATGCGCCCGCTGCGGCGCGCGGCCATCCGGCGGGCGATGCCCTGCGTGAGCAGGACGGGCCCGAAGACGTTGACCTCGAACTGGCGGCGCAGCCGTTCCTCCGGGATGTCGGCGGTGGCGCCGCCTTCGGAGACGCCCGCGTTGTTGAGGAGCACCTCCACGTCCCAGGTCCACGCGTTCTCGCGGTCGCCGGGGTCGGTGACGTCGAGCTTCTCGACCCGCAGGTCGACGCCCCGCTCCCGCGCCTCGGCACGCACCGCGCTGACCTGGGAGATGATCTCCACGCCCGCGATCACCCGGTGCCCTCCGGCCGCGAGCCGCAGAGCGACCTCCTTGCCGAAGCCACTGCCCGCACCGGTGATGAGAATGGGTCCCGCCATGGTGGTGACGCCTTTCCTGTGCTGGTGTCCGGCCTGTTCCGGACGCCGGTCCTCGAATGCCCCGCCTCCGCCGTCGTATCCGCGACCGGCCCGTCCACGGGGCCGCGGCTGCTACGAGGCGGCGCCCGCGGCCTTTGCCACGGAGGGCGCCGCGCATAAGAAAGACGGTAGGTCCTCACACGTCAGGACGCCTTTCGGGGCGAACGGGCTCGTCGGCCTCGTCACCGGGGGCGAGCAGGCTGGTCGGGCCCCGGGACCGCCTCGTGTGCCGGTCCGCGCGCCGCCGCCCACGGCCGGGGTCCCGAGCGACGCCACCCCGGCGGAGCACGGGAGGGACGGCGTCGGGACCGCGCCGATGCCGTGGGCGACCGGTCGCGGGACGGGCGGGTGCGGCGGCTCGGCGAGGTCCTGACCGACGCCCGCCGCGTCCGTGGAGCCCGTACGCCGGTCGGGTCCGTCCCGCGCGGCGCGGACGGGTGCGCGCGTCAGACGAAGGGGAGGAGGTCGGTGAGGGAGGTGATCGACGGCACGTCGCCCCGTGTTCCCTCGCGGTCCAGGAAGAGCCCCGCGTACCCCAGCGCCGTCGCCGCCGTGACCAGGGCCGGGGTGTCGTCCATGAAGAGGCAGTGCGCGGGGTCCAGGCCGAGGCTGTCGCTCGCGTGGCGGTACATGCACGGATCGGGCTTCTCGCAGCCGAGCACGGCCGAGATCGCGTAGACCTCGAAGTAGCCCCGGATGCCGAGACCTTCATGGAGGCCGGGCAGGTTCGGCCAGGCGTCCGACACCACCGCGAGGCGGACCCCGCGCCGTCTCAGCTCCGTGAGCGTGGGCAGCGCGTCCGGATACAGCTCCAGCACCGCCGACGGGGGCACCTCCCGGCGCAGCTCCGCCAGCAGCTCCCCCGTCGTCCCGACCCCGAGCCGGTCGAGCAACACGCGGTGGTACGTGTCGATCTCAGGCGTCCCGGCTGCCTCGCCGAGGAACCGCTCACCCGCCGCGATCGCCTCGGCGAACCGCTCGGCCGGGACCGGTGCCGCGTGCCGCAGGACCGTCTCCTCGAAGTCGGCGCGCGGGTTCCACCGCCCCCCGACGGGCCGCATGAGCACCCCTCCCGAGTCGAACAGGACGGCGCGGATGCCGGGTGCCCGGGTCGCTGAGTCGGTCATCGCGCGCAGGCTATGCGGTCGGTCGCGGGAGTGCCAGGCGCGATTCCGGCGCCCCCGTGCGCCCCGCAGGCGCGGGGGAACCCGCCGAGCGCGTGGGCGCATTCGGCCGACCGCGGGGCCGCGCGGGAGGCGGTGGCGGCTTCCACCGCCCGAACGGGGCGCGCGCGACCGGGTGCCGGGAGCGGTGCTCCCGGGGCGCTGCGGCCGCCGTTCCGCGAGGCACGGGCGACGCGCGGGCTGATGACCCCGTGCCCCCGGCGCCGCGCCTCGCGCCGCCTACACCTGCCGCCGCTCCCACTGCTCTTTCGTGATCTCGTACCGCACACCGCCGTGCTCGGAACCCTCGACCGCCCGCATGTCGTCCGGCGCGGGGATGCTCTCCACGAGCGTCATCCCGAGCTTTTCCATGACGTTGCGCGAAGAGCGGTTCACGGTCATCGTCTCGGCCCAGACCTTGCGGATGCCGAGTTGGGCGAACCCCTTCGCCAGGAGCGCTCGCGAGACCTCCGTGGCGTACCCCCGGCCCCAGGCCGCCCGGCGCAGGCGGTAGCCGAGTTCGGCTTCCTCGCGCGGCCCGTCGCGGAGCGGGCGCAGGCAGAACCAGCCGATGAACGCGCCGCCGTCCTTCTCGTGCGCGGCGAAGAGGCCGAGTGCGTGGTCCCAGCGCTCGTAGCCGGCGAGGATGCCGGGGATGACGAGGTCGCGGATCTCCTCCGGCGGGGTCGGAGCGCCACCGCTCAGGTAGCGCATCACCGCCGGGTCGCTGTCCAGCTCGATCAGCAGGTCCGCGTCGGCGGCGGCGAAGGGACGGAGGGCCAGCCGCTCGGATTCGAGGTAGGGGGTCACGCGGGGATCATGGCCGAGGCGGGTCCGAGGGGCCACGGCATTTCCGGACCGCCTCCGTCTCCCGGACGCACCGGGCCCTCCGGGGCAGCGGGTCCTCAGCCCACCCCGAACCCTTCGCCTCGCACACTCGCCACGAAGGCGATGAAGGCGGCGGGGGTGAGGTGGAGATGGGGCCCGGCGGGGTTCTTGGAGTCGCGTACGGGGACGGTGCCTGGGGTATCGGTGGCGACCTCCACACACTGGCCGCCGTTGTTGCTGTACGAGGAGGTGCGCCAGTCTGTCGCCGCTTCCACGCAATTGCCCCCGTTGGTGCTGTAGGTGGACTTGCGCCACTCCGCCATCCCGGCCTCCCGCTCGTCGAGTTGAGTCCTGCCGGGAGGTATGCCCCGCCCCACACAGCGCGAAGCCCCGTCCCGCGCGAGGCGGTTTCTGGGGATCGTCGCAACACGTGGTCGGTTGTGTTAGACGGCGAGTAGTTTATGCAGGCGCTCGGCTGGGGTTTCCCAGCTGAGCGTTTTGC
>NZ_JOGO01000034.1 GCF_000719475.1 Streptomyces sp. NRRL F-5630 | reverse complement strand
CGCCATCGCCGGCCTCGTCTCCGACCGCACCGCCAACATCTGAAGGCCGCCGTGAGCAAGGCCAACACACCTCACCGGCTATCACGCACCAACTCGTTACGTGCCGAAGCGCCCCTCGCGGCTGAGTGCCCAGCGCCCCAGAACGGCCTCGCGCGGCAGCGCCGCGCCGCGCTTCGGGTCGGCGGTCCGCCTCAGAACGTTCCGAGCTTGATCAGGGACAGCAGCGCCACCAGCTGGATCGCGCTCGCGCCCAGGGCGCGGGGCCAGGCGAGGTCGTGGGAGCGGCTCACCATCGAGGTGAAGAGGAAGCCCGCGGCGATCCAGGTGATCCAGCCGACGACCTGCACGAACGAGGCGTCGCCGCCCGCGAACATCGCGATGATCAGGCGGGGCGCGTCCGTCAGCGTCATGATCAGCATCGACAGGCCCACCGTGGGCTGCCAGGAGCCGTCGCCGCCGAGCTGGCGGGCCAGGGTGTGGGTGACGACGCCGAGCACGAAGGCACTCACGGTGATCATGACGGCGGCGGTGAGCACGTACGGGACCGCCGTGCTCAGGGTCGCGTGGATGACGTCGTCGCGGGCGTCGTCGAAGCCGAAGATCGCGAGCAGCCCGTAGATCAGCGTGACGACGAGCGCCGGGCCCCAGACCGCGTAGTCGCGCATCCGCTGGAAGGTCTGGTGCGGGCGCAGGACGATGCCGCTGAGCAGGTCCTGCCAGCGCAGCCGGGGGCCCGAGGGCACCGCCGGGGCCGGGGGCGCGTCGTGGCCGTAGGGGTCCTCGCCGATCGCGAAAGCCTGGGTGTGGCCGGGGTTGTTGTGCTGGGCCGAGGAGGGGTACGGGGCCTGCGCGCCCGGGCCCGGGTAGCCGTAGCCGCCGCCCTGCTGCTGCGGGGGGCGGTTGTCCGGGTAGCCGTAGCCGCCACCCTGCGGGTGCGGGTGCGGGTGGTGCTGCGGGGGGCCGCCGAAGTACTCGGGCTCGCCCGCCCCGGACGGCCTGCCCGCCCCCGACGGCCTGCCCTGGGGGGTCGGCCAGCCGTTGCCCTGGGGCGCCGCCGGCCAGCCGTTGCCGCCGCCCTGCGGCGGGCGCGGGGCACCGCCGTACGGCTGCTGCTGCCGCTGCCCCGGCGCGGGGTACTGACCCTGCGGGGGCCTGCCCCCAGGGTTCTGCTGCTGCCCACTCGTGCGGTTGTCCCGGCCGCGTCCGATCCTGAATCCAGCCACGCACCGAACGTACCCGCATATCCGGGCCGGTACGGAGCGGTCCCGCCCGCGCTGGGGCTTTGCGGCCGAGCTGTGACATCTCCGGGCGGCGTGTCGCCGGACGCGGCGGGACCCTTGCGTCACGCACGTACCGCCTTGTAGGTTCGAACGTTCTGCCGAGGGCAGACCCGCGCCGACCTCGCGGCCTTGCTCGCGTTCCTGGGGGAACGGATGCGTCATCGCTCCACGGTCTCGTCGGCCGTGCTCGGGGGGACCTCCCTCGTCGCGGCGCTCAGCGGCACGGTCGCGGTCCTGGTGGGGGACATCGCGCGGTACGGCTCGGACGACGACGGGCCGATGGTGACCGCGCTCGTGCTGTTCGCCCTCGCCATCGTCGGCTGTGCGGGGTGGCTGCTCGCCGTGCGGGCCGCTCCGGAGGCCGAGCGGCTGCCGGACGGTCCGGTGCGGGCCGGGATCCCGCGGCAGGTCGCGCCGATCCGCCGCGACTGGGCCCGGACCGGGCAGATCCTGCTGTTCCTGTGCGCGCCGTACGTCCTCGTACGCACCGCCGCCCCCTCGCCGGGCGGTGCTCTCGGCGAGCTGCCCGCCTTCCTGCTGCTCGTCGCCACGATCGCCCTGCTGGCGCGGCTGCCGCTCCTGCTGGGCGGTCAACTGCCGCCCGCGCCGCGCGGCTTCCGCAGGCGCGTGGCCGCAGGGGTGCCGGTGCTCGCGACGCGGGCGCGGCTCGGGCGGCCGGTCCGGGTCGATGTCCGCACGGCCTCGGGGGCGGGGAGCGGGGACCTCGTCACGCGCGTCGCCTACGGCCTCGGCGTGACGCCCGAGGGGGCGCGCGAGGTGGTGTCCCCCGAGGACGAGGGCTTCTTCGGGGTCGAGGCCGTGGAGGAGCGCGGGATGTACCGGCGCGCGATCGGGGAACGGCACCTCTCGCACTCGGTCGTGCAACTCGCCGGGCACCGGGGGTGGTTGTGCGTCCCGCGCGAGTGGCGCGCCTACACGGGCGTGCGGGGGAAGCGGTCCCTGGTCCCGGCCTTCTTCGCGAGCGACACGGGGCACGTCGTGTGGGCCGCGATCGAGCCCGTGCTCGTCGAGCGGGCCCTCGCGGAGGGCCACCTGACGCCGCGCGGGACGGACATCGCGCTGCGCGCCGCGCCGGTGCGGCGGCCGTCCTTCTACCTCGCGCGGGCGCACGACCGGGTGCTCGCGCTCGGGCTCGGCGTCGTCCTCGCGACCGTGCCCGCGATGACCGGGCTCGTCCCGGTGTGGGGGACGGTGCTGTGCGGGCTCGCCGGGCTGGCGCTCCTCGGCCGGGCCGCCTACGTGGTGCTCACGGCGCCGTACCGCTTCCAGGCGCAGGACGAAGGGCTGTGGAAGCGCTTCGCGCGCACCGACCCGGCGCTGCGCTGACCCGCGCGCCGCACGGACGTCCGCCGGGGCCGCGACGGCCGCCGGGGGACCGGGGGGATGCCGGGCGTCAGGGAATCCGGGGGGATTCCCTGACGCCTGACGTACCGACGCCTGACGTACCGACGCCCGACGCGCCGATGCCTGTCGCCCGACGTGCCGACGCCCGACGTGCCGACCGGTGCGGGGCGGCGCGGGGCGGGGCAGGTCAGGGCCCGGCCGCTCAGTCGGCCATGTTGTGACCGAAGACCGGAGTGCCCGCGGTGGAGATGCCCACCGTGGAGACGTACAGGCCCGCGCTGCCCTTGAAGCTCTTGCCGTCCGGCTGGGTCAGGAGCGGGTAGACCGCGCCGTTGCCGTTCTCCCACGGCGCGGCGATGATCAGGTCGCCCTTCTTGTCGCCGTTGAGGTCGTCGATGTGGACCTCGGAGCCGAAGCCGTCGCCCGCCTCGTCCTCGTTGGGCACGCCCGGCGTGTCCTGGCTCAGGAACAGGGAGCCGGTGCCGGTGATCCCGGAGCCGTCCGCCTTGTTGAAGAGGACGGTGACGGCGCCGGTGCCCTGCTTGCCGTTGAGCGACTCGCCGGGGGCCCCGACGATCAGGTCGAGGTGGCCGTCGCCGTTGACGTCTCCGAGGTCCAGCTCGCTGCCGAAGAGGTCGTTCTTCTCGCCGCCGCCGGGCACGCCCGGGGTGTCCTGCGTGAAGGTCTGGATCGTCCCGGAGGCGGGGCCGCTCCCGGTGCCGTGGATGATCAGCGCGGTGCCGCCCTTGTGGGCGTGGCCGATGCCGCTGTCCCATTCGAGCCCGGTGACGATGTCGGCGTAGCCGTCGTTGTCGGTGTGGCCGATGTCGGTGATGAACCCGGCGGGGAGCCTCTGGGCGCCCTTGGTGGTGGCGCCCGAGGCGGAGCCGGGGAGCCAGTAGTTGGCGTTGAGGTCGTCGTTCTTGGCGTAGCCGTTGACGATCAGGTCCTCTTTGCCGTCGCCGTTGACGTCGCCCGAGTGCAGGTTCTTGATGCCCGCCCCCTTGCCGCTCCAGACGGCGGGGGAGACGGTGTACGACCCCGCGCCGCCGCCCTTCGTGGAGCTGAAGCCGCCGCGCAGGACGTCGATCGTGGCGGCGCCGGAGGTGGTGCCCACCGCGATGTCGTCGCGCTTGTCGCCGTCGAAGTCACCGGCCTCCAGCGGGGCGCCGTAGTTGTCGTGCTTCGTGGGGCGCGGGTCCTTGAGGGTCGTGCCGCCCTTGAGGCCCGCTGCCGAGCCCCAGAGGATGACGGCGGTGCCGCCGTCCTTGTCGCTGCCGACGTCCTCGCCGGGCACGCCGACGACGAGGTCGTCGTAGCCGTCGCTGTTGAAGTCGCCGAAGGCGGTGTCGGCGCCGAAGTAGTCGCCTGCCTCGGCGCTGCCGGGGACGCCGGCGGAGTTCTGCGTGTAGGTCGTGGTGCGGGTGCCGCTCCTGCCGCCGTAGAGGACGGCGACGGCGCCCGCGTTCTTGTGGCCCGCGACGTAGGCGTGCGAGGAACTGATCGCGACATCGGCGTAGCCGTCGCCGTTGAAGTCGGCGTCGGCGCGGCCGGGGGCCTTGCCGGTCGCGGCGGTGGCCGCGCCCGTGGTGAGGGTCAGCAGTCCGCCGGTGAGGGCGGCGGCGGCCGCCGCGGCGAGGGCGGTACGGAAGTGAGAGGGCATGGGCGTCTCCTGCGCGAAACGCGGGAGGCACCGTATGCCGCCCGCGGCCGTGTGGCGACAGGGAGACACGTGGGGCGGCGGCATGGTTGTGCGGCGAGGGGGTGGCGGTGCGCGGAGCGGGGGTCCGGGTGGCGCGTCACGTACGGGAGCGGGCGGCGAAGGCGGCCCCCGTACCGCGAGGGCGGACCGCACACGGCAAGGGCGGGCCCCCGTACGGCAAGGGCGGCCCCCTATGGCGCAGGTGGGCCGCGCATGGCGAAGGGGCGCCGGATCTGGGTCCTGGCGCCCCTTCGGCGGGTGGCTCTCTTCGTCGGTTGGGTCTCTCCGTCGGGCCCGGTGTGCGCGGGGTCAGCTCGCCGCGGGGGCCGGTTCGGGCTCCGGGGCGTCCGTGGTCGCGGCCGGGGGCTCGGGGTCGGCGGGCGCCTTGACCGAGTCCAGGAGGAGCTGGGCGACGTCCACGACCTGCACCGACTCCTTCGCCTGGCCGCCCGCGGCGGAGCCGCTGTCAGCCGCGGCCTTCTTGCCGTTGACCGAGTCGGTCAGCATGACGAGGCAGAAGGGGCAGGCCGTCGAGATGATGTCGGGGTCCAGCGAGAGGGCTTCGTCGACGCGCTCGTTGTTGACGCGCTTGCCGATGCGCTCCTCCATCCACATGCGCGCGCCGCCCGCGCCGCAGCAGAAGCCGCGCTCCTTGTGCCGGTGCATCTCCTCGCTGCGGATGCCCGGGACCTTCGCGATGATCTCGCGCGGCGGCGTGTAGATCTTGTTGTGGCGGCCCAGGTAGCAGGGGTCGTGGTACGTGATGAGGCCCTCGACCGGCGTGACGGGGACGAGCTTGCCCTCGTCGACCAGGTGCTGGAGCAACTGGGTGTGGTGGATGACCTCGTACTCGCCGCCGAGCTGCGGGTACTCGTTCGCGATCGTGTTGAAGCAGTGCGGGCAGGTCGCGATGATCTTCTTCGCGGACTTCGGCTTCTTCGTGGACTCGTCCTCGTCGTCCTCGCCGAAGGCCATGTTGAGCATCGCGACGTTCTCGGCGCCGAGCTGCTGGAAGAGCGGCTCGTTGCCGAGGCGGCGCGGCGAGTCGCCCGTGCACTTCTCGTCGCCGCCCATGATCGCGAACGAGACGCCCGCGATGTGCAGCAGTTCGGCGAACGCCTTCGTCGTCTTCTTCGCGCGGTCCTCCAGGGCGCCGGCGCAGCCGACCCAGTAGAGGTAGTCGACCTCGGTCAGGTCCTCGACGTCCTCGCCGACGACCGGCACCTCGAAGTCGACCTCCTTCGTCCACTCCAGGCGCTTCTTCTTCGCCAGGCCCCAGGGGTTGCCCTTCTTCTCCAGGTTCTTGAGCATCGTCCCGGCCTCGGAGGGGAAGGACGACTCGATCATGACCTGGTAGCGGCGCATGTCGACGATGTGGTCGATGTGCTCGATGTCCACGGGGCACTGCTCGACGCAGGCGCCGCAGGTGGTGCAGGACCACAGGACGTCGGGATCGATGACGCCGCCCTCTTCGAGGGTGCCGACGAGGGGGCGCTCGGCCTCGGCGAGGGCGGCGGCGGGGACGTCCTTGAGCTGCTCCTCGCTCGCCTTCTCCTCGCCCTCCATGGTCTTGCCGCCGCCTGCGAGCAGATACGGGGCCTTGGCGTGCGCGTGGTCGCGCAGGGACATGATGAGGAGCTTCGGCGAGAGGGGCTTGCCGGTGTTCCAGGCGGGGCACTGCGACTGGCAGCGTCCGCACTCGGTGCAGGTGGAGAAGTCGAGCAGGCCCTTCCAGGAGAAGTGCTCGACCTGCGAGACGCCGAAGACGTCGTCCTCGCCCGGGTCCTCCCAGTCGATCGCCTTGCCGCCGCTCGTCATGGGCTGGAGCGCGCCGAGGGAGACGGCGCCGTCCGCGTTGCGCTTGAACCAGATGTTGGGGAAGGCGAGGAAGCGGTGCCAGGCGACGCCCATGTTGGTGTTGAGGCCGACGGTGATCGCCCAGATCATCGTGGCGCCCAGCTTGATCATCGCCGTGAGGTAGATGAGGTTCTGGAGCGTGGAGACGTCCAGGCCGCGCAGGGCCGCGACGAGGGGGTACGAGACCCAGTAGCCCGCCTCGTAGCCGTCGACGTGGTGGATCGCGCCTTCGAGGCCGCGGAGCACGAGGACCGCGAGGCCGATGACGAGGATGACGTACTCGACGAAGTACGCCTGGCCGAGCTTGGAGCCCGTGAAGCGGGACTTGCGTCCGGCGCGCGAGGGCAGGCTCAGCAGGCGGATGCCCATGAGGGTGAGGATGCCGAGCGTCGTGAAGAGCGCGATGAACTCGATGTAGACCTCGTACGGGGGCCAGGTGCCGATCCAGGGGATGATCCAGTCCGCCTGGAAGAGCTGCCCGTACGCGTTGACGATCGTCAGGCCGAGGGTGAGGAAGCCGACCGCTACGAACCAGTGGGCGACACCGACGATGCCCCAGCGGTTCATCCGGGTGTGACCGACGAATTCCCTCGCGAGAGTGAGGGAGCGCTGTTTCCAGCGGTCGGTACGGCTGCCGGCCGGGACGGGCTGGCCGAGCCGTACGTGCTGGACGATCTGCGCGATCGCTCGGGAGATGAGCGCCACGCCGACCACGGTCAGGAGCAGCGACACGATGATCGCGGCGAGCTGCATGGAGGGCTCCTCGAACCTGCGCGGAAGTGCGGGGTACTGGGTCGGTGGGCCGGGAGGCCCGGTGCGGCCCGGGAAGGGTCGCCTTACTAAGCAGTAACTTAATCGGTTCTGTAGGGAGGGTATCCACTCTCCGTCGGCGTGGACCCCTCGCCCCGCGTGATCTGGCGCACGGCGCGCCGCGGGGCGGGGGCGGGGGTGGTTGCCGGGGTGGAGCGGTGTGCGGCGGGGGGTGCTTGCCGGGTGGAGCGGCGCGCCGCAAGGGGTGTCGGTCGCGTGGAGCGAGGTGTTCGTCGGGCGTCTGTCGCGTGGAGCGGTGGCCGCTCCGGGCGGCGTCAGGCGGTCATTGCGCGTAAGGGCTGAATAAGAGTTGAGTGCGCCCGGCTCAGGTCTGTTGACAGGGGGTGGGGGGCTGGTGCATGGTTGAGCGAGATCCACTCAAGTAAGCATCTGGAGGACCCGAAATGGCACGTGCGGTCGGCATCGACCTGGGCACGACTAACTCCGTCGTCAGCGTTCTGGAGGGCGGCGAGCCCACCGTGATCACCAACGCCGAGGGCGCCAGGACCACGCCGTCCGTCGTCGCCTTTGCGAAGAACGGTGAGGTGCTGGTCGGCGAGGTCGCCAAGCGTCAGGCGGTCACCAACGTCGACAGGACCATCCGGTCGGTCAAGCGCCACATGGGCACCGACTGGAAGATCAATCTGGACGGCAAGGACTTCAATCCGCAGCAGATCTCCGCCTTCGTCCTCCAGAAGCTCAAGCGCGACGCGGAGTCGTACCTCGGCGAGAAGGTGACCGACGCGGTCATCACCGTCCCGGCGTACTTCAACGACTCCGAGCGCCAGGCGACGAAGGAGGCCGGTGAGATCGCCGGCCTCAACGTGCTGCGCATCGTCAACGAGCCGACGGCCGCCGCCCTCGCGTACGGCCTCGACAAGGACGACCAGACGATCCTCGTCTTCGACCTCGGTGGCGGCACCTTCGACGTCTCGCTCCTGGAGATCGGCGACGGCGTCGTCGAGGTGAAGGCCACCAACGGCGACAACCAGCTCGGTGGTGACGACTGGGACCAGCGCGTCGTCGACTACCTGGTCAAGCAGTTCAACAACGGTCACGGTGTGGACCTGAGCAAGGACAAGATGGCGCTCCAGCGCCTGCGCGAGGCCGCCGAGAAGGCGAAGATCGAGCTGTCCTCGTCCACCGAGACCACGATCAACCTGCCCTACATCACGGCCTCCGCCGAGGGCCCGCTGCACCTGGACGAGAAGCTCACGCGCGCCCAGTTCCAGCAGCTCACCGCGGACCTCCTGGACCGGACGAAGACCCCGTTCCACAACGTGATCAAGGACGCGGGCATCGCGCTCGCCGACATCGACCACGTCGTGCTCGTCGGTGGCTCGACCCGTATGCCCGCCGTCGCCGAGCTCGTCAAGGAGCTGACCGGCGGCAAGGAGGCGAACAAGGGCGTCAACCCGGACGAGGTCGTCGCCATCGGCGCCTCGCTCCAGGCCGGTGTCCTCAAGGGCGAGGTCAAGGACGTCCTGCTCCTCGACGTCACCCCGCTGTCCCTCGGCATCGAGACCAAGGGCGGCATCATGACGAAGCTCATCGAGCGCAACACGACGATCCCGACGAAGCGCTCCGAGATCTTCACGACGGCCGAGGACAACCAGCCGTCCGTGCAGATCCAGGTGTACCAGGGTGAGCGCGAGATCGCCGCGTACAACAAGAAGCTCGGGATGTTCGAGCTGACCGGTCTGCCCCCGGCCCCGCGCTCGGTGCCGCAGATCGAGGTCTCCTTCGACATCGACGCCAACGGCATCATGCACGTCACCGCGAAGGACCTCGGTACGGGCAAGGAGCAGAAGATGACCGTCACCGGCGGCTCCTCGCTGCCGAAGGAAGAGGTCGACCGGATGCGCCAGGAGGCGGAGCAGTACGCGGACGAGGACCACCGCCGCCGCGAGTCCGCCGAGGTGCGCAACCAGGCCGAGCAGCTCACGTACCAGACCGAGAAGTTCCTCAAGGACAACGAGGAGAAGGTCCCGGGCGAGATCAAGACCGAGGTCGAGGAGGCCCTCACCGAGCTGAAGGAGAAGCTCAAGGGTGAGGACACCGCCGAGATCAAGACGGCCACCGAGAAGGTCGCGGCCGTCTCGCAGAAGCTCGGCCAGGCGATGTACGCCGACGCGCAGGCCACCGCCGGCGCCGAGGGCGCGGCCCCGGGTGGCGCCGGTGCCGGTGCCAAGGCCGACGACGACGTCGTCGACGCCGAGATCGTCGACGAGGACAAGAAGGACGGTGCGGCGTGAGCGAGGAGACCGCGGGGGGCTTCGACGAGAAGAACGAGCCCGCTGACGTCTCCGACGGCGCCGCCCCCGACGCCGCCGAGGAGGACCGCTCCGAGCAGGAGCGGTCCGCCCCGGGCGGGGACGCTCAGCAGGCCGGTCTGACGGCTGAGCTGGACCAGGTGCGCACCGCGCTCGGCGAGCGCACCGCGGACCTCCAGCGCCTCCAGGCCGAGTACCAGAACTACCGCCGCCGGGTCGAGCGCGACCGGGTCGCCGTGAAGGAGCTCGCGGTCGCGAACCTCCTGAGCGAGGTCCTGCCCGTGCTCGACGACATCGGCCGGGCGCGGGAGCACGAGGAGCTGACGGGCGGCTTCAAGTCGGTCGCCGACTCGCTGGAGTCCATCACCGCCAAGATGGGCCTGGAGCAGTTCGGCGAGGAGGGCGAGCCCTTCGACCCGACGATCCACGAGGCGCTCATGCACTCCTACGCCCCGGACGTCACCGAGACGACGTGCGTCGCGATCCTCCAGCCGGGGTATCGCTTCGGCGAGCGCACGATCCGCCCCGCGCGGGTCGCGGTCGCCGAGCCCCAGCCGGGCGCGGCGCCGGCATCGGGCAAGGAGCAGGCGGCCTCCGGCTCGGCCCCGGCCGAGGAGGAGAAGGCCGCTGCGGCGGACGAGGAGAACGGTGGCCCCGACAAGGGCTGAGCAGAGCGGGAGACGCCCGGCCGGACCGGATGGTCCGGCCGGGCGGCCCGGTGAGGCGGTACGGGCGCCGGCGGGAGCCGGTCGCCCGGGAGCGGCACGGACGCCGGCGCGAGCCGCGCGCCCGGGAGCGGTACAACAGGAGATGGCCGGGCGGGCCGGGCGGGGGCCGTGGCCCGGGGCCGCGCCGCCACGGAAGGAGGGACGTCGGGGATGAGCACGAAGGACTTCATCGAGAAGGACTACTACAAGGTCCTCGGCGTGCCGAAGGACGCCACCGAGGCGGAGATCAAGAAGGCGTACCGCAAGCTCGCCCGCGAGAACCACCCGGACGCCAACAAGGGCAACACCAGGGCCGAGGACCGCTTCAAGGAGATCTCCGAGGCGCACGACGTCCTCGGCGACCCGAAGAAGCGCAAGGAGTACGACGAGGCGCGCGCCCTCTTCGCGGGTGGCGGCTTCCGCCCCGGTGGTGCGGGTGCCGGTGGTGCGGGCGGCAATTTCAACTTCGACCTGGGCGACCTCTTCGGGGGCGGTCCGGGCGGCAGCGGGGGCGGCGGCTTCGGCGGTGGCCTCGGCGATGTCTTCGGCGGGCTCTTCAACCGCGGCGGTGCGGCGGGCGCGGGGACGCAGGGCGGCCCGACGCGCACCCGCGCCCGGCGCGGCCAGGACATCGAGTCCGAGGTGACGCTCACCTTCACCGAGGCGGTGGACGGGGCGACGGTCCCGCTGCGGATGTCCAGCCAGGAGCCGTGCAAGGCGTGCTCGGGCACGGGCGACAAGAACGGCACCCCGCGGGTCTGCCCGACCTGCGTGGGCACGGGGCAGGTCTCGCGCGGGGGCAGCGGCGGTTTCTCCCTCACCGACCCGTGCGTGGACTGCAAGGGGCGCGGGCTCATCGCCCAGGACCCCTGCGAGGTGTGCAAGGGCAGCGGGCGCGCCAAGTCGGCCCGCTCCATCCAGGTGCGCATCCCGGCGGGCGTCCAGGACGGGCAGCGCATCCGGCTGCGCGGCAAGGGCGCCCCGGGCGAGCGCGGCGGCCCGGCCGGTGACCTCTACGTGGTGGTGCACGTCAAGGAGCACCCGGTCTTCGCCCGCAAGGGCGACAACCTCGCGGTCACCGTGCCCGTGACCTTCAGCGAGGCGGCGCTCGGCGGCACGGTGCGGGTGCCGACGCTCGGCGGCCCGCCCGTCACCCTCAAACTCCCCGCGGGTACCCCCAACGGCCGGACGATGCGTGCCCGCGGCAAGGGCGCGGTCCGCAAGGACGGTACGCGCGGAGACCTCCTGGTGACCGTGGAGGTCGCGGTGCCCGCGCACCTCGACGACCGGGCCAGGGAGGCCCTGGAGTCCTACCGCGACGCGAGTGCCGGGGAGGACCCGCGGGCGGCGTTGTTCGAGGCGGCGAAGGGAGCATGACCATGGAAGGGCGAGGCAGGAATCCGTACGAGCTGACCGACGAGACACCGGTGTACGTCATTTCGGTCGCCGCTCAGCTCTCCGGGCTCCATCCCCAGACGCTGCGTCAGTACGACCGGCTCGGCCTGGTCTCTCCCGACCGTGCGGCGGGCCGGGGCCGCCGCTACTCGGCCCGCGACATCCAGCTCCTGCGCCAGGTGCAGCAGTTGTCGCAGGACGAGGGCGTGAACCTGGCCGGCATCAAGCGGATCATCGAGCTCCAGTCGCAGGTCAGCGCGATGGAGCAGCGCATCGCCGAGCTGAGCGCGGCGCTCGACGGGGCCGCGGCGACGATGCGGCAGCGTGAGGCGCAGGTGCACGCCTCCTACCGGCGCGACCTCGTCCCGTACCAGGAGGTGCAGCAGGCGAGCGCGCTCGTGGTGTGGCGCCCGAAGAACAAGCGGGGGCACGGCGCGGGGGAGTGAGCGGCGGCCCCGCGGGGCTGTGCCGGGGCGGTGCCGTACGGGCGGGGTGATCCTCGCGCGGGGGTGCCGCCCTTGTGCGTGAGGAATACCCCGGCGTGGCGTGGCGGGCGCGAGGGCCCCCGGGCCGTGCCGCCGCGACTCGGTGCGTGCTGGGCCCCCGCGACCCCGTGCGTGCTGGGCCCCTGCGATCCCGTGAGTGCTGGGCTCGGCCCGTGCCGCCGTGACCGCCCGTACGTGCCGGGTGCGGTCCCTGCCGCCTCCCGCACCGCACCTCAGCTGCCCGGTGTGTCCAGCAGTCCGGACTGGGCGATGAGGTAGCCGAGCTGGGCGCGGCTGCCGCTGCCGAGGGTGGTGGCGAGTTTGGCGATGTGGGCCCGGCAGGTGCGGACGTTCATGCCGAGGCGGCGCGCGATGGCCTCGTCGACGTGGCCCTCGACGAGCAGGCGGGCGATGGAGAGCTGGGTGCTCGTGATGCCGCTCGGCACAGGCGCCGGGGTCGCCTCGGACCAGGGGCGCGCGAGGCTCCAGAACTGGTTGAAGACGCCCGCGAGGTAGCCGACGAGACCCGGGTGCTCGATCTTGAGGGCGATCTTGCGGTCGTCACTGATGGGGATGAAGGCCGCGCGGCGGTCCACGATGATGAGCCGCTCGGGGAGCTGCTCCATCGTGCGGAACTCGATTCCCTCCGGCATCGTCCTCTCCACGTACGCGAGTGTGGAGGGATGGTGACGGGCCGTGTGGTGGTAGAGGGTCCGCATCCGGACGCTGGTGCCGAAGAAGGGCTCCACGCGCCGCAGGGCGTCCTCAAGGAGGTACGGGGCGCGTCCGCTGCCGGGCTGGAGCGTGAGCAGTTCGTCGTGGCACTCCATGACGGTCTGGTCGAGCGTGGAGTTGATGCGGTCGAGCCCGTCGAGCACCGTGACCGCCTGACTGGCCGGATCGTGCCCGCTCAGAGCCATGAAGGGCTCCAGGGTCTCGGTGAGCGCGACCGCCGCCTTGCGGTTGTGCAGGATGCGGTTCTCCAGCGGCTGGAGCAGCCTGCCGAGCGCCGTCGACGGCTGGACCGGGAGCAGCGTCGCGGGCTCCGCCGGGTCGGGTGCCAGCAGTCCCAGGTCGAGAACGCAAGGGGCGTCGGCGAGTTCCTCGCGTTTCAGGCGTCCGGAGCGCAGTGCGGCGGCGTACAGCTCACGGCCGGTGACGCAGAGCGGCTCCTGCGGATGGGAATGACACTTTTCGAGGGGCCTCCTCCCCATGTGTCCCCCCCTCAGGCTCATGTAATACAGGAACATGATGCATGGGTTTCCTAGTGAAAGCGCTCAGCCTGGGCCATCGTTGCAGGGCGGGGGTCGTTCACATACCAATCACAGAGGTGGGAGCCCATCATGTCCGTGAAGCTTCGTACACTCTGCGTTTCCGCGATGGCGGCTCTCGCCATTGGTGCGGTGGCTCTGGGGGAGCCGTCGTGGGGAAGCCAGCCGTCGGGGTCCGTGAGTGCCTCCGCCCGCCCGGGGGAGCCCTCGTGGGGCGTGGTCCCGGCCTCTGTGCAGGGTGAGCCCTCCTGGGGTGTCGCTCCGGCTGGTGAGCCCTCCTGGGGCGTCGCTCCCGCTGGTGAGCCCTCCTGGGGTGTGGTCCACGCGAGCGCGAAGCCGGGTGAGCCCTCGTGGGGTGTCGTCCCCGCGGGCGAGCCTTCCTGGGGTGTCGCTCCCGTCAATGAGCCGAACCAGCCGGGTGCCGCCGCGGGCGAGCCCTCCTGGGGCACGGTCCAGGCATGACGACCCCGCCCGACGACCACACCTTCCGGCGTGAGATGGCCACCGCCTATCGCTCCGGCTGGCACTTCATCGATCTCGTCACGGCGATCCCCCACGAGGGCGACTCGCTGATGGTCACGCTCTTCGGCGAACCGATCGTCGTCGTGCGGGACGGGGCCGAGGACGTACGGGCGTACCGCTGTCTCCGTCGGCCCCGTGGTGCCCCGCAGCCCGTACGGTGCGCGGTGCGCTACGGAATGCTTTTCGTCAACCTCGACCAGCGCGACCACCAGCAGGTCGCCGACTGGTCGGACTCCTACGTCACCCCCCGCAGCGCCTGAGCGATTCCCCCCGTTGAAACAGATCGCCAGGCGCTTTCCCCCAGCAGCGGCGCCGCCGAGGACCTGAATCCCCGGCGGCGCCGCTGCCATTCGCGCGTACGGGGCCGGGCGGGACGGCCGGGTGCCCGGGGCCGGTGAGGGGCTCAGGCGTTGCCGAGCAGGCGCGTGAGGGTGATCTCGATGACGGACCGCGCGGGGTTGTGCCGCGGGACGCGTCCGTAGCGCTCGGTGTAGCGCCGTACCGCCTCCTCGACCTCCTCCTGGCCGGTGAGGAGCCGGGCGCGGCCCTCCAGCGTGGCCCAGCGGCGGCCCTCGAACTGGCAGACGGCGACGGGCGTGCCCGCGGGACCGGCGGCGAGGACGTTGCGCGCCTTGCGGCTGGTGCGGCTGGTGATGACGCGGGCGAGCCCCGCCGCGTGGTCGAGCGTGGCGCCGACCGGGGCGACGTGGGGCGTGCCGTCGGGGCGGAGCGTGGTGAGCGTGCAGACGTGTCGCTCGCGCCAGAAGTCCAGGTAGGAGGCGGGCGGAGCGGTGAGCGGGACGGGCATGGGGGGAGAGTAGCGGCGCACCCGGCGGCGGGAGGCGCCGGGAGGCCGACGCGCGCCGGACCCCCGGCCGGGCACGCGCCGCCTCGCCGTCCGTGGCCGCAAGGCAGAACGCGACCGGGAGCCCGCCCAGCTGTCCCGGCAGGCACCGCCGCACTCTCCCTGCCCTCATGTCAGCGCGAGACTCCGGCAGTTCCCTCGAAAGAGTGCTCGAAGATTATTCGCTCCACTTCCTTGAGTGGAATAGACTCAACTTCGTCGAGGCTGTAGGAGTCATCGAGAAGTCGTCGCGGCTGCCCGGAGCAGCCCGATCGGTCGCAGGGGCAAGGAGGACATGCGCGGTGGACGTGGAACTGACGAACAGGAGCCGGGAGGCGATCCAGGCGGCCGGGGAGCGGGCCGTGGCCGGGGGACACCCTGATCTGACGCCCGCCCACCTGCTGCTCGCCCTCCTCGCGGGCCAGGACAACGAGAACGTGACGGACCTGCTGGCCGCCGTCGGCGCGGACCAGTCCGAGGTACGGGCCGCGGCCGAGCGCCTGCTGGGCGCGCTGCCCAGCGTCTCGGGCTCCACGGTCGCGCCGCCCCAGCCCGATCGTGAGACGCTCGCCGCCGTGCGGGACGCGGGGAGCCGCGCGAGGGAACTCGGGGACGAGTATCTGTCGACGGAGCACCTGCTCCTCGGCATCGCCGCGAAGGGCGGACAGGCGGGCGAGGTGCTGGCGGCACAGGGCGCCGACGCCCGGAAGCTTCAGGAAGCGTTTCAGAAGGCAAGGGGAGGACGCCGGGTGACCACTCCCGATCCCGAGGGGCAGTACAAGGCCCTGGAGAAGTTCGGCACCGATTTCACCGAGGCCGCCCGCGAGGGCCGGCTCGACCCCGTGATCGGCAGGGACCAGGAGATCCGCCGGGTCGTCCAGGTCCTCTCGCGCCGCACGAAGAACAACCCGGTGCTCATCGGCGAGCCCGGCGTCGGCAAGACCGCCGTCGTCGAGGGCCTCGCCCAGCGCATCGTCAAGGGCGACGTGCCCGAGTCCCTCAAGGACAAGCGGCTCGTCTCGCTCGACCTCGGCGCGATGCTCGCGGGCGCCAAGTACCGGGGCGAGTTCGAGGAACGCCTCAAGACCGTCCTGGGCGAGATCAAGGACAGCGACGGCCAGGTCATCACCTTCATCGACGAGCTGCACACCGTCGTAGGGGCGGGCGCGGGCGGTGACTCCGCCATGGACGCGGGGAACATGCTCAAGCCGATGCTCGCGCGCGGCGAGCTGCGCATGGTCGGCGCGACGACGCTCGACGAGTACCGCGAGCGGATCGAGAAGGACCCGGCCCTGGAGCGCCGCTTCCAGCAGGTCCTGGTCGCCGAGCCCACCGTCGAGGACACGGTGGCGATCCTGCGCGGCCTCAAGGGCCGGTACGAGGCCCACCACAAGGTCCAGATCAACGACAGCGCCCTCGTCGCCGCCGCGACCCTCTCGGACCGGTACATCACCTCGCGCTTCCTGCCGGACAAGGCGATCGACCTCGTCGACGAGGCCGCGTCCCGGCTCCGCATGGAGATCGACTCCTCGCCCGTCGAGATCGACGAGCTCCAGCGCGCCGTGGACCGGCTCCGCATGGAGGAACTCGCGCTGCGCAACGAGACGGACCCCGCCTCCGTGCAGCGTCTGGAGAAGCTCCACAAGGACCTCGCCGACCGCGAGGAGGAGCTGCGCGGGCTCACCGCGCGCTGGGAGAAGGAGAAGCGCTCCCTCAACCGGGTCGGCGAGCTGAAGGAAAAGCTCGACGAGCTGCGCGGGCAGGCCGAGCGGGCCCAGCGCGACGGCGACTTCGACACCGCCTCGCAGCTGCTCTACGGCGAGATCCCCGCCCTGGAGCGGGACCTGGAGGAGGCGAGCCGTGCCGAGGAGGAGGCCGCCAGGGACACGATGGTCAAGGAGGAGGTCGGCCCCGACGACATCGCGGACGTCGTCGGCTCCTGGACCGGCATCCCGGCCGGAAGGCTCCTGGAGGGCGAGACGCGCAAGCTGCTGCGCATGGAGGAGGAGCTGGGGCGGCGGCTCATCGGGCAGAAGGAGGCCGTCGCCGCCGTCTCGGACGCGGTGCGCAGGACGCGCGCGGGGATCGCCGATCCCGACCGTCCTACGGGCTCGTTCCTCTTCCTCGGCCCCACCGGCGTCGGTAAGACCGAGCTGGCCAAGGCGCTCGCCGACTTCCTCTTCGACGACGAGCGGGCCATGGTCCGCATCGACATGAGCGAGTACGGCGAGAAGCACTCCGTCGCGCGGCTCGTCGGCGCCCCGCCCGGATACGTCGGCTACGAGGAGGGCGGGCAGCTCACCGAGGCGGTGCGCCGCCGCCCGTACAGCGTCGTGCTGCTCGACGAGATCGAGAAGGCGCACCCGGAGGTCTTCGAAGTCCTCCTCCAGGTGCTCGACGACGGCCGCCTCACCGACGGTCAGGGCCGCACCGTCGACTTCCGCAACACGATCCTCGTCCTCACCTCGAACCTCGGCAGCCAGTTCCTCGTGGACCCGCTGACCCCCGAGCCGCAGAAGCGGGAGCAGGTGCTCGAAGTCGTCCGGGCCTCCTTCAAGCCGGAGTTCCTCAACCGGCTCGACGACGTCGTCGTCTTCTCGGCGCTCGACTCCGACGAGCTCGCGCGCATCGCGCGGCTCCAGGTGGAGCGGCTCGCGAAGCGGCTCGCCGAGCGCAGGCTCAGCCTCGACGTCACCCCGGAGGCGCTCGCCTGGCTCGCGTCCGAGGGCAACGACCCGGCGTACGGGGCGCGCCCGCTGCGCCGCCTCATCCAGACCGCGATCGGCGACCGGCTCGCCCGGGCGATCCTCGCGGGCGAGATCGAGGACGGCGACACGGTCCGCGTCGAACGCTTCGGCGACGAACTCCTCGTGGGGCCGGTGACCGGAGCGGCGGCGGGCGAGCAGGAGGGCCCCGCGAAAACGCTCTGACCTGCGCGGCGAGGCTCAGCCGGGTCCCCGGCGCATGGCCGGGGACCCGGCGGGCACCCGGAGCACGGACCGGCTCCGCCCCGCCGCCCCGCGACCCCGCCTCGCCCACCGGGCGAGGGCTTGCCAGCCCCCACCGCATATGAGGGAGGATGGCCCCCATCCGTACGAAGGGAAATACACGGTGACCATCGACCCGTCCTCCATTCCGAACTTCGGGGGCAACCAGCCAGAGCCCCAAGGACCGGCGGGCCCCGTCGTCCCCGACCAGGATTTGGTGAAGCAGCTCCTCGAACAGATGGAGCTGAAGTACGTCGTGGACGACGAGGGCGACCTCGCCGCTCCGTGGGAGGAATTCCGCACGTACTTCATGTTCCGCGGCGAGAACGAGCAGCAGGTCTTCTCGGTGCGGACGTTCTACGACCGTGAGCACCGCATCGAGGACAAGCCCCAGCTCCTCGAAGCCATCGACGACTGGAACCGCCGCACCCTGTGGCCGAAGGTCTACACGCACACGCACGACGACGGTTCGGTCCGCCTCATCGGCGAGGCGCAGATGCTCATCGGTACGGGCGTCAGCCTGGAGCACTTCGTCTCCTCGACCGTCAGCTGGGTGCGCGCCGCGATCGAGTTCGACCGCTGGCTCGTCGAGCAGCTCGGCCTGGAGCAGGACATCGCCGGGGGCGGCGAGGAGAAGCCGGACGGCGACGAGGGCTGACCGGTCCCGGTCCCGGGGCCCCGGCGGGGGCTGTGCTCGGCGCCCTCAGCGCGTCGCTGTCGGTGCGTCACCAAACCGTCGGCGTGTCACCAGGCCCTCGGCGTGTCACCGTGCCGTCGCGGCGTCACAGCCGTCGGGGCGTAGACGTGTCACCGTCCCGACGGCGTGTGACAGCCGTCGGCCCGGTCAGAGGGCCATCGGCGCCCCAGCGACGAGGTAGGCCCCGTAGAGCAGGGCGGGCCCGGCCAGGGAAGCGAGGAGGAGTAGCGCGCGACCCGGCCGGGCCGTCAGCGCCGCCGCGAGGCGGTCCGCGAGCGGGATGAGCAGCGGGAAGGCCGGCAGCAGGAAGCGCGGCTTGGAGCTGAAGTAGGCGGAACCGCCCACCGCGATGAGGAGCAGCACGCCCGTGTACACGAGCAGCGCCCCAGGCAGCGGGCGCCGCCGCTCGGTGAGCAGCGCGGCGAAGAGCAGCAGCGCCCCCGAGAGGAGCAGGACGGCGATGATCCGCTCCGGACGGTTCGTGCCGATCTCGATGTGGTCGGTGTAGCGCAGCATCGCGAGCCCGAAGTCGAAGGTGGAGCCCCAGTCGCGCTGCACGGCGAAGTACCCGCCGAACACGTCCCCCCGCTCCCACCCCACGTACACCACGTACCCCACCCAGCCCAGCGGCGCGAGCGCCATGCCCACGAGGACGCGCGGCGGGGGGAGGGCACGGGTCGTCCAGGCGAGCCACAGCCCGGCGAGGATCACGGCCGCGGCGAGGGCGATGCCGTTCGGGCGCGTGAGCCCGGCGAGCACGGCGCACGTGCCCGCCCACACCCACCGCCCGTCGAGCAGCGCCCACAGTCCCCAGGCCGCGCAGGCGGTGAGCAGCGACTCGCTGTACGGGACGGAGAGCACCATCGCCTGCGGCAGCAGCGCCCAGAGCAGCACGAGCAGGGTCGCGGTCCGGCGGTCGCGCAGCCGCTCGACGACCGCGTAGACGCCCCAGGCGGCGAGCAGCGCGGAGCCCCAGGAGACGACGAGCCCAAGCACGGCCACGGGCACGGAGAAGGGCACGGCGAGGCGCAGCGCGCTGACGAGTCCGGGATAGAGCGGGAAGAAGGCGAGGTCGCGGTAGTACAGGCCCGGTCGCCTGCCGTGCCGGGCGAGGCCGTAGCCGTACGTGGCGATGTGCTCGTACCACTGCGCGTCCCAGGGGCGCAGCAGCCGCTCGTACGGGGAGTCGCCGAAGAGCAGGCAGGCGAGCACGACGAGGAGGCTGCCCGTGAGCCGGATGGCGAGGAACCAGACGAGCGCGGGCGCGGCACGGCGCAGCGAGGGGGGAAGCGCGGAGCCGCCGCCCCCGATCCGGCGCGGTACCCGCACCCCGGGCAGACGTCCGCCTTCCCCCGGGTCGCTGCCCCCGCCCGGGCCCTTCGGTTCCATGCGCCCGTCGCCGGGTTCCAGGAGTTCGCTCACATGGTGCACTGTGCAGGCGGCGAACCACCGCCCGGCCCTGACAAGCCGTTTTCACCGCCTGAGCCCCCCGAACGGGTGGCGCAGTGCGGTTCACTGCGCGAGTCGCTTGAGCTGGATCACCGCCTCGCGGAGCACCTCCTCGCGCTTGCAGAAGGGCAAGGCGCGCGCACCGAGGGTCGGACAGCTTCCCTCGAAATCAGATCCTGATCTGAGT
The DNA here is from genome assembly GCF_000719475.1 of Streptomyces sp. NRRL F-5630. GTDB lineage: Bacteria > Actinomycetota > Actinomycetes > Streptomycetales > Streptomycetaceae > Streptomyces. Next base: position 43,813 of record NZ_JOGO01000034.1, on the reverse strand, counting down.
AAGCTCTGATTATGTCTACCGTGCGTCTGGAAGCAGAAACGGAATCCGTCTCCTTCACCGATCTGTCCCGCAACCCCAAGGGTGTCGCGGCCAGAGCTGCTGCCCTGGGGCAGCTTCGGGTCACCCACCGGGACGCGCCGGACATGGTGCTTACCACGGCTGTACGCGCGGAGGGCGCGGAGGAGAGCCTGACCACTGCCTCGCGGCTCCTCCTCGCACTGATGAAGCAGGACGACGGTGCCCGGGCGCTCCTCCTCGCACTGCCCGAGGTGTTCCCCTGGGCGCGACACCTGGACGCGGAAGAGGTTCGGGCCTTCACTGTCGAGCTTCTTGAAGCGCTGTCGGACGCCGCTGAACTAGGGGCGGGAGAGGCCGTGCACCGCGCGATCGTCTCCTGGCGCGCCACGGCCCGCATCAATGCCGATCCCGAGCAGCTCAGGGAATCGCTGCGTCCGCTCGATGGTGATGACATCGGTCGGGTCGAGGGGCGTGGGTGAGCCCGAAGAAAGGAGACCGAGTCAGTGCTCCGCCCCTCAACGGGTGGAACGTCGTCTTCGGGACCACAGAGGCGGTGACGGGCTGGGAGGAATTGTGGCGTGTGGCCCTGCCGAGCGCGCGTCGCTGCCTGGACGCTCTCCGAAGTGACCCCCTGTCCCGTTCCCACTGGAATCGCCAGCATCAGCTGCGCGGCAGGCACGCCACCAAAATGTGGAAGGGCTCCGACCTGGAGCAGTGGGAGTACGAGGTCACCAGCGGTGGTCGGGTGCGCTACCTGGTCAGCGTGGAGACTTCCACTGTGATCCTCGTGTACGCCTCCCCGCGGCATCCGAAAGACACCGAGTGATCCCGTGGCCGCTTCGAGGGGCTTGAGCAGTCCCGGCGCCGAAGCGACCCGGCGGCACTCCTTTCGCGTCCCCTGTCAGACCGCCAATCGCTTGAGGCGCGTCACCGCCTCTTCCAGCACACCCTCCCGCTTGCAGAACGCGAAGCGGATGAGGGGGCGGCCCGCTTCGGGGTCGTCGTAGAAGACGGCGTTGGGTACGGCGACGACGCCGCAGCGCTCGGGGAGCGCGAGGCAGAACTTCGTGCCGTCGTCGCCGAGTCCGAGCGGGGTGATGTCGGTCGTGACGAAGTACGTGCCCTGCGGGCGGTGCACCGTGAACCCGGCCTCGGCGAGCCCTTCGCAGAGCAGGTCGCGCTTGCGGCGCAGGTCCTCGCGGAAGGCCGTGAAGTACGCGTCGGGCAGTGCGAGCGCCTCCGCGACCGCGTACTGGAAGGGGCCCGCGCTGACGAAGGTCAGGTACTGCTTCACGGTGCGCACGGCCGTGACGAGCGCGGCGGAACCGGTCACCCAGCCGACTCCTCGTTCGTACACTCATTCCCATGTCGCGTACCAGGCCCGCCAGGGGCACCACCAGCCACGACGTCGCCGGGGAGCCAGCGGCTGTCTACTGCCGCATATCCCGAGTGGACGATGACGATCAGACCGGAGTGGACCGGCAGGAGCGCATCTGCCGGGAGATCGCCGAGCGGCGCGGCCTCGTGATCGACCCGGGGCACGTCTTCGTCGACAACAGCCGTTCGGCGTGGAGCCGGAAGCGGAAGCGGCCCGGGTGGGAGCAACTGCTCGACGGCGCCCGGGACCGGAGCTTCCGGCACATCATCGCCTACCACCCCGACCGGCTCATGAGGCAGCCTCGGGACTTGGAGGAACTGCTCCAGGTGTCCGACGACCACGCCATCACGCTCCACGGCGAGGCCAACCGGAGGGACCTCGCCGATCCCGACGACCGCTTCATCCTCCGTATCGAGGTCGCGCACGCCTGCCGCTCCTCGGACGACACCTCGCGGCGGTTGAAGTCGGCGATGGAGGACCGGGCCAGGGAGGGGAAGCCGCAGGGCGGTGTGCGGCGGTTCGGCTACGCCAAGGGCGGCATGACCGTCATCGAGGACGAGGCCGAGATCGTCCGGGAAGTCTTCGACCGCTACCTGAAGGGCGAGGGCGCGGCGCCGCTCGCCAAGGACCTGCACCGCCGGGGCATTCGCACGGCCAACGGCAAGGCGTGGACCAGCGGCACCATCCGAGCCCTGCTCGACTCCCGGCACGTCGCCGGAATCCGCATGCACCGGGGCGAGGAGATCGGCCCCGGGACCTGGCCGGCGATCATCGACGCGGGTGTCTGGGCGGAGGTCCGGGCCCGGCGCGAGTACCGCTCCGCGGTGCACCGTGAGGCGCGCGGCAAGCCCGCGCAGCGGTACTACCTGCTGCGCGGCCTCGTGATGTGCGGACGGTGCGGGACGCTGATGTCGGGCACGGCCAAGGGCCCTGGACCCGTCTACCAGTGCAATCGGCGCGGGCGCAATGACGAGAAGAGGTGCGCCCGTTCGGTGATGGCGGAGACCCTGGAGCACTTCGTCACGGACGCGGCGGTCGAGCTGCTGGGCAGGCTCAGGGTGGACGGACGGCTCGCGAGCAGCAATCTCTCGGAGAAGGTGAGGGAGGACCTGGAGGGCGATCAGCGGCAGCTCGACGAGCTGAATCAGATGTGGACCGCGAAGGAGATCTCGACGGCGGAGTACCGCACGATGCGCAAGGAGATCACCGACCGCATCGGCAAGGCTCAACGGAAGGTCGTCGTCCGCCCGATGGTGCTCCTGGACGGCCTCACGGGCGAGGGCGCGCGGGCCGCTTGGGAGGCAGGCGACATGACGGACGAGCGGCGCAACGCGGTGCTCCGGTTCCTGTTCTCCGGCGTCGTCATCGACGAGCCGAAGAAGTTCGGACAGCAGATGGACTGGGGCCGCATCAGCATCGAGCAGAACCCGCTGTAGCGGGAACGGGGCGGTACGAAGGGGGCTGACGACCGGGAAATGCGCGGCGGAATATAGCCGAAGATCGCCGCTTAGCCAAACCGGCGTTTCTCCGGAACATAGATCCCCCAACACGCCCGTCGGGTCGCCTGCGCGGACCGGCGGGCGGATGACCCCACGTGTCCGGAGGATGCCTGTGTACCGTCGCCCTGACGAAGCCTCTCCCGCCCTTTCCAACGCGGCGACCGATCCAGCCGACTCCCCGCCGACGGTCTCCGAGAGGGAGGCCGCCCTCCAGCGCGTGTGTGCCGGGTTCGAGACGGAGATCAGCCCGCGCAGCGCCGCGAGGCTGGCGAGCCTGCTCTCTGCCTCCGGTTATGTCCGCGCCGCGTGACGCCGCCTCGGATCTCCTGTGGCCTCCTGCGAGCGTTCCGCCGTGAAGGCCGGCCGCTGCTAAGGGGATTCGGCAGACGGGCGTGCTGAGGCGACGTCCCGAATCGCGGCACGTCAGCCGGGCCCCGAGACCTGTTCGCCGTGAGCTGTGGGGTTTCTCGGCGTAGTAGTGGATCTTCGCGCGAGGGTGTGGCTGTGTTGGTGTCGGGCCCGGGACGCCGGGTGCTGACAGCCCTCTGGTCTGCGGATACGTAGCCGCCGTCCACCCCTTGGGCGATGCCGCCCCCACCCTCTGATCTTCGCGCGAGCCCGTACGCGGGCCGCCGCGCCTGCCTGCCCTGCCGAAGGAGACGCCCCGATGAGCCACGACGCCCGCGAGTGGGTGTGGGAGCACAGCACCAGCAAGGGGACCGCCCGCCTGGTCCTCGCCCTGATCGCCGACCGCTGCTGCGACGGCCGGTGCGTCGCGTACGCGTCCGTGCCGAGCCTCATGAAGCGCGCCAACGCCTCACGTACGGCCGTGCGCGAAGCCCTCGCGAAGCTCATCGCCGCCGGTGAGCTGGAGCAGATCACGGGGCGCAAGGGGCCGCGAGGCGAGACGTACTACCGCCTGCCGCTGGCCGCGACCGGACCCGACCAGCCGTCGGGGTCCAGGGAATCGGCCCCGCCCTCCACCGGCCCGGAACACGAACCGGTCGAGGGGCCGGGTCGCGACCCGGGGGCACGGATAACGGCCCCCTCGGGGACCGGATTCCGGCCCGCTGGGGGTGCGTTTTCCGGCCCCCAGAACCGTAGTGAACCGAAGGTGAACGGTAGGTACAGCAGCAGTCACGCCCCGATCCCCGCCGCCCATTGGGAGACCGACGCCGCCTCCCGGGAGTGGTCCCGCCGGGCCGGGCACCTCGTCCGCCTCGGTGAGGCGGGGCTGTGCGCCGCCGACGACAAATGGCGCGCCTACCGGGTGGCCAGTACGCCCCGCCCGGCCGCCGCCTGGGCTGCCGACTGGCGCGCGTGGATCGCCCGCGAACACGCCCCCGCCCCACCGCAGCCCACCCCGGCCCTCGGTGGCGCACGGCCCGCCACCGGCATGACCCGAGCCGATGCCCACCTGCAAGCCCTCCTCGACGCCCTCGCCGAACCGACAGGAACGGAGTGACCGCCACCATGGAACGCAACGAGATCGCCGCAGTCCTCGCCTACCTCGGCCGCCTCGACCCCCGCACCATCCGCACCGACCCGGGCGAGACCCGCGACCAGCTCGCCCAGTGGCACGAGCTGCTGCACGACATACCCTTCACCACCGGCCAGGGCTGGGACGTCCGCGAGACGGTACGCGCGCAGGTGCTCGCCTCACCGTACCCGCCGCTGCCCGTGGACATCGCCCGCGCCTGGCGCGCGCACCGCCGGGACCGCCTCGACCGGCACACCGACCCGACCCCGGCCGCCGACCCCGACGACACGGCCGCGTGGCAGGCCGAACTGGCCCTCGCACGGCGGGCCGTGGCGGCCGGTGAGGCCGCCCCCGCGTCGCATCGCCAGCTCACGAGCGGGGGCCCGCATCGCGACGTCGCGGCTCGTCTCGGCTCCGTCGGGTACCGCATCCCGGCCGAGGCGCGGGCCGCGCTCGCTCCGTACCGCCCGGCCCGTACCGCGCGGGAGGCCGCCGTACGGGAGGGGCTCCCGGACGCGCTCGGCTTCCCGTGCCCGTGGTGCCGGGCGCGGGCGGGCGAGGCTTGCCGCAGCCGCCGGGTCAGCCCGGACGGGCGGGCGCGGGGCAACGCGCGCCGGGCCACCCCGCACCCGACGCGCCGCGACCTCGCCGTGGCGCGCGGCGAGCGGGAGGCGGCGTGACCAACTCGCTCGGAACCGCGCCGCTCGCGGTCGGCGGAGTGCTCGTCGCGGTCGTCCTCCTCGCCGCCGGCCGTCTCCGGCGAGTCCGTACGGGCGGGCGCGGCACGGTCGCGGTGAAGGTCGCCGCGCTCGCCGCCGCGTGCTGCACCGCGTACAGCGCGGACACGAGCTGGCGGTTCGCGGCGCACCACCTCGACATACGGGACGGTGCCGAGCGGACGGTGATGTTCGGTGCCGCCGAGCTCGCGCTCTTCGCGATGGCGCTGCTGGCGCGGCAGAACCTGCACGGGCCGAGGCGGGCGGCCGGGCTGCCCGGGGTCCTGGTGTGGGTGATCACCGCCGTGCAGACCCTTCCCGCGTACGCCGAGTCCGGGCCTGTCGGGGGAACGGTGCGGGCCTTCGTCGGACCCGTGATGGCCGCCGTGCTCTGGCACTCGGCGATGGGCATCGAGCTCCGGCACCGTACGCCCGACGCCGCGTCGCGCGGGCTGGGCGCGGTGCTCGTACGGCAGGGGCGTGAGCGGCTGCTGGCCCGGCTGGGGATCGTCGAGCAGGACCGGGGAGCCGAGCAGATCGCCCGGGACCGGGCGGCGCGGCGGGCCGTCGCCCTGGCCGCCCGCCTCGCGGAGATGCCGTCCGGGCGGCGGGCGAGGCGGTCCGGGCGGCGCGTGATCCGCCGCTTGTCGCGGGCACTCGCCCGCTCCGGGATCGACGCCGATCCCACCCGCGACGGACAGTTCCTCCGGCAGCTCGCGACCCGCCGTCAGGCCGCTGACCTGGCGACCATCGACCTGCCCGCGCGTTGGGCGGGGACGGGCGGGCGGCCCGTCGCCACCCAGATGAGTACTGCCGGGCGGGCAGCGGAAGGACCTCGGGAGCACCCGGGCGGAGCGCCCTTTCAGCCCGTCGCCTGCCCGGAAACAGCCCGGCCCGACGACACCGCCCGCCCGGACAGGCCGGGCGGGCACGGCGGGACCCTTCCGCCCGCCACCGGTACGGCTCCCGAGCCTCACCAGTCCCCGGGCCGCAAGCCCCGCGCCTCCGACGACCACCTGCGCCGCGTCGCGCGCGAGATCCACGCCGCGCGGGGCCGCCTGTCCCGCGACCTCCTGGAGAAGGCCGTGCGACGGGCCGGATACAGCGTCGCCAGCGACCACGCGGGCGGGATCGTTCGCGAGCTCAAGGCCGAACTGAACCGCCCCACCGACTGAACCCGTCGAAGGAGAGCCATGCACCAGCAGCACCGCGACACCTCCGTACCGCCCCAGCAGCCTCAGTCGTCCACCGACCGTTCAGGCGGAGCAAGTTGTAGGTTCGGACACTCCCCCGTCGGGGGCGCGTCCGAACCAGAGCCCGCCCCAGGGGTGGCGGGCCCGCTCCCGCGCCAGGGGGCACGGGAGGCGGCGATCGGGGGCGGTTCGCGGCAGGGAGGGCGCCGGGCCAAGGCCCGTATCCGCGAGCGCGAGCAGCGCCGCGCGCACAGCGTCCGCCTCAGCGAGTCCGAACTCGCCGCCGTCAGCACGGCGGCAGACACGGTCGGAATGAGCGTGGCCGGATTCCTCGCGCACAGCGGCCTCGCCGCCGCCAGCGACCTCGACCGCACCGCCGCCGCCATCGCCGACCGACGCGACACCCTGACCGCACTCTTCAGCCTGCAACGCCAGCTCGGCCACATCGGCAACAACCTCAACCAGGTCGCCCACGCCCTGAACAGCGGCGTCTACCCGGACGGCGTTGAGGCCACCCTCACCGCCGTCCGCCAGGCCGCCGAGGGGATACGGCGGCTGACCGCCCGCATGACCGGTCCGGACGCGGGCGGGCCGGCCCGATGATCCCGTCCCTCCACAAGCAAGGGCGCGACACAGCCCGCCTCCTCGCCTACCTCTACGGGCCGGGCCGCCGCGAGGAGCACACCGACCCGCACCTCGTCGCCTCCTTCGACCACCAGGCCCCCGACCCCGGCCGCGATCCGGGCACCACCCGCGCCGACCTCGCCCGCCTCCTCGACGAGCCGCTGCACCTCCTGCCCACCGACGCCCGCCCCGCCGGCCACGTCTGGCACGCCTCCGTACGCGCCGCCCCCGAGGACCGGACCCTCACGGACGCCGAGTGGGCCGACATCGCGCGCCGCGTCGTCGCCGCCACCGGTGTCGACCCCGGCGACGGGGCGGGCTGCCGCTGGGCAGCCGTCCGCCACGCCGACGACCACATCCACCTCGTCGCGACCCTCGTACGCGAGGACGGCCGCCGCCCCCGCCACCACCTCTCCGCCAAGCGCGCGCAGACCGAGTGCCGCGCCATCGAGAAGGACTACGGGCTCCGCCGCGTGAAGACGGGCGACGGCACCGCCGCGAAGCGCCCCACCCCCGCCGAACAGCACAAAGCCGCCCGCAGGAACCGTGACCGCACACCCCGCGAAGAGCTCCGCCAAGCCGTCCGGAGCGCCGTCGCGGGCGCGTCCAGCGACTCGGAGTTCTTCCGCCGCCTCTCCGAGGCCGGCCTGCGCGTCCGCACACGCGTCGCACCCTCGGGCGACGTCATCGGCTACACCGTCGCCCAGCCCGGCGACCGCAACGGCAAGAACGAACCCGTCTGGTACTCCGGCTCCAAGCTCGCCCCCGACCTCTCCCTCCCGCGCATCCGCGCCCGCTGGGCCGCGCCGGAGAGTACCCGGCGGACGGACCTCCCCGAGACCAACGCCCCCGCGCTCGCACGCCGCCGCACCATGACCGCCGCCTGGGAAGCGCTCCTCGTCCTCGACCACGGAGAGGACACCATCGTCGCCGCGCACGTCGCCGCCACCGGAGAAGTCCTGGACGCCCTCGCCCAGACCTCCGCCGCGCACACCCGCCAGGAACTACGCGCCGCCGCGACCGCCTACGAACGCGCCTCCCGCTCCCACATCCGCGCCGCCCACGGCCACAGCCAGGCCCTGCGCCGAGCGGCCCGCGACCTCGTCCACAGCGGGCCGGCCTTCGGCCGGGGCGAGGAGGGAGCCGCCACGGCGATGGCGCTGGACATGCTCGTCTTCCTGGTCACCGCCGCAGCCCGCTGGCACGCGACCAAGCACCACGAGCAGCAAGCCGAAGCGGCCCACCGGGCCGCTGAGCACCTGCGCGCCGCCTATCAAACGGCCGCCGTGGCCCCGCTGGCCCGCCTCCACAAGCACGGCACGGCGCTCGCCCCCACCCAGCGCCGCCACCACGCCGCCACCCTCCACAACGCCCTCCCCGAACTCGCCGACCGCATCCTCGCTGAGCCGGGCTGGCCCGCGCTTGCGGCGACCCTCGACGAGGTACGACGCGCGGGCGGCGACCCGCGCGCCCTGCTCCGCAAGGCGGCGGCGCGACGCGAGCTGGACTCGGCCGAGGACGTCAGCGATGTCCTGGTGTGGCGCATGCGGCAGTTGGCCGCCCTGCCCGCCGACAGGCCCCAGGCGCCAGCCCGCTCCGCCGCGCCGGAGCGCGCCCCGGGCACCGTGCCCCCGAGCAGCCGCGCACGGCATCGCTGAGCCGCTTCATGGCCTGCCTCACGAGACGGCTGGGGCAGCTTCCTTGATCGGTAGTTGTAAGGTCCTGCTCCGGTCGAATAGGGGGCTTCTCCACACGGCGGGATCGGGGGATCAAGGACAGTCCCAGACAACGATGCCCGGGTCCCACTTCGGCCCGTCCAGAGCCTCGTCCCACAGATCGGCAAGTTCAGGCAGGGACCCTTCCCGCTACTTAGTGCAAGCCAGTGCCGGTAAGCCCCGTGCGCAGACCCCGGCGACGCGACCTCCCTCAACTGGCGGCGGACCGGGGCTCTGTCGTGAAGCGGCGTTCCGGAGCGTTGTCGAGACGAGTGCACATCCACTGTCGATGTTCGTGAGCGGAACCGGTCGGGACGAGTGGCTCCCGACCTCCTAGGATCTCGGCACCTGAGGAGGGGGAGGCGTGGAGGACATCTTCGATGTGACCGGGAGGCCGCCGCAGGGCTGGATGCACGCGGTCTTCGAGGGCGGGCCGTACGCAGAGGACGTGGGCCGGTGCATCCCGGGCCCGCCCGCTCCCGACGTCATCGCGGTACCGCTGCCGGGAGGGGGTGAACACGTCTACCGGCTCTGGGCGGTTGGCTCGTGGTCCGATCCGGAAGACCCCATCGGGGTCTACAACGACACCGGTCCCACGCCTCCACCGCCGTTGTCGGCGCTGGAGAAGTCCTGGCTCAATCAGCGCGCCGACCAGTAGCCCGACAGCGACGCGCGTGTTTGCATCGCACAGGTCGTCCCGCGCCGGAAGCTCCCCCGAAAGCAGCGACTTCTCTCGGCATACGCGTCTGTTCAGGCTGACCTCTTCTCTCCCAGCACCCTCACAACCTCCCCCGCGCACCCCCACGACAACGTCACCCCCGCACCCCCGTGCCCGTAGTTGTGCACGACCCGCGCCCCGCTCACCGCCGACTCCTCCTCGACCCGCACAACGGCGCAGGTCGGCCGGGCTCCCACCCGGTGCTCCAGAACTCGCGCCCCGGCCAGTCGCGGCTCGACCTCCGCGCACCGGGCCAGAATCCCGGCCGCCGCCTCGTCGTCCCGCGCGAGGCCGACTTCGCCCTCGACCGCCGTACCGCCCAACACGACCGTCTGCCCGTGCGGGTAGAAGCACAGCAGCTCCGACGAGGTTCCCGTGTCCTCCGAGAAGAACTCCGTCAGGCCCGGGTTCTCGACCACGACGTGCTGACCGCGAATCGGCCGTAGATCAGCGTCCGGGGTCAGCTCCCGCGCTCCCATCCCCGAGCAGTTCACGAGCACGTCAGCCGACCCCGCGTCCGCGAGCGAGGTCACGCGCCGCTGCTCGACCGTCCCTCCGGCCGCCTCCAGCCGGCGCAGCAAGTACCCCAGGTAGACGGGCATGTCGATCAGCGGGACGGTGAACCGGTATCCGGCCGTGAACCCCGGCGGCAGCTCAGCTGCCTCGCACGGGCGGTAGTCGGGCAGCGTCGTCGCCCACTCCGGTGGAGCCTCCGCCGTACGCGAGGCCTCAACACCGCTCGTGAGCCGTACGCCCGTCGCCGGGTCGCCCGCCAGCTCCCGGAAGACCTCCAGCGACCGTCGGCTCCACTCGTCCACCTTGGCCTTCGGCTCGACCAGGTACGGCCCCCACATCGCCCCCGCCGCCAGCGACGTGACCCCCGGGATCTCCTCGGCCACCACGTGCACCGCCAGTCCCGCCTCCGCGAGAACGATCGCGGTGGTGAGCCCGGCGACGCCCGCTCCGACAACGACAACCCGCTCAACTCCGGTCATGCACCGACCCTAACGACCGGGCGGCACCGCCGGAGCGTGCTCGGCGAGCGCGTGCTCCAGCTCGGGGAGGAACGTACGGACGTGGGCGTTGCGCTGCCTTCGGCGCAGGTCCGCCGCGAGCTGGTGGAGCAGGGCCGCGCTGCGGGGCGAGCGCACGACGTTCAGGCGGTCGGCCACGATGCGTCCGACCTCGCAGGCGGTTTCCAAGTCGCCGTGCGCGCTGTGCCCGAGAGCCAGCCATGCGCCCTCGAACATGGCTCTGCGCTGACTGGGATCGCCCCGGGGCACCTCGTACGCCCCCGAGCGCAGCATCTCCGTGCCCTGTGCCAGAAGCCGCCGCCCTTTTCGCCCGTTCTCCGACCGCAGCTCGGCGCGGCCCATCTGCACGAGCCCGTAACCGGCCTGGCAGTCCAGGTGGTTGGGGGTCAGGAAGTACATCCAGCGGGGCTCCTCCCGCCCGCCGTTCCGTGAGGCGATCAGTTCGGCCGCCGTCCCCCGGGCGTGTGCGAAGTCGTCGTCCCGCCCGGCGACGGCGTACGCGTACGCCAGCCGGGACAGCACGGACGCGCGGACGACGGGCGGCGCGGCCTCGCTCGCGCGGCGGGCGGCCTCGCCGAGGGCGATGGCGTCCGCCGGGTGGCCCCGGCTCGCCGCCTGGAAGGAGAGGTCGCCGAGGATGTGCGCTGACAGCGGCAGATCGTTGACCTGGTGCGCGGCGCGGAGCGCGGTGACGAAGTAGCGCTGGGCGAGGCCGTGGTCGGCGGCGTCGAAGGCCATCCATCCGGCGAGCTGCCCGATCTCCGCGAGTGCCCGGACGAGACGGGTCGCGGTGGCGGGGGAGTGCCCTCCGTCATGGATGAGCAGACCGATCGCGCGGAACTGGGCTCCTACGTAGGGGAGATGGCGTGCGCCGCCGTGTTCGTCGTCCAGTGCCGACAGCATGGGGAGGTGGTGCTCGACCTGCTCGATGAGCGGATCGGTGCCGGTCAGCGCGCTGCCGGGCGGATAGCTTCCCCGGCCGGCCGTCCCGTCAAGGTACTGGGCGACGATCGCCAGCAGGCCCGCGCCCGAGATCGCGAGGAAGCGGCGGCGATCGACGAGCCCGCCTCGTACCCAGTCCTCCACGATCGCCTCCATGCCGTTCCTGGTCCACGGCTTCGCGAGATCCGTATCGGCGGGGACGAGCGCGGAGGAGTCGCCCGCGCGCCCCTGCCACAGGTCGGCGACGGGCACCGGTCTGCCCAGCTCCTGGGCCAGGACGTAGGCGGTCATCGCGGGCAGAGGACTTCGGGGCAACGCGCCCGCGTCCCGCCAGTGGTACGGCGCCGACTCGGCCACCGTACCCGTGCCGAACACCCGGTTGAGCTTGCGCGCGAGCGCCTTCGGGCTCCAGCCGAGTTCGTCGAGGCACCCGGCCAGCGCGGCGTTCGGTTCCCCCGTGTGTGGTGCCATCCACGACCACCTTCGCGTGAGCGGTGCGCCTGTCGTCGGCCCGCCTCACCATCGTGATGCCCATGCGCGGCCGATCCACCTATTTCGCCGAGAAGTTGACCGAGTTGACCGGTTGATCGGGTCCCTGGGGCCGCTCCCCCTCCAGTCTCCTTGGACCCCGGCGAAAGCCCGCCGGGGAGAGCCCACGGAGAAAGAGGTGAGCCTTGGGACCCCACACGAGGACCGTCCGGGGCGGACAGGGCAGCGTGCTGGAGCGCGACGACGGCCAGACGGCATCCGCGACCGCACGCGAAGCCGCCATCGGCACGACCACGCTCCTCACGGACCTCCCGTACGGCCCGGAGGCGGCCGAGATCGCCCGAGAAGCCGTCACGGTCGCCCTGCACGGCGCGGCACGAGAACTCCTCGACGACGCCCGCCTCATCACCTCCGAACTCGCGACCGATGCCTTCGCGTCGGGGCGGGCTCCCCTCGTCCTGTGCGTGGACCGCACCAGGCCCGCCGCCGGTGGGCTGGAGGTCGAGATCACGGTCACCGACGGCGGCTGCCTCCGCACGAGTTCCGTGATCCCGGCAGTTCCCGGTGAGGACGACGAGTCGGGGCGCGGGTTGCTGATCGTCGCCGCTCTGGCCGACGCGTGGTCCCTGCGGACCGGCGCCGCGACGACCCGGGCCTGGTGCCGCCTCACGAGCGGCGGCGATTCCTGATGGCCACCCCCACCCGAGGCGAACAGCGGCGCACACCCACCGGCCCCGCGAGGCTGACGCCCACGCCAGCGGAAACCCCCCGCGTCGTCGTCGCCCTCCACGAGGGCTTCCACGGCACGACCTCCGGCAGCGGCTTCAGCAACCGCGCCTTCCTCACCGCGCTGACCCGCCTGCTGCCCCCCGACCGCCTCTCCGTCATCACGCCGGACGAGCCGAACATGGCCCACGACCGGCGATGGACGGCCGAGGTCCAGCGCATGATGCGGCAATCAGGCGCCGAGGTCGTCACGCTCCAGGAGCATCGGACGGACCCCGACTCGCTCCATGGCGCGATCCGGTTGAGCGCGTCGGCGAGCGAGGCGGCGGCGCGGATCGCCGCTCGCGCGGACCGCTGCCTCGTCGTCGGTCTCGACACCCCGCTCCTGGGCCTCGAAGCGTCGCCCGGAGCGGATCTCCTGCTCGTCCCGCGTTCGACCGCTGTCCTCGCCCACCCCGAGGACATCACCCGCATCCGCTGGGAACGTGCCGCGCTGCGGGCGGCGACCTCCCGGGGCGGGAAGATCGGCGCCATCTCCGCCGCGATGCGCGGTCACCTCGTGAGCCGGTACGAGGTGCCACCGGCCGCCGTGGTCGCTCTGCCGAACGGGCTGATCCGGCGCGAGCTCGCCCGGCCCAGCGAGCTTCCCCCGCTGCCGTTCCGAGCCCGCCCCGGCTTCCTCCTCGCCATGGGCCGCGCCGTGCCCACGAAGGGCTTCGACGACCTCCTCGACGCACTCCACCTCCTCAAGGAACGCGGAGTCCGTACCCCGCACCTGCTCCTCGCGGCCGTGACCTCCGAAGCGCGCCGAGGTCTCACCCCGTACCAGGAGGACCTGGCATCCCGTATCGACGCGTACGGGCTCGACGCGACCCTGCTCACACGTTTCTCCCCGGCGATCCGCGCCTGGCTGCACAGCCCCGCGCTCCGCGCCGTCGTCGTGCCCTCGCGCGAGGAACCCTTCGGGCGCATCCCCTTGGAAGCGTTCGCGGCGGGAGCGGCCCCGGTGGTGGCGACCGCCGCCGGAGGGCTGGCCCAGACGGTCGTCGAGGGCGAGACCGGCTTCACCGCCGCGCCGCGCAACCCCCGGTCGCTCGCCGTTGCGCTCCACCGCGCCCTGACCGTCCTCCCGCGAGAACGCGAGCGCCTCCGCGCGACCGGCGCGGCGCTCGTCCGGTCCCGCTACGACTACGAAAAAGGCATCGCCTCCCTTCTTGCGAAGCTCGCACCGTGGGCTCTGGCGCCGAGCGAGGTCCGCCGGTGAAGGTGCTGACCTGCCTGGAGTCCCCGCACGCCTTCTGGCGTCTGTCCGCCGAGCACGAGCGCGCGCTGTCCGGCGCCTTCCCGGGCGTCGAGTTCCGTACGGCGACCGAGGCCGACGTACCGCGTCATCTCACTGACACCCACGTCTACTTCGGGTGGCGCTTCGCGCCCTCGTGGCTGCCCGCCGCCCCTCACCTGCGCTGGATCGCCTCCCCAGCCGCCGGTACCGACCACCTCCCCGTCACCGAGGCCCACGCGGCCGGCGTGGCCGTGTCCCGTTCGTACGGCTTCCACGGGCGGCCCATGGCCGAGCACGCCATGGGGCTCGTCCTCGGCTTCTCGCGCGGGCTGTTCACGAGTCAGCGCGTGCAACGCAACCGCGTCTGGTGGAAGGACGAGCTGGCCGAGGAGTTCTTCGACTTGGCCGGGGCGACGATGACCATCGTCGGCTGCGGCAGCGTCGGCGGACACGTCGCCCGCGCGGCGCGCTCCTTCGGGATGCGCGTCATCGGCGTACGGAGGACCCCGCCGACGAGCGCCGAGCCCTGGATCACGACGGCCGCGCACCCGGCGGTCGCCGCCGCGGACGTGGTCGTCGACCTCCTCCCCGCCACGGTCGCCACCCACCGCTACTTCGACCGCCGCCTCTTCGCGGCCTTCAAGCCCGGCGCCCTCTTCCTGAACCTCGGCCGCGCCTCGACGGTCGACCAACTCGCCCTGCTGGACGCCCTCGACACGGGCCACCTGCGCGGCGCGGCTCTGGACGTCACGGACCCGAGACCGCTCCCCGCCCACCACCCGCTCCGGCTGCACCCCCGCGTCGTCCTCACGCCGAAGAGTTCCGTGCTCAGCCGTACGTACATGAACGAGGCGGTCGCGTTCTTCGCCGCCAACCTGCACCGCCACCTCGCGGGACGGCCGCTCGACGGCCTCGCCGAGGTTCCCGCCGCCCTCCCTCTCCGCACTGGAGGCTGACCGATGCCCCTCGCTCAACACCGCGCGCTCGCCGCCGCGTTCGCGGCGAACGGCCGCAACCACCCGTACCTCGCCCTCACCCTGAACTCGCTGTGCAACCTGGACTGCGTGTTCTGCAAGCCCCGTTGCATGCCGGACTACGGGCACAAGGACCGGCCCCTCACCGCCGACGACTACGCGGCCATCGCCACGGAGGCCGGAGCGTGGCGGGTGCGGAAGGCGCACTGCTCCGGCGGCGAGCCGACCCTGCGGGCGGACATCCTCGACGTGATCGCGGGCCTGGCCGCAGGGCTCGGCCCGGACGCCGCGATCGGCATGACCAGCCACGGGAACCTCCGCCGCGGCCTCACCGTCGAGAAGCTCGCCGACGCCGGACTGACGTACCTCAACCTCAGCCTCCACAGCCTCGACCCCACGAGCTCCGCCGCGATCATGGGCGGCGGCGATCCGCGCGTCACCCGGCGCACCCTCGACGCCGCCCTCGCTCTCGGTCTCCGCGTGAAGATCAACTGCGTGCTCCAGCGCAGCTACGTGGCCGACGCCTTCGCGGTGGCCGAGCTTGCCCGCGAGCTGTCCGTGGCCGTCCGACTCGTCGAACTCCAGAACATCGGCCCCGCGCAGGCGCTCTTCGACACCGAGTTCATCCCCGAGGCCGAGGTGCGCGACCGCCTGCACGAGTGGTTCGCGGGCGCCGGCGAGGTGCCCCGCGACGAACTCGGCGTCCGCAGCCCCGGGCGCTACCTCCGCCCCGAGGGCTGGGCGGGCTCGATCGGATTCATCTCCAACTCCAGTTGCGCCACCTGCTCCGACGCCAATCGCATCAAGATCACCCCGACCGGCGTCGCCCGGCCCTGCATCCTCCACAACCGCGACATCCCCCTGAAGCCCCACCTCGCCGAGGGCACGCTCGCCGACGCCTTCGCGCACCTCTTCCGCTCCATGCTCGACCGCGACGCCAACGACGCCTGGCAGGGCTTCCACTACGTCGACTACGACCTGCGCTGGGATCGGATGGAGCGGCCCGAGGGCGCCCCCGTAACGCTGCCGCTCCTCCCGACCGTGACCAAGGCGCCGTCGCGCGCACGCACCGCCGGAGGCGACAGGTGACGGCCGAGCGGTCCCGCTACGAGCGGCTCGGGGACGCGTACGCGGGTGAGCTGGCCGCCCACGGCGTCGGCGCCGCGATGCTCACGCACAAGTGGCAGCCCGCCGACCTGCTGGACCCGCACTCCGACCTGGACATACGCGTCTTACTTTCCGAGCCCCCGGACGACTGGGAGGAGTGGAACCACCGCCTCGCCGCCGCGCACGCTGCCACGGTCCGCCAGGCGGAAGACAACCGGCGCCTCCTGGAGCACCCGCCCGGTTTCGCCTTCACGCTGGAGGAAGCGGACGGCCGCTTCGTCTCGGCGCCCGAACTCGCTACGTGGTCGCTGATCAGCGGCAACGCCCGCGAACTCCAGCGCTGGAAGTCCCGCGCGCAAATGGCGCCTTGGGGCCCGTCCGACGAGCGGTTCTACTGCACGCTCCTGCACGCGCGGCTCGGCGGCCGGTACCGCCTCGCCGCGGACAGCACGGACAACGTGCTCGGCGACCTCACCGCGTACCGCCGCCACTGCGTCGCCTGGCACTACCTCGCCCCGTGCTGGTTCGCCGCCTCCGCGCTCGCGACGCGGACCCGCTGCCCCGGCAAGACGGCCGCGCTCACGCAGTGGCGCCCGGAGGGCCTGGAGGGATACGCCGAACTCTTCCTCCACCACGCCGCAGAGCGCGGCGCGCGCCACCTCCTCCGTACGGCGCATGTCGCACTGGAAGCCGCCCTGCGCCGTATCCCGGCGGACCGCCGCATCGGCGCGGGCACGGAACCGTCCCGTAGCGACTGGACCATGACCGCCGGAATGCTCCGGGTCCGCGTCGCCCGCTGGCTCTACTACCTCGACCCGCCGCCCGGGGTCGCGACCGGCTACCTGATCCGCCGCGAGGCGAAGGAACTCAGCGCCGCCGTACGGATCTTGACCGCGTACGCGGCGGACGGGGCCACCCCCGCCCAGCGGCTCGCCACCCGTATGGCGGCGCTCGTCCCCACCGGCCCGACCACCGCCGCCACCCTCCGCGCGGCGCTCGCCACCTGGCACCGCGAGCGCGCGACCGTGCAGGACTTCCTCACCCACGCCCCGGAGAGCCCCACCCCCGAGGGCCAGCCCCCTGGGAGCCGGATCTCCGACAGCCACACCCCCGAGCAGCCCGCCACGACAAGGAGCCCCGTGCCATGCCCGCCCTCGTCCCGCACCCCCGTACGCACCCGCCCCGCGTCCTGAAGACGGCGAAGATCAAGATCACGACGAAGTGCAACAGGTCCTGCGACTTCTGCATCTTCGCCGACGGCGCCCACGGCGAGAACATGCCCCCGGAGCTGTTCTCGACCGTCCTGACCAGGCTGGAGACCGTCCCCTTCCGCCAGTTGCACATCAACGGCGGCGAGCCGACCGTCCACCGCGACTTCCCCGCCCTCAGCGACGCGGCCCGCACCCGCCTGCCCGACAAGGTCATGGTCCTGGGCACGAACGCCCTGACTCTGGCCCGCAACAAGCGGATCATGACCGCCACCCTCCGCGCGTACGACCAGGTCCTCATCGGTTGCGACGACGAGCACGGGAACTACGACGAGGTGCACGCCGTCGTGCCCCGTCTCCGCGAGGCCGGGAAGACGGTGGTCGTCAACAGCGTGCTGGAGGGCATCAGCGAGACCCGGTGCGCGGCGCTCGCGCGGCTGTGCGCGACGTACGGCGCCGTCCACGTGACGAACCACGTGCACCACATCGACGTCGGCCAGCCCGCGAACGAGCTGCGCGGGCTCTGCGACCGCTACCTCGACCAGCACCTCATGATCGAGATGGACGGTTCCTGCTACCGCTGCTTCAACGCCATGGCGAAGGAGGACAGCGAGTTCAGCGTCTGGGACGAGGACTTCGCCGCGAAGGTCTTCGCGCCGCGCGGCGAGCACTACCGCTTCTGCCTCCGCTGCCACGAGTACACCGACTCCGGCGCCGCAGCGCTCCCCGCCCGTACCTGAACCGGAGGAACACCCCCATGCCCGCAGTCCTCGGACTCAACTTCCACCACGACACGAGCGCCGCCTTGGTCGTCGACGGCCGCCTCCACGCCGCCGAAGAAGAACGCTGGAGCGGCATCAAGCACCATCCCCCCGTCCGCAAGGGCACGCTCGCCGCCCCGGCGCGCGCCCTGCGGTGGTGCCTGGAGGCCGCCGGTCTCGCGCCGGGAGAGGTGGACGCCGTGTGGGCCGCGTCCATGCGCCCGAGCCCGGCGGCCGGCGGGTGGCTGGCCGAGGAGCGCGACGAACTCGCCGCCCTCCTTCCCGCCCCGCTCGGCGAACGCCTCCGCCTCCTCTCCCACCACACCGCCCACGTCCTCTCCGGCTACCTGCTCTCCGGCCACGAGCACGCCGCAGGGCTCGTCATCGACGCGGGCGGCTCGTCCCTCGGCTCGGACTTCGGCCCTGGCCGTGAGCGTGTTACGGGATACGACCTGCGGCCCGACCGCGTCGACCGCGTGCACCAGGCCATGCCGACCATCCTCCCGGGCCCGCGCCGCGTCCACTCCTCGCTCGGCCACTTCTACCGGAACCTCGCCCAGCGCGTGATCCCGCCGGGCGACGAGCCC
Source organism: Streptomyces sp. NRRL F-5630 (assembly GCF_000719475.1). Taxonomy (GTDB): domain Bacteria; phylum Actinomycetota; class Actinomycetes; order Streptomycetales; family Streptomycetaceae; genus Streptomyces. The sequence goes on along the minus strand of NZ_JOGO01000034.1, from coordinate 25,362 downwards.
GAGGGCAGCATGATGGCGCTGGCCGCGTACGGCGACCCGCAGCGGTACGGGGAGCGCTTACGCGAACTCGTACGGCTCGGCGACGACGGGGACGTACGCATCGCCCACCCGTGGGGCTCGGCGGACCGCGACACCCCGCTGCTCCTGGACGGTCGCGCCTGGACCGCTCGCAACGCCTCGGATCAGCCGGAGCACAAGCGCGCCGACCTCGCCGCCGCCGTGCAGGAAGTCTTCGCGGAGTCGGTCGTTCACGTGGCCCGCCACCTCCGACAGCTCACGGGCGCCCCGGCGCTCGTCTTCTCCGGCGGGTGCGCGCTCAACTCGCACCTCAACGGCCACCTCGCCCTCGACAGCGGCTTCGCCACGCTGTTCGTCGCTCCCGCGCCGCACGACGCGGGCACGGCGGTGGGAGCGGCGCTGTACGGGTGGCACTACCAGTTCGGGCAGGAGCTGCTTCCGGTACCGGTGGACGCGGATTGGGGCCCGGAGCCGGGCGGCCCGGCCGCGATCCCCGTACCGAAGGGCTACCGGGCCGTACCGGTCGGGGAGTTGAGTTCTGCGGTCGCCGCGCTGCTCGCCGACCACCGCATCGTGGGGTGGGTGCGGGGGCGTCTCGAATTCGGCCCGCGCGCCCTCGGCCACCGCTCGATCCTCGCCAACCCCGGCCGCGCCGCCATGAGGGACCGGCTCAACGCGATCAAGCAGCGGGCCGCCTACCGCCCCTTCGCCCCGGCCGTCCTCGCCGAGCACGTACCGGAGTGGTTCATGTCGGAGGGCGACCCCTTCATGAACCGGGTCGCGCGCGTACGCCGTTGCCGAGCCGATCGCCTCGCGGCCGTCACGCACCACGACGGCACGGCGCGCGTCCAGTCCGTCGCCCCGGGCCACGTCGGCCTGCGCGAACTCCTGGAAGCGTTCCACGAGCGCACAGGCATCCCGCTCCTGCTCAACACCTCCTTCAACCGCAAGGGCGCCCCGATCGTGCGCACCGCCGGGGACGCGATGGCGGCGGGCACGGAACTGGGGCTCGACGCCCTGGCGGTGGGGGACACGCTGCTCCTCGCCGACCACGTCCCGGACCCGCGCGGCACGGCTTCGCGGCCGAGGTGAAGCGGATGACAGCCATCGACCTGGACCACGTCCTGACCGTCCTCGGCGCGGAGTCGTGGTCTGAGGCGGAGCAAAGCCGCGCCGAAGTGGCCGCTCGGCTCGCGCTGATCGTGTACGACGGCCACGTACGCGACCAGGGGACCCCGTACCTGGAACACCCGCTCGGCGTCGTCGCGGTCCTGCGGGACGAGATCGGGGCGGACGACGCCGACACCCTCGTTCTCGCCCTCCTCCACGACGCCCTGGAGGTGGCGCCGGAGTCGTCGGAACTGCTCGCCTGGCACCTCGGCGCCGACTTCACCACCCGCCTGCGGGCGATGACTCCCGACCACCGCCTCCAAGAGCGCCCCAAGTGCTCGGGGGACGAACTCGGCTGGCGCGCGAAGCAGGCCGGGCTGCCTCCCGGGCTCCTCCTCGTCCGCCTCGCGGACCGCGCAAACAACCTGCGAGATCTCGTTCCGGGCTCCGCCCGCCGCGAGCGCTTCCTCCGCAGCCTGCGGGACTTCTACCTCCCGCTCGCGGACGAGGCCGCCGACCGCACTCCGCACCTGGCGGCACTGCGCACGCTGCTCCACGCCGAGTACGACAGACACCGACAGGAGCCCCGCCCGTGAGACGGATCGCGTACTCGATGGAACCGGTCGGCCGCACGGGCGGCCGGGCCTACCTCCGGATGCTCCACGAGGTCACCTCGGCCGAGGTGGAGTGGCGCACGGTCCCCGACCACAAGCGCACCTACCGCGTCCGCCGCTGGCGCAAGCTCCGCCACCTCACGCGCCTCGCCCCGACGGTGCGGGCGCTGGGCGCGGCACCGGGCGTGTTCGTGTGGGACGACCTGAGCCTGTTGCTCTTCACGCCGCGGATGCGGGCGCGAACGGTATTCGTCCTCCACCACTACGAGCCGCTGCAACACGACTCGGCACCGGTCGAAGCCCTCCTCTGGGAGCGCCTGTTCGGGTTGCTGCCGCAGTGCGCGGCCGTGGTGTGCGTGGCCCCGTACTGGGCGGACTTCCTCCGCGCTCGCGGCGTCGGTGACGTACGGGTCATCCACAACGCCTTCGACATGACCGAGATCGACCGCGCCAGGGCCGCTGACCGCGCCGCGTGCCGCGCCGAGTTCGGCCTGCCCCCGGACACGCTCGCCGTGTACGGGGGCAAGGCGGTGCACTGGAAGGGCGCCGACGAGGTCGCTGGCGCGCTCGCGGGCGCCCCCGGAGTACGGCTGATCACGAGCGGCAGCAACACCATCGGCCTGGACAGCGCGCACTACGACGTCGCACGCGCGCGGTACTTGCGCCTGCTCCGCGCCTGCGACGTGGGCGTCTTCGCCCCACGGATGCGGGAGGGCTGGAGCCGCTGCGCGGCCGAGGCCCTGCTCCTCGGGCTCCCGTGCCTGATCCGCCCGGTGGCGGGCCTGGGCGACCTCGCGACGCTCACCGGCCAGCCGGCCCCGGACCTCGGTGGGCTCGCGGCGCAGGTACGGGAACGGGCGGAGGCGCCGGCCGACGAGGCGAAGGTCGCGTACGAGGCCCTGGCCCGCTTCGACCGCCCGTACTTCGCCGCCGCGTGGACCGACCTCCTCGCGAAGACCGGCTGAGCGGCGAGGCGCGTACGGCTATGCCTGCGCGGCGACGTTCGTACGGCTACGCCTGCGCGGCGGCCAGCTTCCCGGCCGCCGCGTCCAGGCGGGCGAGCACGCGCTCGCGGCCGAGCAACTCCATCGACTCGAAGAGCGGGAGCCCGATGGTCCGCCCGGTGACCGCGACGCGGATCGGGGCCTGGGCCTTGCCGAGCGTGAGCCCGTGCTTCTCGCCCACAGCGAGCACGACGGCCTTCAGCTCGTCCGCCTTCCAGTCCGCGAGCGCGGCCAGCTCGGCGCGCGCGCCGGTGAGGATGTCAGCGGCCCCCGGCTTCATCGCCTTGTTCCACGACGCCTCGTCCTCGACCGGCTCGTCGAGGAACAGGAAGTCCACGTTGTTGGTGATCTCGGAGAGCACGGCCACTCGTGTCTGCGCCAGGGGAGCGGCGGCCTCGAAGACGTCCTTGTCGAACGTCTCCGGACGCCACGGCGCGTACGGGGCGACGAGCCACGGAGCGCACGCGGCGGCGAACCGCTCCGGCGACAGCGCGCGGATGTAGTCCCCGTTGAACGCCGTCAGCTTCTTCACGTCGAAGAACGCGGGCGCGGTGTTGACGTCCTCGATCCGGAAGAGCCGCTCCAGTTCCTCGTACGGCATGATCTCCCGGTCCCCGCCGGGGCCCCAGCCCAGCAGCATGAGGTAGTTGACCATCGCCTCGGGCAGGAAGCCCTCGGCGAGGTAGTCCTCCAGCGCGACCTTGTCGCGGCGCTTGGAGAGCTTCTGCCGCTTCTCGTTCACGATCACCGGCAGGTGCGCCCACGTCGGCGGCTGCGCCCCCAGCGCCTCCCACAGCAACTGCTGCTTCGGCGTGTTCGAGAGGTGCTCCTCGCCGCGGATGACCATCGTGATGCCCTCGTCGAGGTCGTCCACGACGTTGGCGATCAGGAAGACCGGTGACCCGTCCCCGCGCGCGATCACGAAGTCCTCGATGGCGCTGTTGGGGAAGGCCGGCTCCCCGCGCACGAGGTCGACCACGACGGTCTCCCCCTCGTCGGGCGTCCGGAATCGCAGCGCCCGCCCCTCCTCGTACCGCAACCCACGGTCCCGGCAGAAGCCGTCGTACCCGAGGTGCTCGGAGCCCGTCCGCTCCTTCAACTGCTCCCGCGTGCAGTCGCAGTAGTACGCGCGCCCCTCGGCGAACAGCCGCAGCCCCGCCTCCCGGTGCCGCTCCGCGTTCTGCGACTGGAAGTACGGCCCCTCGAAAGCCGGGTCCTCCCCGTGAATCCCGATCGCCGCGAGCGCGCTCACTATCCCGTCGATCCACTCCGGCTTGTTCCGCGCCGCGTCCGTGTCCTCGATCCGCAGAACGAACGTCCCCCCGGACTGTCGCGCCACGGCCCAGTTGTAGAGCGCGGACCGCGCCCCACCAACGTGAAACATCCCCGTGGGGGAAGGAGCGAAACGGACACGGAGCGGGGTAGTGGACATGGGAGCCAGGGTACTGGGGATGGAGCCACACCTGTGCCTACTCGCGTCGTTTGCCTAATGGCTTTCGGCCGACCCGGTACTCCTCCTTGCTGTCGCATTCCAGTGTAGGTGTGTGCCCCCCGCCAAGAAGGACGCGGCCCCGGAGAGCGAGCGGAGTATCAGTGCCCATACAGGCAATTAGCCACCCGGCCCACGTGTGCTGCCCGGCGGTCGTACAGCCCCTCTAGTACATGAGACCAGTCGAGGTTCCGGGCATGCCCTTTGGCTGCTGGAGCCTCAGCAAGCGAGGCCCACAGCAGGGGCTGCGAAGTCGTCGTCGAACCCCCGAGAGGTGTCGTCCCGCACCTGCAGAACATCAGCGTCGAAGAGCCTGGAGGTCAGAGCCTCGGCCAGCGGTGGGGGAACAGCATTGCCGATGATGACCTGAACCTCCGTGCGAGTCAGCTCGTAGCGAGGCTTGGCTCTTTCGTCGACTATTCTGAAATAGTCAGGGAAGCCTTGGATGCGTGCGGCTTCATGCGCGGTGAGGCAGCGAGGAACGGCCGGGTGGACGAAGCGTCCGCGCCCCATCGTCGCGAAACCGCTGGTGATGGTTTGAGAGGGGCGGTCCCACCAGAGACGGCCATACATTGAGGCATAGTTATGTTGGCCCTGGTGGCATTCGGGGCGCTCTTCGTTCGGCAGATTGTGTGCGTCATTCTCGAAGAGATAGTTCATGCGTCGCTGATTTTCCGCATTGGGTACGGCTGCTTCATCGAAGAATGACTTGGCCGAAACGCCGAGCAGGTCGCCGATAGCCCAATTCAGGTCATGCGGTGCGCTATTATGGTTTTCGATCTTCAGCAATTCGGCAGCCGAATAGCCGAAAGGCATTGCGTCTTCACGGATGGCCAGCAGTATGTGGCGTTTGCGGGTCTGAGCTACCCCGAGCTTGAGGAGGTCGATACGGCTAGTAGCGACGTCGTATCCGAGTTTCCTGAGATGGACGATGGCGCGGGAGACGACCTGTTGCTTGTCATTGACAACTGCCAGTACATTTTCAATCACGACCACGCTGGGCCGCAAGACTTCTGCGGCACGAGCCATGCGCAGATACAGCCGGTTTTTTGGGTCGTCGCGGCGGGTGTGGTTGTTGAGATTGCTATGCCCCTGGCATGGGGGGCCTCCGATCAGGAGGTCCACCTCGCCCACCGTGGAGAGGGTTTCTTTTTCCTGAGCGGTCAAAGAGGCTCCAAGGTCGCCGTCGAAAAAATACTCGACTGCCCCCTGTTGGACGTTGGCCTTAGGGAAATTCTCCTTGAAGACCTTGGTGGGCGCCGCCTCAAAATCAACCGCAAGACGAACATTGAGCGAAACGCCATGCTTGTGTGCTGCCTGGGCGACGCCCAGGGTGAGGCCACCACAGCCGGCGAAGAGGTCCACGACTCGCAGAGGGCCGGCCCCGTCCTCGAATTTCGGCCGCCGCTTGGCCCGCAAGGGGTGTCGCTCACCCACGTGTGACCCCCATGTGCACTCGCTTGAAGATTCGCCGGAACGAGCGGTCATCCTACTCGATCAAGGGTGATCACATGCTGCAGACCGGCCCCCGCGTACCGTCTGGCGCGCCGACCACGACGGTTCTATGGCCAGCCTTCGGGCGCCGCAGGCCTTGGGCAGGTCCGACGACGGCCGCTGCCCCTGCGGCTGACTCACCTCTACAGTCCGGACAAGCTGGCATCCCGCGCCTCTGCAATGCGATCACAGATCGCATCGTGCGCCCGCAGCGGCGAGCGTCTGACTCATCGGCCCTCAAAGCCTGCGGTACAGCCACGCGCGCGGCGAGCCGGCGCGCTTGCGAGCCGAGTTGGGGAATAGATCTACCGCATGGGGCACTGGCAGCTAAAATTCTGCCGCGCTCCAGGGTCGTTCGATGAAGGACAGCAGCATGCCGCTAGAGGTCAACAAGCACGTCCAACGGATACGCCGGTACCAGCCGTTCCATGTCGACGCCTCTGAGATGGTCTACGAGTCGCAGGCAGACTGGACGCAACCGCAGTTCCCCGTTGTGACGCTGGAATACCTGCTGGGTGCGATCGAGCGACCGACCACGAGGACCATCGTCCTCACCGGAGACGCTGGGCACGGTAAGACGAGCCTGTGTGCCAGCCTTCTAGCCAAATTGCGGGCCGGCGATGAGCCGATCACGGCAGACGTCCGGAAGGCGGTCTTCCACGCGCTGTCCGAGGCGAAAGGGGCGAGCCGACCTGTCGGCCGAACCCGCAGCGGCCGCCCGCTGTACATCCTCAGCGATCTGAGTGAGCTCACCCCCCAGGCCGGTGCTCGCACGCTCGTGAAGCTTCTCGACCCTCCGGACGAAGGCATCGCGATCATCTGCGCGAACGAGGGCCAACTGCGCAAGTGCGTTGCCGAGGACGACGACTTCGGCGAATCCGGAACCGGACGTGCCAGGATCCTGGTGCAGACCCTGACGGATGGCATAGTTCGCGGGCAGGTCAGTGATCCTCTCGGCGCAGTCATCGTGATCAACCTCAACTACCAGTCTGTAGCAGCCGACAGCTCCAATGGCGGGCTCATCCCTTGGGTCCTGAGGCAGTGGACGACCACCCAGTCGTCGCGGTGGAAGCGGTGCGAGAGCTGTGATGCGCGCGAGGTCTGCCCGATCCTGGCCAACCGCAACGAACTGAGTGATCCTATGCGGGGGCCTCAGCGCCGGGCCGCGATCCGTGACATTTTCGCTGCGGCCGAGCGGACCGGGGCCGTCATTACAACACGTCAGGCGCTGTCGGTGACTAGCTACACGCTCACCGGGGGCCTGTCCTGCGATGACGTCCACGACAGGTACCAGCGGTCGCACTCGAACCGGCAGTGGCAAGCTCCCTACCTGTACCACCAAGCGCTCTTCGGCGACCGGTTGAGTCAGCAACAGCGTCATCTGGTCCCTGCTTTCTTCGCGCTGCGGAAGCTGGACCCCGGCCGGGTCTCCCGTCGCCAGGTCGACGACCGGCTGGACCCGGATAGGGCGGGCGACTTCCCTCCCGCTGATGCCAGCAGCTACCTGCAGAAGGTCCGCACGAATCGGGACGCCCAGAAGCAGGCCGAACAGTTGCGGGGGCTGTACACCTTCCTGCGGAGGGCCGACTTCTTCGACAGTGACGACGAAACGGACCGTTTCGCCCGCCTGGGCCTGCAGGCCGGCGACGACTTCGTGCGCATCCAGGACGAGAACCGGGACCCGGCAGACACCAGAGTGCGAGACCGATTCCTCAAGGGTCTGGAGGCCGTTCAGGGTATCCACCGGGCAGCGAGCAACCCCGACTTCTTCGTGCTTGACCCCGCCTTTTTCACGCACCGCGCCCGCGCGGCCGTGATCTCCCGGCGAGTGCCCAGCAAGGGCGTTGAGGTGGTCGACCAGGTCACCCAGTGGCAGAGAGAAGCCGGTACGAGTACCACCCCCGAGATGCGGAACGCGGTTGAGTGGCTCAACCGGGCCATCTACATCCGCATCCCAGCCGTCGCCCCTGACCAGGGCGCAGTCTCGGTGGAAGCGGACCTTTTGCGTTTTGAGTTGTTGACGAGATGGGCCGCAGGCCTGCGCAGTGAGGTGCAGCACGAGGCAGAGATCCGCGGCCTGAGTGGGTCCCTGGCTGAGCTGGCTGACTCGTCGAACAAGGACGACGAGATCCAGGTACTGGTGGGCAACGTCATGCGAAAGCTCATGATCGATGTCGGCGACAAGATCAGGTCGGTGCGTGCGTAATGGCTGATCGTTCCAAGGCCGAGGTCGTCCTTCGCCTCTTCGGTGTGAATCTCGAACAGCAGGGCCGCGGCTTCTACGTCCCGCTTGAGATGCTTGCAATCGCCCGTGGCGTCTACCTGGCACATCAGGAAGACCCGGAGAATTTCGCAGGACTCCTGGACAACGGAGCTGGCACGGCTTACAAGAGGACCTCGCACGACCTGGCCCGGCGGATCGCGACTAACGCTCGCATAGTCGAGGGCGATGAGGAACTCGGCAAGGCCGTTGAGCTGGACACTCCCGAGACGATGGAAACGCTCCGCGCCCTGTTCTCATCCCTGTTGGTTGAGATTCCAGGGCGGCGCAGCCAGCCCAGTTGGTTCGGCGCGCACATCTATCCATTTGTGGGTGAACTTATCCACTACGACGCTGTCGAACGACGCGTCAAGCAAGTCGATGCCAGGAAGATCGCGAAGAAGCGCAAGCAGGCCGCCAAGGTGGCTGTCGATATCAACGCTCCGAGTATCGAGCGTTACCTCTTCCGCGATGGTGGGAGTTGGGCCTACAAAGTCCTCCGTACCGATCCCGATCCTGACCGCAAGGAGGCGACTCGGCAGGGCCTGTACGACCTCGTGCAGAACAGCGGCACCCCGCTGGGCAATCTCGCGAAGGCCCTCAGCGCGCACGACTTCGACTATGACGAAGCACCCGTGGATGGCTCGGACTCAGGAATTGAGCTGTACGAGGATCTCAGCCCGTGGCCTGATCTGCTGAGGGAGGGGACCCGCAACATCGTGGCTCGGATCGCTACAGTCCCGAGGGCCAAGCGTACTGAGAGTCTCATGCACTGGGTCCCCTACTGCTTGGCGCGCCACCAGCTCCACCTCGCACGAACCAAGCTCGGCGCAGCCGACCGGGAGTCGATCCTCCTGGACTTCGGCAACGAGGCGACCCCGCTGCGCAGGGAGTCGCAGAAGAACCTCGCTGGCTTCCGCAACGACATCGTCAACGCGATCAACGTCCAGGCTCGGGTGATGATTGCCGAATCCGAAGGCAACGAGGATAAAAAGCGGCGCTACGGGAGATTCGCCGAGGAGGGTGGCACCGCGGTCGCCTCACCCCGAGCATTCTTCAGCGAAACCCTTGCTGCAGTCGGAGCCCTGAACGCGACGACCGGACGCCGGCACTTCACCATGAAGCCTCCGATGCTCGAGGCTCTGGTCTCGGCCACTGTCGCGCAGGACACGGAGATGGAGTTCGACAGGTTCTGCACGCTGCTGTACGAGAGGTATCGGCTTGTCGTGGAGGACAAGGTCGCGGCAGCGAGCCCGTTGGCCTACGAGGTCGACCCGTCGGTCCTCGACCACAACGGCAAGGCTTTCCGGGAGAAGCTCGCCGCTATTGGTCTGCTCACTCAGTATTCAGATGCAACCAGCATGGTTCGAGGGGAGCCCCAGTGACCGACAGCAGTATCCGAGCGCTTGGCCGGTTCGTAGCCGACGAAGCACTCCGCAAGGTCGCTGAGGCCCGTGGCGTCCGCGCCGTGCTACGGGTCAGCGGTTTCGACCGGCCGACCGTGGCCGAGGCTCTCCGCCGCACCGCCCAGCAGCTGTCAGGCGCGCCGGACCGTCAGGTTGTCGTCAAGGTCGGCACCTCCGAGCCGATCGACGGCGTACCTGTTGAATATCTGCTGGGGGCGCAGGACCAGTTGACCAAGTGGCGAAATTCCGGACAGGGCAAGGCCGTGCTGCTGTTCGAGTGGGGGCAGTCTCCGGACGCACAGGGGCTGGCGGCCATGAACGCGCTGAACGATGCCACGATCCTGGGCAACTACCTTGACCCTGCCGGCGAACGCGGGTTCGACAGATTCATGGCGGAAGCATGGCAGGAGGCGGGGGGACGCGGCACCGTTCCGGCAGTGATGGCAACCTTTCTGCCGGAGATCTGGAGGGCTGTCACTGATGAGGAGCCCAGGTCCCTGCACCGCTGGGCGGAATTTCTGGTCGACACTGCGCAGAAGGTTGCTGCGACTCAGGTCCACACCCCTGACATCGTGTGCCAGGAGATCTCTGCGGCCCTTCCGGCTCTTGATCTCTTCCCAGACCACGGACTTTTCACTAGGCCCGCCGCGCTGGCTACCCGAATCAAGAAGAACGTCTCGGTCAGTGCCTTCAGGCAGCCCACGGGCAAGGAGATCCCCGAGGACGACCTGATAGACCGCCTAAACGCGACCGAGTTCAGCGATGAGTCCCTGAACCACATAGGTACGGATTCCGAGACTGCCAAGGCACTCATGCGCAGCCTCGTACTCGACCTCGAGCGCAGTGGGTCTACGCCGCAGGACTCCCGTCAGCTGCGCCGCGAGCAGGACCTGACCCTCTGGCTGGAAGTCTTCGAGCAGAAGTCCAAAAAGATCGGCCTGGGCCAGCAGGTCCGACAGGAGATCGAGAAGGCCGACGCAGATCGGGTCGACGAGTTCGACGCCATGATGATCGAGGAGGTACTTGACAAGAAAGATCAGGAAGCCGCGCAGCGCTTCCTCGACGAGGCTCCCACAGGGGGAGCAGAGCCGCTGGCTGACCTGTTGTCCAAGCGGCTGCGCCGCAAAGTCGAGAAGCTCGCTTTTCCGGACTCCCAGTTCGTCCAGGACCCACTACGTGCCCTCCTGCGGGAGCTGACCTACTTCTCCGATGAAGACGAAGGCTCGGTCGTCGTCGGGCTTGAAGGCAACCAGGAGGTCGGGCGGTGGAGCCGCTGGCTTTTTGCCTTCCTGTACGCCAACACCCTGGACGATGTCCGGGAATCCACCGGTCTTCGCCTCACCCTGGACGTCGAGGCTTGCCTGTTGGACTTGACCAAGCCGCCTCTGCCGGAGGAGGACGAGCCGTTCGATCCGAACACAGAGTGGGCCCCGCTACGCGTCCTGGTTGAGATGGACGGCGCCCAGCGACGCTTTCGCTGGGACCCTCTCGGCATCCCGGGGCAGATCGCGCTGGCGGCCCTCATCCACGGCTGGCGAACTCCTCCCGGCTATGCAAGCCAGTTGACCTTCGACTCATTTCTCGAAAAATTCAACGACCCACGGCAGTGGCAGACCGACGAGGCCGTGCCCGTTCCCGCGTCACAGTTCGCCGGCCGACTGGAGAGCCTTAGGGCGGAGCACTTCAACAGGTTCTGCAACGGGCTTGACGCCGTGAAGATCAACGATTATGTACGCGAGTGGGAAGGCGTGCTCCGTGAAGCTCGCACAGCGCTGGTTCCCGACAATGCTCCGAACGCAGACCTTGAAGCTGTCGTCCTGACAGATGTCGTCGGGCTGGCCGACCACCGCATGATGATGCTCGGCACCCACCCGCTGAAGCTGCGCTGGCTGGCAAAGAACTACGAGGAGGCTGCCAGCAGCATCGGCACCGCCCTGAACAAGGAGGGAGGGCTGAGCCTCAACCAGGAAAACCAGGAGCTCTTCTTCGACGCCATTGACCGTATCTCCCCTCATGGGACGCCAGCGGTCCTCGTTGGTCCGGGCGGCACGATTGCTATCCCCATGCGGGAATCGGCCGGGCACGAGGAGTACGCACCGGTCCGCTACGGCGGAAACGAGTCCAAGGATTGGCTCTCCAGCGTCGACGAGACCGCGATCGACGAGATGGTCCGCGTCGTCACCGACTACCTGACGACCTACCCCCACAAGCTTGATGGACTGCGCGTATTGCTTCTGGACCGCAACGGCGACCCTGTCCTGCCGATGCGCGTGGCAAAGCAGATGCGGGCCAAGAACCCGCGTCTGAAAGTCGATCTAGTTGTACTGGCTCCGCAGGCCACCCACCACGAGATCATCCAAGGTTTCGACCTGCAGTTCTCCGGCGCGGAAATGTCCGCTGACAGCTTCCTCCCCGATGTCCAACTGATTCTTCAGGCGTGGGAGCCCGATCAGGAAGCAGACCTGTCGGGGCTGGAAAATACAATCGACCTCGCGCTGGCGCCAGCACTGTTCGGCACGCAGACCAGTATGAAGGAGAGCACCAAAAAGGAGTCTTTGTCGGGTTCCTTCAACCCCTGGAAGCATCAGGCCTCACACAACCTCGCTCAGACCAGCGAGAATGTCGTGAGAGCACTGTTGCCTGAGACCGCCGACGAGACTCTTGAATCCTGGTCGACCCTGTGCGTGCGCTACGACCGCCGTTCTCCGGTCTCCCGGGAGAGCGTCGAGGGCATCGACTACTTCGAGATGCAGGTGCAGTTTCACCAGCACCAGGACCTGTTCGAGACGCTGCACCGTGTGGCCCACTGGGTCGTCACTCTCGACAGCTTCATCGGCCGTGAGCAGATCGACGCCTTGCGCAACCGCCCTGACGTCATTCTCGTCAAGCCCAGCGTCGGCAAGAATGAGTCCTACACCCTCATCGTCAGCTCGCAGACCGGTCGGCAGTTCGTCGTCCAGCGACTGCGCCGCCGTCTTGAGCAGATCGGTGTCGTCACCCCGCAGGATTCGGAAAGTACCGCTAAACGAATCTACGAAGTCGGCCGTAACGTAACCCCTGGCGCCGTGCTGCGCTCCCTGGGCATTGGCACTACGGTCAACGAGGTCGTCGGCCTGGTCGCAACGCGCTTCATCATCGACCAGCTGTTCCCTGTCCCTCGGCAAGGCACGAGCCTGGTCACCTGGATCAGCTTCGATGAGCACCACCGCTGGTTCGGCCGCGGACACAAAACGCGTGCCGACCTCGGCCGGTTCGTGCTGACGGTCGAGGGTGACGGCACGGTTCGCCTGGATGTCCTGGTCGCCGAGTCCAAGTTCCGCCAGACCTTCGACATCGGCTCGGCTGAGGAGCAGCTCAACCGCACGACCGACCTCTGCAAGGAGGCCTTCCGTTCAGGCGACGAAGCTCGCCACGACCATCCCTTCTGGCTTGACGAGCTCGCCGCCGCGATTGCTCAGACCAGTGGGAAGACCACGCAGGCCGAAGACTTTCCGGCTCGCACTCTGATCGGCAATGACGATCACCGCCAGGTCGAGGCGAAGGTCCTCGATGCCCTGCGCTCCGAGGATGTCCAGCTCGGCCACGTCACTGGTGTCGCCGTGGCTATCTCGGCAGAGGACGATCAGCCGGCACCCGCGGTCGGAAGCCTCGGCAGGCACACCCTGGTGAGATTGAACAAACGGGAACTGCTGAGTCTCATTGGTGCGCTGCGCGCCAAGCAAGTGCCCAGCAACGCCGATCCTCTTGTTGCCACCGGGGTACTCGGCGGGGCCGCGAAGGTCGCCAATGATGCCGTCAATGTCTCCTGTGCCCCCGTTGTCGCAGCACCGCCCGCTCCGGGGGAAGCAATGGCATCTGCAGAGGTAGGCGGGGCTGCTGCTCGAACAGCCACGTCAGAAGAAGTACTTGCGCGTCGCCCTACCGCAGAGGACGGTTCTGCTCCTCTGAAGGCTTCTCGCGATGGGCTCTCCGATGAGGCGCTGGCGCTTCGCTACAACAAGATCGTCGATGTTTTCGCCCGCCACAAGGTCGCGGTCACTGCGCCGGAGGCCGGCAAGTGGCAGGAGGGACCCGGCTTCTACATCTTCCGGTTCATCCCCAATCCGGGGGTCACAGTGGACAAGCTGACCAATCGACGAGACGAGATCTTCCTGGCCCTGGCACTGCCCTCCGGCTTCAATATCCGTACTCGCAGCGATCGCGGCTCCGTGCTCTTCGAGATCCCCAAGGTCGACGACGAGAAGTACGGCGTCGACGCCAAGGCGCTGTGGCGGCGGTGCCCAGCCGATCCGGAGAGCCTCATCGCCCCGCTGGGTGCAGACATCGAAGGCAACCCGGTCGTGATTGATCTGTCCTCCGCAGACTCACCGCACTTGTTGGTGGCTGGCACTACCGGATCAGGTAAGTCCGTTGCGCTGGACACGATCCTCAAGGGCCTGGTCCGGTACGACAAGAGCGCGCTGCGTCTCCGGCTCGTGGATCCGAAGGGCACCGAACTTGTCGGCTTCGAGGATGACCCGCACGTTGACGGCGTGATCGGTATGGACGCTTCCGATGCCATTGGAATGCTTGAGGAAACCGTCGAAGAGATGGCCGTACGCTACAAGGACATGAAGGCGATCCGCACACGCAAGCTCGTCGAGTACAACGCCAAGGTTGACAGAGCAGATCGAAAGCCTTGGATCGTCATTGTCCTGGACGAGTACGCCGATCTCACTAGCGATCCCGAAGAGAAGAAGCAGATTGAAACGCTCCTCAAGCGCCTGACGCAGAAGGCCCGCGCTGCGGGTATCCACGTCATCACGGCCACGCAGCGACCGAGTGCGGACGTCATCTCTACTACAATCCGCTCTAACTTCCCTGCGCAACTCGCTTTGCGTGTCAAGACAGCCACTGATAGTCGCATCATTCTGGACGAGACTGGAGCCGAAGCTTTGGCCGGCCAGGGCGATGCCTTTCTGCACACAGCCAAGAGCACCACGCGACTGCAAGTGGCCTATGACGGTAGCTGACCCGGTTTGATCAGCTACATCTCGCAAAGGGGGGTGAGAAGGTCACTAGCTAGCGGTTCGAGCTTCCGGCGGAGTGAGTCGATCGCTGCCGTCGACCATGCGGCGGTCAGGAGGTCTCCCTCGGACGCTTTGAAGCCCGCAGCTTCTGCCGTCGAACTGCCACTGCCTTGATGACGGTGGCAGCACACGCCTCTGGTTCGAGGTGTTCCCAGAAGCGAAGTGCTAGCCAGCCTGCTTCCGTGAGGCGGTTGTCTGTGTCCCGGTCGCGCTGAATGTTCTGGCCGATCTTCTCTTCCCAGTAGGGCTGGTTCGTCTTGGGCATCACGAAGTGCTCCGGGCAGCCGTGCCAAAAGCAGCCGTCGATGAAGACTGCCACCCTGGTAGGGCGGAAGACCATGTCGGCTGTGCGGCGCATCTTCGGGAGCGGCTTTGCCGCCACGCGGTAGCGCAAGCCAGCGGCGTGGACGAGCGAGCGGAGGAGCAGCTCGGGCGCTGTGTCACGGCTTCGGTTGGCCAGCATGCTCCGCCTGGTCGCGGCCGACGAGGCCCATGACCCCTCCGGCGGTGCCCACTGTCCGGCCGACGCGTTTGATAGCCCTTGCTCGCTCATATCTCCAGCAGTTCAGAGGAAGCCCTATCCGAGGCGCACCGCCCGGCGAGGACCGCGCTCTTGCGGTCCACCGCCATTCTCGTCGGCACTTCCCAGTAGCGAGGGCGGGCGGATGCGAGTTTTTTGCGTTTTATCATCACCCGGCCGCCGACGACCCCGGGCGCAGTCCTGCGGGTTTTTCTTGTCACAAATATAGTTTGCCAGCCTTCGTGGTGGGCTGCCCCTGCCGTTCGGGCGATCATCTGCACTGGATCGTTGCTCTCTGTGACAGGGTGGGCAGAACCCCAAGAAAGGCCAGACTCTGCCCACTCCGCACTAAAGGCAGAGTGCGGGTGGGTTCAGGCTGCCAAGTGTCGCAGTTGCCTGGCAGCCTCGTGGAGAATGTCGTCCTTTTTGCAGAAGGTGAAGCGCACTTGGCTGTGGCCCTGTTCGGGGTCGTCGTAGAAAACGGAGTTCGGGACCGCGACGACGCCGCAGCGGGTGGGGAGGGATCGGCAGAAGTTGTAGGCGTCCTTTTCGCCGAGGGGGGTGATGTCGGTGGTGAGGAAGTAGGTGCCCTGGGGGGTGTAGACCTCGAAGCCCGCGGTGCGGAGGCCGTCGGCGAGGAGGTCTCGCTTGCGGTGGAGGTCCTCGCGGAAGGTGTCGAAGTACGTGTCCGGGAGGCAGAGGGCCTCCGCGATCGCGTACTGGAGCGGGCCCGCGCTGACGAAGGTCAGGTACTGCTTTGCGGTGCGGACGGCGGCGATCAGGGGCGGGCTCGCCGTAGCCCAGCCAACCTTCCAGCCCGTGAAGGAGAAGGTCTTGCCCGCGGAGGAGATCGAGACCGTGCGCTCGCGCATGCCCGGGAGGGCAGCGATGGGATGGTGTGCCCCCTCGAAGACCAGGTGTTCGTAGACCTCGTCCGTCACGACCAGCAGGTTGTGCTCCACAGCGAGGCCGGCGATGGCGCTCAGCTCTTCGAGAGTGAGGACCATCCCCGTGGGGTTGTGCGGGGTGTTCAGGAGGAGCAGCCGCGTCTTCGGAGTGATCTTCGCTCGCAGCTCGTCCAGGTCCGGGCGGAAGGACGGGGCACGCAAGGTGAGCGGGACGCGCCGCGCGCCGGCCATCGCGATGCAGGCGGCGTACGAGTCGTAGTACGGCTCGAAGGCGATGACCTCGTCGCCGGGTTCCAGGAGCGCGAGCATGGTCGCGGCGATCGCCTCGGTCGCGCCTGCGGTGACGAGCACCTCGGTGTCGGGGTCCAGATCGATGCCGTAGAAGCGTCGCTGATGGTCGGCGATCGCCTCGCGGAGTTCGGGGACGCCCGGGCCGGGCGGGTACTGGTTGCCGCGGCCGTCGCGCAGGGCCCGCACCGCCGCCTCGCGTACGGACTCCGGGCCGTCCGTGTCCGGGAAGCCCTGGCCCAGGTTGATCGCCCCCGTTTCCGCCGCCAGCGCCGACATCTCCGCGAAGATCGTCGTCCCGAGTCCTTCCAGCCTGCGGTTCAGCAGCGGCCTGCCGCCCATGTCTCCACCGTCCTCACCGGGGTAGCTGCCATCGAGCCTTCGAAGCTCATCCTTGCGCATACCTTGTTCCGCCTCCGCGTGGTCCGGGAACCGCGATGGGGGCTTCCTCCTCGTCTGCCTTCGGCTCGCGCAGAATGCCGGCTTTCGCGGCAATGTCCCGCAGGAGCGCATCCCTCAGGGCGTGCAGGGTGGCGACCTTCGAGACGAGGAGCTGTGCGGTGGCGTGCAGAGGCTCGGCGGCTCTGTGGAAAAAGGCGCGGGAGAACCGGTCCGGCCAGGTGATGTTCAGGCGCTTGAGAGCGAGGGCGGAGATCTCGCGGCGCTTCTCGCCCTGCGCGCGTTCCACGATTTCCTGGCTTCGGGCCCTGAGCTCGTGCAGCAGCCACCAGGCGTCGTCCTCCTCACGGGGGCCCAGGGCCACGACGCTTCTCAATGCCCTGACGGGTTGGTTCGCCACGGCGATATGTGTGCCTTCGGCGCGCGTACCCAGTAGAAAGGTGCCGGTGGGAAACACCTCGCCGGGGCCAGCGGATGTGTGCAACCGGAACCGCTGAACGTAGGGCACGGAGAGCTGATACAAGTCCCGTGGTGCGATCGCCCCGACGCCGGTCTCGGCGGGCACGAGCGTGAGAGAGCGTTCCGAGCCCTTCCCCGTCTTGAGGTGGGCGACCTTCGCGAGTGGTTGCGAGTCCCACCCCGGATTTGCGACGACCTCGTCTTCGTGGAGCGCGTCGACCAGCTCCACCGCCGTGCGCGCCGTCCGCTCGTAAAGAGAGGCCGTCTCCTCGATGAGGCGGAATACCCGGTGGTAGCGGCTGATGACGTCGAGCGGCGGCAGCGGAAACGGCATACGCCGGAGGGCTTCGAGGCTGGTGGTCGGCTCGACGTGTGCCGTCACGTCTTCTTCGATCCGGGCTCGGGCGGTGCTTGTTTGCAGCCAGATATGCAGCCACTCCAGGATGTGGGCCTCCGTTCGGATGATGCCGATCGACCTGCTCGCGGGCCATCCGGCATGCGCGGGGGTGACAAGCGCCGAATCCCCCACCCGTCGGACGAGTACGACAGCGAGATCGCCCTGTCGGAGCGTTGCCCGGAGCCGCGCGGGTTGGCGCGTGGCGCTCTCGTTGGTGCGGGGCGCGAAGATCCGGCCTCCATGGACGAAAGTCGAACTGACCACCCCCGGAGTCGTGTCCGCGATCTCCTCGTCCACGAAGCCACATGCGGTGAAGACATTTCTGCTGAGGCGCTGTTGCCTGTCGAGAGAGGTCGTCGGCCAAGCACCGTCTTCCGAATCGACCAAGCGGGCATCGGGTTCCATCAGAGTTCCTCCAACGCGTCAAGCAGCCGTGGCTCCAGGTCGCGCATCTCCTCCAGTTGCTCCATCAGCTCGCGCTTGAGCCGTTCCACCCTGCCGCGAGTGTCCTGCTCCCGGCTCAGCGGCTCGACGGCGTACGAGGTCGGCATCAGGCTGTACTCGTGGGCGGCGATTTCGGTGACCGTGCAGCTCCGCGACCAGCCGGGCTCGTCCTGGTACGGAGGTGGCGCGGAACCGGCTTCGGCCAGGCCGCGCCAAGCCGCGAGCGTGGTCGAGATCGAGGCGCTGTTCTTCTCGCCCAGCCTGCGGGCCCGCGAATTCGGCAACTGCTCATAGGCGTTCCGTGCGTTGACGAAGAGCACCTGACCCCGGCGGTCGTGGGTGCCCCACCCGGGGCGGGCGCTCTTGTCCTTGTTGAAAACCCACAGGCAAGGAGTGGTATCCCGGGACGGCCCGGACACACGCGCGGGGAGGGCGATGACGCTTTCCACGAGGTCATCGCGCAGCAGACGCTCGCGTAGCCGCGGGATCGGCCCCGCCTTTCGCGTGGAGGCCATGGTGTCCACCATGAGGAAGACGGCTCGTCCCTTCGGTGCCAGCGCGTGTGCGATGTGCTGGATCCATGCTGCGTTGGCGTTGCCGGGGCTCGGGGGCTCCTCGGGCCAGCGAGGATCAAGGGGCGCTGCGCTGGCCGGCCGGGAGGGGCCGCCCTGCGTTTCCTCCTCCCGTGCCCACCCCGACTGGTTGAAGGGGAGATTGGCCAGGATGATGTCGTGCTGCTCGGATTCTGGCACTGCGAGGCTGTCACCGGGCGGGAGGATCTGAGCCGCGATCCCTCGCACCGCCAGGTTCATGCGAGCCACCTGTGAGGAGAGCATGTGCTGCTCCTTGCCCACCAGGGACATGGTCGGATGGAGCCCGACTCGATCGTGGACGTAGCGGTGGCTTTCGACCAGCAGTCCCCCCGAACCGCAGACCGGATCAAGCACGCGGTCCCCGTCGCGGGGGACGGCTGCGCTGACCATGAGACGTGCCAGGTCAACCGGGGTGAAGTACTTGTCGCCGTCCGCCTGAGCAGCTGAGAGATCGCTCAGACACTGGTCGAGCAGGGGGGCGACCTGCTGGGCGGATGCGATGGCACGGACGAGAGCGAGCAGGAGCCTCTCAGAGCCGGAAGGCGCCATGGGTACCAGACTCGTCGTCCCGGCGTCCCGATCTTCGACGGCGGGAAGCCAATGGGCAAGGCACTTGGACACGTCGGCCCGAAACCTCGCGTTGTGCGGGTCGGTGGTCCGGCTCAGCAACCACGCCCATGTGGGTACTCCGGGCGTGGCGGCGGCCGCGCGTGGGACCCGGCTCAGATACAGGAGACCTAGGACGAGCCGATTGGCGTCCGAGACGGGCATATGTCGCGACAGCTGCGTCAAGAGGTGGCGCACCTCGATGAGGGCTCGGTCCGAGGAACGGGAGACGGCCGACGGTGCGGACACTCGGTACGCTTCCCCGCCGCTCACGAGCCCACCACACCCAAGGCGATCATGACGGCGAAGAGGAGTGTCAGCGCGCCGGCGAAGGTCTTCGCTCCCATCTTGAGAGCGGCCACTCCACGCCCTCCTTCGAGCACGGCCACCAGGCTGCCGGTCAGCGCTGCGACGAGGGCTCCGAGGAGCGCGACGATCACGTACATCAGTCTCAGCTGCACGTGGAGTCCTTTCTGAGGGTGAGGGTTCCGTCAGCGAGTGACGAGCCGTGCGATCCCGGCCACGAGAAGGACAGTAGAAGAAGAACGCCATGCGCTGCTGCGAGCACGCTGTTTGGGATTTCTTAGGAAAGATCTGTGCTGCCAAGCCACTTCGGTGTTCGCACACCTTTTGGGATTCTGGAGGCGTCCTGGCCGCTCCCATGGGAGACAGCTGTGCGGCGGTCGGCAATAGGCGGGTCAACAAGCCTTGACCCAGCCCACCTTCCAGCCCGTGAAGGAGAAGGTCTTGCCCGCTGAGGAGATGGAGACGGTGCGCTCGCGCATGCCGGGGAGGGTGGCGAGGGGGATGTGCTCGCCCTCGTAGACGAGGTGTTCGTAGACCTCGTCGGTGACGACGAGGAGGTCGTGGGCGACGGCGAGGCGGGCGATCTCGGTGGCCTCCTCGCGGGTGAGGACCATGCCGGTGGGGTTGTGCGGGGAGTTGAGGAGGAGCAGGCGCGTGCGGGGGGTGATGAGGGCGGCGAGGCGGTCGAGGTCGGGGCGGAAGCCGGGGGCGCGCAGGGTGAGGGGGACGCGGTGGCCGCCGGCGAGCGCGATCCCGGCCGCGTACGAGTCGTAGTACGGCTCGAAGGCGATGACCTCGTCACCCGGCTCGACGAGGGCGAGGAGCGTCGCCGCGATCGCCTCGGTCGCGCCCGCGGTGACGAGCACCTCGGTGGCGGGGTCCAGGTCGATGCCGTGGAAGCGGTGCTGGTGGGCGGCGACCGCCTCGCGCAGTTCGGGGATGCCGGGGCCGGGCGGGTACTGGTTGCCGCGGCCCTCGCGGAGCGCGCGGACCGCCGCCTCGCGGACCTCATCGGGGCCGTCCGTGTCGGGGAAACCCTGGCCCAGGTTGATCGCGCCCGTCCGGGCGGCGAGGGCGGACATCTCGGCGAAGACCGTCGTGCCGAAGGAGGCGAGGCGCGGGGCGAGCAGGGGGCGGCCTGAGGGCGCGGGCTTGGGGGTCATGGCGTCATCCTGCGCCGAAGCTCTGGTCTTGCTCAAGCGTGCTTTGGGCGCGCGGCGGACCGGGCAATCCCGCTGCAACGAGGGAACGGGGGCCGCCGGGGGGCGGCGCAAGGGGCAACAGGGGGGCAGGACATGGCGGCGATGATCGCGGTTCTCTGCGTTTTCGGGCTCGTGGTGGGGGTGCTCG
This sequence comes from Streptomyces sp. NRRL F-5630, assembly GCF_000719475.1. Classification (GTDB taxonomy): domain Bacteria; phylum Actinomycetota; class Actinomycetes; order Streptomycetales; family Streptomycetaceae; genus Streptomyces. The sequence continues at coordinate 4,628 of NZ_JOGO01000034.1, read as the reverse complement.
CCGTCCGGATCGTCACCAGGGTTCCGGGCACGGCCTCCGGGAACTGGGCGCGCTTCCTCCCCCGGAGGTCCGGGGGCCGTTCGAAAGCGTCCTCCGGGGGCCGTTCCCGGCCGTCCTCCCGGGGCCGCTCGCGCTCGTCCTCCGGGCGTCGCTCGCGGTCGTCCTCGGGGGGCGACTCGGGGAGCTGGTGGGTGGGCGGGGACTCCGGCTCCTCCGGCTCGGGAGGGGGCCACCACTCCGGTGGCCATTCCTGCGGCGGGCACTCCTGCGGGGGAGGGCACTCCTGCGGGGGCGGCTCCTCCTGCGGAGGCGGCGGGGGCGACTGAGCGCGCTCACGGGGCCGACCGGTCCCGGCTCGGGAAGGGAACGCCGTCCCGCGCGGGCACTCCGCGTGCGGCGGCGGTGGGCCCTCGTGCGAGGGGTTCTCGTGCGGGGGCGGAAGAGACGACGGTAAGGGGGACGCGGGATGAAGGTGTTCGTGGTCGTGGTCGTCGTGGTGGCGGTCGTCGCGCTGCTGCTCCTGCTGGGGGCCAGGGCGAGCAGGGCCCGCGCCGAGGGGCCGCTCAAGCGGCGGCGTCCGGCGGGGCGGCGCGGTGCGGGCGGGGAGTCGCACGACGCGGGGGCGTCGTCCGGCATCGCGCTGGGCGGGGACCCGGGGCAGAGCTGGTGGGCCGATGGCGGCTCCTCTTCCGGTGGCTCGGGTCACCACCACGGGGGGCACGGGCACCACGACTCGGGCGGGAGCACGTCCTCCTGCGGGGGCAACTCCTCGTGCGGAGGCGGCGGTTCTTCCTGCGGCGGGAGCTCGTCCTCCTGCGGCGGGGGTGGTTCTTCCTGCGGGGGTGGCTCCTCCTGCGGGGGCGGCGGAGGCAACTGACACGGGGCAGTCGGCTCCGCCCAGGGTCCGGGGCCCCACGAGGAGACTCGTGGGGCCCCGGGCTCGTGTGCGGGTGGCCGAGCGCCGGCTCGTACGCGAGGCGAGAGGGCTGAGTCCCGGACTCGTGCGCGAGCAGCCGAGCGCCCCTCGGGGCAGGTACGGCGCACGGGGCACGGAGGTCCGCCGGAGCGCCGCGCTCGGGCGCTGCCTGGTCGCGGTGGGGGACGGGGCCGGGCAGCGGCGGGGATGGCGCTCGGGGCGCGGGACGGCTCCGGGGCGGGGGTGGCTCCGCAGGGACCGTGCCGCCGGGGTCAGGAGGCGGAGGAGGCCACCGGGTCCGTCCCGCCGACGATGCCCTTCGGCACCACCGAGAGGCCGCGCCCGCGCGTCGCGCGCGCCTTGTCGGGGCGGCCGGGCGCGCCGACCCCTGCCGGGACGTGGCTGCCGAGTCCCGTCGGGGCGGGGGCGAGCGGCACGCCGGCGAGGCGCTTCCCGTGCCGGGCACGGCCCCGGCGGGTGCCGTTGAGCGCGGCCGGGCGCGGGGCGAGGCGGGTGCGGGTGACGACGAGCTGGCCGTCCTCGGGGTAGGCGTGCCACGTGCGCCACTGCGTCTCGCCGTCGCGGCGCTGCACGAGCATCGCGGTGAACGCGTCGGGGCTGCCGGGGAAGACGCCCGCGAGGCCGTGCGGGTGTTCGGCGACGAGCGCGAGGAGTTCTTGCGCGCGCCCCGCGAACGCGCCGGGCGGCAGCTCCTCGACCCGCGCGGCGAAGTGGTAGTCGAAGCCGTCGAGCTCCTCGACGACGCCCACCGGGAGCGGCGCGCCGCCCCCCGGCAGACAGGCGACGGTCTCCGAACACTCGCCGTACTGGTCCTCCAGGAGGACCTGGTGGGAGGCGCCGAGCAGCCTCAACTGCACTGTCGCCTCCTCCAGCTCGAGATCGAGTGCCGAGAGACAGGGCAGGGGTTCGCGGCCGAGCGCCCACGCGAGATCGCTCGCGCGCGTGTCGGTGTAGGTGGTTTTCAGGGTCGTGAGCATGGTTCGGCTCCACAGGCGCGCAAGGACGAGGAGGGGCGGGCTGTCTCCCACGGGACGACGGCGAGGTGACCGGCGGGTCGGGACCCGGGTTCCGTGGTACGGGCCGGGGTGCGGGAGTAGCCGGCTCGTGCCCACCGAGGTCGTGCCCGTGAGCTGTGTGGGACGGGAACGACGGCGGAGGGGCGGCGACGTTTTAGAGGGAATCATGAACTCTCGTGCCCTGACCGCCTTTTCGCCCAACTCCGGGTGGTTTCCATCCCCCAGAGGGCCGGTCAGTTCACATGTTCAACCAAGAGGTTGCTTGCGCCGGGTGGCGCCCGGGGCGCGGGGCGGGGCGCGGTGGGGGCGGCAGGGCGTGGGGCTTGTCCAGCGCTTCTCCGGTCCTGAGGAGAAAACCACTCGTGTGAGTGACAAGGAGTGCTCTGTCTGTCACGTAGCGTGGTCAATGTGATCGAACCGCGTTCTGCCGTCCCACCCGCTCAGCCGCCGCCCCGACCGGGGGCGGAGGGCTCGCGCGGCGTGCTCACGGACGAACGCGGTTTCGGCCCGGACGCGCCCGCGCGGGAGGCGGGGCGGGCCGCCGGGCCCGAGCTGCTCCCGCTCCCGCTGCCGGTGCGGCCCGGCGTCGGCCGCCTCCTCGTGCTGTTCGCCGTCTTCGTCTGCGCGGCCTGCGGCCTCGTCTACGAACTCGAACTCGTCGCCCTCGCCTCGTACCTGCTCGGTGACTCGGTCACGCAGGCGTCCCTCGTCCTCTCCGTCATGGTCTTCGCGATGGGCATCGGCTCGCTTCTCGCGAAACGGCTGTGCTCGCGCGCCGCCGCGGCCTTCGGCGTGATCGAGGCGGCGCTCGCGCTCGTCGGCGGGTGCAGCGCGCTCGCCCTCTACGGGGCCTTCGCCTGGTCGGGGCGCTTCCCGGGCGCGTGGGCGAGCGGTCCGAGCGGGCTGCTCATCGGCTTCACCTTCGTCATCGGGGTGCTGATCGGGGGTGAGGTGCCGCTGCTCATGGTGCTCATCCAGCGCATCAGGCGGCAGGAGGCCGGGGGAGCGGTCGCCGATCTCTTCGCCGCCGACTACGTGGGCGCGCTCGTCGGCGGACTCGCCTTTCCCTTCCTCCTGCTCCCCTTCCTCGGCCAGCTCACCGGCGCCCTGCTCACCGGCGCGGTCAACGCCTGCGCGGGCGCGGCGCTCGTCCTCGGCCTCTTCCACCGCGACCTGAGCCGCCGCGCCCGCTGGACCCTCCTCGTGCTCAACGCCTTCGTCCTCGGCCTCCTCGCGATGGCGGCGACCCACGTCGGCGACTTCGAACGCGCCGCGCGCCGCGCCGTCTTCGGCGACGATGTCCGGGTGGCGGTCCACAGCGACGTGCAGGACATCGTCCTGACGGGCCGGGCCGGACAGCCGCTGACGCTGTACCTCGGCGACGGGCCGCGCGTCAGCTCGGCGGACGAGCGCGTCTACCACCAAGGGCTGGTCCGCCCCGCGCTGGCCGGTCCGCACGAGCGGGTGCTCGTCCTCGGCGGGGGCGACGGGCTCGCGGTACGTGAGGTGCTGCGCGTTCCCGGGGTGCGGGCGGTGGACGTCGTGGAGGTGGACCGCGAGCTGCTGCGGCTGGCCCGCCGGGACCCGAGGCTCGCCGGGCTCAACCGGCACGCGCTCGACGACCCGCGTGTGCACGCCGTCTCCGCCGACGCCTTCACGTGGCTGCGCGTCAACCGGCGGCGCTTCGACGCCGTCGTCGCCGACCTGCCCGACCCACGCCAGACGGCGGCCACGAAGCTCTACTCGCAGGAGTTCTACGGGCTCATGAAGCGGGCCCTCGCCCCCGGCGGGCGCTCCGTCGTGCACGTCGGCCCGCCGGGCCACGACGCGCGCGACTACTGGCGCGCCGAGCGCACCTTGCGCGCCGCCGGGCTGCGCACGGCCCCGTACACGGCGAAGAAGGGGCGGGCGGAGTGGGGCTTCCTGCTCGCGGCCTCCGGCGAGCGACCACGCCTCGCCGTGCCCTCCCGGCCGCGGGGCGGGTTCGGCGCGCGGGAGCTGCGGGCCGGTGCGCGGCGGGTGGCGGCGACGCGGGTGCGCGGGCTGGAGCCCTCGACGCTCGTCTCACCCCGCTACGGCTGGTGAGGGGCTCGGGGTGGACGGGGCGGTGGGGTGCCTGCGGGTGGGTCCGGCGAGGCGTTCGGGACGAGGAGGGTACGGAAGGGGCGGGCGTGGGTAGGCTCGCCCGCCATGGAGCATGAGGTCTTCGTCCCGGTTCCCCCCACCGCGCTGCGGCGCGCCCTCGGCGACCCCACCCGGGTCCCGGACTGCGTGCCGGGGCTGCGAGCGGAGCCCGGACCCGAGCCCCGTACGGCGCCCGGCGGTGACGGCATCGCGGTGCACGGACGGCTGCGGCTGCGCGCCGGCAGCCACACGATCACGTACCGGGGCGGGCTGCGCCTGGCCGCCCGGCCCGACGACAGCTGGGCGCTGCACGTCTCGGCGACCGAGGCGCGCGGCGAGGGCTCGGTGCGGGCACGGCTGAGCCTGACGCTCGCGGAGACCGAGGGCGGCACGCGAGTGCGGTTCGCCGGGAGCGGCGAGGTCGCGGGCCGCCTGCTCGACGAGGCCGGTCCCCAGGCCGCCGAATCCGTCCTGCACCGCCTGCTCAACCGCTTCGCCGCGAACCTGGGGCGGGCGGGGGAGGCACTGGCGGGGGAGGACGCGGGGCGGGC
>NZ_JOGO01000033.1 GCF_000719475.1 Streptomyces sp. NRRL F-5630 | reverse complement strand
GGAGAGTGGCGCCGTGTTGGTGGGTGGTGCGGGTGCGGGTGCCGGGGTGGTGGGCGGAGGGGACGCTGGTGTCGGGGCGGTCGGCGGCACGGGGGAGGGGGACGGTGCGGTGGGAAAACGTGTTGTCGCGCTGCTCGTCGAGGGGCTCGCGCCCGGGAGCGCGGGGGCGGCGGCGCGACGGCGGATCGCTCAGGCGCTGGCGGAGATCCCGGGCGACGCCGCGACGCGGGTCCTTGTCGGGCTCACGCGGGACGAGGACCGGGGGGTGGCGGTCACGGCGGCGTACGGGGTGGGGCGGCGGGGGGAGTGAGGGGGATGACCGGTCGGGGAGGAGCGGGGCCCTTGGCCGCCGGGGGCGGCGACGGGGTGACCGGGGACATGGAGTGCGGAGGCGGCGACGGGGAGGCAGGCCTCTCGCGCCAGGGGCAGGGGGCAGGGGGCTGCTCCACCGGGCCCGACGTGAGCGTCGAGCGGACAGCCCTCTCCCGCCCGGATGCGGCTCCCGAGGCCCGCAGCGAGTGGTGAGCGGACATCCCCCTCCCGCCCGGGGGGCGACCCCTATACCAGTCTCCCAAACCCCCACCCCCGCCCCCCGACCTCCCGCGACATCTGTGGATAACTTCGCCGAACCCGCTCAACCCCTCACCGGAACGAGTGAGAGGGTGCGCGCGTTCACGGAAGTTATCCACAGCCGCGACGAGGTGGGCGAGCGCCCGCTCATGCCCGCCGACGAACTACCGTCCGTCTCGCCGGCCGCGACGAGGCAGACGAGCGCCCGCTCACCCCGCCGACGGACTACCGTCCGCCCCGGCCACACCGGAGGACCGCCGCCCGTCTCGCCTCCCGCCGCCCGTCCCACCCCGCCGAGGGCGAGCAGCGCCACCCCTCCCCTCCCGTCGAGGGCTCACTCCCCGTCTCGCCACGGCCGAGGGGGAGCCGTGCCGCCCCTCGCGCCCCGCCCGAGGGGGAGCCGCACAGCCCCTCGCCCCCGCCCGAGGACTCGCCGCCCCCTCACCCCGCCGAGGGCTCGCCCCCCGCCCCGCCCCGGTCCGCGTACTCGAAAATGCTTCCGTCCTGGTGCAGCGCCACCAACGTGCGCCCCGCAGGTGAGCCGATCGGCCCGGCCAGCACGCGCCCGCCCGAGGCCAGCAGCGCGACCGCCGCCTCCTCCACGTCGGGAACGGCCAGCGTCGCCCGCACCTGCCGCAGCACCTCGATCTCGGCCGCCGGGCCGCTCATCAGCAGGAAGCAGCCCACGGCGGCCACCGAGACGTTCCCGCGGTCGAAACGCTCGGCGGGCCTGCCGACGAGCCGTTCGTAGAACGGGACGGTGCGGTCCAGGTCGTCGACACAGACACGGAGCGTGGTACCCAGAATCTCCATGGGCCTGAGCCTAGTTGGCCCGCCCGCGCGAGGTGATCGTTTCCGGCCGCGAAGCGCTCCGCCGGGCCCCGGCCGGCTCGCCGCGCTCGGTGTTCCGCGTCGCTTTCCCGGCCGAGGGGCGCTCGCCGTGCGCGATGGCGCCGCCCTTTCCATACTGGGGGAATTGGGGGAAACGGCCCCGGACACACGTTTGCCCGTCGTACCCCCGGGGACTCGAAGAGCCGCGCTCGTGCACGACTCGTGCACCCCGCGTACGAAAGCGTACGAAAGGAGTCACCATGCCGAGTGAAACCGGCACTGCCACGCCGCTCGACCCGGAGAACCTCGACGCCCTCGCGGAACTGGGTCAGCAGTTGCGGGTGGACTCGGTGCGCGCGACCGACGCCGCGGGGTCCGGGCACGCGACCTCGTCGATGTCCGCGGCGGACCTCGTCGCCGTGCTTTTCGCCCGGCACCTGCGCTACGACTTCGACGCCCCCGACCTGGCGACGAACGACCGCTTCGTGCTCTCCAAGGGCCACGCCTCACCGGTCCTCTACGCGGCCTTCAAGGCGGCCGGTGCGGTCAGCGACGCCGAACTGCTCACGTTCCGCAAGGAGGACAGCCGTCTCGACGGCCACCCCACCCCGCGCATCCCCTGGGTCGACGTCGCGACGGGCTCGCTCGGCCAGGGCCTCCCAGTCGGCGTGGGCCTCGCGCTCACCGCCCGTGACCTGGACCGCACCGACAGCAGGGTGTGGGTCCTGTGCGGGGACAGCGAGATCGCCGAGGGCTCCGTGTGGGAGGCGGCCGAGGCCGCGGGCGCCGCCCACCTCGACCACCTCACCGCGATCATCGATGTCAACCGCCTCGGCCAGCGCGGCCCCACGCGCCACGGCCACGACCTCGACTCCTACGCCCGCCGCTTCAGCGCCTTCGGCTGGCACACCATCGAGATCGACGGGCACGACGTCCACGAGATCGACGCCGCCTACCGCGAGGCCGAGTCCACACGCGGCGAGCCCACCGTGATCCTCGCCCGCACCATCAAGGGGCAGGGCGTCCGCGCCTCCGCCGACCACGAGGGCCTGCACGGCAAGCCGCTGAAGGACCCCGAGGGTGCCATCGCCGAACTCGGCGGCGTACGCGACATCCGGGTCTCCGTGCAGAAGCCGAAGGACTCCGCCGGGCAGCGCAATCCCGCCCCCGCCGCGCCCGCCCTGCCGCGCTGGGACAAGGGCGGCGACGAGGTCGCGACGCGCGACGCCTTCGGCAAGGCGCTCACCGCGCTCGGTACCGCCCGCCGCGACGTCGTCGTCCTCGACGGCGAGGTCGGCGACTCGACCCGCGCCGAGTTCTTCGCCAAGGAGCACCCCGAGCGGTACTTCGAGATGTACATCGCCGAGCAGCAGATGGTCGGCGCGGCCGTGGGTATGGCGGCGCGCGGGTGGCGGCCTTTCGCCGCGAGCTTCGCCGCCTTCCTCACCCGCGCCCACGACTTCATCCGCATGGCGGCCGTCAGCCAGGTCAGCCTCGCGCTGTGCGGCTCGCACTCCGGCGTCGCGATCGGCGAGGACGGACCCTCGCAGATGGGCGTCGAAGACCTCGCGATGATGCGTTCCGTGCACGGTTCGACGGTCCTCTACCCGGCCGACGCCAACGCCGCCGCGCACCTGACCGCCGCGATGGCCGACATCGAGGGCATCTCGTACCTGCGCACCACGCGCGGCGCCAGCCCGGTCCTCTACGGGCCCGACGAGGAGTTCCCGGTCGGCGGCTCCAAGACGCTCCGCTCGGGCAGTGAGGACCAGCTCACCGTCGTCGCCGCCGGCCAGACCCTCCACGAGGCCCTGGCCGCCGCCGACCGGCTCGCCGCCGAGGGCATCGCCGTACGGGTCATCGACCTCTACTCGGTCAAGCCCGTGGACCGCGAGACGCTGTGGAAGGCCGCCGAGGAGACCGGCTGCCTGCTCACCGTCGAGGACCACCACCCCGAGGGCGGCATCGGCGACGCCGTCGCGTCCGCCTTCGACGACGGCCGCCCCGCGCCGCGCCTGGTCCGCCTCGCGGTCCGCAACATGCCGGGCTCGGCGACCCCCGCCCAGAGCCTTGCGGCGGCGGGCATCGACGCGGACGCGATCACGGCGTCGGTGCGGATGCTCGTGAACTGAGGTCGTCGCGCGGGGCGCGGGGGCGGCACGGGAACGCGGCCGCCACCGCCCCGCCCCCGGGCCCGGACCGCTCGCCCGAGGACCGGACCGCCTGCCCCTCCCGCTCTCCGCGCCCCCGCCCGGACGGGTCCGCCCTCAGCGCCGCGCCGGCCGCCCCGGTCCCCGCCTCAGACCCGGCACAAGATCTCCCCGTGCAGCACCCCGAACCACGCGTCCGGGCTCCGGCCCCACTCCCGCCACGCCGCCGAGATCGCTTCCAGCCCGGCGGCGTCGGTGTGCCCGCCGCTCGTCGCGCGCTCCGCGTACGCCGAGGCCAGGGTGCGGTCCGCCCACAGGCCGCTCCACCACGCCACCTCGTCCGGCGCCGCGTAGCACCACGTGTCCGCCGTCGAGGTGACGTCGGTGAAGCCCGCCTCGTGCGCCCAGGCACGCAGCCGCCGTCCCGCGTCCGGCTCCCCGCCGTTGCCGCGCGCCACCCGCTCGTACACATCGAGCCAGTCGTCGAGCCCCGGCACCTCGGGGTACCACGTCATCGCCGCGTAGTCCGCGTCCCGTACCGCGACGAAGCCGCCCGGCTTCACGACCCGTCGCAGCTCCCGCAGGACGCCCACCGGATCGCCCACGTGCTGGAGGACCTGGTGCGCGTGCGCGACACAGAAGGTGTCGTCCGGGTACGCGAGCGCGTGCCCGTCCCCGGTCGTGAAGTCCACGTTGCCGAGCCCGCGCCGCTCCGCTTCGGCCGCGGCCTTCGCGAGCACCTCCTTTGAGGAGTCGATCCCGGTGACCCGGCCCTGCGGGACGAGCGCGGCGAGGTCGGCGGTGATCGTGCCGGGACCGCAGCCCAGGTCGAGGACGCGCATGTGCGGCTTGAGGTGCGGCAGCAGGTAGGCCGCCGAGTTCTCGGCGGTGCGCCACCTGTGCGAGCGCAGTACCGACTCGTGGTGGCCGTGCGTGTAGACGGCGGTTTCGGCGGTGGGCGTCTCAGCGGTTTCCGGCATGGCGGAACTCCTTCGGTCCCGGAGGATTCGGTGCGTTCACGCTACGCCGCATGTCGGTGAGTGAGACGGGCGTCTTGTGATACGAGACACGTTCCCTTCCGGGACCGCCGGGCCGCCCTCAGACCTCTATCGGCCGGTACACCGTCAACGCCTCGTGCAGCTTGTCCAGTTCGACCACGCTTCCCGCCTCCGCCACCTCGCCGTCGTGCGCCAGCGGCGTCCCCGGCTCGATGCCCGTGACACGGAGGCGGTGCAGACGACGGGCGGCGTGGAAGGGGGAACGGGTCAGGGGGCCCGCGAGGGCCGCGCCGAGCAGGCGGGCGGAGGGCCGGCCCCCGGCGCGTACCGTCCGGACGTCCAGGAGCCCGTCGGCCAGGTCCGTGCGGCGGCCCGCCGTGAGCCCGGGACGGCCGTACAGGCCGTTGCCGGCGAAGAGGAGCCACAGCGGTTCGCGGTGGCCGCCGATGTCCGCGAGGAGCGGGCGGTCGCGGCGCAGGACGTGCACGGCCGCCGCGACGTCGGCGAGCCGCCCGCCGAGCTTCCCCGACCACTTCTCGCGCTCCTGGACCAGCTCCGGGTACACGCCGAGGCTGAAGGTGTTGAGGAAGAGCCCTGAAACCCAGCCGCCCTCCGCCTCGCGGCACTCGGTGCGCCAGCGCCCCACGTCCACAAGGACCGCCTCACCCAGCTCCACGGCCCGGTAGGCGTCGCGCACATCCTCTATCCCCAGGTCGTACGCGAAGTGGTTGAGCGTCCCGCCGGGCAGGACGACGAGCGGGAGCTTGTGCCGCAGCGCGACCCCGGCGGCCGTGTTGACCGAACCGTCGCCGCCGCTGATCCCGAGCGCCTTCGCCCGCTTCGCGGCCTTCTCCAGCTCGTCCGCGAGCGCCGGGCCCTCGCACTCCACGACCTCCGCCTCGGGCAGCGCGTCGCGCAGGCTCCGTACGCGGTCGGGCGAGCCGGCGCGCGTGTTCACCACGACGACGAGCCCCGCCCCGCGCGGCAGCCGGGGCGCGCCCACCGTGAGGCGCGCGGGCAGCGGCATCTGGGAGCGTGTGGGCACCAGGCCCCGTACGGCGAGTGCCGCGCCGACACCGAGCGCGGCGCCCGCGAGGACGTCGCTCGGGTAGTGGACCCCGGTGTAGACGCGCGAGGCGGCGACGGAGAAGGCGACGGGGGCGACGAGCGCGCCGAGCGCCCGCGACTCCAGCGCCACCCCGGCGGCGAAGGCCGCGGCGGAGGCCGCGTGCCCCGAGGGGAACGAGGTCGTGACGGGCTGGCGCTTGAGCTGCCGTACGAGCGGCACCGCGTCGCGCAGCGGCCGGGCGCGGCGCACCGCGCGCTTGCCGATCGTGTTGACGGTCGCCGAGGCGAGCCCCAGCGAGACGAGGCCGCGCACGGCGGCGCGGCGGGCGCGCGGCGAGCGCGTCGCGTAGAGCCCGGCGCCCGCCGCGAACCACAGCACGCCGTGGTTGGCGGACCGGCTCAGCCGGGGGAGCACCTGCTCGGCGCCGGGCCAGCGGTGGCTCGCGGCGATGCGGAAGACGGTCGAGTCGAGCGAGGTGAGCCGGTCCCGCCAGGGCGATGAGGTGACGTCTGCGGTCATGGCGCACACGTACCCCGGCCGCCCCGCCTCACCCCTGACGACCTGCGCGCGGTGACCGAAATGGGTTTGCCCGGCACCCGGACGGACGCGGACAATGCCCGGCATGGGACATCTCGAAGCAGGGCACGTGGAGTACTTCCTTCCCGACGGGAGGCCGCTGCTCGGGGACGTGTCGTTCCGTATCGGCGAGGGCGTCGTCGCCGCGCTCGTGGGTCCCAACGGCGCGGGCAAGACGACGCTCCTGCGCCTGCTCTCCGGTGAACTCCAGCCGCACGGCGGCGCGGTCACGTCGAGCGGCGGCCTCGGCGTCATGCCGCAGTTCGTCGGCTCCGTCCGCGACGAGTCCACCGTGCGCGACCTGCTCGTCTCCGTGGCGCAGCCCCGGATCCGCGCGGCCGCGCGCGCCGTCGACAAGGCCGAGCACGCGATCATGACCGTCGACGACGAGGCCGCCCAGCTCGCCTACGCGCAGGCCCTGTCCGACTGGGCGGAGGCGCGGGGCTACGAGGCCGAGACCCTGTGGGACGTGTGCACGGTCGCGGCTCTCGGCATCCCGTACGAGCAGGCCCAGTGGCGTCAGGTGCGCACGCTCTCGGGCGGCGAGCAGAAGCGGCTCGTGCTCGAAGCGCTCCTGCGGGGTCCGGACGCCGTCCTCCTCCTCGACGAGCCGGACAACTACCTGGACGTCCCGGGCAAGCGGTGGCTGGAGGAACAGCTCGAACAGACCCGCAAGACCGTCCTCTTCGTGAGCCACGACCGCGAGCTCCTCAGCCGCTCGGCGCAGCGCATCATCAGCGTCGAGCCCGGCCCGGACGGCGCCGAGGTGTGGACGCACGGCACCGGTTTCGCGACCTACCACGAGGCGCGCAAGGAGCGCTTCGAGCGGTACGAGGAGCTGCGGCGCCGCTGGGACGAGAAGCACGCGCAGCTCAAGAAACTCGTCCTGGACATGCGCCAGTACGCCAAGAACAGCGACGCGATGGCCTCGCGCTACGCGGCGGCGCAGACGCGGCTGCGCAAGTTCGAGGAGGCGGGCCCGCCACCCGAGCCGCCGCGCAAGCAGGAGATCACGATGCGGCTGCGCGGCGGGCGCACCGGGGTGCGCTCCGTGACGTGCGAGAAGCTCGAACTCACGGGCCTCATGAAGCCCTTCGACCTGGAGGTGTTCTTCGGCGAGCGCGTCGCGGTGCTCGGCTCCAACGGCTCGGGCAAATCGCACTTCCTGCGCCTCCTCGCGGGCGAGGACGTCGCGCACACGGGCACCTGGAAGCTCGGCGCCCGCGTCGTCCCCGGGCACTTCGCCCAGACCCACGCGCACCCCGAGCTGGAGGGCCGCACGCCCCTCGACATCCTGTGGACCGAGCACGCGAAGGACCGGGGCGCCGCGATGTCGCGGCTGCGCCGCTACGAGCTGACGGGCCAGGCGGAACAGCGCTACGAACGCCTCTCCGGCGGCCAGCAGGCCCGTTTCCAGATCCTCCTGCTCGAACTGGAGGGCGCGACCGCGCTCCTCCTCGACGAGCCGACGGACAACCTGGACCTGGAGAGCGCCGAAGCACTCCAGGAGGGCCTGGAAGCCTTCGAGGGCACGGTCCTCGCCGTCACGCACGACCGCTGGTTCGCGCGCGCCTTCGACCGCTACCTCGTCTTCGGCGAGGACGGCCGCGTCCGCGAGACGCCCGAGCCGGTGTGGGACGAACGACGGGTGGCACGGGCCCGGTGAGATGACCGACCGCCGGGCTCGGGCGGTCCCGGCCGCTCCGGGCGGTCCGGCGGTGCGGCCCCCTCGGCGAGGCGGGACCTCGGCCCCTTCCGCCGGGCCCTCGCCCCGCGCGGCGCACGCGACAGCGACGCTCTCGCAGCGGATCTCGGCGCGCGCCCACCCTTCCCCGTGCGGACGGCCACCCCTTCGCGCCCGCACCCTGACCGGGGGCTGCTCGGCCCCTCGCCCGCCGCACGCGAGGAGGCGCTCACCGCTCCGGACCCCCTCGCGTTGCCGGACCCGCGCCGGGCGCCGAGCATGTTCGAAGCCGTCCCGCACGCGCCCTCGCCGGGGCGGAGCCGCCGCACGCCCCGGAGCCGGGGCACCGGCAGGACGGCACGGGAACGGGCACAGGCACGGACGCGGGAACCGGCACGGGCACCCGCGCCGTGAAGGGAGCGGAATGGACATGGGCCCCCGCGCGAGGTCGGCCGTGAGGTGCGGGGAGAGCGTGCCGCGTACCGGAGGGGTGCCGGGGGCGGGCCGTCCCGACGACGTGGCGCGAGCGGGCGCGGCGGCCCGGTGCTCCGCCGGGACGGGGCCGGGGCGCTCGGCACACGGGGCCGGGGCGCCGGCCGCGGAGCGCGGGGGCCGCGCATGAGCCCCGCGCCGCCGCGCCCCTCGCCATCGCAGGGCCGCCCGGCGGACCCCCCGGCGCCCGCGCCCCGGCCGCTCGGCGAGCGGCGCGTCTGGCCACGGGACTTCAGCGACCGTCTCAGTGCCCCGCTGCCCGGGCTCAGGGCGTACGCGCGTCTGCTCCGCGAGGGAGCGGTACGGCCCGGGCGCGAGGGGCTCGTGGACGTGCCGCGCATTCCGTGCGCGCCCGCCCCGCCGCCGGTGCCACGCCCCGGTGAGCTGGCCGTCACGTGGGCCGGGCACGCGAGCTTCGTCGTGCGGATCGGCGGGCTCACCGTGCTCACGGACCCCGTGTGGTCGCGGCGCATCCTCGGCACGCCCGCTCGCGTCACCCCCGTGGGCGTGCCCTGGGCCTCGCTCGGGCGGGTCGACGCGGTCGTCCTGAGCCACAACCACTACGACCACCTCGACGCCCCCACGCTGCGCCGCCTGCCCCGGAGCACCCCCGTCTTCTGCCCCGCCGGGCTCGCCCCGTGGTTCAGGCGGCGCCGCTTCACGCGGGTCACCGAGCTGGACTGGTGGGAGGCCGCCGTCCTGGACGGCGTCCGCTTCGACTGCGTACCGGCCCACCACTGGTCCAAGCGCGGGCTCGCCGACACCTGCCGCAGCCTGTGGTGCGGCTGGGTCCTCACCGCCCCCGACGAGGGCCCGCGCCTCTACTTCGCGGGCGACACGGGCTACGGCCCCGCCTTCGCCGACATCGGCCGCCGCCTGCCCGGCATCGACCTCGCGCTCCTCCCGGTCGGCGCCTACGATCCGCGCTGGTGCCTGGGGGACGTGCACTGCGACCCCGAGGAGGCGGTACGCGCGGCCGGCGACCTCGGTGCGGCCCGGATGGTCCCCATGCACTGGGGAACCTTCCTGCTCTCCTCCGAGCCCGTGCTCGAACCCCTCCTGCGCACCCGCGCCGCCTGGCACGCGGCCGGGCGGCCCCGCGAGGACCTGTGGGACCTGCCGGTGGGCGCCTCGCGCGTCCTGGAGCGCGGGCGACGCCCGGAGGAGGACACCCGCACAAGGTGAGCCGCCGCAGCGGTCGTTACGCTTTCGTAGCCTCGCGCCCGTACAACCGTGTGAAGACCCCGTGAGTCCCCTGTGTGTACCACGAGGACAGGGGAAGACCATCAATACCGCACGCCGTACGACTCTGGCTGTCGCCACCTCCGCCGCGCTGGCCCTCACCGGGCTCGCCGCCTGCGGCACCGTCGAGAACCTGAGCGCCGCGCAGAAGATCCGGAAGGCCACCGACAAGCTGGGCGAACAGCGCTCGCTCTCCGTCGAGTTCGGGCTCGACGCCGACCCCGGGGTGCTGCGGCGCGCGAGCGAGTCGGACGACCCGGAGGGCGCGCTCTCGCCCACGGCCGCCAAGGCGGTCGGCAAGCTGCGGGTCTCCTTCTCCGTGGAGGCGTCCAAGCCGCTCGCCAAGGCCGGGGAGAAGGACATCGAGGCCGTCGCCTTCTCGGTCGGCTCGGGCAAGGGCTCCGAACTGCTCGACGTGCGGATGGTCGACAAGACCCTCTACCTGAGGGCCGACCTCGACACGTTCGGCAAGACCTTCGACACGCCCATACCCGGTGCCGACGAGCTGCCCCCGGGGATGGGTGGCCTCAAGGACCTGTTCGCGGGCGAGTGGGTCAAGACGGACACCGCCACGCTGGAGGAGCTGGGGGCCGGCAAGGACGCCTCGGGGAAGAACTCCGGCGCCGACACCCTGGACAGCGAGACGCAGCGAAAGCTCAGGACCGACCTCAAGAGCATCCTCGCGCGCCGCGTCACCTTCACCGACAAGGGTGAGAAGGACGGCACCGACCACATCCTCGCCGAGGCCCCGGCCCGCGCCCTGCTGACCGACGTCTTCGGCGCGATCAAGGGCCTCTCCGACAAGATCCCCGCGTGGCGTGCCATGCCCACGGAGAAGGACCTCAAGGACGTCCCGAACAGCAAGCTCGGCGTCGACTTCGCGCTCAAGGACGGCACCCTCTCCGGGATCACCTTCGACGCCACCCAGCTCGCCGAGCCGGGCGACCCGGTCAAGAAGGGCGACAAGTTCGACGTCGTCCTGCGCTTCGACCAGCCCGGGAGGATCACGGCCCCCGCCGGGGCGAAGGAGCTGCCCAAGGGCACCGCCGACGCGCCCTTCGGCATCGACCCGGAGGCCCTGCTGGGCGGCGCCGCCGGGGGCTCGCCGTCGCAGGCGGACCTCGGCGCGGACGGCCCGCTCGACGAGGACGGTCTCCGGAACGACCCGGTCTTCCGCGAGGAGTTCGAGAAGCAGCTCCGCAAGGAGATGGACAAGCAGTTCGGGGCCGACTGGGAGAACGGCCCGATGGGCGACGAGATCGAGAAGCAGATCCAGGAGCAGCTGAAGCTCCAGTCCGGCGACGAGCCGGCCGCCAAGAGCTGAGGGCCCGCCAGGCGGGGGGCGGCCCGGGCGGTGAAGCCCCGGGCCGTCCCGCTCAGGCCCGCGCCCGCCCCTCCTCCGCCTCCCCCGTTCCCGGCCCGCCCTCGTCCTCCGCCTTCCGCTCCCCGCGCAACCGCCGCCACACCGGCGGCACCCCGCTGACCAGCAGTGTGAGCACGACCGCGGCGAGGACGCCCTGCCACGGCTCGGGGAAGAGGGAGCCGCCCAGGACACCGATGAGCTGGTAGGTCAGTGCCCAGGCGAGGCACGCCGGGGCGTTGCCGCGCACGAAGACGCGCAGCGGCATCTCCGCCATGAGGCACGCGAGCATGACCGGGATACGGCCGCCGGGCACGAGCCGCGACAGGACGAGCAGCGGGACACGGCGGTGCTCCAGGCCGCGCCGGGCCTGCGCCAGGCGGTCCGCCGGCGCCCGGTCGCGCAGGGCGTCGAGCCAGCGCGAGCCGTTCTTCGAGCGCATCCCGCGCTGCCCGAGCCAGTACAGGGCCACGTCCCCGAGGAATGCGGCGAGCCCGGCGGTCACGAAGACCAGGAGCAGGTCGAAGGGGTTGTGGTGGAGGGCGACCACCGACGTCGAGCTGACGAGCACGCCGGTGGGGATCACGGGGACGAGCGCGCCGAGCAGCACGAGGAGGAAGAGCGAGGGATAGCCCACCGCCTGCTGCGTCACCCCCGGCACCTTGTCCGCGACGCGCGCCGCCGCCTGCGAGAGCGCTCGCGCGCCCTCCCAGGCCGCGCCCCGCGCGTTCTCCGCGGCCAGGCCCCAGCCCGCCCCGCGCCCGGTCACCGCGCCACCCGCGGGCGCACGCTCTCGCCGTGCCCCAGCAGGTGCACCGCGACCTCGGGCGCGAGCTGTGCCGCCCGCCGTACGAAGTCGACGCCGGGGGAGTGGAACTCGTGCGGGCGCACCGCGTCGAGTCCGATCGGCCAGTACGTGCCGAAGTGCACGGGGACGGCGGCGCTCGGTCGCAGAGCGCTCAGCGCCTGCGCGGCCCGCTCCGGGTCGAGGTGCTCGTGCCCGAGCCCGGGCCCCCAGCCGCCCACCGGGAGCAGCGCGACGTCGACGGGGCCCGTCTCGTGCGCCATCCCGGAGAACAGCCCCGTGTCCCCGGCGAAGTAGGTACGGGCCGTGCCGCTGATGACGTACCCGAGCGCGGGCGCCCGGCGCGGGCCCACCGGGAAGCGCCGCCCGTCGTGCCGGGCGGGGACCGCGCGGATGTCGAGCCCGCCGATCCGCCGCTTGTCACCGGGGGCGACCTCGACGAGTTCGAGCCGCGCGAGCCGCCGCCCGAGCCCCCGCACCGCGCGCAGCGCGCCGCGCGGCAGCAGCACCACCGTGCCCGGCGCGAGGCGCGCGAGCGAGGGCACGTGCAGGTGATCGCTGTGCAGGTGCGAGACGAGGACCCCGTCCGCGCGCAGCGCGACCGGCGCGGGCAGCGCCCCCTGACGGCGGCGCAGGTGGGCGAGGCGCCGCACGAGCACCGGGTCGGTGAGGAGCCGTGTCCCCGCGTCCTCCACGGTGCAGGTCGCATGTCCCCACCAGGTGATCTCCACCGTCGCCGCTCCTCCTCGCCACCGCCGCGGGCCACTTCGCCGTCCGCGGGTTCCCGCTGAGCCTAAGGGCTCCAGTAGAGTCGGCCCTCATGCGGATACGTGCCCGTCCGGGCACTGTCCGTCGCGGAGGCCGGGCCACCGGCCCCGGAGCGGAACGGGGGAGTGCTGTGAACGGGCACCGCGCGGTGGCGATCGCCGCCCTCGTACCCCTGGAAGAACTCGATACGCAGCCGTACCTGGTCGACATCCGCAGCCAGTTCGCCCACTGCGCGCAGTGGGCCGCCGAGCACGGGCACACCCTCGTGCGGGAAGTGCTCGCGCACGGGCTCCCGCCCTCGCACGAGGCGCTGTGGGACCCGGTTGCCCGCGGTGAGGTGGACCTCTTCGTCGCCGCGGAGGCCGCGGCGCTCGCCGTGGCCATGCGCCCCGTGGAGGAGTTCCGGGCCCTGTGCGAGCTGCGGGGCGTCCCGCTCGCGTTCGCCGCGCTCCCCGAGCCCCGCTACGACGCCGCCCACAAGGCCCGCATCCACCGCAGGCTCTCCATGCCGACCGCCGGCTACGACGGCCGCTGACCCCGGCGGACGCTGCCGTTGAACCCCGGCGGACGCTGCCGCCGCCCCCTGGGGGCGCGGTGGGCCGACCGGGGCGCGGCGGGTGAACCCCCGGGCCGTGCGCGGGCGTCCTTCCGGGGCGGGGGCGGCTCCGTACCACCCCCCGCGGCCCGCGCCAGGCGCCGCCACCGGCAGGACCGGGCGCAAGGGGCGGTGTGCGAAGGTGGGGGGACGGTTCGCGGGCATTCCGCGCGGGCCGCGTGAGGAAAAGGTGAGCGGTGAACGAGGAGAGGTGGCGCGGGGCCGGGAGCGCCGTGTTGCGGATGTTCGCGGTCTGGGGGGTGAGCACCCTGACGATGCTGGCCCTCGCGGGGCTGCTGCCGGACTTCAAGCTCCAGTCGGCCGACGGGGACAGCGCGACGCGGATAGCCGTCACGGCCGCGCTCGGTGCCGGGGCCTTCGGGCTGCTCGGTGCCCTCGTGTGGCCGCTGCTCGTGCGCACGCTGCTGCTCGTGCCCGCCTTCGTCCTCGCGGTGCTCGTCTTCTTCCTCAACGGCTCGCTCCTCCTCCTCGCGCTGCGGCTCGTCCCGGTGAACAGGGGCGAGGTCAACCCCGAGACCGCCGTCGTGGTCGCCGCCGTCATGTCGGCCGTCGCCTCCGCGACCGGTGGCGCGCTCGCGGTACGGGACGACAACGCCTACCGGCGCCGCCTCCACCGCCTCGCCTACCGCCGCTACGGCCGTCCCAGCGGCACCCCCGCCCCGCCGGGCACCGTCTTCCTCCAGCTCGACGGCCTCGGCCACGACGTCCTCATGGACGCGGTCGGCAAGGGCGTCATGCCGACCGTCGCCGGTCTCCTCGGCGGCCTCCCGAGCCACCGCGTCACGCCGTGGCGCACCGACTGGTCGAGCCAGACGGGCGCGAGCCAGCTCGGCATCCTGCACGGCAGCAACTTCGACGTCCCCGCCTTCCGCTGGTACGAGAAGGAGACCCGCGAGGTCATCGTCTCGAACCGCCCGGCGAGCGCCGCCGAGCTGCAGCGCCGGGCCGTCGAGCGCACCGGCGACCCGGGCCTGCTGAGCCTGGACGGTGCCAGCCGCGGCAACCTCTTCGGCGGCGGAGCGGACCAGCTCGCGCTCGTCCTGTCCGTCGCGGTGCGGCGCGGCAAGGAGACCCGCTCGCGCGCCGGGTACTTCGCCTACTTCAGCGACCCCGCGAACGCGGTGCGCACGGTCCTGTCCTTCCTCGCCGAGGTCGGCCGCGAGATGTGCCAGTCGACCCGCGCCAGGCTGCGCCGCGAACGCCCCCGCATGGGGCGCGGCGGCCTCTACCCCTTCGTCCGCGCCTTCGCGACGGTCGTCGAGCGGGACGTCGTCGTCGCGGCCGTCATGGGCGACCTGCTCGCGGGCCGCACCGCCATCTACGCCGATCTCGTCGCCTACGACGAGGTCGCGCACCACTCGGGGCCGCGCAGCCGCGACGCCGAGCAGATCCTGCGCCGCCTCGACCGCTCCCTCGCGCTCGTCCTCAAGGTCGCCGAACTCGCCCCGCGCCCCTACCGGGTCGTCCTCCTGTCCGACCACGGCCAGAGCCCGGGCGAGACCTTCCGGATGCGGTACGGGCTCAGCCTCGGCGAGCTGGTCAGGGCGGGCTGCGGCCTGCCCGTGCCGCGCAAGGTGCGCCGTACGCACTCGGGCAACGAGGCCCGCGCCGCGGTACGCGCCGCGCTGCACCGCCCCGTCGAGGAACGCGCCGAGGAGCACCACGCCTCGCCGCGCCGCTCCGAGCCCGTCGTCCTCGCCTCGGGCAACCTCGGCCTCGTCTCCTTCCCCGACGTCCCGCACCGCATGACCCGGCAGGAGATCGAGCGCCGCCACCCCGCGCTGCTCTCGACCCTCGCGCACCACCCGGGGATCGGCTTCCTGCTCGTACGGGACGAGGAGCACGGCGGGGTCGTGCTCGGCGCGTACGGGGCCGAGGTGCGCCTCAAGGACCTCGGGGAGCACCCGACGGCCGAGGAGCTGGGCCCGCTGGCCCCCTTCGGGCCGGGCGCGGCCGAGGCCGTGCGGCGCACCGACACCTTCCCGCACTGCGCGGACATCATGGTCAACTCCTGGTACGACCCGGAGACCGGCGAAGTCCTCGCCTTCGAGGAGCAGATCGGCTCGCACGGCGGGCTCGGCGGCGACCAGTCCCGGCCCTTCCTGCTCTCGCCGCTCGCGCTGAGCGCTCCCGTCGCCGAGGGCGCGGAACTCGTCGGCGCGGAGCGGGTGCACGACGTCCTGCGACGCTGGCTGCGCGAGAGCGACGGCCCGCGGGTCCCGCTGCCGAGCCGCCCCGCCGAGGCCGCTGCCGCACCCGTGCCGGTGCCGCCAACTCCGCCCGGCGCGGGCCGAATGTGATCGTATAGGCCACGGCCCGCCCCCGCCGGGGCGGACCGGCCCCGCCCGGGGGCCCTCGCCCGCGAGAGCCCCGGGGCCCTCGCTCGCGAAAGGACCGCACCGTGGCCACCATCCGTTCCGCGCACACCGTCTGGGAAGGCGACCTGCTCAAGGGCAGCGGCACCGTCACGCTCGACTCCTCCGGCATCGGCTCGACCCCCGTCTCCTGGGCCTCGCGCGCCGAGGAGCCGAACGGGAAGACCAGCCCGGAGGAGCTCATCGCCGCCGCGCACTCCTCGTGCTTCTCGATGGCGCTCTCCAACGGCCTCACCCAGGCCGGGCACGCGCCGACCCGCCTCATCACCTCGGCGGACGTCACCTTCCAGCCCGGCACGGGCATCACCGGCATCCACCTCACCGTCGAGGGCACCGTGCCCGGCATCGACGAGGCGGCCTTCACCGCCGCCGCCGAGGACGCCAAGGCGAACTGCCCGGTGAGCCAGGCCCTGACCGGCACCACCATCACCCTCTCGGCGAAGCTCTGCTGAACGGGCCTCACCCGCACGCCGCGCCCGGTCCCGGCCGCCCCCTTCGCAGCGGGCAGCCGGGACCGCCGCGTCACGCGCTGTTCAATGGTGCGTCCTCTGGCATCCCTGGTGCGCGGGAGCCGGACGGGTCAAGGTGGGGTGCGGCCCCATCCCCGGGGCCCTCCCGAGGAGGAGTTACGTGCCCCCACGCCCGACCCGCTCCAGACCCCTCAGCGTCCTCGCCCTGACGCTCGCTCTCCTCGGCACCGGCGCCGGTCTCGACAGCGCGTACGCGGCACAGCCCGCGCCCGCCGAGGCCCCGCCCGCCGGCGCCGGACCCGCCGCCCCGCCCGCCGCGAGCACGCTCGCCGCCCCGGGCGCGCCCGCTCCGCGCACCTACCCGGAGGGCGACGGGCTGGAGACCGCCCGCACGAGCCGCCCGCTCGCGCCGGGAGCCTCCCTCACCTCGTACGACCGCCTGGAGAGCGACAAGTGGCTGCGCGTCCACGAGGTCTCCGCGGACCTCGGCGCCTCCGTGCGCGCCCAGTACCTCAGCTCGGCGAAGGGCGTCTCCGCGCGCGAGCCCGTTTCCGCGCTCGCCGCAGGACAGGACCCGGGCAAGGGGCGGCGCACGGTCGCCGCTTTCAACGGCGACTTCTTCGACATCAACGAGACGGGCGCCCCCGAGGGCTCCGGGCTGCACGCGGGCTCGCTCCTCAACTCGCCGCAGCCGTCCCACACCCACGCGATCGGCTTCGACGCCGCGCAGGCGGGCCGCGTCCTCGACCTCTACTTCGACGGCACCCTGACGCTCCCTTCCGGTGACCGCCCGCTCGCCGCGCTCAACGCGGCCGACGTGCCCGGCGACGGCATCGGCGCCTACACGGCGGCGTGGGGCGAGGCCGACCGCGCCCTCACCGTCAACAGCGCCGCCGACAGCGCCGAGGTGACGGTCGTCAAGGGCCGTACGACGGACACCGCGCACCGGCCGGGCAAGGGCCGCCTGCCCGCCGGGGCGACCGTCCTCGTCGGCGCGGGCAAGGGCGCCGAGGCGCTGCGCGCACTGTCCGAGGGTGCGCCCGTGAGCTGGAGCTACCACCCGCGCACGGGCGACGGCTCCGCGCCGCCGCGCGAGGCGATCGGCGCCAACGAGTACCTCGTGACGGACGGCAGGCCCGTCGACCACACGGGTGAGGGCAACGACACGGCCGCGCCGCGCACCGCCGTGGGCTTCAGCCGCGACGGCCGCAGGCTGCACGTCGTCACCGTCGACGGCCGCCAGGCCGACAGCGGCGGCGTCACGCTCACCGAACTCGGCCTGATGCTGAAGAAGGCGGGCGCCTACAACGCCGTCAACCTCGACGGCGGCGGCTCCTCGACGCTCCTCACCCGCACCCCCGGCACCGACACGCTGCACCTCGGCAACCAGCCCTCCGACGGCGCCGAACGCCCCGTCCCGAACGGCCTCGTGCTCACCGCGCCGGACGGCTCCGGCCGCCTCACGGGCTACTGGGTGAGCACCGCGATGGACCCGCTCGGCGCCCCGACCGCCGACCCCGTCGCCGGCGGCCACCCCGACCGCGTGTTCCCGGGACTGCACCGCCGCCTGACCGCCGAGGGCCACGACGAGACGTACGGGCCCGCCAAGGGGACGCCCGTGTGGACGGTACGGGGCGGGGGCACCGTCGACCGCGACGGGCGCTACACCGCGCCCCGCGCGAGGGGCACCGCCGAGATCACCGCCCGCAGGGGCGGCGCGAAGGGCACCACGAAGCTCACCGTCCTCGGCCCCCTCGACCGGATCGAGACCGGCACCCGGCGCCTCTCGCTCCCCGACGCGACGGCGAGCGCCCGCTTCGGCGTCACCGGGCTCGACGCCGCGGGCCGCAGCGCCCCGGTCGAGCCCTCCGACGTCCGGCTCACCTACGACCCGGAACTCTTCACGATCACGGCCGACGCGGACGGCTTCACCGTCACGGCACGCGCGGAGGGCGCCGCCGGAACGGTCACCGCGACGGTCGCGGGGCACTCCACGGCCCTCGCCGTCTCCGCCGGGCTCACGGACCAGGCCCTCACCGGCTTCGACGACGCGGGCGACTGGACGTTCAGCCAGGCCCGCGCCGCCGGTTCGCTCGCCGCCGTCGCGGACAGCCACGACGGCACCGGACTGCGCATGACGTACGACTTCACGCGGTCGACCGCGACCCGCGCCGCGTACGCGACGCCTCCCACCACCCTCCCCGTCCCCGGCCAGCCGCAGGCGTTCACGCTGTGGCTCAAGGGCGACGGCCACGGCGCCTGGGCGACGCTCCACCTCAAGGACGCCACAGGGACGGACCAGTTGCTGCGCGGCCCGTACCTCGACTGGACCGGGTGGAAGAAGGTGACCTTCCCCGTCCCGCAGTCCGTCGCGTACCCCGTCTCCGTCGCCCGCTTCTACCTCGCCGAGACCGACGCGACGAAGCAGTACGAGGGCGAGGTCGAACTCGACGGCCTCACCGCGCAGGTGCCACCCGCCGTGGACCTCCCGGAGAGCGCCCGCCCCCACGACCCGCTGATCACGACCGCGCGCGACGTGCGGGGCAAGGACTGGCGGTTCGCCGTCATGTCCGACGCGCAGTTCGTCGCCAGGGACCCCGAGGGCGAGAACGCCGTGCAGGCGCGGCGCACACTGCGCGAGATCAGGGCCGCGAAGCCGGACTTCCTCGTCATCGACGGGGACCTCGTCGACGAGGGCTCGCCCGAGGACCTGGCCTTCGCGCACCGGATGCTGGACGAGGAACTGGGCGATGCCGTGCCCTGGCACTACGTCCCCGGCAACCACGAGGTGATGGGTGGCTCGATCGGCAACTTCACCGAGGAGTTCGGCGCGGCGGAGCAGACCTTCGACCACAAGGGCACCCGCTTCCTGACCCTCGACACCTCCCGGCTGGGGCTGCGCCTCTCCGGCTTCCCGCAGGTCGCGAGGCTCCGCGCCGCGCTCGACGCCGCCGCGAAGGACAGGACCGTCGACTCGGTCGTCGTCGTCGCGCACGTACCGCCGCGCGACCCGACCCCGCAGAAGGGCAGCCAGCTCGGCGACCGCAAGGAGGCCGCGCTCGTCGAGTCGTGGCTCGCGGACTTCCGGCGCACGAGCGGCAAGGGCGTCGCGTACGTGGCCGGGCACGTCGGCACCTTCGACGCCTCGCACGCCGAGGGGGTCCCGTACCTGGTCAACGGCAACTCGGGGAAGAACCCCGCGACGCCCGCCGACGAAGGCGGCTTCACCGGCTGGAGCCTCCTCGGCGTCGATCGCGCGGCGCGGCCCGGGGCCGCGCTGCCCGAGGGCTGGCTCGGCGTCCAGACGCGCCCGCACACCGACACCCTGCGCCTCGCCGCGCCCGCCCGCCTCGCGCCCGGCACGGACGCGGCCGTCACCGCGCGCCTCACCCAGGGCACGCGCGCGGTGCCGCTCGGCTGGCCGGTCAGCGCCGACTGGTCCGCATCCCGGGGCCTGCACCTCGGCCCGGCCCGCACGGCCGGGCCGCGCGACACCGCCGCGTACGACCCCGCGACAGGGCGGCTCACGGCCCTGCGGCCGGGGACCGTCACGCTGGCGGTGACGGTCTCGGGGGTCCGTGCGGAGGCCCGGGTCACCGTGAAGCGCTGAGCGCGCACCGCTCGCCATACCCCCCTGGGGAAATACCCCAGGGGGGTATGGTGTTCCCTGTCGTGGAAGCCGCTCCGGACGACGCACGAGAAGGGGGAGAACGATGGACCACGCGCACCACGAAGGCCCGCACGCCCCGCACGAGGGCCCCGCCGGCTGGTCCGGCACACCCTGGTCCCTGGCCGCGCAGGCCACTCTGCACTGCCTCACGGGGTGTGCCATCGGCGAGATCCTCGGCATGGTGATCGGGACCGCCGCCGGGCTCCACAACGGCGGGACCGTCGTCCTGTCGATCGTCCTCGCCTTCGCCTTCGGTTACGCGCTCACGATGCGCGGCGTCCTGCGCGCCGGACTGAGCCCGCGCGCCGCCCTCAAGGTCGCGCTCGCCGCCGACACGGTCTCGATCGCCGTCATGGAACTGATCGACAACACCGCGATGGTCGCGGTCCCGGGCGCGATGGACGCGGGCCTCGCCGACGCCCTCTTCTGGCTCTCCCCCGTTAGCCGCCGCGTCGCCCTGCTCAGGCCGCGCTCAGCAGGGCCCGTCGTCCTGCCACACACCCCACTCGCCCGTCGTGCCGGGCTTCTCGTTCGTCGTCCACCACTTCGCCTCCCACGTGTGCCCGTCCTGGGTGACCTTGTCGCCCTTGACGTACACGGCGCCGGCGCTCCAGGCGCCCGCGGTGCACTGGCCCGTACCGGGGTCGGTGGGCGGGTCGCTCGGGTCGGTCGGCGGGTTCGTGGGCGGGGTCGCGCCCGCGAACTTCACGGAGAACTTGGCGAAGTCCCACGCGGACTGCGGCACGCTGCTGCACGTGCCGCTCGTCCTGCCGCCGTTGTCGGCGGGGCTGCACTGCCGGTCGCGGTTGAGGGACCAGAAGGTGAAGCGGGCCATGCCGTGCGCGGTCGTGTAGTCCAGGACCGTCTGGAAGTCGGCCTGGCTGAAGTACTCGCCGGTGTCACTGCGGCCGTTCATGCCCGAGAAGCCCTCGTGCGCGTACGCCGTCGCCTCGCTCCACCCGAAGGTCGAGCGCAGCACGCCGTTGAAGGCGGTGAGCGCCGCGGTCTGCGAGGCCGCTCCGTTGAAGCCGCCGTCGAACGGCATGATCGAGAAGTTGTCGGGCGTGAAGCCCTGCGCCTTCGCCTCGTTGAGCATCTGCTTGCCGAACCAGCCGGTGCCGTCCGCCGTACCGGCCGTCGTCACCGACACGTACAGCCCCGGGTTGTTCTTCTGGAGGATCTTCGCCGCGCCGATCTCGCGCGCGATCGCCGCCGTGTTCTCGTACTCGGGCTCCTCCAGGTCGAAGTCGATGGCCTTGAGCTGGTACTTCGTGATGACCTGCTGGTACGCCGCCGCGGTCGACGCGGCATCCGAACAGGTCTGTCCCAGCTTGGTGCCGCCGTAGCCGCCGATCGAGACGGACACGTCGCCGCCCTTGGCGCGGATCGCGCTGATGACGGAGCCGACGGCGGTGTCCGAGGAGACCGGCGCGGTGCCGCCCCAGGTCGGGCTGCACCCGCCGCCGTCGGGCGCGAGGACGAACGCGAGCTGGAACGCCTTGAGCCTGGAGGCGTCCATGATCGCGGTGGCGCTGGGCGGGTCGTTGTCGAGCGGCATGAGATAGGGCGCGGCGGCGTACCACCGCTTGTCCAGGGTCGCGCTCTCGGCGCCGGAGGCCGAGGTGGGCAGCAGCGCGGTGAGTCCGGCGGCGGCGAGCGCGGAGGCGGCGGCGCCGCCCAGAAGGGCACGAAGACGTCTCACGGGGATCTCCCAGGGGGTGAAGAGGCGCCTCACTGTCCCGCCGGGTGCCGCACACGTCAATGGATTGGACTAGACCAAAAGAAAGTCTTGACCCGGGCCCCCGAACGGCCCGGCTCACCCGGCGGCCCCGCGTGCCCGCCCGCCCGCGCGCGCGGACCGGCCGGTAACCTGAGCCGGCATCAACCGGCCCGTCCCCGGCCGCACGTACCTCCCGAGGAGCAGCCTTGCCCGCCGCCGCCCGCCCGCTGCCCGCCGCCGAGATCGGCACCGCCCTCGCCACCCTGCCCGGCTGGAGCAGCGAGGACGACCGCCTCACCCGCCTCTACCGGCTCCCCAACCACCTCGCCGCGGCCGCCTTCGTCCTCCACATCGCCTCCGTCCAGGAGGACATGGACCACCACGCCGACCTCACCCTCGGCTACAACACCGTCGAGGTGGCCACCCACACCCACAGCGCGGGCGGGAAGATCACCGCGCTCGACGTCACCCTCGCGCGCCGTGTCGAGGACCTCTCCGCCGCCCACGGGGTACGGGGCTGAGGATGCTCGACCACGAGGACGAGGCCGCCCGTCGCGATGAGAGCGGAGGCGGGCTCCCGCGCGCCCGCGCCGCCGCGCAGGCGCTCGCGGGACTCCTGCCCCGCCGCACCCGTACCGTCGTCGACCTCGCCTGCGGCACCGGGATCGTCGGTGGCTGCTTGCGCGAGGCCGGGTACACCGTGCTCGGCGTGGACCTCTCGGCCGGGACGCCCCGCACCGCGGCCGGACGCCTGGACGCGGCCGTGCGCGCCGACGCGCGCGCTCTGCCGCTCGCCTCGGGCAGCGCCGAGGCGGTCACCGCCGTGTGGCTCCTCGACCGCGTCGACGACGCCGCGCCCCTCGTCGCCGAGGTCGCCCGCGTCCTGCGACCCGGCGGGCTGTTCGTGACGACCGTCGACAAGTCGGCCGCGCAGGCGCGCGGCAGCGACATGGACGCGCTGCTCGACCCCTACCGCCCCGTCGAACTCCCGGACGGCGCGGGCCGGGTGACCGCGCTCGCCGCCGCGCACGATCTGCGCCCGCACGGCTCGGCCCGCTTCACCGGGCACGGCCAGGGCCGCAGCCCCCGCGAGGTCGCCGCCCGCGTGCGCGAGGGCGGCCCGTACGCGGCGGGCGGCGAGGACCTGGCCCGCCGCCTCGAAGCGCTGCCCCGCCCGGACGAGCCGCGCCAGGACCCGGCGTACACCCTGCTCGCCCTGCGGAAGCGCAACCGGGGATGAGACGCGCGGCCCCACCCGGCGGAGCGGGACTTCTTCCCGTGTGACGGAGGGGACGCCCGGCGTGCGCCGCGCGTCCCCTCCGTGTCGCCTTCCCCGGGAAACGGGGTCAGTTCACCTCGTCCGGGTGGCTGCCGAGCCGGTGCTCCTCGTTGAGGGCGCGGATCGCCGCCATGTCCTCCTCGTCCAGCTCGAAGGAGAACACGTCGATGTTCTCCTTGATGCGGGAGGGGGTCACGGACTTGGGGATGACCACGTTGCCGAGCTGGACGTGCCAGCGCAGCACGACCTGCGCCGGGGTGCGGCCGTGCTTCTGGGCGATCGCCACGAGCGCGGGCACCTCCAGGAGGCCCTTGCCCTGGCCCAGCGGCGACCACGCCTCGGTCGCGATGCCCTGCTCGCCGTGGAAGGCGCGCGACTCACTCTGCTGGAGATGCGGGTGCAGCTCGATCTGGTTGACCGCGGGGATCACCGAGGTCTCCTCAAGCAGCCGCCGCAGGTGCGCGGGCGTGAAGTTCGAGACGCCTATCGCGCGGGTGCGGCCGTCGGCGAGAAGCTTCTCGAAGGCGCGCCACGTGTCGACGTAGCGGTCCTTCGACGGGCACGGCCAGTGGATCAGGTACAGGTCCACGTAGTCGAGACCGAGCTTGTCGAGCGAGGCGTCGAAGGCACGCAGCGTCGTGTCGTACCCCTGCTCCTCGTTCCACAGCTTCGTCGTCACGAACAGCTCCTCGCGGGGGAGCCCGGAGGCCGCGAGGGCCTTGCCCGTACCGCGTTCGTTGCCGTAGATCGCGGCCGTGTCGATCGAGCGGTAGCCCGCGTCGAGCGCGAGCCCGACGGCGGTCGTCGCCTCCTCGTCGGGCACTTGCCACACACCGAAGCCGAGCTGCGGCATCTCGACGCCGTTGTTCAGGACGATCGGGGGAACCACCTTGTGCGCACTCACTGCTTCTGTTGATCCTTAAGCGTTCACAGGCCGGTACGGGGACGGGCCGGCACCGCGCCGTCCGCCCCGACCGGCCCTGCCGGACGTACTCACCGACCTTAACGACGCGCGCGCGGGCACGTGTTCCCGGGGCGGCGGGCACGGTGTCCCCCCGGAGCGGAGTGCGGGCTGCTCCCGGGGCGGAGTGCGCGCTGTTCCCTCGCGCGGCGGGGCCTGGCTCAGCTCCGGTACAACGCCGCGATCTCGTGCGCGTACGCCTCCTCGATCGCCTTGCGCTTGAGCTTGAGCGAGGGCGTGAGCAGCCCCTGCTCCTCGGTGAAGGGGCGGGCCAGGATGCGGAAGGTACGGATCGACTCGGCCTGCGAGACGCGCGTGTTCGCCGCGACGACCGCGCGGCGCACCTCCCGCTCCAGCTCCGGATCGCGCACCATGGCCGCCGGTTCGCGGACCGGCTCCCCGCGCATCTTCAGCCAGTGCGTCACGGCCTCCGCGTCGAGCGTGACGAGCGCGGAGATGTACGGGCGGTCGTTGCCGAGCACGACGCACTGGGCCACGAGCGGGTGCTCGCGCACCCGGTCCTCCAGCGGCGCGGGGGAGACGCTCTTGCCGCCCGAGGTCACGAGGATCTCCTTCTTGCGGCCGGTGATGGTGAGGTAGCCGTCCTCGTCGAGGCGCCCGATGTCGCCCGTCGCGAGCCAGCCCTCGCGCAGCGCCGTGTGCCCGCTGCGGGGCGTGTTGAGGTAGCACTGGAAGACGTGCTCCCCGCGCAGCCACACCTCGCCGTCCTCCGCGATGCGGACCGCCGTCCCCGGCAGCGGCTGTCCCACCGTGCCGAAGCGGGCCCGGCCGGGCGGGTTCGCCGTCGCCGCCGCGCTCGACTCGGTGAGCCCGTACCCCTCGTACACCGTCAGCCCCGCGCCTGAGAAGAACAGCCCGAGCCTGCGGTTCATCGCCGAGCCGCCCGACATCGCGTACCGCAAGCGGCCGCCGAGCACCGCACGCAGCCGCGCGTACACGAGCTTGTCGTAGAGCTGGTGCTGCATCCGCAGCTGAGCCCCCGGCCCCGCGCCCCGCCCCAGCGCCCGCTGCTCGCGCGCCTCCGCGTACCGCACCGCGACGTCGACCGCCTTCGCGAAGACGCCGCCGCGCCCCTCCGCCTCCGCCCTGCGCGCCGCCGAGCGGTAGATCTTCTCGAAGATGTACGGGACCGCGAGGACGAAGGTGGGCCGGAAGGCGGCCATCTCGGGAAGGAGCGCGTCCGCGCTGAGCCGCGGTTGATGCCCGAAGCGCACCCGCCCCCGCACCGCGGCGACCTCCACGACGCGCCCGAAGACGTGCGCGAGGGGCAGGAACAGCAGCGTCGACGCCTCCTCGCCCCGGTGCGGCGTGAAGACCTCCTGCCACCCGCCGAGCAGGGTGTCGGACTCGAACATGAAGTTGCCGTGGGTCAGGACGCAGCCCTTGGGGCGGCCCGTCGTGCCCGAGGTGTAGATGACCGAGGCCACCGAATCGGGGGTGACCGCCCTGCGGTGGCGGTGCACCACCTCGTCCGCGATGCCCGCGCCCACCGCCATCAGCTCCCGCTCAGCGCCCGCGTCGAACTGCCACAGGCGCCGCAGGTGGGGGAGCCGGTCGACGACCGAACCGACCGTCATCGCGTGGTCCTCGTGCTCCACGAACACGGCGGTGGCCTGCGCGTCGTGGAGCATCCAGTACACCTGCTCCGCCGACGACGTCGGGTACACGGGCACGACCTGCGCGCCCACCGCCCACAGCGCGAAGTCGAGCAGCGTCCACTCGTACCGCGTCGGCGCCATCAGCGCGACCCGGTCCCCGAAACGGATGCCCTCGGCGAGCAGCCCCTTCGCGACCGCGAGTACCTGGTCGCGGAAACCGGCCGCCGTCACGTCCTGCCAGCGCCCGCCGCTCTTGCGGGCGAGCACGACCCGGTCCGGGTCCTCGATCGCATGGTCGAAGACGCAGTCGGCGAGGCCGCCCACCGGCCGCGCCCGGGTCAGCGGGGGCTGACTGAACTCGCGCAAAGCTGCTCCTCGGGGCGCCGCGCAACCCCGCGCCGGGCTGGCGCGGGTGCGGCGCCGAGACGCTACCGCAGGTAAGGGCGACCAGGGGAGCCCTCGCGCGACGCCTGGCCCGCCCGCATATGCCCCGAATCCGCCCGCGAACCCGCTCCAACCGGGGCGCAGCGGGGCAGGTGGTGAGGAGAATCACGGAGGATCGCCGACGGAGGAGTGAGTACCGCGCGGCCCTCCTCCACGGAATCTTCCCCGAAGCGGCACGGGCTTCCGCGGGTGAGACGGCGTCAGGTGGGCAGGGGACCGCCGACGGCCTGAGGAGCCGGCCCCTCGCGGCGCCGTGCCGCCCGCTTCCGTTCCCCTCCTGGCCGTGACGCCCCGGTCCGCCGCTCCCTCACCCGCCGTCCCCTCGGCCGCCGCGCAACCGGTCCCCGCTCGCCAGGATCGCCTCCGCGAGGGCCCGCCCCGGCTCCCGCGCCTCGGCGCGGCGGTCGTCGTGGACCAGGACGAAATCGACGTCACCGAGGGCCGGGAGACCCGCCCGCTCGGGGACCCTGACCAGGCCCGGCGGGATCAGGCCCCGCGCGTGCGGCATGACCCCGAGGCCCGCGCGGGCCGCCGCGACGAGCCCGTTGAGACTGCCGCTCGTGCATGCGACGCGGTACGCGCGGCCCTCGCGCTCCAGGACGCGCAGCGCCCGGTCGCGGGTGATGCCGGGCGGCGGGTACACGATGAGCGGGAGCGGTCGCTCCGGATCGAGCCGCAAGCGTTCGCCGCCGATCCACACGAGCGTGTCCCGCCACACCAGCACCCCGTGCGTCTCCTCCGCCCGCCGCTTGGCGAGCACGAGGTCCAGGCGCCCTTCGGCGAGCCGCTTATGGAGCGTCCCCGACAGCTCCACGGTCAGCTCCAGGTCCACTTCCGGGTGCGCCCGCCGGAAGGACTCCAGGATCTCCGGGAGCCGGGTCAGGACGAAGTCCTCGGAGGCCCCGAAGCGCAGCCGACCGCGCAGCCGCGTCCCCGCGAAGTGCGCCGCCGCCTGCTCCTGCACCGCGAGGAGGCGCCGCGCGAAGCCGAGCATCGCCTCGCCGTCCTCGGTGAGCGCGACCGAGTGCGTGTCCCGGCCGAAGAGCGGCCTCCCGGTCTGCTCCTCCAGGCGCCGTACGTGCTGGCTCACCGTGGACTGCCGCACCCCGAGCCGCTGCGCGGCCCGCGTGAAGCTCAGCGTCTGCGCCACGGTGAGGAAGGTGCGCAGGTGGGAGGGGTCGTACACGGTGGGGGAGTGTAGTCCCGGCCATCGCGCCGCGCGATAGCAGTCAGAGCGGTGTACGGGGTTCCCGATCAGCGACCGGGTGCGGCACGATCGATGGCGCCCCCACGCTTCTCCGCACGCCCCCGAGGACGGCCCCGCCATGAAACGCCCGCGGCTCCCGCTGGACCCGTACATCCTGTCGCTTCTCGGCACCGTCCTGCTCGCCGCGCTGCTCCCCGCGCGCGGCGGCGTCGCGAGCGGCGCGGCGGGCGCGTCGACGGCCGCCGTGGCACTGCTCTTCTTCCTGTACGGGGCGCGCCTGTCCACCGCCGAGGCGCTCGACGGGCTGCGGCACTGGCGGCTGCACGTCACCGTCCTGGCCGCGACGTTCCTCGTCTTCCCGCTGCTCGGCCTCGCCGCCTACGCCCTGCGCCCCTGGCTCCTGAGCCCCGGCCTGTTCACCGGCTTCCTCTTCCTCACTCTCGTGCCCTCGACGATCCAGTCCTCGATCGCCTTCACCTCGCTCGCGCGCGGCAACGTGCCCGCCGCGATCTGCGCGGGCTCCTTCTCCTCGCTCTTCGGCATCGTCCTCACCCCGCTGCTCGCCGCCGCGCTCCTCGGCGACAGCGGCGGCTTCTCGGCGGGCTCGCTCGGCAAGATCGTCGTGCAGCTCCTCCTGCCGTTCCTCGCCGGCCAGTTCCTGCGCCGCTGGGTGGGCGGCTTCCTGACCCGGCACAAGAAGGTGCTCGGGTACGTGGACCGCGGCTCGATCCTCCTGGTGGTCTACACGGCGTTCAGCGAGGGCATGGTGCGAGGCATCTGGCACCAGGTCACCGTCCCGCGCCTCCTCGCCCTGCTCCTCGCCGAGTCGGCTCTCCTCGCCGCGATGCTCGGCCTGACGTGGTGGGGCGCGGGGCGCCTCGGCTTTCCCCGGGCCGACCGCGTCGCGATCCAGTTCGCGGGCTCGAAGAAGTCCCTCGCCTCGGGCCTGCCCATGGCGAGCGTCCTGTTCGGCGCCCACGCCTCGCTGGCGGTGCTGCCGCTGATGGTGTTCCACCAGATGCAGCTCATGGTGTGCGCGGTGATCGCGCGCAGGCGGGCCGCGGAGGGAGCCCCCACGGAGCCTGCCGAGGCGGCCGCCGTGACGGGGAGCGGGCGGGGCTGAATAGGGTGGGGACACGTCCCCCGCAGCGCCGCCTTCCCGGAGACCGCACCTCATGGATTCCGTGCCTGTGGACCCGCTGGTCCGCCGCCACCGCCTCGCCCTCAACCTGTGCTTCGCGATCCCCGGTGTCTCGCTCGCCACCTGGGTCACCCGCACCCCCGACGTGCGCGACAGCCTCGGCGCCTCGACCGCCGAGATGGGACTCGTGCTCTTCGGCATGTCGATCGGCTCGATGCTCGGCATTCTCGCCGCGGGCGGTCTGGTGGCCCGCCGCGCGACCCGCCCCGTCATCATCGCGGGCATGGCGCTGGTGCTGGCGGGCGTCGGTGTGGTGGCACTCGGCACGGGGGTGTCGGCGGCGCTCCTCGTGGCCTGCGGCCTCCTGCTCATCGGCGCGGGGGCGGGGCTCTCGGAGGTGGCGAGCAACGTCGCGGGGGTGCACGTGGAGCGGCAGATGGGCCGCCCGGTCCTGCCCGCGATGCACGGCTGCTACAGCCTCGGCACGGTGGTCGGCGCGGGGCTCGGCGTGGCCGGGGCGGCGGTCGGCTTCCCCGTGCCGTGGCACCTGGCCCTCGTCCTCCTCCTCATGACCGCCCTCTTCGCGTACGCGATCCCGGGGCTGCGGCCCGGCATCGGCGGTACGCGCACGGGCGAGGCTACTGCGGTGCGGGAACGCCGCCTGTACCTCGACCCGCGACTGCTCCTGATCGGCGGCCTCGTCTTCGGCATGACCCTCGCGGAGGGCGCCGCGACGGACTGGCTGCCGCTTCTCATGGTCGACGGCCACGACATGCCCCCGGGGCTCGGCTCGCTCGTCTACACGGGCTTCGCGGCGACGATGGCCGCGGGACGCTTCGCCGGAGGGCCGGTGGTGACCCGCTTCGGCCGCGCGAAGGTGCTGGGCGTCGGAGCGCTCCTCACGGCGGTGGGCATCGCCCTGGTCTCCTTCGTGGACAACCCGGCACTGGCGGGCTGCGCGGTCCTGCTCTGGGGCCTCGGCACCTCCCTGGGCTTCCCCCTGGCCCTCTCGGCGGCGGGCGAATCGGGCCCGGACACGGCGGGCCGAGTAGCCCTCACCTCCCGCATCGGCTATGTGGCCCTCCTGGCGGGCCCGCCGTGCCTCGGCTTCCTGGGCGACCACAACGGCCTCCGCGCGGCGATGCTCCCGGTCCTGGCCCTGACGCTCATGTCAGCGGCCTTCTCCCCGGCGACGTCGCCCCGCCCGAGGAAGGCGATCCCGGGGCCACGCCCGCAGCAGGCCAGGGCGGACGAGGAACGGGCGAGCTGAGGGGCGGGGGAGGAGCCCCGGGGGCACCGCTGGGGCGCGAGCGCGTGGCGCAGGCGGCACGCGGGACTCGCGCAGGTCCGCCCTCGTCGGCCGAGACTCCCGCGCACGCCGTCCGTTCGCCGGTTGACAGCGGCCACCGCGGCCGGACTGACGGGCACCCGCGGGTGTTCGTCGCGCGCGCTGCCCCTGATCCGGCGATCCGGGGCAGCGCACGGCGCTCACCCGATCCGGGGCAGGGCACGGCGCTCACACCTCCGCCTGTTCCAGCACCAGCCTTTCCTCTCCCGCGTACACGTTCATCGACTCCCCGCGCAGGAACCCCACCAGCGTCATCCCCGTCTCCGCCGCCAGGTCCACCGCCAGGGAGGACGGGGCCGAGACCGCTGCCAGGACCGGGATGCCCGCCATCACCGCCTTCTGGGCGAGTTCGAAGGAGGCGCGGCCCGAGACCAGGAGGATCGTGCGGCTCAGGGGGAGACGGCCGTCGGTGAGGGCGCGGCCCACGAGTTTGTCGACCGCGTTGTGGCGGCCGACGTCCTCGCGGACATCGAGGAGTTCCCCCGCTTCGGAGAAGAGCGCCGCCGCGTGGAGGCCGCCCGTGCGGTCGAAGACGCGCTGAGCGGCGCGCAGGCGGTCGGGGAGCGCGGAGAGGAGAGCGGGGGTGAGGCGCAGGGGCGGGGTGTCGGCGAGGGGGAAGTGGGTCGTCGTGCGGACGGCGTCCAGGCTCGCCTTTCCGCACAGACCGCACGACGAGGACGTGTAGACGTTCCGTTCGAGGGTGAAGTCGGGGAGGGCCACGCCCTCGGCGAGCCGCACGTCCACGACGTTGTACGTGTTCGAGCCGTCGTCGGTCGCCCCGCCGCAGTACACGATCGACCGCACGTCGTCGGCGGAGGAAAGGACGCCCTCGCTCACGAGGAAGCCGGCGGCGAGCGCGAAGTCGTCGCCCGGGGTGCGCATCGTGATGGCGAGCGGCTTGCCGGCGAGCCGGATCTCGAGGGGCTCCTCGGCGACGAGCGTGTCGGGACGCGCCGAGACCACGCCTTCCCGTACGCGGGTGACCCGCCGCCGTTCCGTCACACGTCCCATGAGCGGCCCGCCCTTTCCCGTCCGTACCGGTTCGCCACGACGCCGCCTGCCCCTCAAGGGCGACGGCACGCCGGTACGAGCCTGCCACGGCCCTCGGGACGACGGTACGGGGAGGGGGCCGGTCGGCGACGGTCCGCTCCCCGTGTCCCTCCTGCGGAGACGCCCGGCGCAGCGTGTTTCGCGGTGCGGTGCGAGGCGATGCGGTGCGCGCGAGGGCGGCGGCGCCGAGCCGGGCGGACCCTCGGCCCGCCGCAGGGTGCCGACGCGCGCCGGGGAGTCGGGTGCGGGCGGGGACACGCGGTACCTCCCCGGCGACACCGGCTGACCGCACTCGGGGTGCTCCCGCGCTCGGGTGCTCCCGCACTCCTTGGCGCCCCCTGTTCACCCCGCACGCCCCTGGCGCCTCCTGGTTCTGGGTGAACTCTCCAAGCCCGTTGCCCGAATCCTGTCGCTTTACCCATCTCCGTACCCGTCGGTAGGTGATCACGCTGGAGCAATCCGTCTCACGACAGCGGAACACGGCTACGGAGGGCAAGACCCCCATGAACGGTTCACGGATCGTCGCGCTCGGTCACTACCAGCCGGGCCGGGTGCTCACCAACGAGGACCTCGCCGGCATGGTCGACACCAACGACGCGTGGATCAGGTCCCGCGTCGGCATCAGGACCCGGCACATCGCCGGTGACGACGAACCGGTCGACGAGCTGGCCGCCTACGCGGGTGCCAAGGCGCTCGCCGCCGCCGGGCTCGCCCCCAACGCCGTCGACATGGTGATCGTCGCGACCTCCACCGCCGTCGACCGCTCGCCCAACACCGCCGCCCGCGTCGCCGCGCGGCTCGGGATGCCCTCACCCGCCGTGCTCGACGTCAATGTCGTCTGCGCGGGCTTCACGCACGCCCTCGCCCTCGCCGACGCCACCGTCCGCGCGGGCAGCGCCCGGCAGGCCCTCGTCATCGGCGCCGACAAGATGTCCGCCGTCACCGACTGGACCGACCGCAGCTCGTGCGTCCTCGTCGGCGACGGAGCGGGCGCCGCCGTCGTCGAGGCGACCGCGGAGGACGAGGAGCCGGGGATCGGCCCCGTGCTGTGGGGCTCGAACCCGGCGATGGGCAACGCGGTACGCATCGAGGGCACCCCGGCGCGCTTCGCGCAGGAGGGGCAGACCGTCTACCGCTGGGCCACCACCCAGCTGCCCGCCATCGCCCGGCAGGTCTGCGAGCGCGCCGGGCTCACCCCCGAGGACCTCGCGGGCGTCGTGCTCCACCAGGCCAATCTGCGCATCGTGGAACCCGTCGTGCGGCGCCTCGGCGCCGTCAACGCCGTGATCGCCAAGGACGTGGTGGACTCGGGCAACACCTCGGCCGCGAGCATCCCGCTCGCCTTCTCCAAGCTCGTCGAGCGCGGCGAACTGAGCAGCGGCGACCCCGTCCTCCTCTTCGGCTTCGGCGGAAACCTCTCGTACGGGGGCCAGGTCGTCCGCTGCCCCTGAACCCCCACCCATCGGGGCGAATCACCCGCCCCTCCCGTTCCTCGACCCCCGCTCCCCGTCCCTTTGTCCTGTGCCGGGAGAAAGTAGGGGCCAATTCCCGCGCAAGTCCTTCCCCTTCCCGAACCCCACTGCTACGTTCCACGTCGAAAGCGCGAACGCCCGTGAGCGCGAAAACGCCGCGACCCGCCGCAAGCGGGCCGCGGCGGCGGGCGGGGGCGAGGGAATCGGACGGCCGGTGAGGCGGGGAGGGGCGCGTGAGACGCATGACAGCACGACCCGCCAACACGCATCAGGCACGCTTACTGCGACTGCTGCGCGACGGGGGCCCCAACTCCCGCGCCCAGCTCGGTGACCAGGTCGACCTCTCGCGGTCCAAGCTGGCCGTCGAGGTGGACCGGCTCCTGGAGACCGGGCTCGTCGTGGCCGACGGGCTCGCCGCCTCCCGGGGCGGCCGGCGCTCGCACAACATCCGGCTCGCGCCCGGACTCCGCTTCCTCGGCGTCGACATCGGGGCCACCTCGATCGACGTCGCCGTGACCAACGCCGAGCTGGAGATCCTGGGGCACATCACGCACCCCATGGACGTCCGCGAGGGACCGGTCGCGGTCTTCGAGCAAGTCCTCGCCATGGCGGCGAAGTTGCGGGCATCGGGCTTCGCCGACGGTTTCGACGGCGCCGGCATCGGCGTGCCGGGACCGGTCCGCTTCCCCGAGGGCGTGCCCGTCGCGCCACCGATCATGCCCGGCTGGGACGGCTACCCCGTCCGCGAGGTCCTGAGCCAGGAACTCGGCTGCCCCGTCATGGTCGACAACGACGTGAACCTCATGGCGCTCGGCGAGCAGCATGCCGGAGTCGCCCGCTCCGCCGGTGACTTCCTGTGCGTCAAGATCGGCACGGGTATCGGGTGCGGGATCGTCGTCGGCGGCGAGGTCTACCGGGGCACCACAGGCAGCGCGGGCGACATAGGGCACATCCAGGTCGAGCCCGAGGGCAGGCCCTGCGCCTGCGGCAACCGAGGCTGCCTGGAAGCTCACTTCAGCGGTGCGGCGCTCGCCCGCGACGCGGAGGACGCGGCCCGCG
Organism: Streptomyces sp. NRRL F-5630; assembly: GCF_000719475.1. Lineage (GTDB taxonomy): Bacteria > Actinomycetota > Actinomycetes > Streptomycetales > Streptomycetaceae > Streptomyces. Next base: position 50,885 of record NZ_JOGO01000033.1, on the reverse strand, counting down.
ACGGCCGCTCGCCCGTGCTCGCCGAACGCCTCCACACGCAGGGCGCGCTCAGCGCGGCCGACGTGGCGGCGGCAGCGGCGGCGGGCGACACCGCGGCCCTCGACCTCATCCGCTCCGGAGGCGACCACACCGGACAGGTGATCGCCTCGCTCGTCAGCTTCTTCAACCCGGGACTCGTGGTGATCGGCGGCGGGGTCACCGGCCTCGGCCACACCCTGCTCGCCGCCATCAGGACCCAGGTCTACCGCCAGTCCCTGCCCCTCGCCACGGGCAACCTGCCCATCGTCCTGGGCGAGTTGGGCCCGGCCTCCGGAGTCATCGGCGGCGCCCGCCTCATCAGCGACCACCTCTTCTCCCCGGCCTGACCCCGAAAGGGCCGGCACCTCAGGTACAGCGCCACCCGCACCACCGCCCGACTCGCACCACTGCCCGAGCCGCACCACTCGCACGACTCGCACGTCCGCCCGAGCCGCACGACTCTCCCGACTCGCACCACTCGCCCGACTCGCACCACCGCCCGAGCCGCGCCGTCATCAGCCACGCCCGAAAACAGCCGCACTCCCGACCCGCCGCACCACGCGTTCACCACCCGCACCGAGAAGACGGCCCCTCCGGCACCCGGGGAGCGGGGCGTGGGGCGGAGCACCGCGCGACGGGTCCGGGGGACACCCCCGCGCGCGGCAGCCCGCACCACGCCACGCCCACAGCGCACCCGTATTCCCGAGGGGACCCTCGCTATGGCACCAGCGCACCACCACTCGGAAGAGAGCCCGCCGCAGGCGAGCCTCCTCACGATGACCGGCATCACCAAAGCCTTTCCCGGCGTCCGCGCCCTCGACGGCGTCGACCTCGACGTGCGCCCGGGGGAGGTGCACTGCCTGCTCGGCCAGAACGGCGCCGGGAAGTCCACCCTCATCAAGGTGCTCGCGGGCGCCCACCAGCCCGACGAGGGCACCATCGTCTGGCGCGGCGAGGAAGTGACCCTCAAGTCCCCCAGCGCCGCCATGGCGTTGGGAATCGCCACGATCTACCAGGAACTCGACCTCGTCGAGCACCTCTCGGTGGCCGAGAACATCTTCCTCGGCCACGAGCGCACCAGCGCCGGTTTCGTGGTGCGTCCCGGCTCCGCCCGTGCCGAGGCGAGCACACTCCTCGCCCGCCTCGGCCACCCCGAGATCGACCCGGGCGTCCTCGTCGGCAAGCTCTCCGCCGCGCACCAGCAGATCGTCTCGATGGCCCGCGCGCTCTCGCACGACGTACGGCTCATCGTCATGGACGAGCCCTCGGCCGCGCTCGACCCGGACGAGGTCGAGAACCTCTTCCGCATCGTCGCCGACCTCACCTCCGACGGCGTCGCCGTCGTCTACATCTCGCACCGCCTGGAAGAGATCCGCCGCATCGGCGACCGGGTCACCGTCCTCAAGGACGGCCGCGCGGTCGCGGGCGGGCTGCCCGCCGAGTCCACGCCGACGAGCGAGGTCGTCTCGCTCATGACGGGCCGCAAGGTCGAGTACGTCTTCCCCGCGCGCCCCACCGAGGCGCCGGGTGCCACCGTGCTCAAGGTCGAGAACCTCAGCAGGGACGGGGAGTTCGCCCCCGTCGACTTCGAGGTGCGAGCCGGGGAGATCGTCGGCCTCGCGGGTCTCGTCGGCTCGGGACGCTCGGAGATCCTGGAGACGGTGTACGGGGCGCGCAAGCCCACGAGCGGGACCGTCACCGTGGACGGGCAGGCCCTGCGCCCGGGCAGCGTGCGCTCCGCCGTCCGCGCCGGGATCGGGCTCGCGCCCGAGGAGCGCAAGGCACAGGCCCTCCTCGGCCTCGAATCCGTCACGCGCAACGTCTCGATCTCGACGCTCTCGCGCTTCTCGAAGGGCGGCTGGATCGAGCGCGGCAAGGAGCGCGCGGCGGCCCGCGCCGCCACCCGCGAACTGTCGCTGCGCCCCGACAACCCCGACGCGCAGGTGCGCACCCTCTCCGGAGGCAATCAGCAGAAGGCCGTCCTGGCACGCTGGTTGCTGCGCGGCTGCAAGGTGCTGCTGCTCGACGAGCCGACGCGCGGCGTCGACGTCGGAGCGCGCGCCGAGCTGTACGCCGTCATCCGCAGGCTCGCCGACGACGGTCTCGCCGTCCTGCTCGTCTCCAGCGAGGTCCCCGAGGTCCTGGGGCTCGCCGACCGTGTCCTCGTCCTGCGCGAAGGCACCGTGGTGCACACGGCGCCCGCCCAGGAACTCGACGAATCCCGCGTACTCGACCTCGTCATGGAAGGGAGCCCGGCGTCATGACGCAGCCCGCCTCACCCGCGCGCGAAGACGGCACGGGAACCGCCGCCGCACCGCCCGAGAAGTCCCCGGGGACGGCCCCGAAGCCCGTCCCCGCCAAGCGCCTGGTCCGCTGGGACGGGCGCACGCTCACGCTCGTCGGCGTCCTCGTGGCGCTCGCCCTGGTGGGCGCCATCACCAAGCCGGACCAGTTCATCGCGACCTCGAACCTCCAGCTGATCCTGACCCAGTCCTCGGTCATCGGGGTCGTCGTGGTCGGGGTCACCTTCGTCATCATCTCCGGCGGCATCGACCTCTCGGTCGGCGCGATCGTCGCGCTGGCCTCGGTGTGGGCGACGACCGTCGCGACGCAGGAGTACGGCTTCTGGGGCATCCTGTTCACCGCGCTCCTCGTCGGGCTCGCCTGCGGGCTCATCAACGGGGTGCTCGTCGCGTACGGGCGGCTCGTCCCGTTCATCGCGACGCTCGCGATGCTCGCCTCGGCGCGCGGGCTCGCCCTCCAGATCACCGACGGCCAGACGCAGATCGTCTCCGTGAAGTCCGTGCTCGACCTCGGCCGGCGCGAGAACTACGTGCTCGGCATCCCGCCCCTCGTGATCGTCTTCCTCGCCGTCGTGGTCGTGGGCTGGCTCCTTCTGAACCGCACGACCTTCGGGCGGCGCAGCGTCGCGGTCGGTTCCAACCCCGAGGCGGCCCGCCTCGCCGGGATCGACGTCCGCCGCCAGCGCCTCTACCTCTACCTGCTCTCGGGACTGTGCTGCGGCATCGCCGCCTTCCTGCTCGTCGTCCTGGTGGGCTCCGGCCAGAGCACCAACGGCAACCTGTACGAACTCGACGCCATCGCCGCCGCGATCATCGGCGGCACCCTGCTCAGCGGCGGGCGCGGCACGATCGTCGGCTCCGTGCTCGGCGTGCTGATCTTCACCACGATCAACAACATCTTCGCGCTCAACAACCTCCAGACGGACGTCCAGCAGATCGCCAAGGGCGCCATCATCGTCATCGCCGTCCTCGTCCAGCGCCGCGACGCCCGCGACACCTGACCGCGCGGCCCCACGCCGCCGCACCCCCCGCACACGCATCCCCGCACCACTCCACCGCCCTCGCAGTACACGCCCTACGGGAAGGGTCACCGCCATGTCACACGCCACGAGCCGCAGAGGACTCCTCTTCGGTGGTGTCGCGGTCGGCGCGACCGCGCTGCTCGCCGCCTGCACCAGCAACGAGCCGGCCGAGGCCAAGGAGGAGAAGACCGACGCGGCCCCGGCCGCCGAGGAGTCGGGCAAGCACGTCACGATCGGCTTCGCGGGGCCCCAGGCCGACCACGGCTGGCTCAACGCCATCAACGTCCAGGCCACCGAGCGGGCGAAGAAGTACTCCGACATCACCTTCGAGAAGACCGAGGGCTCCAACGACACGGCCACCCAGATCGGCCAGATCGACACCCTCATCAACAAGAAGGTCGACGTCCTCGTCATCCTCCCCGCCGACGGCAAGGCCCTCACGCAGGCCGGGCTCAAGGCGATGCGCGCCGGAATCCCCGTGGTCAACCTGGACCGCATCTTCGACACCCCGCAGGCGTACCGCTGCTGGGTCGGCGGCGACAACTACGGGATGGGCCTCAACGCCGGGCGCTGGATCGGCGAGCAGCTCAAGGACAAGAAGAACGCTAAAGTCATCGAACTCGCGGGCACCGACAGCCTGGAGCTGACCCGGCAGCGCACCAAGGGCTTCGACGACGCCCTGAAGAACTACCCGAACATCAAGAAGGTCGCCCGCCAGGCCGCCGAGTTCACCGTCGAGTCGGGCCAGTCCAAGATGGCCCAGCTCCTGCAGGCGCAGAAGTCCTTCGACGCCTGCTGGAACCACGACGACGACCAGGGCGTCGGCGCCCTCCAGGCCATCGAGCAGGCGGGCCGCGACGGCTTCATCATGGTCGGCGGCGCCGGTGCCCGCTCCGCGATGGACCACATCAAGGCGGACGACGGCGTGCTCAAGGCCACCGTTCTCTACCCGCCGACGATGGCGGCCTCCGCGATCGACCTCGCCCGCGCCCTCGGCCAGGGCAAGGGCGTCTCCGGCCTCTCCGAGGCCGAGATCCCGACCCAGCTGACCCTCTACTCGGCCGTGGTCGACAAGACCAACATCGACCAGTACCTGTCGACCGGCTTCAAGTAGGCCCGCGCGGCAGCAGGGGGGTTGACCCCGGCGGGGCCGGCCCCCCACTCGTATCTCGCCAAGGAGGAATGACCGGATGAGCACTACGGAGCACGAGGACGAGTCGGCCGCGAGCCCGCCGCGCCTCGGCGTGGGGATGGTCGGATACGCCTTCATGGGCGCCGCGCACTCCCAGGGCTGGCGCACCGCGGGGCGGGTCTTCGCGCTCCCGCTGCGGCCCGAACTGGCCGCCCTGTGCGGGCGCGACGCGGCGGCCGTGACGGAGGCGGCCCGGCAACTGGGCTGGGCGGCGGCCGAGACGGACTGGCGGGCGCTGATCGCCCGTGAGGACGTCGACCTCGTCGACATCTGCACCCCGGGCGACAGCCACGCCGAGATCGCCATCGCGGCCCTGGAGGCCGGCAAGCACGTGCTGTGCGAGAAGCCGCTCGCGAACACGGTCGCCGAGGCCGAGGCCATGGTCGAGGCGGCCCGCGCGGCCCGCGCGCGCGGACAGCTCGCGATGATCGGCTTCAACTACCGCCGCGTGCCCGCCGCCGCCTTCGCCCGGCAGCTCGTCGCCGAAGGCCGCCTCGGCACGCTGCGGCACGTCCGCGTCACCTACCTCCAGGACTGGCTGACCGACCCCGCGTCCCCGCTCACCTGGCGCCTGGACAAGAGCAAGGCCGGTTCCGGCGCGCTCGGCGACCTCGGCGCGCACATCGTGGACCTCGCGCAGTACCTCACGGGCGAACCACTCGTCGGCGTCTCCGCGCTCACGGAGACCTTCACGACCGAGCGCCCCGTCCCCGAGGGGGCCGGAGCGTGGCTCGGCAGCACGGGCCAGGGCGGGCGCCTCGGCCCGGTCACCGTGGACGACGCGGCCCTCTTCATCGGCCGCACGGCCTCGGGCGCCCTCGCCTCCTTCGAGGCGACCCGCGTCGCCGCGGGCCGCAAGAACGCGCTGACGCTCGAACTCAACGGCTCCAAGGGCTCGCTCTCCTTCGACCTGGAGCGGCTCAACGAGCTGTCCTTCCACGACCACACCGAGCCGGCCCCGACGAGCGGCTTCCGCCGCATCCTCGTCACCGAGCCGGAACACCCCTACCTGCACGCCTGGTGGCCGCCGGGCCACGGCCTCGGCTACGAACACACCTTCGTCCACCAGGCGCGCGACCTCGTGCACGCCCTCGCCACCGGCGAGCAGCCGGAGCCCACCTTCGAGGACGGGCTCCAGGTGCAGCGGGTGCTGGCCGCGGTGGAGGAGAGCGCCGCGAAGAACTCCGTCTACACCCCCGTGCCCCAGCAGACCTCCTGAGAAAGGGCCTCGCATGTCACGTGACTACACACTCTTCACCGGCCAGTGGGCGGACCTGCCTCTGGAGAAGGTCTGCGAACTGGCTCGGGACTTCGGTTACGACGGTCTCGAACTCGCCTGCTGGGGAGACCACTTCGAGGTCGACAAGGCGCTGAACGACCCGGGCTACATCCCCTCGCGCAAGGCACTGCTCGACAAGTACGGGCTGAAGGTGTTCGCCGTCTCGAACCACATGTCCGGGCAGGGCGTGTGCGACCACCCCATCGACGAACGGCACCAGAACATCCTGCCCGCCCGCGTATGGGGCGACGGCGAGCCGGAGGGCGTGCGGCAGCGCGCGGCCGAGGAGATGAAGAACACCGCGCGGGCCGCCGCCGCGCTCGGCGTGGACACCGTCATCGGCTTCACGGGCTCCTCGATCTGGCACCTCGTCGCGATGTTCCCGCCCGTCCCCGAAGGCATGATCGACCGCGGCTACGAGGACTTCGCCGCGCGCTGGAACCCGATCCTGGACGTCTTCGACCAGGAGGGCGTGCGCTTCGCCCACGAGGTGCACCCGAGCGAGATCGCGTACGACTACTGGACGACCGTGCGCGCCCTGGAGGCCGTCGACCACCGTCCGGCCTTCGGCCTCAACTTCGACCCGAGCCACTTCGTCTGGCAGGACCTCGACCCGGTCGGCTTCCTCTACGACTTCCGCGACCGGATCTACCACGTGGACTGCAAGGAGGCCCGCAAGCGCCTCGACGGGCGCAACGGCCGCCTCGGCTCGCACCTGCCCTGGGGCGACCCGCGCAGGGGCTGGGACTTCGTCTCCGCCGGGCGCGGCGACGTGCCCTGGGAGGACGTCTTCCGGATGCTCGGCGCCATCGGCTACGAGGGCCCCGTGTCGGTCGAGTGGGAGGACGCCGGGATGGACCGGCTCCAGGGCGCCCCCGAGGCGCTGGCCCGGATGCGCTCGTACGACTACGAGCGGCCCACCGCCTCCTTCGACGCGGCCTTCAGCACCAAGGACTGACTCCGGCGCACCCGCTTCCGGTGCCCCCGCGCCTCCCGGCCGGGCGACCCGGAGCGGTGCGCCCGGTGCCCCCGGCCCGTGGCCCCGACCGCCACGGGCCGGTCAGGGCTGCCCGCCCGCGCCTTTGTCCTCCGGCGGGAAAAAGACGAACTCGCCTGTGTCCAAGGGCTATGCCGCGCGGACAAAGCTCCACTACCGTCCCTGAACGTGTACAGGATCTCGCGGTACACACGGCACCACCACACGGCACCACCGCACAGCACCACCCCGCACCACGGCACCACGGCAGTACGCACCACGCACCACGCAGCACGCCCCGGACGACGGCGCGCCCGGGGCCACCCGCCCGTACGACCGGCCCCCTGTGGAGGCACTCTCGTGCACAGGAAACGCCAGGGATTCCGAAGAGGTCTCGCGCTCTTCACCGGAACCCTGCTCACCGCCGCATCCCTCACCCTCGTCGCACAGCCCGCGGGCGCCGACGAGCCCGAGACCCCCGAGTTCCAGCAGGTGACCCTCGCCAAGGGTGCCGCGGAGACCGGGGAGCCCATGTCCCTCGCGGTCCTCCCCGACCGCAGCGTCCTGCACACCTCGCGGGACGGCACCCTGCGCCTGACCGACAAGAACGGCATCACCAAGGTGGCCGGCAAGCTCGACGTGTACTCGCACGACGAGGAAGGTCTCCAGGGCGTCGGCATCGACCCGGACTTCGCCGAGAACCGCGCGATCTACCTGTACTACGCGCCGCCGCTCGACACCCCGGCCGGGGACGCCCCCGAGAACGGCACCGCCGCCGACTTCGAGCCCTTCGACGGCGTCAACCAGCTCTCGCGCTTCACGCTCGCCGAGGACGGCACCCTCGACAAGGCGAGCGAGAAGAAGGTCCTCGACGTCAAGACCTCGCGCGGCACCTGCTGCCACGTCGGCGGTGACATCGACTTCGACGCCGACGGCAACCTGTACCTGTCGACGGGCGACGACACCAACCCCTTCGCCTCCGACGGCTACACCCCGATCGACGAGCGCGCGAGCCGCAACCCGGCCTTCGACGCCCAGCGTTCGGCGAGCAACACCAACGACCTGCGCGGCAAGATCCTCCGCATCAAGGTCCACGAGGACGGCAGCTACGACATCCCCGAGGGCAACCTCTTCGCCCCCGGCACCGACAAGGCCCGCCCCGAGATCTACGCGATGGGCTTCCGCAACCCCTTCCGGCTCAATGTCGACAAGGAGACCGGCATCGTCTACGTCGGCGACTACGGTCCCGACGCCGGTGCCGCCTCGCCGAGCCGGGGCCCGGCCGGACAGGTCGAGTTCGCCCGCGTGACGAAGGCGGGCAACTTCGGCTGGCCGTACTGCACGGGCAAGAACGACGCCTACAACGACTACGACTTCGCCACCGGGCAGTCCGGCGCCACCTTCGACTGCGCCGCGCCGAAGAACGACTCGCCGAACAACACCGGGCTCACCGACCTGCCGCCCGCACAGGAGGCGTGGATCCCCTACGACGGCGGCTCCGTGCCCGAGTTCGGCACCGGCTCCGAGTCCCCGATGGGCGGCCCGGTCTACCGCTACGACGAGAACCTCGACTCGCCGGTGAAGTTCCCCGAGGAGTACGACGGGGACTTCTTCGCGGGTGAGTTCGGCCGGCAGTGGATCAAGCGCATCGAGCAGGACGCCGACGGCACGGTCCAGTCGATCAACGACTTCCCGTGGTCGGGTACGCAGGTCATGGACATGGCCTTCGGCCCCGACGGCGCCCTCTACGTCCTCGACTACGGCCTCTCCTGGTTCGGCGGCGACGAGAACTCGGCGCTCTACCGCATCGAGAACGTCACCGACGGACGCGCCCCGGTCGTGGAGGCGAGCGCGAACAAGACCTCCGGCCAGTCCCCGCTGCGCGTCGCCTTCTCGGCGAAGGGCAGCGACGGGGACGGCGACGAGATCAGCTACAGCTGGGACTTCGGCGACGGCTCCAAGAAGGTCGCCGGCGCCGAAGCCGCCCACACCTACCGTACGGACGGCACCTACACGGCCGTCGTGACCGCGACCGACTCCACCGGCCTCACCGCGACCGCGAGCGTCCAGGTCGTCGTCGGCAACACCGCCCCGACCGTCAAGCTGGAGGCCCCGGCGGACGGCGCGCTCTTCAAGTTCGGTGACAAGATCCCGTTCAAGGTGACCGTCACCGACCCCGAGGACGGCACGATCGACTGCTCCAAGGTCACCGTCCGCTACATCCTCGGCCACGACAGCCACGGCCACCCGATCACCTCGGCGACCGGCTGCGAGGGAACCATCACGGCGCCCGCCGACGCCGAGCACGACCCCAACGCCAACATCTTCGGCGTCATCGACGCGGAGTACACGGACAACGGGGGCGGCGGCCAGGCCAAGCTGACCGGGCACGCCCAGGTCCAGCTCCAGCCCAGGCACCGCCAGGCCGAGCACTTCAACACCTCCTCCGGCGTCAAGGTCTACGACAAGGGGCAGGCCAACGGCGGCAGGTCGGTCGGGGACATCGACGACGGCGACTGGATCGCCTTCAGCCCGTACAACCTGACCGGCTCCAAGAAGCTCACCGCGCGCGTCGCCTCGGCCGGTGCCGGCGGCTACCTCGAAGTCCGCACGGGCTCGCCCACGGGCACCCTCCTCGGCTCCACCTCGGTGCCGAAGACCGGCGGCTGGGAGACCTTCCAGAACGTCGACGTCAAGCTCGCCCAGGTGCCCAAGAAGAGCACCTCGCTCTACCTCGTCTTCAAGGGAGCCACCGGGCAGGGCTCGCTCTTCGACATCGACGACTTCGAGATCACCTCGGACACGGCAGTCAAGGGCAGCAAGCGGCTCCTGGTCTTCTCCAAGACCGCGGGCTTCCGCCACGACTCGATCCCCGAGGGCGTCAAGGCGCTCAAGGAACTCGGCGCCGGGTCCGGCATCACCGTCGACGCGACCGAGGAGGCCGGGCAGTTCACCAAGAACAACCTCGCCAAGTACGACGCGGTCGCCTTCCTCTCGACGACCGGTGACGTCCTCGACGCGGACCAGCAGGCTGCCTTCGAGGCGTACGTCAAGGGCGGGGGCGGCTACATGGGCGTCCACGCCGCGGCCGACACCGAGTACGACTGGAAGTTCTACGGCGGCCTCGTCGGCGCCTACTTCGACTCGCACCCGCAGATCCAGGAGGCGACCGTCCGCGCGGAGGGCCACGACCACCCCGCGACCGAGAGCCTCAAGGACGCCTGGCAGCACACGGACGAGTGGTACAACTACCGCACCAACCCGCGCTCCCAGGCCAAGGTCCTCGCCACCGTGGACGAGACCAGCTACAGCGGCGGCAACATGAAGGGCGACCACCCGATCGCCTGGTGCCAGCCCTACGAGGGCGGTCGCTCCTTCTACACCGGCCTCGGCCACACCAAGGAGTCCTACGCCGAAGCCGACTTCCGCGCCCACCTGCTCGGCGGCATGAAGTACGCCACCGGCCAGGTCAAGGCGAACTGCAAGCCGAACAAGGACTACCGCCCGCTCTTCAACGGCCAGTCCCTGGACGGCTGGAAGCAGGCCGGCCCCGGGAAGTTCTCGATCTCCGACGGCGCCCTGCACTCCGAGGGCGGCATGGGCCTGCTGTGGTACCAGGCCAAGGAGTTCAAGAGCTACTCCCTCAAGCTCGACTGGCGGATGCGGGGTGACGACAACTCCGGTGTCTTCATCGGCTTCCCCGCCTCGGACGACCCCTGGTCGGCCGTGGACAAGGGCTACGAGGTCCAGATCGACGCCACCGACGCGGACGACCGCACCACCGGCTCGATCTACACCTTCAAGTCCGCCAACCTCAAGCTCCGCGACCAGGCACTGCGCCCGCCGGGCCAGTGGAACTCCTACGAGGTCAAGGTCCAGGGCGAGCGCGTCCAGGTGTACCTGAACGGCACGAAGATCAACGACTTCACCAACAAGGACCCCGAGCGCTCCCTCAAGGACGGCTACATCGGCATCCAGAACCACAGCGACGCCGACCACGTGTCCTTCCGGAACATCCAGATCAAGGAACTCCCCTGAGTACGGGCGGGACGCCGGGCCCCCGGGCGCGGCGTCCCGCCCGCCCCTGAGACGGCGGTGGGCGGGGGACGCCGGACCCCCGCCCACCGCTCCCCCCGGCCGCACCATCCCGGCACCCGCAGGTTCGTATGACAGGAGGCTGCCCATGTCCACCGAACCGACCTCCACCCCCACCCCTTCCCCCGCGAAGACCCGTACCGGCGTCTGGCTCGTCGGTGCCCGCGGCTCCGTCGCCACCACCACCGTCACCGGTGCCGCCGCCGTCGCCGCCGGGCTCCACCCGGCCACCGGCATGGTCACCGAGACCCCGGCCTTCGCCGACGCCGGCCTTCCCCCGCTCTCCGCGCTCGTCTTCGGCGGCCACGACACCACCGCGTGCCCGCTGCCCAAGCGCGCCGAGCAACTCGCCGCCGCCGGGGTCCTCCCGCACGGCCTGCCCACCGCGCTCGCCGCCGAACTCGCCGCCGCCGACGAGGAGATCAGGCCCGGCGGCCCCGGACCCGGCGACACACGCGGCGACGAGGAGCTGATCGCCGCCTTCGCCGCCGACCTCACCGGCTTCCGCACCCGGCACGACCTCGCCCGCGTCGTCGTCGTCAACGTCGCCTCGACCGAGCCCGCTCCCGGAGCGGGCGACGCGCGCCTGCCCGCGAGTTCCCTCTACGCCGCCGCCGCGCTCGCCGCAGGCTGCCCCTACGTCAACTTCACCCCGTCGACCGGCCTGCACCACCCCGCGCTCGCCGCGCGCGCGGCGGCCTGCGGCCTCCCGTACGCGGGCCGCGACGGCAAGACCGGGCAGACGCTGCTCCGCTCCGTCCTCGCCCCCATGTTCCACCAGCGCGCCCTCGCCGTACGCGCCTGGTCGGGAAGCAACCTCCTCGGCGGCGGCGACGGCGCCGCCCTCGCCGACCCGGCCGCGGCGGCGGCGAAGAACGCGGGCAAGGAACGCGTACTCGCCGACACACTCGGCACCGCCCCCGAGGGCGAGGTGCACATCGACGACGTCCCCGCGATGGGCGACTTCAAGACCGCCTGGGACCACATCGCCTTCGACGGCTTCCTCGGCACCCGCATGATCCTCCAGACCATCTGGCAGGGCGTCGACTCCTCCCTCGCCGCGCCCCTCGTCCTCGACCTCGCCAGGCTCCTCGCCCGCGCGCACGAGAGCGGCCTCACCGGGCCGCGCCCCGAACTCGGCTTCTTCTTCAAGGACCCGGACGGCGGCTCCTCCTCGCTCGCCGAGCAGTACACCGCACTCCTCGCCTTCGCCGGACGGCTGGGGGAGACCCGGTGACCCCGGCGCTCGTCCCGCCCCCCGCCCCCGCGCCCGGCACCCGGGCCCGGCTCGGCGCCTGGGCCGAACTCCTGCGCGTCTCGGCGCTGTTCACCGTCCCGGGCGACGCGCTCGCGGGCGCCGCCGCGAGCGGCGCTGGCAGGCCCCGGACGACCGCGCTCGCCGTCGGCTGCTCGCTGTGCCTCTACGAGGCCGGCATGGCGCTCAACGACTGGGCCGACCGTGCCGAGGACGCCGCCGAGCGCCCCCACCGCCCGCTGCCCTCGGGCCGGATCACGGCGCCCGCCGCGCTCCTCGCCGCGAGCGCGCTCACCGCCGCTGGACTCGCCCTCGCCGCCCGCGCCGGCCGCCCCGCGCTCCTCGTCGCGGGTGCCCTCGCCGGCACCGTGTGGGCCTACGACCTGCGGCTCAAGCACACCCCGTGGGGCCCCCTCGCCATGGGCGCGGCCCGTGGACTCGATGTGCTCCTCGGCGCGGCCGCCCAGCCCGGAGGCCGCACACGCGCCGCCCTCGCGGCGGCGGGCACCCTCACCGCCCACACCACCGCCGTGACCGCCGTCTCGCGCCACGAGGTGCGTGGCGGCTCCACCGGCGCCCCGCTCGCGGCACTCGCGGCGAGCACGGCGCTCGGCGCGGCGCTGATACGGGGCGCGCTCGGCCGCACGAGGAGCACCCCGCGTACGGGGCACAGCGCCCCCGTACCCCCCGCACCCCCGGCGGGCCGGGTGGCAGCAGCCGCCCCCGGCCCGCCGGGCTCCCTCCTCGCCGCCGCGCTCGCCACCGGGTACGCGGTGAGCGCGGGCCGCCCGTTCCTGCACGCCGCGCTCAACCCCTCGCCGCAGCTCACCGGGCGCGCCGTCGGCGGCGGCATCCGCGCCATGATCCCGCTGCAAGGCGCCCTCGCGGCCCGTACCGGAGCCCTCGGCACGGCGCTCGCGACCGCCGCGCTCGCGCCTCTCGCCAAGGCCCTCTCCAGGCGGGTGAACCCGACATGAGCACCCCCCGATTCGGCTACGGCACCAACGGCCTCACCGACCTGCGCCTGCCCGACGCCCTGCGCCTGCTCGCCGACCTCGGCTACGACGGCGTCGGCCTCACCCTCGACCACATGCACCTCGATCCGCTCGCAGAGGACCTGCCCGCCCGCACCGCCCGCGTCGGCGCGCTGCTCGCGGAACTGGACCTCTCCGTCACGGTCGAGACCGGCGCCCGCTACGTCCTCGACCCGCGCGCCAAGCACGGGCCCTCGCTGCTCGACCCCGACCCGGACCGCCGCGCGCTGCGCACCGGACTGCTCCTGACCGCCGTCCGCGTGGCCGCCGACCTCGGCGCGCACGCCGTGCACTGCTTCAGCGGCGTCCTCCCCGAGGGCCAGGACGAAGGGGCGGCCTGGGACCGGCTGCTCGGCGCGCTCGCCCCCGTGCTCGACGCGGCCGGAGCCGCCGGGGTACCCCTCGCCATCGAGCCCGAGCCCGGTCACCTCGTCGGCGACCTCGCGGGCTTCCACCGCCTGCGCGGCCTCCTCGGGGACCCGGCCCCGCTCGGTCTCACCCTCGACATCGGCCACTGCCAGTGCCTCGAACCGAAGTCGCCCGCCGACTGCGTCACCGAGGCCGCGCCCTGGCTCCGGCACGTGCAGATCGAGGACATGCGCAGGGGCGTCCACGAGCACCTGCCCTTCGGGGACGGCGAGATCGACTTCCCGCCCGTGCTCGCCGCCCTCGAAGCCACCGGCTACCAGGGCCTGACCGTCGTCGAACTGCCCCGTCACTCCCACGCCGGTCCCCATCAGGCCGCGCGCTCCCTGCCGTTCCTGCGCGACGCCGCCCGCCGTGCCGCCGAAGGCGCGGGAGCCGCCGCCGGGGCACAGGCCGGCGACGTGGCCGAAGGAGGTGTCCCCGCATGAGCGCCGACACGTGGCTCACCACCGCACTCGACGAGGTCGCGGACCCCGCGGCGACCGGCCCCGGGGGGCTCCCGCTGTGGGAGGTCAGGCTCGCCGAGGCCGGGCGCGCCTGCGGTCCCGGGCGCGCCGACGAGGCCCGCACGGCGCTGCTGCGCGCGGCCCGTCCCGACACCGCCGCGCTCGCCCGCGTCTACCGGCACGGCACGGGAGCCGAACGCCGCGCCGTCCTCACCGTCCTCGACGCGCTCGTCCCCGACGACTCCGCGCTCCCGCTCGTCGAGGACGCCCTGCGCACCAACGACACGCACCTCGTCGCCGCCGCGCTCGGCCCCTACGCCGCCCGGCACCTCGACGCGCACGCCTGGCGCCACGCGGTCCTGAAGTGCCTCTTCACCGGCGTTCCCGTCGCCGCTGTGCACGGCCTCGCGCACCGCGCCCGCGGCGACGCGGAACTCGTCCGGATGCTCGGCGACTTCGCCGCGGAGCGCACCGCCGCCGGGCGCACCGTGCCCAAGGACCTGCGCACCGTGCTCGCGCACGCCGCCACCCCCACCGAAGGCGCCCCCGAGGGCGTGCCCGCAGGCGTCCTGCGAGGCGAGGAGGAGAACTGATGCGCATCTTCGACCCCCACATCCACATGACCTCGCGCACCACCGACGACTACGAGGCGATGCACGCGGCCGGTGTCCGCGCCGTCGTCGAACCCGCCTTCTGGCTCGGCCAGCCCCGCACCAGTCCCGAGAGCTTCTACGACTACTTCGACGCCCTCCTCGGCTGGGAGCCCTTCCGCGCCGCGCAGTACGGCATCGCGCACCACTGCACCCTCGCCCTCAACCCCAAGGAGGCCGGGGACCCGCGCTGCACGCCCGTGCTCGACGCCCTGCCCCGCTACCTCCTCAAGGACCACGTCGTCGCCGTCGGCGAGACCGGCTACGACTCCATGACGCCCGCCGAGGACCACGCCCTCGCCCACCAGCTGACGCTGGCCCACGAGTTCGGCCTCCCCGCGCTCGTCCACACCCCGCACCGCGACAAGCTCGCCGGACTGCGCCGCACGATCGACGTCGTCCGCGAGTCCCCGCTCGCCGCGGACCGCGTCCTGCTCGACCACCTCAACGAGACCACCGTCAAGGAGGCCAAGGACTCGGGCGCCTGGACCGGCTTCTCGATCTACCCCGACACCAAGATGGACCCGCACCGCATGGTCGCGATCCTCCAGGAGTACGGGACGGACAAGGTGCTCGTGAACTCGGCGGCCGACTGGGGCCGGAGCGACCCGCTGCTCACGCGGACGACGGGTGAGGCGATGCTCGCCGCCGGTTTCACCGAGGACGACGTCGACCAGGTCCTGTGGCGCAACCCCGTGGCCTTCTACGGCCTCTCCGGCCGTCTCGACCTCGACCGCGAGGCCCCCGGGGCGCTCCACGAGGGCAACTCCATCCTGCGCGGGGGTGAGTGAGGTGCGCTTCCGCCACCCGGACGGCTCGGTGCTCCACCTCTCGTACTGCACCAACGTCCACCCCGCCGAGACCCTCGACGGCGTCCGCGCGCAACTGCGCGACCACTGCGAGCCCGTACGCCGCCTCCTCGGCCGCGACCGGCTCGGCATCGGCCTGTGGCTCGCCCGCGACGCCGCCAAGTCCCTCATCACCGACCCCGTCGCGCTCCGCGCCCTGCGCGCCGACCTCGACGCGCGCGGCCTCGAAGTCGTCACGCTCAACGGCTTCCCCTACCGGGGCTTCGGCTCCGACGAGGTCAAGTACCGCGTCTACAAACCCGACTGGGCCGATCCGCAGCGCCTGGAGCACACCACCGACCTCGCCCGCCTCCTCGCCGGGCTCCTCCCCGACGACATGCCCGAGGGCTCCATCTCGACACTTCCCCTGGCCTGGCGCACCGCGTACGACGCGGACGCCGCGCGCGCCGCGCGCACCGCGCTCACCACCCTCGCCCAGCGGCTCGACGCCCTGGAGGAGACCACCGGGCGCTCCCTGCGCGTCGGCCTGGAACCCGAACCGGGCTGCACCGTCGAGACCACCGCCGACGCGATCGCCCCGCTCACCGAGATCGCCCGCGACCGCATCGGCATCTGCGTCGACACGTGCCACCTCGCCACCTCCTTCGAGGACCCCGCGACCGCCCTCGACGCCCTCGAAGCCGCCGGGGTCCCCGTCGTCAAGACCCAGCTCAGCGCCGCGCTGCACGCCGAGCACCCCGACCGCCCCGAGGTGCGCGAAGCCCTCGGCGCCTTCGCCGAACCCCGCTTCCTCCACCAGACCCGCACCCTCACCCCCGCCGGACTGCGCGGCACCGACGACCTCGGCGAGGCCCTCGGCGGCGACCGCCTCCCGTCCGCCCAGCCCTGGCGCGCCCACTTCCACGTCCCCCTCCACGCCCCGCCCGCGGCGCCCCTCACCTCCACGCTCGACGTCCTGCGCGACTGCCTGCGCACCCTCGTCGGCGGCGCGCACCCGCGCACCCACCACCTGGAGGTCGAGACGTACACCTGGCAGGCCCTCCCCGAGGGCCTGCGCCCCCGCAGCCGCGCCCAGCTCGCGGACGGCATCGCCAGGGAACTCGTCCTCGCTCGCGACCTGTTGACGGACCTGGGCCTCAAGGAGCTGCCGTGACACCCGAACCCATGACACCCGGACCCGCGACACCCGGACCCGCGACACCCGGACCGGCCGGCCCGGGGCCGACGCCCCTCCTCGTCCTGGACGTCGTCGGCCTCACCCCCCGCCTCCTCGCCCACATGCCCCGCCTCGCCGCCCTCGGCGACTCCGGGAGTCGTGCCCCGCTCGGCACCGTCCTGCCCGCCGTCACCTGCGCCGCCCAGTCCACCTTCCTCACCGGCACCCTCCCCGCCGAGCACGGCATCGTCGGCAACGGCTGGTACTTCCGCGAACTCGGCGACGTCCTCCTGTGGCGCCAGCACAACGGCCTCGTCGCGGGCGACAAGCTGTGGGACGCCGCACGCCGCGCGCACCCCGGCTACACGGTCGCCAACATCTGCTGGTGGTACGCGATGGGGGCCGACACCGACTGGACGGTCACCCCGCGCCCCGTCTACTACGCCGACGGCCGCAAGGAACCCGACTGCTACATCCGGCCCCCGGACCTCCACGACGAACTGACCGAAAAGCTGGGCACGTTCCCCCTCTTCAAGTTCTGGGGGCCGGGCGCCGACCTGGACTCCTCACGCTGGATCATCGACGCGACCCGCCACCTCCTCGCCACCCGCAAGCCGGACCTGGCCCTCGCCTACGTCCCCCACCTGGACTACGACCTCCAGCGCTTCGGCCCCGACGACCCGCGTTCCCACGCCGCCGCCGCCGCGCTCGACATCGCGCTCGCGCCGCTGATCGAGGACGCCCGCCGCGAGGGCCGCACCGTCGTCGTGCTCTCCGAGTACGGCATCACGAAGGCCGACCGGCCCGTGCACCTCAACCGCGCCCTGCGCGAGGCGGGGCTCCTGGAGGTGCACACCCAGGACGGCATGGAGTACCTCGACCCGATGGCCTCGCGGGCCTTCGCCGTCGCGGACCACCAGATCGCGCACATCTACGTGCGCAGGCCCGAGGACCTGGACGCCGCCCGCGCCGCGCTCGCCGGTATCGAGGGCATCGGCGAACTCCTCGACGACGAGGGCAAGAAGGCGCACGGGATCGATCACGCCCGCTCCGGCGAACTCGTCGCCGTCGCGGCGCCGGGCCACTGGTTCACCTACTACTACTGGCTCGACGACGCCCGCGCCCCCGACTTCGCCCAGCTCGTCGAGATCCACCGCAAGCCGGGCTACGACCCCGTCGAACTCTTCATGGACCCCGAGGACCCCTACGTCCGCCTCAAGGCGGCGGGCGCGCTCGCGCGCAAGAAGCTCGGGATGCGCTACCGCATGGCGGTCGTCCCGCTCGACGCCTCGCCCGTCCAGGGCAGCCACGGACGGCTGCCCGAGAACGACGACGAGGGCCCGGTCCTGCTCAGCTCCGACCCGACGGCGGCCACCGGGCGTCTCGCCGCGACCGACGTCAAGCCGCTCCTCCTCAGACTCGCCGGTCTGGACGGGTCCTGACCCCGCCCGCTCCGGCGCCCCCGCACCACCACGTCACCCTTCTTCCTCCCAGGGAGCCACGCATGAGCCGCAAGAAGACAGTGGACGAGGAACTCTCCGCCCGCCTCAGCAGAAGAGGGATGCTCGGCGTCGGCGCCGGTCTCGGCGCCGCGGCCTTCCTCGGCCTGGGCGCCGGGCAGGCCGCCGCGCACGGCGGCGGCCACGGCAAGGGACACGGGCACGGGCACGGCGGTGTCCCCGCCCTCCCCAAGGGCCGGCTCGGCATCCAGCTCTACTCGCTGCGCGACAAGGTCGCCTCGCTCGGCTTCGCCAAGGTCTTCGACGAGCTGGAGCGCTTCGGCTACGACGAGGTCGAGTACGCGGGCTACACGCAGGGGACCGGTTCCCTCACCCTGCGCCAGCTCGCCCGCCTCGCCCGCGACCACGGCCTCAAGGGCATCGGCAGCCACGTCAACTACTACGACGACAACAACCCCAACGCGTACTCCTTCGCCCAGAACCTGGAGAAGGTGCTCGACGATGCCCAGACCCTCGGCCTGCCCCACATCGGGACCGCCTCGGGCCCCTTCCGCTACGGCGACACCGTCGACGCCTGGAAGCGCGCCGCCGCCGACTTCAACAAGTACGGCGCCGCCGCCCGCCGTCGCGGAATGAAGTTCTACCAGCACAACCACGGCGACGAGTTCCGCTTCGCCTCCGACCAGCCGCACGTGCGTCTCTACGACGTGCTGCTCGCCGAGACCGACCCCGACCTCGTCTTCCTGGAGATGGACATCTACTGGGCCTACACCGGCCAGTTCCGCTTCTCCAAGACCCCCGACGGCAAGCCCGCCCCCTTCGAGCCGCTCGACTACGTCCTCAAGCACCCCCACCGCTACCCGCTCTTCCACGTGAAGGACGGCACCCGCGACGAGCTGGCCGCCGACGGGTACGACATGACCGACGTCGGTGACGGAGACATCGACTACCTGAGCTTCCTCACCGCCGTGAACCACCGCACCCATGACGCCCGCCGCGCGCACCACTGGCAGGTCGAGCACGACAACCCCGTGGACTCCTTCCGCTTCGCCCAGAAGTCCTCCGCGCACCTGCACTCCCTGCGCGAGAAGAAGCACCGCTGACCTGCGGCCGGGGCGACCGCGAGGCCGCCCCGGCCACCCCGCTGACCACGTCTTATGGAGGTGAAGAGCACCCTGGGGACCTGGTAGAGTTATCCATGTCGCCGGGGGAAACGCCGGGAAAACGACAGACACCTTGTCCGGGTGGCGGAATGGCAGACGCGCTAGCTTGAGGTGCTAGTGCCCTTTATCGGGCGTGGGGGTTCAAGTCCCCCCTCGGACACAGAGCGAGGCCCCTCCGGGAGAGATCCCGGAGGGGCCTTTCGCGTGTGCGCGGGTGGTGGCGTCGCGAGCGCGCGTGCGGTTCCGGTGGTACGGGGCGCGCCCCGTCGGCCCGGGTACGGGGGCGGGGCCGTGGGCCGGCCGGGACCGCCCCCGTACCCCGGGTCACTCCGGGGCCGTCAGCCGCAGTTCTCCGCCCGTCCAGCGGCGGCGGAGCCAGCGGTCGTGGCTCGCGAGGACGATCGCCCCCGGGCCCGGGCCGAGTGCTTCCTCCAGTTCGTCGCACAGGGCGGGGGAGAGGTGGTTGGTCGGCTCGTCGAGGAGCAGGAGGCCCGGCGGGTTCGCGACGAGGAGGGCGAGGGCGAGGCGGCGGCGCTGCCCCGCCGACAGGCGCGCGACGGGGGTGTCCAGGTCGCGCGCCGCGAAGAGGCCGAGCGCCGTGAGCGGGACGCGTTACGCGCGCGCCGCGCCCAGGCGGCGTGCCCAGAACTCCGCCGCCGTGCGCTCGCCCTCCGCGAAGACCGTGTCCTGCGGCAGAAGGCCCACCGTGAGCCCCTCGGCGGCCTCGGCCGTGCCCTCGTGCGCCAGGTAACCGGCGAGGACCGCGAGGAGCGTGGACTTGCCCGCGCCGTTCGGGCCCGAGACGAGCAGGCGCTCCTCCGGTGCCACGTCGAGCCGGTCGAGCACGAGTCTTCCGGGGACGCGGATGTCGCGCAGGGTCAGCAGCGTGCCCTCCGGGCCGGTCGCGAGGGCGAGGCCGCGCGCGGGCCTGAAGCGCAGGGGCGGCGGGGGAGCGGGGACCCGGGTGCGCTCCAGTTCGGCGAGGCGGCGGTGCGCGTCGCGCACGCGGCGCGAGATCTGGTGCTCGACGCGGTTGCCCCGGCGCCCGTACCCCATCTTCTCGTTGTCGGAGCGCCAGCGGTTCGGCGCGACGCGGTGCGCGGAGACCCCGGCCCGCTCGCGCAGTCGCCCCACCTCCTCCTGCTCCGCCGCGTACCGCTCCTCCCAGCGGGCCCGCGCCGCCGCGCGCACCGCGCGGTACTCCGTGTACGTACCGCCGTGCCGGACGGGGCCGCCCACGGCCGGGTCGAGGTCGAGCAGGTCCGTGCAGACCGCGTCGAGGAAGGCGCGGTCGTGGCTCGCGAGGACGACGGCGCCCGGCAGTTCGCGCAGGCGCGCCTCCAGGAAGGCCGCCGCCGCGTCGTCCAGGTGGTTGGTCGGCTCGTCGAGGAGCAGCGCGGTGGGGCGGCGCACGAGAAGCGCGGCGAGGGCGAGCCGGCCGCGCTGGCCGCCGGAGAGGGAACCGAGCGTCCGCGCGGGGGCGAGCCCGCCGAGGCCGAGGCCGTCGAGCGCCCGCGCCGCGCGGCGGTCGGCGTCCCACACCTCCCTGGCCTGCGCGCGGGCGAGCGTCCGCTCGTAGTCGGCGAGCAGCTCCGCGTACGCCGGGCTCTCCTCGGCGGTGTCCGCGAGCAGCGTGCCGAGCCGGTCGAGCGCGGCGAGGTCCGCACGGGCCTCGCGCAGGGCGGCCTCGACGACGTCCGCGAGCGTCTCCCGTGCCGTGAAGGTGAGTTCCTGGTGGAGGAAGCCGACGTCGGCGGGGCGCTCCACGGCGCCGGAGACCGGACGGTCGACGCCGCCGAGGAGGCGCAGCAGGGTCGATTTGCCCGCGCCGTTCTCGCCGATGACGCCGAGGCGGCGGCCGGGGGAGACGGTGAGCGAGACGCCGTCGAGGACACGACGGCCGCCGAGCACCTGGACGAGGTCACGGGCACGCAGGACGGGAGCGGGGGAGGGCACGGGGAACCACCAAAGGGGGCGCGGTACGGCGGGTGGGCAGGGCGGAACGGGCCACCCGGCCCGGCGCGTCCCGCGCCGCCGGTGGCCCCGGGGCTCCGGACTCATCCGGAGATGTCGTCGTCTCCCGCCACCACTCTCGCGACCTCCGTACGGATACGTGCCCGCGCAGCCTAACAAGCCGCGCCCGGCCCGCCCCGCTCCTTTTCGGCACCTCGGCGCTCGCCCCGCCTCGCGCCCGGTCCGGCACCGGTCGGGGGCCGTTCGGGCGGGCCGGCGGTGACGCCGGGCGGGGATTGCGGAGCGCCTCGGGAACCGGTCGGCCCTATGCCGCGCGCGGGCCTCTGCCGCCGTGTGCGTGGGCCGGTGCGTCCGCCGGGCGGGGCGCCGACGGGGGTGGGGCGGGGAGCGTCCCCCGGGTGAGCGGGAGCGGCTCCGCGGTGTGCGGCGGCGCGGGGATCGTCGTGCGCAGTGGGGCCGTGTCCCGCGCCGGGGGTACGGAGGCGGAGCCGCGTACGCCGGTCGAGGTGCCCTGCTGCCGCGCCGAGGCGCGGCTCAGGAGGACGACGCCCCACGCGGCGACGAGCGCTCCGCCCAGGGTGAGGCCGAGACCGGGGGCCCCGCCGCGCAGGCGCTCGCCGAGGAGGCTGAGACCGACGACCGCCGCCGCGACCGGGTTCGCGAGCGTCAGGACGGCGAGCGGGGCGCCGAGCCCGCCCCGGTAGGCGGTCTGGGCGAGGAGCAGCCCGCCCGCCGCGAAGGCGGCGACGAGCAGCGCCACCATCGCGGCCTGCCACAACGGCAGGCGCGGGCCGCCCGCGGAGACGGTGAGGGTCTGGGTGAGGGCCGAGGCGATCCCCGAGGCGAGGCCGGAGGCTGTCGCGTGGCGCAGGCCGGGGCGCCCGCCCCGGCGGGCGAGGAGGGCGAGGAGCGCGGAGGCCGCGCCCCCGACGAGGAGCGCCTCCGGGAGGGAGAGCGCGTCGTCGGGGGCTGGCCCGGAGGCCGTGAAGAGGAGGGCGGCGAGGCCGGCGAGGGTGAGCACGGTGCCCTGCCACTCGCGGCGTGCCACATGGCGTCCGGCGCGGTGCGCGCCGAGCGGGACGGCGGCGACGAGGGTCAGCGCGCCGAGCGGCTGGACGAGGGTGAGCGTCCCGTACCGCAGCGCGGCGACGTGCAGCAGCGCGCCGCCCGCGTTGAGCCCGACCGCCGCCCACCACGCGCTGTTGGCGAGCAGGCGCAGGCCGCCGCCGTGGCCCTGGGCGGCGGTGCGCGCCGCGAGGCGCTCCTGGGCGACGGCGGCGGTCGCGTAGGCGGTGGCCGAGATCAGCGAGAGCGCGACCGCGAGGAGGGTGGCGGTCATCGGCTCGCGCTGTGCGGGAGCAGCCGCCGCAGGGGCGGGCGGGGGACGGGGCGGACGCGTGAGAGGCGGGCCGAGGGACGCGGGACGACGAGCAGGGCGATGCCGAGGAGGACGGAGGCGACGAGCACGTCCATCCAGTAGTGGTTGGCGGTGCCGACGATCACCAGGAGCGTCGTCGCGGGGTGCAGCAGCCACAGCCAGCGGGTGCGGTGCCGCCCGGCGGCGATCAAGCCGATCGCGACCATGAGGGCCCAGCCGAAGTGCAGGGAGGGCATCGCGGCGAACTGGTTGGAGACCGAGTCGGCCTGCGGTGTCGAACCGTAGACCGAGGGCCCGTAGACGAGCCCGGTGTCCATGAGGTGGGTCGCGGCGAGCATCCGCGGGGGCGCGAGCGGGAAGAGGAGGTGCCCGGCGAGCGCGATGCCGGTCACGACCGCGAGGACGCGGCGCGACCACACGTAGTGCGCGGGCTTTTTCCAGTAGAGCCAGACCAGGAAGGCGAGCGTGAGCGGGAAGTGCACGGTCGCGTAGTACGTGTTCGCGACGTGCACGAGGCTGTCGCTGTGCAGGAGCAGCCCCTGTATGTCCGTCTCGCGCGGGAGGTGGAGATACCGCTCCAGATCCCATATGCGATCCGCGTTGCGGTATGCCTCCGCTATGTGGCCGTTCGCCAGCTTCCGCCCCAGTTTGTAGAGGAGGAAGAGTCCGGCGACGAGCAGCAGTTCGCGGACGAGGGGCGGTCGGGCAGTGGTGTCCGGCTCCCGTGTCGCGGACCTTGAACGGGCGGTACGCATGCCCGGGGCCCCTTTGACGTGACGACTTGGTGATGCGGTAGGGGCAGGGGTGACCCCTGGAGCCCAGCGGTACGCCAGTGTACCGGTACGACGTCGTATCGGTACACTTTCGTATCGGTACACGGGCGTACCGGTACGGTGACGTTTCGATACGCTAGCGTACCGGTACAGTGGCGTACCGGACGAGCGAGTTCTTCACTCGCCCCGCGGCATGCCGCCGCGCGACCGCCAGGAAGCCATGGACCGCCGCCGGAGGACGAGGAGAGCGCGATGACCGCCGAAGCCGTCTCAGTCACCGACGAGAACCCGGCCGCCTCGCGCCGGTCCAAGCTCACGCCCGAGCGCGAGCAGGAGTTCTACGAGGCCGTGCTCGACCAGATCAGGCGCTGCGGCTACGAGGCGCTGACGATGGAGGGCATCGCGCTGCGCACCCGGTGCAGCAAGTCCACGCTCTACCGGCAGTGGCGCACCAAGCAGCAGTTCGTCGCCGCCGCCCTGCGCGCCCACAGCAAGGAGCGCTTCAGCGGAATCGACACCGGGAGCCTGTCCGGCGACCTGCTCGCCGCGGCGCACGCGGCGGGGAGCGGCGGTTTCGGCGACACCCTGCTCGTCCAGGCGATGACTCAGGCGGCGCTCCACGACCCGGACCTGAAGAAGGTCCTGCGCGAGACGCTCGTGGACCCCGAACTCGCCGCGATCGGCGCGATGCTCGACCGCGGGGTCGCGCGCGGGGAGCTGCGCGCCGACCACCCCGCCCGCCCGTACGTCGCCTCCCAGCTCCTCGGCGTGCTGCGGATGCGGACCTTCATCGACGGCAAGCAGGCGGACACCGCCTACATGGAGCGCTTCGTGCGCGCGGTGCTGCTGCCCGTGCTCGGTCTGGAGGCCCCGGAGGCGGCGGGGGAGCGCGGAGAGGGCCGGACCCCCTAGAGACCGGCGGTCGTCGTACCGGCGGATGAAGGACGACGACGCGCCCGCGCCGCACCGTGGGGACGGGGGCGGCGCACCCGGGCCCGGTGTCCCTTCCCGTTGAGCGGTGGGAAGGGGCACCGGGCCCTTTTCCGCGGGTCGCGGGTGCCCGGTCGCGGTACCGAGGGCGCCGGTTGTACCTCGCGCGCGGAGGCGCGGTCGTACCTCGCGCGCGAGGCGCCCGCGCCTCAGGCGTTTCCGCCCGTGCCGCCGCCCGCGCCCCCGGCCTCGCCCGCCGTGATCCCGGCGAGGAGCCCGTCGAGCACCGAGAGCTTCGGGGCGTCGTCGCTGATGTCGAGCCCGACGCGCAGGACGACCATCCGCTTCGTGGTGGGCGAGGGGAAGGCGACGGTCTCGGCGTAGCCGTCCGGGCCCTTGCTCGTGACGACCTTCCAGCGCACGAGGTATCCCTCGCTGCCCGCGACCGTCACCTTCTTCGCCGCGTCCACGCTGTGCGAGGTGATGTCCCCGTACGCGCCGCCGCCGTAGGAGTCCTCGGCGTTCTTCGCGATATCGGCCTTCGCGACCTCCTCGGCGGTCCTCGCGGTGAGGCCGAGGGCGACGGCGGGCACCGACTGGACGCCGCCGTGCACGCAGCTGTCCTCGTCGCCCGCCGAGGGGTCGGGTACCGGGCAGGCGTAGGAACCGGCGTTGACGGAGGCGCCCGTGGTGAGGCTCTGGCCCTCCCAGCCCTTCGGCACCGGGATGCGCAGGCCGTTGACGCGGTCGGGCACCGCGCCCGAACGCACCGTCCCGCCGCCGCCGTTGCCATCGCCGTCATCCTGGCCGTCCCCGCCGCCCTCGCCGCGCTGACGCGGTTGCGCGGAGGGGGCGCCGTCCTCCGGCGCGCCGGGCTCGCGGGGCGCCGAGGCGGCCGGGCTCTTCCCGTCGTCGTCGCCGGCGACGAGCGCCCAGGTCCCGACGCCGAGCACGGCGAGCAGGACGACGCCGACCGCGATCCCCGCGATCCACCGGCCGCGCCCGCGCCGCGGTGCCGGAGGCGTGCCGTACGGGCCGTAGCCGCCGTAGGGACCGGAGGCCCCTGGCTGCGGCGCGCCGTACGGGCCGCTCGCGCCGTAGGGGGCGGCCGGGGGGTACGGGGGCTGGGGGCCGTACGGGAACGCCGTGCCGGGCGACCCGGCGGCGGGCGGGTTCTGCGGTGGCGGGTCCTGCGCGGCGCGCGGGTCCGGCGCGGTGGCCGGTGCCTCCTTGCTGAGGGACGGCGGACCGACGGGTATCCCCGTCGCGGCCGGGGCGGTGCCCGGGGGCTGTGCGGGCGCGGCCTGCCGGGTCCTCTCGGTCCAGGCCGTACCGTCCCACCAGCGCTCGCCGCGTGGGCCCTCGCCCGAGTGCCCGGGGTCGGGGTACCAGCCGGGAGGAGTCTGTGGGGTCATGCCGCTCACCCTAGAGCGTGGTGCTGAGAATCGGATGAGAGGCGGGCATGATAGCCGCAGGCCGGAGGGCCGTCTGACGGCATGTCATATTCGGGCCCCTGCGGCTAGGCTCGCCTTCGTGCGGACCGGGCCCGGCGGCCGAACTGCCGACCACCACCCGGTCCTGGCGACGGCGGACGGGCAGGGGAGCGGGCAGGATGACGGCGAACGTGCGGCAGGGTGCTCACGACCACGGCGACTCCCCGTGCGGCGAGGTGCCCACCGGCGGCGGTGCCCCGCAGGGCGGTGAGGCGCTGTGGGAGCGCGAGCGGGAACTGCGGCTCGTGGACGAGGCCATCGAGCGGCTCTGCGAGGACCGCGAGGGCGGCGGCAGCCTCCTCGTCTTCAGCGGTGTCGCCGGGATCGGCAAGACCCGGCTGCTCCAGGAGGTGCGCAGGCGCGCCACGGGGCGGGCCGCGGTGTGGAGCGCGCGTGGCGGGCAGACGGTCAGCTCGGTGCCCTTCAACCTCGTCCGGCAGCTGCTCCAGCACAGCCTGCTCGCGATGACCCCCGAGGAGGCCCGCGCCTACCTCGGCGAGCGCCACGACGTCGTGGGTCCCGCGCTGGGGATAGCGGACCCCGGCGGGCGCACCGCCGACCCGCGCGGCGTCATCGACTCGCTCGTCTCCGTCGTCACGCGGCTCGTCCAGGCCGACTGGCCCGTCGTCATCCTCGTCGACGACGTGCACTGGGCCGATCCGGAGACCCTCGACTGGCTCGCGGCCTTCGCCAAGACGCTGGACTCGACGAAGGTGCTGCTCGTCGTGGCGCTGCGCGAGGACGAGGCGACGGGGCGCGCGGCCCAGTACCTCAAGAGCCTCGTGGACCAGGCGCGCCCGGCGGGCAACAGGCTCCAGCCGCTCGGCCCCGTCGCCGCCGCCGAACTGACCCGCGCGACCTTCGGCTCGCTGGCGGAGGACGGCTTCTGCCGCGAGGTGTGGGCGGTGACCGGCGGCAACCCGTACGACACCGTCGAACTGCTCAGCAAGGCGCGCGAGAACGGTGTCCGGGCCGTCGAGTCCGAGGCCGGGCAGCTGCGCGGCCTCAACGCCGCCTCGCGCGGCACCGGGCTGGTCGAGCGGATCGAGGCGCTCGGCACCCGGGCCGTGAAGCTCGCCCGGTCCGCGGCCGTGCTCGGCACCGACATCACGCTCCCGCTCGCCGCCCGGCTCAGCGACGACATGCCGCTCGACGAGGCGGCGGCGCACCTCGCCAGGCTCCGTGCGGCGCGCGTCCTGACCGGCCCCGACGACGACCTCCAGTTCGTCCACCCGCTCATCGCCACGGCCGTCCACGAGTCGATGCTCCCCTTCCACCGCACGGCCCTGCACGGGCGGGCCGCCGAACTCGTCATGGAGTCGGGGCGCGGCCCCGCCGCCGCGTCGCGCCACCTGCTCCAGCTCGTCCCCGACGACGATCCGCGCGTCGTGGCGCAACTGCGCGCCGCGGCACGCGAACACCTCGCCGTGGGCGCGCCCGAGGCGGCCCGGCTCTGTCTGGAGCGCGCGCTGCTCGAACCGCCCGCGCCCGGCGTGCACGCGCAGGTCAGCTACGAGCTGGGCTGCGCGACGCTCCTCACCGACCCGGGGAGCACCGTGCGGCACCTGCGCGCGGCCCTCGAAGTGCCCGACGGTCTGCGGGGCACGACCAGGACCGACGCCGTCTGCCGCCTCTCGCAGGCGCTCGTCCACCTCGACCAGTTGCGCGAGGCCGTCGACGTCGTGGACCGCGAGGCGCTCCTGCTCGACGAGGGTCCCGACCGTATGCGGCTCCAGGGCATGCACTTCATGTGGGAGGGCATCTACGCGCGCGAGAGCAACGCGGAAGGGCGCTCGGCGCGGCTCGCCGCGCTCGCCGATCCGCTCACCGGGCGCGACACCTCCGAGCGGGCCCTGCTCATCCTGCGCGCCTTCGACGTCATGGCGCGCGGCGAGAACGCGGAGCACGCGGTGGAGTTGTGCGACCGCGCCCTCGTCAACGGCCAGCTCCCGCCCGGACTCGGCTGGACCGACACCGAGTGGAGCTTCGAACTGCTCGTCATGCTCGGCGGCGCGTACATCTTCTCGGACCGGCTCGACCGCGCGTCGAGCCTCTTCACCGAGGCGCTCGACGTCTACCGGCGACAGGGCTGGAGCGGCAACCACCTCGGGGTGGCGCAGGCGTTCGTCGGCTACGTGAAGCGGCGGCGCGGGCAGTTGCGCGACGCGCGGGGGATGCTCAGGGAGGCGCTGCGGATCGCCGACCGGGTGGGCTCGCGGATGCCGCTGCACTGGGACATCGTCTGCATGCTCGCGGACACGCTGCTCGCGCAGGGCGAGGTGCGCGAGGCCGAGGAGCTGATGGAGCAGTACGCGTTCCGCCCGCCCTACCCCGACGTCATCGTGCTGCCCGACGCCGCGGCGGTACGCGGGCGGCTGCTGCTCGCGCTCGGGCGCCGCAAGGAGGCGGTCGACGAACTGGAGGCCGGGCTCGTCTCGCTCACCGCGCGCGGCTGGCACAACACGGTGCTCGCACCCGTGCACGGCGAACTCGCCCTCGCCGTCGCGCCCGACGACCCGGACCGGGCCGCCTCGCTCGTCGCCACCGCGCGGGCGTCCGCCGAGCGCTTCGGCACCGACACGGCGGTCGGCGAGTCGCTGCGCCAGGCCGCCGCGGTGAGCGAGGGGCCGTACGCCGCCTCGCTCCTCGCCCGCGCGGTCACCTACCTCGAACACTCGCCCTGCTCCTACGAGCACGCCCGCGCCCGCGTCGAGTACGGGCTCGTCACGCGCTCCCGCAAGGAACTCGACCACGGCCTCACGCTCGCCAGGAGCTGCGGGGCCACGGGTCTCGCGCGACGCGCGGCGACCACGCTGGAGGAGGGCAGAGGGCTGTACTGAGAAGGCGGGGAAAGGCGGGGGAATCCCCCCTTCCGGGTGAAGCGGCGGCAAAGCGGTCAGCGGAAAACGAAGGGCTGGAATCCCCTGTTCCGGGAAACAGACGTACCGGACGCGCAGGTCACCGATTCATCAAAATGCCCGTCAACTTCCGGCCAGAACTAGGCATGTGACGATCTTGCGCCTACGGTGGTGCGGCGAGCGACGGCACGCCGCGTCGCGGTACGCAAGCACACCGAGGTTCAGGGACTTCCCACATGCTGATAGAGGTCGTGGCCGCAGCCGTCGTCGCGGGCGGGGCCACCGCTGCGGCGACCGGAGGCCCTCTCGTCGCGGCGCGCAGGCGCGCCAGACGAGCCGACGAGGACAGGCGCCAGGCGCACGAGGCACGGGACGCGGCGCTCGCCGCCGCCGGAGCCGCGCAGGCGGAGGCGGGCGCGGCGCGCACGGAGGCGCGTACCAGCCGCGAGGCGGTCGAGCGCGAGACGCGCCACCTGCTCGAACACCGCCTGCCCGCCCTCCTCTCGCACCTGCGCACCCCGCACGTCACCGTTCCCGGCCTGCTCACACCCGAACTCGTCGGCACCCCCATCGACCGGCTCCACCGCGCCCTCCTCGACGCCGTCGCCGAAGGCGTCGCCGCCGAGGGCGAACGGGTCGACGAGGCCGGACGGGCCGTCGTGCGCGGGGCGATGAGCCGCGTGCACGCGCTGCAACTGCGCCTCCAGGACGGCCTGAGCGAGATCCAGCGCCGCCACCCCGACGCCGAGCCCGCGCTCATGGCCGACGTCCTCGCGCTCGACATGCTCAACGAGCTGATCGGCCGCGCCGCGCAGACCCCGGCGCTCGCCACCGGCTCCACACCGATGCTCTTCCGCGACGACACGCACCTCGTGGACATCGCGGTGAGCGCCGCCAGCCGGGTCCGCGACTTCAAGGAGCGCGTCGGCGAACCCGTCAACCACCTCGCCCGCCCCGTCGGCGTCATGGCGCAGTCGGTCGAGCCCCTGCGCGCGGTCCTCGCCGAACTCCTCGCCAACGCCGTCCACTTCTCCCACGGCACGCTCAAGGTCGATGTCTCGCTGCACGAGACGCAGACCGGGGCGAGCATCATCGTCGAGGACGCGGGCGTCGGCCTCAACGCCGAGCAGTTCGCCCGCGCGGAGCGCCTGCTCAGCGGCGCGCACCCGGTGCGGCTCGTCGAACTCGGCGACCCGCCGCAGACCGGCTGGGCCGCGATCGGCGCGCTCGTGCGCCAGTACGGCTTCCAGGTCTCGCTGAAGAAGAGCAGTTACGGCGGCGTCGCCGCCGTCGTGAGCGTCCCCGCGGCCCTCCTCGTCGAGATGCCCGAGGGCCACGCCCCCTCCGTCCACGCCCCCGCGCCCGTGCGGAGCCCGGAACCGGCCGCGCCGCTGCCCGCCGGGGTGCGCAGCGTGCC
Source organism: Streptomyces sp. NRRL F-5630 (assembly GCF_000719475.1). Classification (GTDB taxonomy): domain Bacteria; phylum Actinomycetota; class Actinomycetes; order Streptomycetales; family Streptomycetaceae; genus Streptomyces. The sequence continues at coordinate 20,778 of NZ_JOGO01000033.1, read as the reverse complement.
CCGCGCCACCGAGACCGGTGACTCCACCGCGCTGCCGCGCCGCCGCCGCAAGACGCGCGAGCGCGCCCCGGGCCCGGCCCCCGTCGCGCCTGTCGCCGAACTCCCGCGCCTGGAGCCCCGCGAGGCCGAGGCGCGCTGGGGCGGCTGGCAGGCGGGCCGCGACAGGGGCCGCGAGGCCGTCGAGCGAGAGACCGCCGAGGCGGCGGCCGGCCCCGCCCGCGAGGACACCCGCTCGCCCCAGGACCCACCCCACAGCCGCCCGTCCGAGGACGTGCGGGCGGCAGGGCCCGGCAACACCCCCGTACCCCCCACGGACCGCGCACCGCACGAGGGGCCGCGCAGCAGCACCCCCCGGGCGGCCCCCGCGCAGCAGAGAGGACACGACCTGTGAACAGCCAGGGAACCCCGCCGGTGAAGGGCGCCCCGCTCGCCCGGAACCTGTCGTGGGTACTGGAGCCCCTGCTCGAACTCCCGCACGTGGAGGGCGGCGTCGTGTTCAGCAGGGACGGCCTCATCCTGGGCGCCGCACCCGGTATCGCGACCGAGGACGGCGAGGCGGTCGCCGCGGTCACGAGCTCGACGCTCGGCAGCGTCCGCGCGCTCGTGGACCGCGCGGCGCGGGGCAAGGACCGCACGATCGACGAGGTGGTCGTCTCGACTCCGCAGGGCCTCTACTACGTGGCGCCCGCGGGCGAGGGCGCGGGGCTCGTCCTGTGGGCGGCTCGGGAGGCCGACCTCGGGCGGATCGCGTACGAGGTACAGGTACAGGTGGGCAAGCTGGTCGCGGCGCTGAGCGAGGCCGCGAAGAGCAGGACCGCCGGCGCATGACGCCGCCTCGCAGGCGCCTCGTGCCGGACTACGTCGCGACCGCCGGGCTCGACGTGCCCCACCGGATCGGCGTGGAGCGCACGACGCTGCTGCACGCCGATCCCGGCGCCCGCGCCGAGGGGCTCGACGCGGCGGCGCGCCGGCTCCTCGCCCTCGTCGAGGAGGAGGGCACGCTCTCTGTCTACGAGTGCGCGGCGCAGCTCGGGCTGCCCTACGCCGTCGTCCGCATGATGGCCGCCGCGCTCGCCGCGAGCGGCGCCGTGGTGACCCGCGAGCCCCCGGCACCCGCCCAGCTCCCCGACCCCGCACTCCTGGAGGTGGTGCTCCATGGCCTCCGTGCCCTCTGACCTGGCCCCCGCGTCCGGCACTCCCGCCCCCGGCACCGCGGCCTCCGGCGGGCCGGCGCTCGAACTGCCGGTGCCCGTGAAGATCGTCGTCGCCGGGCCCTTCGCCGTGGGCAAGACGACCTTCGTCGCCGCCGCGTCGGAGACCGCGCCGCTCACCACCGAGGAAGTCCTCACGCAGGCCGGCGAGAGCGTCGACGACCTCAGCGGAGTACGCGGCAAGACGACGACGACCGTCGGCGTCGACTTCGGGCGCCTCACCCTGCGCGCGCCCGAGCCCTCCTCCCACCCGGGCGCGGTGCTCTACCTCTTCGGCGCGCCGGGGCAGGAACGGTTCCGGCTGCTGTGGGAGGAGCTGACGTACGGGGCGATGGGCGTCCTCGTCCTCGCCGACACGCGGCGCCTCGACGCGAGCTTCGACGTGCTCGACCTCGTGGAGCGGCGCGGCATCCCGTACGCCGTCGCGGTCAACCAGTTCGAGGACTCGCCCGCGCACGGCCCCGAGGCCCTGCGGGCCGCCCTCGACCTGGAGGAGTCCACGCCGCTCGCGGTGTGCGACGCGCGCGAACCGCGCTCGTCGAGGGACATGCTGATCATGCTCGTCGAGCACATCCGTGAGCTGGTGGAGAGTTGAGCAACCGTTACGTCCCGGGCGCCACGGCGCTCTACGAGCCCGAGTTCGCCGCCGACCCGCACGCCGCCTACGCGCGGATGCGCGCCCGGCACGGCGCGGTCGCCCCCGTCGAGATCGCCCCCGGCGTGGGCGCGCACCTCGTCCTCGACTACCGGGCCGCCTGGGAGATCCTCTCCGACCAGGACGGGCACTGGTCGAAGGACCCGCGCCCGTGGGAGGCGAGCCTGCCGCGCACCCCCGAGGCGCACGGCGTGCTCGGCATGATCGGCTACCGGCCCAACGCCCTCTTCACCGACGGCGAGGTCCACGACCGCTTCCGGCAGGCGGTCAGCGACTGCTTCCGGATGATCCAGCCGCACCGGCTGCGCGCGACCGTCACGGAGATCGCCGACGACCTCGTGCGCGAGTTCGCCACCGAGGGCCGCGCCGACCTCGTCGGGCAGTACGCGCGCCCGCTCATGGCGCGCGTCATCAACCGCCTGTACGGGCGCTCCGACGCCTCGGGCCGCGAGCTGGACCGCATCCTGACGACCCTCTCGAACGCGGTGGGCGCCGAGGCTGTCGCGGCGAACGAGGAGTTCGGCCGCTACATGAACGAACTCATCACGGCGAAGTACGAGAGCCCCGGGGACGACCTCCCCTCCTGGCTGATCGGGCACCCCGCCCAGCTCGCGCCCGAGGAGGTCGTGCAGCACGTCGTCCTCACCCTGGGCGCGGGCAACGAGCCCTCCGCGAACCTCATCAGCAACACCACGGCGCGGATGCTCACCGACGAGCGGTACTACTCCTCGCTCACGGACGGCGCGCTCTCCACCCGCGAGGCGCTCGCGGAGGTCCTGCGCACGGACCCGTCGATGGCGAACTACGGCCCGTACTTCGCGACACGGCCCGTCCACTTCCACGGGACGTGGATCCAGCCCGCCGAGCTGGTCCTCGTCTCGTACGCGGGCGCCGGGGCCGATCCCACCGGCCTGCCCGCGCACGCCGACGAGCGCTCGGACGGCGGCGCGCACCTCGGCTTCGGCGCGGGGGAGCACCGCTGCCCCGCCGCCGACCCGGCCCTGCTGATCGCGGCGACCGCCATCGACCGGCTGCTCACGCTGCTGCCCGGGCTGGAACTGGCGGTCCCCTTCGACGAACTGACCTGGCGCCCCGGGCCCTTCCACCGGGCTCTCGCGGCGCTTCCCGTCACCTTCCGGCCCGTCCGCCCCGATCAGCCAGGAGTCACCCCGTGGACCAGCTCCAAGCCGTCACTCTCGACCCCGTAGGCGCCGACATCCCGGCCGAGGCCGCCCGGCTGCGGGCGCGCGGCCCCGTCGTGGAGATCACGCTGCCCGGCGGCATCCCCGCCTTCGCGGTGACGCGGTACGAGAGCCTGCGCACCCTCATCCTGGACCCGCGCGTCAGCAAGGACCCCCGCAAGCACTGGGACCGCTGGCCCGAGGCCGCCGCCAACCCCGAGTGGGGCTGGATACTCGGCTGGGTCGGCGTCATCAACATGCTCAGCACGTACGGGGTCGACCACAGCCGGCTGCGCAAGCTCGTCGCGCCCTCCTTCACGCACCACCGCACCGAGCGGCTGCGGGGGAGGGTCGAGGAGATCGTCACACGCCTGCTTGACGAGATGGAGGCGGTGCCCGAGGGCGAGGTCGTCGATCTGCGCACCGCCTTCGCGCGGCGGCTGCCGATGGAGATCATCTGCGAGCTGTTCGGCGTGAGCGGCGCCCACAAGGCCGAACTGGTGACGCTGCTCGACGACTTCATGGACGTCTCGCGGCCCGTCGAGGAGGCCGCGGCGACGCTCGCCCGCCTCTACGCGGTGCTCGGCGAGCTCATCGGGACCAAGCGCGCCGCGCCCGGCGACGACCTCGCGAGCGACCTCGTCGCGGTGCGCGACACCGACGGCGACCGGCTCTCGGACGACGAGCTGCGCGACACGCTGCTCCTCGTCATCGGCGCCGGGGTCGAGACGACCGTCAACCTTATCGGCAACGCGGCCTTCGCGCTGCTCACCCACCCCGAGCAGCTCGCGCAGGTGCGGGCGGGCGAGCTGGCCTGGGAGAAGGTCATCGCCGAGACGCTGCGCTGGGCGCCGAGCATCGCCAACCTGCCGATGCGCTTCGCGATCGAGGACATCCAGGGCCCTGAGACGGGCGACGTCCTCATCCCCCGGGGCAGCGCGATCCTCACGACGTACGCGGCGGCCAACCACGATCCGGCGCACTACGGGCCCACCGCGCACCTCTTCGACGCGCACCGCGACTCCGGCGACCACCTCGCCTTCGGCATCGGCGCGCACCGCTGCATCGGCGCCCCGCTCGCCCACCTGGAGGCGGGCGTCGCGCTCCCCGCGCTCTTCGCCCGCTTCCCCGGCCTGCGTCTCGCTGACCCCGAGCCGCAGCAGGTGCCGACCTTCATCGCGCACGGCTGGGCTGAGCTGCCCGCCTACCGCACGGCCTGATACGTCACCGCCGCACGGGTCGGGGCCCCACACCCGGCTCGCGGGCCGCCGCCGGCCAGCCGCCGCGACCGCGCCGCACCGGGCCCGCTCGCCCGCCACCGGCTCCGCCCGATCACCCCGGCTCCCGGTCACCACCCCGTTCACCCGTCCCGCCGGGCTGCTCGCCCGGCCGTTCGGCCACGCCGCCCCGGCCCCCTCCTGCCGCCCGGGTTCAGCCCCGCTCGGGGTGCCGGTCCCCGTCCCCGACCGCCTGGGCGAGATCGGCCGCGAAACGCAGATGCGCCCGCGTGCCCGTCACGTCGAAGAGTCGCACGAGTACGTCGTCGAGCGGTCCGGCGAGCAGCAGGCGCCGGCCCGCCTGCTCGTGCAGGGTGTGCGCCCGCAGCAGCACCCCCAGCACCGTGGAGTCCGCGAAGGTCGTCCGCGAGAGGTCGAGCACGGTGAGCGGCTGCTCCGAGCCGAGCGCCGCGGTGAGCCCCCCGTCGAGGGCCTCCGCCGTGTCCAGGTCCGCCTCTCCCACCAGCCGCACCACCCGCGCCCCGGGAATGTCCGCGTGACTGACGGCTTCGTCCGGCATGGTGGCGCCCTTCCTGGTCACGTCGCGCGGGCTGCGCGGCGTTGGCAACTGTTGCCTCGCGGCAAACATTAGCCGAGCGTCGTGGAGCCCGGTAGCGGGTGCCCCCATGTCATCGTGAACCGCGCGGCCTCGGCTGACCAGGCGTCAGCCCCGGCCCCGCGCTCGTGACACTTGCCGTTTGACAACAGTGCGCCCGAGGAAACAATCTGAGCCCCGACAGGACCGCCCTGCCCGAACGGTGGCGTGCGGACCGAGGTGAACCGGAGGTCACAAGCGTGTACTGGTCCAGGGGGCCGTTCCCGCACGACGGGGGGCGGTGCTCAGGCGGTGTCGGCCGTCCCCTCCCGTGTGGGCCCCTCGCGCGAGGATCCCGCCTGCCGCTCCTCGCCCCGGTCGGCGGTGTCCCACGCGGCGGCGTCGAGGAAGCCGCCGAGTCCGCGCGCCAGCGCGTCCCGGTCGGCCTGCGGCATCCGCTCCAGGATCTCCAGGAGCGCGCTCTGCCGCCGTGCCCGCAGCTCGCCGAGATAGCGCGTCCCCGGCGGGGTGAGCCGCAGCTCCACCTCCCGGCGGCTCGCCCGGCTCGCCGCGCGCTCCACGTAGCCGAGCGCCTGGAGCCGGTCGCACAGACGGCTCACCGAGGACGGCGCGGCCCCCAGCTCCTCGCCGAGAGTGCGCAGGTTGATCCCGTCCTCGCGCTCCAGGATGTACAGCACGCGCAGTTGCGAGACTGAGACCGGAGCTGTCGGCGCCAGATCGCGGCCCTTGTGCCACATCACTTCCAGCAGCTCGATGACCTCCCCGGCCACGCGGGACGCGGCAGCCCGGTTCTCCTGGGTCGCCGTCTCAGCCCCCATGTCCTCGACTCTGACACTTCGCAAGGGTCCTGTCAGTCGCTGAGGCATGGTGGTCCGGCTTCCCTTCTCCCGATCTCCGAGACAGGTGGTACACGTACGGTGGACAGATTCGCGGCGGTGGAACGCGCTCTGCGCAAGGCCCCTCCCCACGCACTGCTCGGCGCGCTGCGCACGGCGCTCCGGGCCCGTTACGGGGCCGCGGGCGCGGATCTGCTCATGGCCGACTACGCCATGACCATACTCCAGCCCGTCGAACCCCCGGCGCTGCCGCCGGAGCCGCTGTCCGCCCATCTGGGAGCGCCCGGACGCGCCTTCGGGGCCCAGCAGCCGTACGCGGAGAACTCCGGCGAGCACACCCTCGTGCATGTGCCCGTCACCGTGCGTGGCGACCGGCTCGGCATCCTCACCGTACGGCTGCCCGCGGACGGCTACGACGAGGAAATGGCCGGGGAACTCGCAGAGATCGGCGAAGTGCTCGGGCACGAGATCCTCGTCGCCGAACGCGACACCGACCTCTACCAGCGGGCCCGCCGCGCCCGCCGCCTCACCCTCGCCGCCGAGCTCCAGTGGCAGCTGCTCCCCGGACGGTCCTGCACCCGCCCCGAGTACGCCCTCGGGGCCCAGCTGGAGCCCGCCTACGCGGTCCGCGGCGACAACTTCGACTGGTCGGGCTCGGCCGAGGCACTGCACCTCTCCGTCACCAACGGCACGGGCGAGGGCATCGAGGCCGCCCTCCTCACCAACCTCGCCGTCAACGCGCTGCGCAACGCGCGCCGCGCCGGGCTGAGCCTCGCCGACCAGGCGGCCCTCGCCGACCAGGCGATCTACGGCCACCACCAGGGCGTCACGCACCTGTCGACGCTGCTGCTCCGCTTCGAGCTCGCGACCGGCGAGGCCGAGGTCGTGGACGCGGGCTCGCCGCAACTGTGGCGCCAGCGCGACGGCGTCTCCGAGCAGATCGAGCTCGACGCGCAGCTCCCGCTCGGCATGTTCGAGGACACCGTCTACACCGCCCAGCGCTTCCGCGTCCTGCCGGGGGACCGGCTCTTCTTCTTCAGTGACGGCGTCTACGAGACGCTGTCGCCGGCCGGCGAACCGTACGGGAAGCGCGCGCTCGCCGCCGCGATGACCGGCACCCGCCTGCTGCCGCCCGCGCAGGTCCCGTACGCCGTGCTCAAGGAGCTCGCGGCGCACCGGGGCTCCCTCGCGCAGGAGGACGACGCCATGGTGCTGTGCATGGACTGGCACGGGCGGCAGGTGCAGCTGTAGGGCCGGACGGGCACAGCGGGGCGGTACGGGGGGCTCAGTCCCCGCCGAGCACCGCCCCGAGCTCGTACCGCACCGGCTCCTCGACCTGCCCGTACGTGCAGCTCTCCGGGGTGCGGTCCGGGCGCCAGCGGCGCCAGCGCGCGGTGTGCCGGAAACGGGCCCTGCCGGAGGCGGCGGAACCCTCCATGTGGTCGTACGCGACCTCGCAGACCCGCTCGGGCCGCAGCGGCACCCACGACAGGTCCTTCGTGCCCGTCCACCGGCTCGGCCCGCCCGGGAGGCGCCCCGCCTCCTGCGCCTCCGCCTCGGCCCAGTGCGCCCAGGGGTGCTCCCCGCCGTGCCCGCCCGAGTCCTTCGCTCCGGCCTTCGGCCCGTCCATCCGCAGGGGCTCCAGCTCCTCCATCAGCTCCGCGCGCCGCTTCATCGGGAAGGCCGCGCAGACGCCCACGTGCTGGAGCGCCCCCGCGTCGTCGTACAACCCGAGCAGCAGCGAGCCGACCACCGGGCCGCTCTTGTGGAAGCGCAGCCCGGCCACCACGCAGTCGGCCGTCCGCTCGTGCTTGACCTTGAACATGACGCGCTGGTTCTCGCGGTACGGCAGCTCCGGCGGCTTCGCGACGATCCCGTCCAGCCCGGCTCCCTCGAAGCGCCCGAACCACTCCTCGGCCACCGCACGGTCCCCCGTCGCGGGCGCGAGGTGCACCGGGGGAGCCACGTGGGCGAGCACCGCTTCGAGCCGTTCCCTGCGGGCGCGCTGCGGGCGGTCGACCCAGGACTCCTCGTCCAGCGCGAGCAGGTCGAAGGCGACGTAGGAGGACGGCGTCGTCTCCGCGAGCAGCCGCACCCGCGAGGCGGCCGGATGGATGCGCTCGCTCAGCGCGTCGAAGTCCAGCCGCCCCGCGCGCGCCACGACGATCTCCCCGTCCAGCACGCACCGCCCGGGCAACCGCTCCCGCAGCGCCTCGACCAGCTCGGGGAAGTACCGCCCGAGCGGCTTGCCCGTGCGGCTGCCCAGCTCCACCTCGTCCCCGTCCTTGAAGACGAGGCAGCGGAAGCCGTCCCACTTGGCCTCGTAGTGCATCCCGGGCGGGATCTCCGGGACGGCCTTCGCGAGCATCGGTCTCACCGGAGGCATGACAGGCAGACGCATGAGCCGATTGTGTGCCGGGACGACGGCCTTCCGCACTATGAGCACCGGTGGACACCGATATGCGGAGGTACGCGCCCCCGCCTACCGTGGCGCCATGGCGGACGAAGCGGAGGAGCTGACGGCGGGCGGGCGCACCGTGCGGATCAGCCACCCGGAGAAGATCTACTATCCGCGTCCCGGCTACACGAAGCGGGACGTCGCGGAGTACTACCTCACGGTGGGCGAGGGCATGACGCGTGCCCTGCGGGCGCGGCCCACCACGCTGGAGCGCTACCCGGAGGGCGTCGAGGGCGAGTCCTTCTTCCAGAAGCGCGCCCCCAAGAACCACCCCTCCTGGCTGCGCACCGCGCGGATCTCCTTCCCGAGCGGCCGGTACGCCGACGAGCTGTGCCCCGAGGAGCCCGCGGCGATCCTGTGGGCGGCGAACCTCGGCGGCCTCGTCTTCCACCCCTGGGCCGTCCGGGCCGACGACACCGACCACCCGGACGAACTGCGCCTCGACCTCGACCCGCAGCCCGGCACCGGCTTCGCCGAGGCCGTCGCGGTCGCCGTCGAGTTGCGCGGGCTCCTCGACGAGCTGGGCCTGCGCGGCTTCCCGAAGACCTCCGGCGGACGCGGGCTGCACGTCTTCGTGCCGATCGAGCCGCGCTGGGACTTCGCCGGGGTGCGCCGCGCCGCCATCGCCGTGGGGCGCGAGCTGGAACGCCGGATGCCGGGCAGGGTGACGACCCACTGGTGGAAGGAGGAGCGCGGCGAGCGGATCTTCCTCGACTACAACCAGAACGCCAGGGACCGCACCATCGCCGCCGCCTACTCGCTCCGCGCCCGCCCGCACGCCCCCGTCTCGGCGCCGCTCACGTGGGACGAGGTCCCCGACGCCGACCCGCGCGACTTCGACCTGCGCACGATGGTGGCCCGCTACCGCGAGCGCGGGGACGTGCACGCGGACATGGACGAACGCCGCTACTCGCTCGAACCGCTGCTCGATCTCGCGGCGCGCGACGAGAGCGAGGGACTCGGCGAGTTGCCGTACCCACCGGACTACCCGAAGATGCCGGGCGAGCCCTCGCGGGTGCAGCCGAGCCGCGCCAAGAAGGAGACGGACTGAGCCATGGCGGACCCCGGCAGCCCCGGCCCGCGGGGCAGCGCACCCGGCCCGGACGGGCACCCCCCGGGCCCTTCCGGCGCCCACCCCGACCACGCCCGCCGCCCCTCCGCCCGCGAGCGCTGGGCGGGCTTCCGCACCTCCGCGTACTGGCCCGCCGTCGTGCTGTGCCTCATCCTGGCCGCCGCCGCGGGGCTCTTCGCGGGCTCGTACACGTACCAGATGGCGAACCCGACACCCCGCCACGTGCCGGTCGCCGTCGTCGGCGAGCAGCGGTGGCCGCAGGGGCAGCGGTTCGTGGACGGCATGGAGCGCGCGCTCGACGCGGGCCTGAGCCTGCACTCGTACCGCGACTACGGGGAGGCGCGCGAGGCGATCGAGGAGCAGAAGGTCTTCGCGGTGCTGAGCCGCGAGGGCGAGCGCGCGCGGCTCGACCTCTCGGGCGCCTCGGGTGCCTCGGTCGCGCAACTGCTCGCCGAGGCCGCGCCGAAGGCCGGTGAGGAGACGGGGACGCCCGTCACCGTGCGGGACGTCAATCCGCTCCAGTCGGGGGACCCGCGCGGCCTCGCGCTCTTCTACATCTCGCTCGCCGCCGTCATCGTCGGCTTCGTCGGCGCCATCCAGCTCAGCGTGCACGCGCGGGGCCTGGACCCCCTGGAGCGGATCGCGTTCACGGCCGCGTACGCGCTGCTCGGCGGCTTCACGATCGCGGCCGTCGTGGACTGGTGGCTCGGCGCGCTGCACCTGCCGTTCACGCAGTCCTGGCTCATCCTCGCGTTCACGATGTTCACGTGCGGCATGGTCTTCACCATGTTCAATACCCTCGTCGGGCGCTGGGCGATGCTCCCGACGTGGGGCGTCATGGTGCTGCTCGGCAACCCGTCCTCCGGCGGGGCGGTCTCCTGGCCGCTGCTGCCCTCGGTCCTCGGGCACATCGGGCAGTGGCTGCCGCCGGGCGCCTCGGTCAACGCGCAGCACACCGCCGTGTACTTCCGCGGCCACCAGCACCTCTTCCCCTACCTGGTGCTCGCCGCCTGGGCCCTCGTCTCCTGCGCGGTCTTCTGGATCTGGCGCCACCGGCACCCGGGCGGGCGCGGCCAGGCCGGGGCTCACGCCGCCCGCACGGAGGGGAGCGGTGGCGGTGGGGGTGCCACCGCCACCGCTCCCGGCTGAACGCCCGCGCGGACTACAGCTCCTGGATCCGGACGTCCCGGTAGGAGATCACGTCGGACGTGCTGTGCACCTGGAGACCGATGTAGCCGGAGGCGTAGCGCCGCCCGTCGGTGCCCGGGTCACCGGACCGCGGCGGCTCGAAGAGCTGGCCGCCGGTGTTGTCGAACTCGTTGATCAGCACCCCGTTGCGGAAGATCTGGAAGTGCTGGTCGACGGCCCGGACCTCGTAGTCGTTCCAGGTCCCCTTCTCGGTGACCCCGGCGCCCGCGAGGCCGACCCGGTCGAAGCCGTACACGGACCCGGTCTTGTACATGTCCCCGGTGGGCGAGTCGAAGATCTGGATCTCGTGCCCGTAGTTGATCGCGACCCACTCGGGCCGCGACTCCTCCGGGTGGTCGTGGACGTTCGGGAAGCGGATGAAGACCCCGCCGTTGGCGTTCGTGGTGCCCGGCCCGTCGTCACGGAAGCGGAGCTTGAGCGAGAAGTCGTCGAACTTCCGCTCCGGGAACCACAGCATCCCCATGCCGTCGACATCGGTGGAGCTGGTGATCGAGCCGTCGTCGTTCAGCGTGAACTTGCCGCCGCCGACCTGCTCCCACCTGTCGAACTGGGCCCGCGAGCCGTCCATGAGGTCCTTGTAGCCGGTCGTCTGCCCCGGCTTGCCGATCCCGGACGCCTTGGCGGCCTGGTTGATCGCCTTGCGCTCGCGCTGGTCGATGACGTTCTCGGCACGCAACTGGTCGAGCACCTGCGTGACGTGCTTGAGGAACAGGGCGTTCGACGACCAGTCCTTCTCGTCCTCGATGCGCTCGTTGATCCGGCAGCGGTTCTCCGTGATGCGGTTGGGCACCCCGGTGTCGATCGTCCCGACGAAGACGGTCTTGCGCTCGTCGAACTCGGCGCAGCCCGGCGCGGGCACGCCGCCCCCGGCCGCGACGGTGAAGGCCACCTGGCGCGCCTCGGAGGTGTTGCCCGCCTTGTCGCTCGCGCGGTAGTCGACGGTGTGCCGGCCGACGCGGTCGATCACGACGGGCTTGCTGTAGGCGAGGTAGGGGCCCGCGTCGAGCGAGTACTCGATCTTGTCGACGCCCGACTCCTCGTCGGTCGCGCTCAGGGTGAGCTTCGCCGAGGCGAGGTAGGCGCCGTCCGAGTTCTTCGAACCGGTCACCTCCGCGCCGACCACGGGGGCCGTGGTGTCCTGGGCGGGCGGCTCGACGACGGTGAACGAGACGGTCTTCTCGGCCGCCGCGTTGCCCGCCTTGTCGGTGGCCCGGTAGCGCACCACCTGTTCGCCCGGCTCGTGGACCATGACGGGCCCGGTGTACTCCTGCCAGGCGCCGTCGGCACCGAGCGCGTACTCGACCTTGTTGACGCCCGAACCGGTGTCGGAGGCGGTGACGGTGACGGTCGCCATCCCGAGGTAGGCGCCGTTCTCGTCCTTCTCGCCCGTGACGGTCGCCGAGGTCTCGGGCGGGTCCTGGTCGTCGGTCGGCGGTCCCACGACGGTGAAGGAGACGGACTTCTCCTCGGCCGCGTTGCCCGCCTTGTCGGTCGCGCGGTAGCGCACGACGTGCTCACCGACCTGGTCGATGACGACCGGGGCGGTGTACGGCTGCCAGGCGCCGTCCGCGCCGATCGCGTACTCGACGGTGTCGACGCCCGTGCCCTCGTCGCTCGCCTCGATCGCGACGGACGCGGAGCCGACGTAGGCCCCGTCGGCGTTCTGGTCGCCGCTCACCTTCGCCGAGGTGGTGGGCGCGGTGGTGTCCTCGCCGCCCCCGCCGTCGGTCACCACGAGGGTGCCCTCCATCGAGAGGTGCCCCGGGATCGTGCAGTGGTAGCGGTACGTGCCCGGGCTGAGCACGACCTCGACGCTGTGCTTGCCGCCCTGGGCGTCCGAGGGGTTGGCGAGGATGTTGACGTTGACGTCGTTGTTGTAGTCGGGGCTGGAGACGTCGAAGGTCAGCGTGTGCGGCATCCCGGTGGTGTTGCCGGTGGCCGCGCTGTTCTCGAAGACGATCGTGGCGGGCCCCGCGACCGCCTTCTCGGGGGCGGAGACGTAGTGCGTGATGTCGTCGCCCGCGGTCCAGTTGAGCACCTGGGCCGCCTTGGGCGCGGCGTCCTTCTCCGGCTTCACGGTCTTCTGGGCGGCCGTGGCGGGGCCTCCCGTGGCGCTTGTCGCGCTCGTCGCGCTCAGTCCGAGGACGAGCCCGAACGCGGCGAGCAGGGTCAGCAGCAGCCGGGAAGCCCGGTGCCGCGCTCTCGTACGCCGTCGTGGTCGCACCGCTTACCTCCTCACGAGCTGGTCGGCGGCGGGGGTGGGGCCCCCGCCCTTGTAGGTCACGCGCCACAGCGCGGAGTGGCTGTCCGAGGTGAAGAAGCCGCGCCCGTAGTCGAGGACGTAGAGCGAGCCGTCCGGGGCGAACTTCCAGTCCATCAGGTTGCGGATGCCGTTCTCGCCGACCGGGACGATCTTCCGCAGCGACTCGGCGTGGATGGGCAGTCCGCCCTCGCCCTGCGTCTTCGGGTCCATGAGCACCGCGTGCCGGGGCTGGGTGTCGTCGTAGAAGTCACCGACGAACCACTTGCCGTCCCAGTACTGGGGCCACTTGACGGAGCTGGCGCTGTTCTCGTCGTACCGGTAGACCGGGCCGTTCATCGTCGCCTGGCCGCCGCCCTTGAGCCACGGCAGCTTGTACGTGGCCTCGCTCTGCTTGTACGAGGGCACCCCGGCCGCGTCGCGCGGGTAGTCCGGGCCACCGCCCTGCGGCGAGTACCAGATGTTGTTGCCGGTGACGGGCGGGAGGTTCACGAGCCCGTCGTTGTTCGGGGACTCGTTCTTCGGGTGGTCGCAGTCGTACCAGCCCAGCGGCTTGCTCGGGTCGGGCAGGTTGCGGTCGCGGTAGGGCTGCTTGTTGCCCATGCAGTACGGCCAGCCGCGGTTGCTCGCCTTGGTGATGACGGCGAAGGTGTCGTACTTGGCCGGGCCCCACGTCTCGCTCGGGGCGCCGGCGTCGGGGCCGACCCAGCCCGCGTAGAGGGTGTCGGTCTTCTTGTCGACCGAGATGCGCGCCGGGTTGCGGACACCCATCACGTAGATCTCACCGCGCGTCTTGCCGCCGCCCTCGGCGGTCTCCTTGCCGGTGAAGAGGTTCCCCTCGGGGATCGTGTAGGTGCCGTCCTGCTCCGGGTGGATGCGCAGGATCTTCCCGTTGAGGTTGTTCGTGTTGCCCGCGGTGCGGCGCGCGTCGGCGAAGGAGACGCCCTTGTAGTTGGGCTGGGGGTTGTTGCCGGAGTAACCGTCGCTGAACTGCGAGGAGTTGTTGTCACCCACGGCGATGTACAGGTTGTCGTGGGAGTCCCAGGCGAGACCGCCGCCCGCGTGGCAGCAGGAGTGGACCTGCACCGGCCAGGAGAGCAGGACCTTCTCCGAGGAGAGGTCCAGCTTGTTCGTCTTCTTGTTCAGCGTGAAGCGCGAGACCTGGCGGGTCGCCATCTGCTTGTCGCGGTCGAGCTTGGAGTGCGGCGTGTAGTGCAGGTACACCCAGCCGTTGTCCTCGAAGCGCGGGTCCAGCGCGATGCCGAGCAGCCCCTCCTCGACCTTGACCAGCTCGTCGCCCCCGCCCTTGTTGCCGAAGACGGAGAGCTTCCCGGCGAGCGTGACCTGCTTGGTCTTCGGGTCGTAGATGTGGATCTCGCCCTCGCCCTTGCCGACGTCGGGGTCGTTCCAGTCGGTCACGACGGGCTGGCTCCCGTCCTTGCCGCCGCGCCCGATGTAGAGCACGCGCCCGTCGGGGGCGGTGACGAGGCCGTGCGGCTCGCCGATCTGGTCGTTCTCGCCCGCCTTGTTCGGCTGCGTGAGCCGCTCGGCGACGTAGTTGGACTCGATCGTCGCCTTGCAGTCCGCCTGCACGAGACGCGTCGTCCACAGCAGGGCGCCGCGCAGGTGGGCGCGGAAGTCGGTCTCGGCGAAGCTGTCCGCCGTACCGCCCATCGCCGAGTAGAAGGACCGTCCGCCGTCGTAGTCGCGGCACCACGAGACCGGGTGGTCGGCGCCGTTGGCGCCTTCGCCCGGACTGTACGTGGACTCGCGGACCCGGGCGACGGTGTGCACCGTGCCGCTCGGGTTCTTCTGCCAGTTGAGCCACTTGTCGGGGTGCTTCCACTCCAGCGGCAGGTCCTTCGTCGCCGGGTGGAGGCGGTCGCCGACCTCGACGGTGGCGCGCTGGGCCTTCGCCCCGCTGCCCTCGACGGGCCGCGCCCCGATGAGACCGGTGTACCAGTCGGAGTACGGCTCGGTGCGGGCCGCGTCGTTCAGGCCGACGAAGCCGCCCCCGGCCTTGATGTACGCCTCCAGCCCGGCTTCCTGATCGGCGTCGAGGACGTCGCCGGGCCCGGTGAGGAACACGACGGCGTTGGTCTTGCCGAGCCTGGTCGCGTTGGTGAAGACCTTCGCCTTGTCGGTCGCCTCGACCGTGAAGCGCTGCCCGGCCGGGCCGGACTGGCCGATCTTCTCGATGGCCTCGATCCCCGCGTTGACCGCGGGGGACTCCGGGGCGGTGCTCCCGGTGTAGATGAGCACCTTCACCTCGTCCCCGCCGGGCGGCGAGGGCAGGGCGAGCGCGGCCTTGTCCGCGGCGCCGGCGGGCGGCCCGGTGAGCAGCCCGGTCGCGAGCGCGGCCGAGGCGAGCACCGCGGCGCCGGCGAGCCGTGCTCGCCGGCGGGCCCGGACGCGTGCGGGTGATGTTCTGGTGGCGCCGGTCCGTGTAGTTCCCGTGGGGGATGCGGAGTGTGTTCTCTCGGTACCGGACACCTGAGTCGATGTCCGTTGGTGCGGTGTGAACCGCATGTGGTCCTCCACCCTCGTCAGTCGCAGCAACAGCGCCGCCGAAGCTAGACCCCTTTGCCCGGGAGGCCAATACCTATGACCTGAATAGCACAAACTTTGTCCTCACTGTGGATAAACGAGGCCCGCGCGGCTACCGTGTGCCCGTCCCTGGGGCCCGTGGGGTCCGGCAAGTCCGCTCATCGGAAAAGGAGTTCGTGATGGCTTCGACGGACGAGGGCTCGGGAGGACGGCGCATCGGGAGGCGCTACCTGCTCGGCGGAGCAGCCGCGGCGGCCGGCCTCGGCGTGGTGGGCGCGAGTGCGACGAGCGGTACGGCGCAGGCGGCCGTGACGGCGCCGACCGCGCCCGCCGGGGGCGAGGTGCGCCGCATCACGATGTACGCGGAGCGCCTGGCGAACGGTCAGATGGGCTACGGCCTGGAGAAGGGCAAGGCGAGCGTCCCGGGGCCGCTCATCGAGCTCAACGAGGGCGACACGCTGCACATCGACTTCGAGAACACCATGGACGTCGACGCGAGCCTCCACGTCCACGGCCTGGACTACGAGATCACCAGCGACGGCACCCGCATGAGCGGCAGTCACGTCCCGCCCGGCGGCCACCGCACGTACACCTGGCGCACCCACACGCCCGGCCGGCGGGCTGACGGCACGTATCGCCCCGGCAGCGCGGGCTACTGGCACTACCACGACCACGTCGTCGGCACCGACCACGGCACCGGCGGCATCCGCAACGGGCTCTACGGGGGAGTGGTGGTGCGCCGCAAGGGCGATCTGCTCCCCGACCGCACGTACACGATCGTCTTCAACGACATGACGATCAACAACCTCAAGCAGGGACCCGACTTCGAGGCCGTCGTGGGGGAGCGCGTCGAGATCGTCATGATCACGCACGGCGAGTACTACCACACCTTCCACATGCACGGTCACCGCTGGGCGGACAACCGCACCGGCCTGCTCACGGGACCTGACGACCCCTCGGCCGTCATCGACAACAAGATCGTGGGCCCCGCCGACTCCTTCGGCTTCCAGGTCATCGCGGGCGAGGGCGTGGGCGCGGGGGCGTGGATGTACCACTGCCACGTCCAGTCGCACTCCGACATGGGCATGGCCGGGATGTTCCTCGTCGCGAAGGCGGACGGCACGGTGCCGGGGCACGAGGGCCACACGATGAAGAAGAGCGGCGCCACGGGCAAGGGGACGGCCACGGGCAAGGCAGCCGCCGGGGAGCACGCGGGGCACGGGGGCTGAGGGCGGCGGAGTGGGCGGCGGGCGGCGGGGCGTGCGGCCGGGCGGCGGCGGGTGGCCGGGTGGGGAGCCGGGGCCGGGCAGCGTTGTTGTCGCTGTCGCTGTCGCTGTCGCGGGAGGCGACGGTCCGCCTCGTCCCGCCTCTCCGGAGACGGCCGCGTCCCGGGGGAGGGGGACGCGGGGGCGGGTGACGGAGGGCGTACGGGGCGGTGCGGTGCGTGCGCGGGCGCCGTTCCTCCTCGTCGCGCGGCTCACCGGAGCCGGTGCCAGACTCGGAAGGGAGGGCGTCCGCCGTGCCCGTACCCCGTGGCGGCGGGCTCACGACGCGAGCGAGAGAAGTCCCGCCATGCTCAACAGCGCACACTACGCGGACGGCGAGCCCGTCTGGCTCGAACTGTCCACGCCCGACCTCGACCGGGCCGAGGAGTTCTACGGGGGGCTCTTCGGCTGGTCGCTCCGGCGCATGGGCCCGGACAAGGGGAACTACGGGCTGTTCACCCTGCACGACAAGACGGTCGCCGCCGTCATGCCGCAGCCGGCCGACAAGGTGCCGCCCGCCTGGACGATCTACTTCAAGACCCCCGACGCCGCGGCGACCGCGCGGTCCGTCGAGCAGCACGGCGGCACGGTAACGACCCCGGCCACGGACGTCATGGACCTCGGCAGGCTCGCCGCCTGCACCGACCCGCAGGGCGCCGCCTTCGCCGTCTGGGAGCCGGGCGCCAACAAGGGCCTCGGCCTCGTCACCGACACGAACGCCTTCTTCTGGGCCGAGCTGGAGAGCCCCGAGCCCCCCGCGGCGGTCACCTTCTACGGCCAGGTCTTCGGCTGGGAGACGACGACGATGCACATGGAGGGCGGCGACTACCTCATGCCGCACGCCTCCGGAGGCACCCCCGAGGACATGTTCGCCGGAGTCGCGCCGCTCGACGCCGCGACGAGCGGACGCGGACCGTACTGGCTCCCGTACTTCAACGTCGCCGACTGCGACGCGACGGCGGCGAAGGCGCTCGCGGGCGGCGCGAGCGCCGAGGTGGAGCCGCTCGACATCCCCGACGTGGGCCGCATGGCGCGCTTCACGGACCCGCACGGGGCCGTCTTCGCCGTGATGACGCCGAATCCGCGCGGCTGAGCGCGGGTCCGGGCTCCGGGACGGACGTCCCCGGATGCGCGGCGGGGGTATGCGTGGGGGCGCGGCTTCCGCGGGCGGGGGCGCGTGTGCGCGTGGCCTGGTCACCCGGTCCCGCGCCCTCTACCGTCCTGCCATGACCGCACCAGCCGCCGCGCCGCGCCCCCTCGCCCCCGCCGCCTTCGACCACAGGGACCCCGCCTTCCTCGCCGATCCCTACCCGGTCTACGCCGAACTGCGGGCGGCCGGCCGCGTCCTGCACTACGCGCCGAGCGGCCAGTGGCTCGTCCCGCACCACGCCGACGTCTCCGCGCTGCTGCGCGACCGTCGCCTCGGCCGGAGCTACCAGCACCGCTACACGCACGAGGAGTTCGGCCGCACCCCACCGCCGCGCGCGCACGCGCCCTTCCACGAGCTGAACGACCTCGGGATGCTCGAACTCGAACCCCCGGACCACACCCGCATCCGCCGCCTCGTCGCGCACGCCTTCACCCCGCGCACGGTCGAGGCGCTGCGCCCGTACGTGACCGGACTGGCCCGCGAACTCGCCGACGCGCTCGCCGAACGGGGCGGCGGCGACCTCCTCACCGAGGTCGCCGAGCCGCTGCCCGTCGCCGTCATCGCCGAACTGCTCGGCGTGCCGGAGGCCGATCGCCCGCTCCTGCGGCCCTGGTCGGCGGCGATCTGCGCGATGTACGAGCTGAACCCCTCGGAGGAGACGGCGCGACGCGCGGTCACCGCCTCGGCCGAGTTCTCCGCGTACCTGCGCGCCCTCATCGCCGACCGCGCGCGCCGCCCGGGCGAGGACCTCGTCTCCGCGCTCGTCGCCGCGCGCGAGGCGGGGGACCGGCTCAGCGAGGCGGAGATCGTCGCGACCTGCGCGCTGCTCCTCAACGCGGGGCACGAGGCCACCGTCGGCTCGACCGTCAACGGCTGGCACGCGCTGCTCACCCACCCCGGCCAGCTCGCCGCCCTCCGCGCCGACCCCGGCCTCGTCCCCTCCGCGGTGGAGGAACTGCTGCGTTACGACACGCCGTTGCAGCTCTTCGAACGCTGGGTGCTCGACGACATCGAGATCGACGGAGTCACGATCCCTCGCGGCGAGGAGCTGGCCCTCCTGTTCGGCTCGGCCAACCACGACCCGGCCGCCTTCGCCGCGCCGGACCGCCTCGACCTCGGCCGCTCCGTCAACCCGCACGTCTCCTTCAGCGCGGGCATCCACTACTGCGTCGGCGCCCCGCTCGCCCGCCTCGAACTCACCGCCTCGCTCGCGGCCCTGCTCGACCGGGTCCCCGGGCTCCACCTCGCGGGTGAGGCGCGACGGCGGCCGAACTTCGTGATGCGGGGATTCGCCGAGCTGCCGGTCGGGGTGTGAGGGAGAGGAGCCGGGCGGCGCGGGGGCCTGGAGGAGGGGTGGCGGGCGTGCGGAGGCGGCGTGCCCGGCGCCTGTCCAGCCTCGACACGCCGCCCGGCACTCGGCGTTGAACGCGCGTTGAGCGTTCGTCGATCGTTTGTTTCGGGCGGCACGGCACGATGCTCGTCATGAACGATCACGGGGACAGCACGAGCACGGGCGAGGAACCCGAGGACTGGCAGGGAGCGGCCCTGTGCGCGCAGATCGGCCCGGACTTCTTCTTTCCCGAGCCGGGCGGTTCGGTGCAGGACGCCAAGCGCGTCTGCCGTTCCTGCCCGAGCCGCCGCGCCTGCCTGGAACACGCCCTCGCCCGCGACGAGCGCTACGGGGTGTGGGGCGGCCTCTCGGAGAAGGAACGGGGACGGCTCCGGAGACTGCGGGCGTGAGGGCGGCGGCACGGGCGGGCGGGTGCCCGGCGGGCGCGGCCGGAGACGCTTCCGGCCGCCCCCGGGACTCGTACCGCCTCTACCGTCCGCTCAGCTCGCGGCCGCCTTGGCCGCCAGCCGGGCCTTCCGCGCCGCCAGCTTCTCGTCGAACGCGCTCGCCTTGTCATCGAGCGCGCCCATGAAGTACCCCAGCTCCTCCTGCGCCTTGAGCCCCTCGGGGCCGAGGCCGTCGCGGTCGAGGACCTTGAGGTAGCGCAGTACGGGCGAGAGCACGTCGTCGTGGTGGATGCGCAGGTTGTAGACCTCGCCGATCGCCATCTGCGCCGCCGCGCGGCCGAAGTTGGGGATGCCGTGGCCCGGCATCCGGAAGTCGACGACGACGTCGCGGATCGCCTGGAGCGCGAGGTCGGGCGCGAGGTCGAGCGAGGCGCGCAGCAGGTTGCGGTAGAAGACCATGTGCAGGTTCTCGTCCGTCGCGATGCGCGAGAGCATGCGGTCGCACACCGGGTCGCCCGACTGGTGGCCGGTGTTGCGGTGCGAGACGCGCGTGGCGAGTTCCTGGAAGGCCACGTACGCGACCGAGTGGAGCATCGAGTGCCGGTTGTCGGACTGGAAGCCGGCGCTCATGTGCTCCATGCGGAACCGTTCCAGCGCGTCCGGGTCCACGGCACGGCTCGCGAGCAGGTAGTCGCGCATCACGATCCCGTGCCGGGCCTCCTCGGCGGTCCAGCGGTGCACCCACGTGCCCCAGGCGCCGTCGCGGCCGAAGAGCGCGGCGATCTCGTGGTGGTAGCTCGGCAGGTTGTCCTCGGTCAGGAGGTTGACGACGAGAGCGGTCCTGCCGACGTCGGTGACCTTCGACTGCTCCGGCGCCCAGGGCTCCCCGTCCACGAAGAACTCGGGGAAGTTCCTGGCCTCGCCCCAGGGGACGTAGTGGTGCGGCATCCAGTCCTTCGTCACCGAGAGGTGCCGGTTCAGCTCCCGCTCCACCACCTCCTCCAGGGCGAACAGCAGACGGCGGTCGGTCCAGCCGAAGCTGAGGTCGTCGGGGGAGCGGCGCGGGGACACCAGACTCACGAATTCTCCTGGGGACGGAGGGGCGGGGAGCGGACGCAGGCGCGGCCGGAGTGCGCGGCGCGCACGGCTCTACCTACGGACCCGTAGGTTACGACACCGTAGGTTAATGAGATGTAAGTGCCCGGCGCGGGGATTGTGTGTGCGATGCACGCGAGCGGGGTATCCCTTACGGCCCGGCGGGCCTTCTTGCGTTCTAGTGGTTGTCGCAACACCCCAGTTCAGGGGATGCGATGGACTTCGAGGTCCGGAAGGTCCGCAAGGCTCATGGGCCTGTGAAGTTGCGG
>NZ_JOGO01000032.1 GCF_000719475.1 Streptomyces sp. NRRL F-5630 | reverse complement strand
ATAGGCCGAGGGCTTGTCCTCAGTTGCTCGCGTCCACTGTGTTGGTTCTGAAACCACGAACAATCACATGCTGCCCCCACGTTTTGTGGTGTGGCGGGGTGGTTGCTGGTTTCACTGTGTTTCGGTGGTCATAGCGCGCGGGAAACGCCCGGTCTCATTCCGAACCCGGAAGCTAAGCTGCGTAGCGCCGATGGTACTGCAAGGGGGACCTTGTGGGAGAGTAGGACGCCGCCGAACAATTTTTGAAAGGGTGCCCCGAGTCTTCGAGACTCGGGGCACCCTTTTTTGCTTTCTCAGTGTTTCTCTCCACTTCGCGTCGTGTTCATGTCGGCAGGCCACCATCCAGACATGGACACCGCGAGATTGCTGCGTGCCGCAGGTATCGGAAGCGGCGACGAGGTCGTCATATCCGCGTTCGACGGGCCCGAGGTCGCCGAGGCCGTTCTCGGTCTGGGGGCGCGTCCCCTCTTCGCCGACATCGATCCGTACACGTACAACCTGGATGCCGCCCACGTGGCGAGCGTGCTGGGGCCGGGCACGGCGGCGGTAGTCGTCGGGCACCGGTTCGGGAATCCGGCGTCGCTCGGGGCGGTCAGAGAGCTGGGGGAGCGGCACGGGCTGCTCGTACTGGAACACCATGAGGCGGGTGCCGAGCGGGCTGTGCCGGCGGCGCGGGCCGAAGGGGCGCGGTACCTCGACGGGCGCCTGCGCGGCGTCGTGCCGCCGCGGGGCGCGGCCGGGCACAGGTACCTGCGCTACGTGGTGCGCGTGCCGGGCAACGGCCGGCCCGACCGGGACGCCTTCGTCCGTGCGGCCCGGGCGAAGGGGATCGACTGCCGCATTCCCGTACCGACACCGCTGCACCGCCTGCCGGGATACCGGCGTGACGTCTTCCTGCCCGCCACCGAGAACGCCGTGGCGGAGACCCTCGCGCTACCGCTCGGCGACGGGTTGCCCCCGCGTGAACTCCAGCGCCTCGTATCGGTCTGCAACGCGCTCGGCGGCCTGGTGCGCCTTCCCGTGCGGAGCTGAGAGCGGGCGGGGCCCGTGGTGCGGGGCGGGTGCGGGATCGGGGTATGATTTCGTTCGTCGCCACGCGCGGAAGCGCGTGCGGGACAGGCCCCAATAGCTCAGTCGGCAGAGCGTCTCCATGGTAAGGAGAAGGTCAACGGTTCGATTCCGTTTTGGGGCTCAGCGAAAGCCCGGCAGAATGAGAAAGGCCCCCGCCTGATGGCGGGGGCCTTTCTCATTCCCGGTCAGTCCTGGTGAACGCCCGGCAGGCGCATCGTGAGAATCGCCATGTCGTCGGACGGCGCGTCCGCCGCGAAGTTCGCGACGGCGCGCATCACGCGCGCGGCGACCGCGCCCGCCGTCAGCCCCGTGCAGCCCTTGAGGACCTCGGCGAGGCCGTCGTCGCCGAGCATGCGGGTCCCCTCGCGGCGTTCGGTGATGCCGTCCGTGACGCACAGCAGGACATCGCCCGGGTCCAGGGTGACCGACTGCTCGTACAACTCCAGGTCGTCCATCACACCGAGCAGCGGCTGCGGCTCGGCGGCCGGGCTCACCGTGCCGTCCTGGTGCAGGCGCAGCGGCAGCGGGTGGCCCGCGCACACCACCTTGAGGAGCGCGCTGCCGTCCTCGCGGGGGTGCAGCTCCCCGTACAGCAGCGTGAGGAAGCGGCTGCGCGGGCCCTCGTCGAGGATCGCCGTGTTGAGGCGCTCCAGGACCGCCGGGCCCGGCAGGTTCTCGCGGGCCAGGAGGCGCAGCGCGTGGCGCGCGAGGCCCGTGACGGCCGCGGCCTCCGGGCCCGTGCCGCACACGTCGCCGATCGCGAAGCCGTAGACGCCCTCGCGGATCGGGAAGAGGTCGTAGAAGTCGCCGCCGACCTCGTTGCCCTCGCCCGCCGCGCGGTAGATGACCTCCACCTCGACGTTCGGGACGGCGGGAAGGGGCTCGGGCGGCAGGAGGGAGCGCTGGAGCGACTGGCTGATCGCGTTGCGCTCCGAGTAGAGGCGCGCGTTGTCGAGGGCGAGCGCGGCACGGCGCGAAAGGTCCTCGGCGAGTTCGAGGATCTCCTGCCGGAAGTGCTCGTCGGCCGGCTTGCCGAGGGTCAGCATCCCGATGACGCGGTTGCGCGCCACGAGGGGCAGCACGACCGTCTCGCCGCCCACGGCCGCCGCCGTCGCCAGGGTGTCGCCGATGCCCGCGCCGACGAAGGTCAGCTCGTTCGGGTCGAGGCTGCGCATCGAGTCGCGCAGCGCCGCCTGGTGCGCGGCCTCGGCGGGCTCCGTCCACACGCGCGGGCCCGGCGTCGTCACCGGTTCGGGTGGTGCGACGCGGGTCAGGAGCGCCTTGAGGCCGTCGATGCGGTCCTCGTCCTCGTGCAGCACGTACGAGAGGTACGGCTCCGAGGCCGGGTCGGCGATCGTGTAGACGGCGCACCACGTCGCGACGTTCGGCACCGTCATCTGCGCCATGAGCGCGAGCGTCTGGTCCCTGTCGAGCGTGCCCGCGAGCAGGTCGGACGCCTCGACGAGGAAGGAGAGCGAGCCGCGGCGCAGCTTCTCCAGCTCGCCCAGGCGCGCCGACTCGACGGCGAGCGCGATGCGGTCGGCGGCGAACTGGAGGCGCAGCGCCTCCTCGTTGGTGAACCGCTCGCGGGCCTCGGCCGCGACGCCGAGCGAGCCGGTGAGGCGGCCCTCGACCTTGAGCGGCACCGTCACCACGGAGCGCATCCCCGTGCCGTCCAGGAGCGGCACCGCGCCCGGTACGTCTTTCAGATCCTCGTGCACGGCCGGCATCCGCGCGGAGCCGTAGCGCCCGACACCCGCCTCGACCTGGACGCGGGCGAAGCGCTGGCGCGCCGAGGGCAGGCCCGTCGAGGCGCGGACCTCCAGCTCCGTCTCGTCGTCCGTGGCGAGCAGGAGGAAGGCGGCGTCGCCTTCGAGCATGTCCCGCGCGCGTTCCACGGTGCGCTGGAGGAGACCGTCGAGGTCCTCGGGCGGCGGCGTGCCGATGAAGGTCTCGAAGGCGTCGGGCGCCGTCGCCTCGCCGCGGCCCGCGCCGTCCTTGCGGCTGGGGCGCAGCGGCGCCTGGAGGACGGCGCGCTCGGCGTCGTGGACGAGGAGGCAGACGGTGGACGGGGCGCCCTCGGCGTCGCGTACGCGCAGGTGCGAGGCGTAGACGGGGACGACGCGGCCCGAGGCGGAGCGGAGCCCGTAGCTGCCCTCCCAGCGCGACAGGCGCAGCGCCTCGGCGACGCCCGTGCCGGTGCCCGGGGTGTGCGGCCAGGCGGCGAGGTCGGTGAGGGGTGTGCCGAGGACCTGCGCGGCGGGGTAGCCGAACATCTCCTCCGCGTCCTCGTTCCACGCGGAGATGGTCTCCTCGGCGTCGAGCTGGACGACGGCGACGTGGACGTGGCCCCCGGCGAGCGGGAGGAGCTCGTCGGGCAGGAGCGGGCCCGCGCTGCTGGTGCCGACCGGGCGGCCGGGGAGGTCGAGGCGGAACCAGACCGTCTTGTGGGTCGAGGAGTACTCGACGCCCCAGCGGGCGGCGAGCGCCGCGCACAGCTGAAGGCCGCGCCCGCCCTCGCGCTCGGGGTCGGTGAGCACGTGCGGGGAGGCGTGCAGCGGGACCTCGCGGTCCGGGTAGCGGTCGGCGACCTCGACGCGTACCCCGTCCTCCTCGCGCAGGCACAGCACCTCGGCGTTCGTCCCCGCGTGCACGACGGCGTTGGTGACCAGCTCGCTGGTGAGGACCGTCGCGTCGTCGACGAGGTCGGTGAAGCCCCAGCCCTGGAGGGTGTCGCGGACGAAGGCGCGGGCCGTCGCGACGGAGCGTCCCTCGGGGGCGAAGGTGGCGGACGCCCGAGCGGTCACAGCACTCCCTGTCACGAAGTCGGCGTTCTCTGTGGTGGCGCGGGGCTCCGCGACATGGGGGGCCGCGGCTCTCGCCCCGTGCTCGGCCTCCCGCTGCGCGAGGGCGTCGTTCGCCCCGGGGCGAGAGTCCGGGGTGTCTTCCCCGGCGTAACCCAGTCCCATCCTCGGCCGCCCCTTTGTTGCCGTCGTGCCGCGCGGTTGCCGTTGTGCCGCGCGGCAGGTTCGTGCCACCGTGCCCTCCTGCTGGACCGATGGACCGGCGAGAGGGACAGCTCAGGCCCAGGTTACTTACCACCCGGGGGCCGGTGGATGCCGGTTCGCTGTGTTTCCGCCCCGAAGAGTGTCGCCGGGGGCCCGAAGCTGCCGAACTGTTATGGCCTGCGGGGGGCGGGGTGAAACACTTGGGGGAGCCTTAAGGAATGGACGGGCCGCGCCGCCGCGCGGTCCGGCACGAGCACGAGGTCGAAGCACACGGGAGGGACCACGGTGGAGTCTGGCGCAGCGACGCGACGTACCCGTACGCGCGCGGAGAGCGGACAGCAGTCGTCCCGGAGCGAGCCCTCCCGGAACGGCCGCGCGGGCGGCAGGGGCGGGGGCAGGGGGACGACCGAGGTCGACACGGCTTCGCTCAACCGCCTTCTCGCCGCCCTGGAGGCGATGCGGGACGGGAATTTCCGCAAGCGGCTCACGGTCTCGGGCGACGGGATCATGGCCGAGATCGCGGCTGTCTTCAACGAGGTCGCGGACCGCAATCTGCATCTCACGGGTGAGCTGTCGCGGGTGCGGCGCGTCGTCGGACGTGAGGGAAAACTCACGGAGCGCCTGGAGACCGGCGTGCTCGAAGGCGCCTGGGCGACGGCGGTGAACGCGTCGAACGCGCTCGTCGACGAGCTGGCGCGGCCCGTCTCCGAGGTCGGCCGGGTGCTCTCCGCCGTCGCCGACGGCGATCTGGAACAGCGCATGGAACTGCGCGGGCAGACGTCCGAGGGGACCTGGCACCCGCTGCGGGGCGAGTTCCTCAAGGTGGGCCGCACCGTCAACAACCTCGTCGACATGCTCTCGACCTTCACCGACGAGGTGACGAGGGTCGCGAGCGAGGTCGGCACCGAGGGCAAGCTCGGCGGGCAGGCGAAGCTGCGGGGCATGTCGGGGTCCTGGAAGGACCTCACCGACTCCGTCAACACGATGGCGTACCGCCTCACCGCCCAGGTCCGCGACATCGCGACGGTGACGACGGCGGTCGCCGCGGGTGATCTCTCGCGCAAGGTGACGGTGCACGTCGAAGGCGAGATGCTGGAGCTGAAGAACACCGTCAACACGATGGTGGACCAGCTCTCGGGCTTCTCGCAGGAGGTCACCCGCGTCGCGCGCGAGGTGGGCACCGAGGGCGAACTCGGCGGGCAGGCGCGGGTGCCCGGCGTGGCCGGGGTGTGGAAGGACCTCACCGATTCGGTGAACCTCATGGCGGGGAACCTGACCGCCCAGGTGCGCGGCATCGCCGACGTCACGACGGCGGTCGCCAACGGGGACCTGTCGCGCAAGGTCGAGGTGAGCGCGCGCGGCGAGATCGCGCAACTCGCGCAGACGATCAACCAGATGACGCAGACGCTGCGCACCTTCGCCGACGAGGTGACGCGCGTCGCGCGTGAGGTCGGCTTCGACGGGCAGCTCGGCGGTCAGGCGAACGTGCCGGGCGCGGCGGGGACGTGGAAGGACCTCACGGACTCGGTCAACACCGTCTTCCGCAACCTGACCACGCAGGTGCGCGACATCGCCCAGGTGACGACGGCGGTCGCGAGCGGCGACCTCTCGCAGAAGGTCACCGTCGCGGTGGCCGGCGAGATGCTGGAGCTCAAGAACACGGTCAACACGATGGTCGACCAGCTCCAGTCCTTCGGCTCCGAGGTGACGCGGGTAGCCCGCGAGGTCGGTGTCGAGGGGCAGCTGGGCGGTCAGGCGAACGTGCCGGGGGCCGCGGGGACGTGGAAGGACCTCACCGACTCCGTCAACACGGCCTTCCGCAACCTCACCGGGCAGGTGCGCAACATCGCCCAGGTGACGACCGCGGTGGCCAGCGGCGACCTCTCGCAGAAGGTCACGGTGGACGTCTCGGGCGAGATGCTCGCGCTCAAGAACACCGTGAACACGATGGTCGACCAGTTGTCGTCGTTCGCCGAGCAGGTCACCAGGATGGCGCGCGATGTGGGCACCGAGGGGCGCCTCGGCGGTCAGGCGCGGGTCGACGGGGTGCTCGGCACGTGGCGGGAGCTGACCGATTCGGTCAACTCGATGGCGTCCAACCTGACCTCGCAGGTGCGGCAGATCGCGGACGTGACGACGGCCGTCGCGCGCGGTGACCTCTCGCAGAAGATCGACGTGGACGCGCGCGGCGAGATCCTGGAGCTGAAGAACACCATCAACACGATGGTGGACCAGCTCTCCGCCTTCGCCGAGCAGGTGACCCGCGTCGCCCGCGAAGTGGGCACGGAGGGGCAGCTCGGCGGACAGGCGCAGGTCCCGGGCGTCGCCGGGGTCTGGCGGGAGCTGACCGACTCGGTGAACGGGATGGCCGGGAACCTGACCGACCAGGTGCGCAACATCGCCCAGGTCGCGACGGCCGTCGCGCGCGGTGATCTCTCGCAGAAGATCACGGTCGACGCGCGGGGCGAGATCCTGGAGCTGAAGAACACGCTCAACACGATGGTCGACCAGCTCTCGAACTTCGCCGAGCAGGTCACCCTCGTCGCCCAGGAGGTCGGCACCGAGGGCCGTCTCGGCGGGCAGGCGGAGGTGCAGGGCGTCTCGGGCACGTGGAAGGACCTCACGCAGTCCGTCAACGGCATGGCGAACAACCTGACGCTCCAGGTGCGCAACATCGCCGAGGTGACGACGGCGGTGGCGCGCGGCGACCTGTCGAAGAAGATCACCGTCGACGCGAAGGGCGAGATCCTCGAACTCGTCACGACCGTCAACACCATGGTCGACCAGCTCTCCGCCTTCGCGGACGAGGTGACCCGTGTGGCCCGCGACGTGGGCACCGAGGGGAACCTCGGCGGTCAGGCGCGGGTGCCCGGAGTGACGGGCATCTGGAAGGACCTGAGCGACAACGTCAACATCATGGCGAACAACCTCACCTCGCAGGTGCGCGGCATCTCGCAGGTCGCGACGGCGGTCGCCAACGGCGACCTGACCAAGAAGGTCACCGTCGAGGCACGCGGCGAGGTCGCCCAGCTCGCCGACACCGTCAACATCATGGTCACGACGCTCTCCGCCTTCGCCGAGCAGGTGACGCGCGTCGCGCGCGAGGTGGGCACGGACGGCATCCTGGGCGGCCAGGCGCGCGTGCCGGGGGTCTCGGGGACGTGGAAGGACCTCACCGAGTCGGTGAACTCGATGGCGTCCAACCTGACGGGGCAGGTCCGCAACATCGCGATGGTCACGACGGCCATCGCCAAGGGCGATCTGACGAAGAAGATCGACATCGACGCGCGCGGCGAGATCCTGGAGCTGAAAACGACCATCAACACGATGGTCGACCAGCTCTCCAGCTTCGCCGAGCAGGTCACCCGCGTCGCCCGCGAGGTGGGCACCGAGGGCATCCTCGGCGGCCAGGCGCAGGTCCGCGACGTGGACGGTACGTGGCGCGAGCTGACCGACTCCGTGAACGAGATGGCCTTCAACCTGACCGACCAGGTACGGGGCATGGCCTCGGTCGCGACGGCGGTGACGCGCGGAGACCTCAACGTTTCGGCCAAGACGCAGGCGTCCGGCGAGATCCTGCGCCTCCAGGACACGATCAACACGATGATCGGCAACCTGCGGGACACGACGCTCGCCAACGAGGAGCAGAGCTGGCTCAAGGGCAACCTGGCGCGTATCTCCGGACTGCTCCAGGGCCGCCGCGATCTCACCGACGTCGCGCAGCTCATCATGAGCGAGCTGACCCCGGTCGTGACCGCGCAGCACGGCGCGTTCTTCCTCGCCGAGCCGCTGGAGGAGGGCGCGGAGGTCACGGATGTCGACGACGAGGCGTACCAGTTGCGGCTGATCGGCTCGTACAACTACGCGGCCGGCATGATGCCGACGACCTTCCGCCCCGGCGAGACCCTCGTCGGCACGGCGGCGCGCGAGAAGCGGGTCCTGACCGTCAACAAGGTGCCCGTCGACTACATCAAGATCTCCTCGGGGCTCGGGCAGGCGACGCCCGCGCAGGTCGTGGTGCTGCCGCTGCTCTTCGAGGGCAAGGTGCTCGGCGTCATCGAGCTGGCGACGTTCAGCCAGTTCACGCAGATCCAGCGGGACTTCCTCGCGCAGATCGCCGAGATGATCGCGACGAGCGTCAACACGATCAGCGTGAACTCGAAGACCGCCGTGCTCCTCACCCAGTCCCAGGAGCTGACGGCGCAGCTCAAGGACCGCTCGGCCGAACTGGAGCAGCGGCAGAAGGCGCTCCAGGAGTCCAACGCGGAACTCGAGGAGAAGGCCGCGCTCCTCGTGCGGCAGAACAGCGACATCGAGGTCAAGAACGGCGAGATCGAGAACGCGCGGCAGGTCCTGGAGGAGCGCGCCGAGCAGCTCGCGGTCTCGATGCGCTACAAGTCCGAGTTCCTCGCGAACATGTCGCACGAGCTGCGCACCCCGCTCAACTCGCTGCTGATCCTCGCGAAGCTGCTCGCGGACAACCCGGAGCGCAACCTCTCGCACAAGCAGGTCGAGTTCGCCGAGACCATCTACGGGGCCGGTTCGGACCTGCTCCAGCTCATCAACGACATTCTCGACCTGTCCAAGGTCGACGCGGGCAAGATGGAGGTCTCGCCGACGCGGATCGCGCTCGTCCAGCTCGTCGACTACGTCGAGGCGACGTTCCGGCCGATGACGGTCGAGAAGAACCTCGACTTCTCGGTACGGGTCTCGCCGGAGCTGCCGGCGACGCTGCACACCGACGAGCAGCGCCTCCTCCAGGTGCTGCGCAACCTGCTGTCGAACGCGGTGAAGTTCACGGGCAGCGGGGCGGTCGAGCTGATCATCCGCCCGGCGGGGGCCGATGTGCCGGACGCGATCAGGGAGCAGTTGCTCGAAACCGGCTCGCTCACCGAGCCGGACGGCAAGATGATCGCCTTCTCGGTCACGGACACCGGGATCGGTATCGCCGAGAGCAAGATGCGCGTCATCTTCGAGGCGTTCAAGCAGGCGGACGGCACGACGAGCCGCAAGTACGGCGGTACGGGCCTCGGACTCTCGATCAGCCGGGAGATCGCGCGGCTGCTCGGCGGCGAGATCGACGCGCAGAGCCAGCCGGGACGCGGCTCGACGTTCACGCTCTACCTGCCGCTGCACCCCGGTGACGTCCCGGCGCGGGGCGGCATGACGGACCTCGCGCCCGCCGTCGAGACGGGCGACCGCTTCGTGCCCGGCGAGCGCCCGATGACGCCGACGCTCACGGGCGGCGCCCTCACCCCCGTCCGCGACAACCGCAACGGCCCCGCCGAGAAGTTCCGCCGCCGCCGCAAGGCGATGCAGGCGGAGGAACTGCGGCGCAAGCGGGAGGAGAAGCGGGCGCGCGGGGAGACGGAGGACGCCGCGGACGCGGGCGACGGCGGGGAGTCCGCCGGGGTCTCCGACGGCGCCGGGACGAGTACGGGTTCCGGGGCGGCCGGTGACGCGGGCGCCGGTGACGCGGCCTCCGTCGGCCGGGCGGACGGCGCGGCGGCGGAGGGCGCGGCGCGGGACCTGGGCGCGGCGGAGGCCGGTGACGCGGCCGAGGCCGCTGACGCGGCGGGTGCCGGTGGCCCGGCGGACTCCGGGACGGACACGGGGGACGAGCGGGCCGAGGACGCGGCCTCCGGCGAGGACGCCGCGGCCGGTGGGGACCAGGTCCCCGGTGACGCGGACGCCGAGGACGAGGAGGCTCTCGACGACACGTCATGGGACGAGGAGGACGACGAGGACGGGCTGGAGGAGGCCGAGCCGTCCCGGCTCGCTCCCGGGGAGCTGCCGCCGCAGCGCCACACCTACACCTTCCACGACGAGAAGGTCCTCATCGTCGACGACGACGTGCGCAACGTCTTCGCGCTCACCAGCATGCTGGAGGAGAACGGGCTCTCCGTGCTCTACGCCGAGAACGGGCGCGAGGGCATCGAGGTGCTCGAACAGCACGACGAGGTCCGGGTCGTCCTGATGGACATCATGATGCCGGAGATGGACGGCTACGCGACGACGACCGCGATCCGGCGGATGCCGCAGTTCGCCGGACTGCCGATCGTCGCTCTCACCGCCAAGGCGATGAAGGGCGACCGGGAGAAGGCCATCGACTCGGGCGCGTCCGACTACGTCACCAAGCCGGTCGACCCCGACCGGCTGCTGACGGCCCTGGAGAAGTGGCTGCGCAAGAAGTGATCGCCCTGGCGATGCGCCGGTGGAAGTGCTGCCGTGCGCCCCGCCGTGCCCCCGGTCGTGCGCCGGGGGCACGGCGGCTCGGGCGCCCGGCCGGTGACGTGCGACGCCGGGGCGCCTGCCTCGGCGAAGCCGGAGCGTCAGGCGGCGCACGGAGCGGCCCCGGAGCAGGTGTGACCGGGGGGATGCGGGGAACTTTCCCCTGGGTCCGGGCGTTCTCACCTCGTACAGCGTGACTTGACGGTGACTGGGTGTGGCGACAAGTGGGGTGCGGCTACGATGACCGGCACAGGAACGGGCGGCGCCACAGAGCCGTCTACCGGGGCGGAACCCCACGGAATGCCGGAGCGAGGAGGGCGGGCCATGGTCCAGAAGGCCAAGATTCTCCTGGTCGATGACCGGCCGGAGAATCTGCTCGCGCTGGAGGCCATCCTCTCCGCGCTCGATCAGACTTTGGTCCGGGCGTCGTCGGGAGAGGAAGCGCTCAAGGCGCTGCTGACGGATGACTTCGCGGTCATCCTCCTTGACGTACAGATGCCCGGCATGGACGGCTTCGAGACCGCGGCGCACATCAAGCGCCGTGAGCGCACCAGAGACATCCCCATCATCTTCCTCACGGCCATCAACCACGGTCCCCACCACACCTTCCGGGGATACGCGGCGGGCGCGGTCGACTACATCTCCAAGCCCTTCGACCCGTGGGTGCTGCGCGCGAAGGTCTCGGTCTTCGTCGACCTCTACAAGAAGAACTGCAAGCTCAAGGACCAGGCCGCGCTCCTCCGCCTCCAGCTCGAAGGCGAGG
Source organism: Streptomyces sp. NRRL F-5630 (assembly GCF_000719475.1). Lineage (GTDB taxonomy): Bacteria > Actinomycetota > Actinomycetes > Streptomycetales > Streptomycetaceae > Streptomyces. The sequence continues at coordinate 53,231 of NZ_JOGO01000032.1, read as the reverse complement.
GCGAAGGGGCGGGCGCCGAGGACACGGGCGGCGGGACGCGCCGCAACGGCAAGGCCAACGGCGGGGTCGTCGCCGAACTGTCCTCGCGGCTCGCGGCGGTCGAGGAGCAGGCCGAGGCGCTCTCCAAACAGCTCGACGACGCCGCCGACGCGGCAGCCGTCGCCACCGCCGCGCACCTGGAGCGCAAGCTGACCGGCCTGCGCCGCGCCCTCGACGCGCTGGAACCCGGCTCGGGCGGCTCCGGCACGCCGAGTCTCCCGGCCCAGGGCTGACCCGCGAGGCATGGCGCGGGGCGTGGGGGCGCGTTGCTCCTGATCCGGGCGCGGCAGGCGGCCCGCTCCGAATGCCGCACGCCGTCCGCTCGGTGCCGCGTGCCCCTGCCGGGCGGTCAGGCTTCCGTACCGGTCTCCGGCCGCTCCGCGTGAGGGCGCGTCAACCCGGCGTGCATCCACGGTGCGACACGAACGGGTGAAGCCGTAGTCACAGGTGTCCTCCGTGGTCGTGCCCGGTAACCTCAGCACATGGCTTCTCGTTCCTCCGGCAAGGGCTCTCCGAGCGCGGCGGGTCCCGCGCGACCGCGTGCCGGTGGAGGGGGCGGGGCGAGAGGCCCCGCGAAGAAGTCGGCCGCGGCGGCTCCCGCGAAGAGGACGCCCGCGAAGAAGGGCGCGGCCAAGGCACCGGCGAAGAAGGCCGCGGTCAAGAAGGCGCCCGCCAGACCGGCCCCCAGTCCCACCAACGGCATCTACCGGCTCGTCAGGGCCGTGTGGCTGGGCCTCGCGCACGGCATCGGGGCGATGCTGCGCGGCGTGGGGCGCGGCGCCAAGGGCCTCGACCCCGCCCACCGCAAGGACGGGCTCGCGCTGCTCCTCCTCGGCCTCGCCCTCGTCGTCGCCGCGGGCACCTGGTCCCGCCTCGACGGCCCCGTCGGCGAACTCGTCGAACTGCTCGTCACCGGCGCCTTCGGCCGCCTCGACCTGCTCGTGCCGATACTGCTCGGCGTCATCGCGGTGCGCCTCATCCGCCATCCCGAGCAGCCCGAGGCGAACGGACGCATCGTCATCGGCCTCTCCGCGCTCGTCGTCGGCGTCCTCGGGCAGGTGCACATCGCCTGCGGCGCGCCCAGCAGGGACGCGGGTATCGAGGCGCTCCAGGACGCGGGCGGGCTCATCGGCTGGGCCGCCGCCAGCCCGCTCATCTTCACGATGAGCGAGGTCCTCGCCGTACCGCTGCTGCTCCTGCTCACCGTCTTCGGGCTCCTCGTCGTGACCGCGACGCCCGTGAACGCGATCCCGCAGCGGCTGCGGCGGCTCGGGGTACGGCTCGGGGTCTTCAGCGAGGACCCGGCGGCCGAGGTGGAGTTCGCGGCACACGACGCGCGGGAGGACGACGCGGAGGAACTCGCGCACGCGAGGCGGCGGCGGGCGCCGTCGCGACGTCGCGCCGCCGCCCCGTACGACGTCGACGCGGAGGAAGCGGCGCTCGAACGCCGCCGCAAGGGCGGCAGCGGCGTCTTCGAGGACCGCGACCTCGACCCCGTGGACGTCGCGGCGCGCGCCGCCGCCGCGCTCGACGGCGCGGTGCTGCACGGCCTGCCGCCGTCCTCGCTCGTCGCCGACCTGACCCACGGTGTGGGGACGGGGCGGCGCGAGGGCGAGTCGACGACGCCCGTACCGACGCCGCGCGAGAAGGCGGCGACGTCGGACGAGGAGGCGGCGTCGCGGAATGCCGGGCGCGGGGGCGCCTCCCGCGGGGCCCCGGGGCGCGACGCAGGCGCGACGCCGCGCGGCGGACGCGAGGCCGGGGGCGAGGCGGCGTCCGGCGGCGTACCCGACCTGACGAAGAAGACGCCCGAGGCGCCGCGCGACCTCCCGCCGCGCGCCGAGCAGCTTCAACTCTCCGGCGACGTCACCTACGCGCTGCCGAGCCTCGACCTCCTGGAGCGCGGCGGCCCCGGCAAGGCGCGCAGTGCCGCCAACGACGCGGTCGTCGCCTCGCTCACCAACGTCTTCAGCGAGTTCAAGGTGGACGCGCGCGTCACCGGCTTCACGCGCGGCCCGACAGTGACCCGGTACGAGGTCGCGCTCGGCCCCGCCGTCAAGGTCGAGCGCATCACGGCGCTCACGAAGAACATCGCGTACGCCGTCGCGAGCCCCGACGTACGCATCATCAGCCCCATCCCGGGCAAGTCCGCCGTCGGCATCGAGATCCCGAACACGGACCGCGAGATGGTCAACCTGGGCGACGTGCTGCGCCTCGCGGACGCCGCCGAGGACGACGACCCGATGCTCGTCGCCTTCGGCAAGGACGTCGAGGGCGGCTACGTCATGCACAGCCTCGCGAAGATGCCGCACGTCCTCGTCGCCGGCGCGACGGGCTCCGGCAAGTCCTCGTGCATCAACTGCCTCATCACCTCGATCATGATGCGGGCGACGCCGGAGGACGTACGCCTCGTGCTCGTCGACCCCAAGCGCGTCGAGCTGACCGCGTACGAGGGCATCCCGCACCTCATCACGCCGATCATCACCAACCCGAAGAAGGCCGCCGAGGCGCTCCAGTGGGTCGTGCGCGAGATGGACCTGCGCTACGACGACCTCGCCGCCTTCGGCTACCGGCACATCGACGACTTCAACAAGGCGATCCGCGAGGGCAAGCTCACGACGCCCGAGGGCAGTGAGCGCGAGCTCCAGCCGTATCCGTACCTGCTCGTGATCGTGGACGAGCTCGCCGACCTCATGATGGTCGCGCCGCGCGACGTGGAGGACGCGATCGTGCGGATCACGCAGCTCGCGCGCGCCGCCGGCATCCACCTGGTCCTCGCGACGCAGCGGCCCTCCGTCGACGTCGTCACGGGGCTCATCAAGGCGAATGTGCCCTCGCGGCTGGCCTTCGCGACGTCCTCGCTCGCCGACAGCCGCGTCATCCTCGACCAGCCCGGCGCGGAGAAGCTCATCGGCAAGGGCGACGGGCTCTTCCTGCCGATGGGCGACAACAAGGCGACGCGCATACAGGGCGCCTTCGTCACCGAGGAGGAGATCGCCGCCGTCGTGCGCCACTGCAAGGAGCAGATGGCGCCGGTCTTCCGCGACGACGTCGTGGTCGGCTCGCAGCAGAAGAAGGAGATCGACGAGGAGATCGGCGACGATCTCGATCTGCTGCTCCAGGCGACCGAACTCGTCGTGACGAGCCAGTTCGGCTCCACGTCGATGCTCCAGCGCAAGCTGCGCGTCGGCTTCGCGAAGGCGGGGCGCCTCATGGACCTCATGGAGACGCGCAACATCGTCGGCCCGAGCGAGGGCTCGAAGGCGCGCGACGTCCTCGTCAAGCCGGACGAGCTGGACGGGGTCCTCGACGAGATCCGAGGGGGCGGGGGACCGGGGAGCGGTGGTGCCTCGGGGGCCTCCGGTACTGCCGGGACCTCCGGGGCCTCCGGGGCCTCCGGGGCCCCGGGCGCGGGGGACGGCGCGGGGGGCTGACGCGGCGCCGAAGGGGCGACGTGGCAGGGGGCTGATGTGGCGCCGAGGACTGACGTGGCGCGCAGAACTCACGCGGCGCCGAGGGCCGACGCGGCACGCAACCCTTTCGGCGGGTCGCGCGTCAACCGGGGGGAAAGCGATCCGGTGACGCGGCGCCGCCTCGTGGCCCAGTGCTCTTCATCCGTTCAGGTGCGGTGAGGGCGGGGGCCGGGCAGACGTGCGCGGAGTGCGGGATGTGTGGAGATTCCGGGGCCGGGGGCGTCCCGGGATTTCCGGGCATTCCGATGGCGTAAAACCCCGTCCGCCGGGTTGCCCGAGCCTTTTACAGCGCCCCTAGACTGAACCTCCAGCAGATGGCTGCACGCTCGAAAGGCGCTCTCGTGTCCATCGGCAACTCCCCAGCAGAAGAACGCCCTTCCGACGACGGTCCGTCCCTCGGCGAGACGCTGCGGCGAGCCCGCACGAAGGCCGGGCTGCGGGTCGAGGACCTGAGCGCCTCGACGCGTATCCGCGTCCCCCTCGTCCAGGCCATCGAGAACGACGATTTCTCGCGGTGCGGCGGCGCCGTGTACGCCCGGGGACACCTGCGGGCCCTCGCGCGCGCCGTGGGCCTCGACCCCGAACCCCTGCTCGCGCGCTACGACGCGGAGCACGGCGGTGCGCCGCTGCCCACGCCCGGCGCCCCGCTCTTCGAGGCCGAACGCATCCGCCCCGACCGCCGGCGCCCGAACTGGACCGCCGCCATGGTCGCTGCGATCGTCGCGGTCGTCGCCTTCGTGGGGTTCACCTTCGTGAGCGGCGGCGACGAGCCCGCGGGGGCGAAGCGCCACGCCGCCGAGGGCGCCCCGGCGGGTTCCAGCAGCCCGAGCCCCTCCGCGACCGCGTCGCCGAGCGAGAGCCCGTCGCCCGCGAATCCCGCCGAGAGCGCGGTGGCCGCCGTGCCCGCGGACAAGGTGACGGTGAAGCTGAGCGTGCCCGAGCGCCGCTCCTGGGTCTCGGTCAAGGACCACACCGGGCGCAGCCTCTTCGACGGGGTCCTGGAGCAGGGACAGCACAAGACGTTCACGGATGCCGAGCAGGTCGATCTCGTCCTCGGCGACGCGGGCGCGGTGCGGGTCTCCGTGAACGGCAAGCCCATCACGGACAAGTTCCGACCGGGCCAGGTCCAGCGGCTCTCGTACACCAAGGGCGACCCCTCGGAGGGCTGAGCGGGCGCGGGATACGGGGCGGGGACCGCGCGCACCGCGTGCGGGCAGCGGCGCGTCCACGGCGGGGGGCGTGCACGACGCGCACCGCCGCCCGGGACGTACCGCCGCCCCAGCCGCACCGCGCCGCCACCCCGTCCTGTCGCGTGTCCCCGCCGTACCGCGCGCCCCGGGGCCCTCGCCGTTTCGATACGTACACGTGCCCGAACCCGTACCGCCACCTGCGCGGAAGGCGCCGTCCGGGGACGAAGTAGTCTTGAGTCCATGCCCGAACGCCGCACCGTCGCTCTCGTCACCCTTGGCTGCGCCCGTAACGAGGTGGACTCGGAGGAGCTGGCAGGCCGCCTGGAGGCGGACGGCTGGGACCTCGTCGAGGACGCTTCGCACGCCGATGTCGCCGTCGTCAACACCTGTGGCTTCGTGGAGGCCGCCAAGAAGGACTCCGTCGACGCGCTCCTGGAGGCGAACGACCTCAAGGGCCACGGCAGAACGCAGGCCGTCGTCGCCGTGGGCTGCATGGCCGAGCGGTACGGCAAGGATCTCGCCGAGGCACTGCCCGAGGCGGACGGTGTGCTCGGCTTCGACGACTACGCGGACATCTCCGACCGCCTCCAGACGATTCTGAGCGGCGGCATCCACGCCTCGCACACCCCGCGCGACCGCCGCAAGCTCCTGCCGCTGAGCCCCGCCGCCCGTCAGGACACGGCCGGCGTCGCGCTGCCCGGCCACGCGCAGCAGGCCCCGGAGCCCGAGGACGTCGCGCCCGCCGACCTCCCCGACGGCCTCGCGCCCGCCTCGGGCCCGCGCGCCCCGCTGCGGCGCCGCCTCGGCGCCAGCCCCGTCGCCTCCGTCAAGCTCGCCTCGGGCTGCGACCGGCGCTGCTCCTTCTGCGCCATCCCCTCCTTCCGCGGTTCCTTCATCTCCCGCCGTCCCTCCGACGTGCTCGCCGAGACGCGGTGGCTCGCCGAGCAGGGCGTGCGCGAGGTCATGCTCGTCTCCGAGAACAACACCTCGTACGGCAAGGACCTCGGTGACATCCGCCTTCTGGAGACGCTGCTGCCCGACCTCGCCGCCGTGGACGGCATCGAGCGGGTGCGCGTCAGCTATCTCCAGCCCGCCGAGATGCGGCCGGGGCTGATCGACGTGCTCACCTCGACGCCGAAGATCGCGCCGTACTTCGATCTCTCCTTCCAGCACTCCGCGGCCGGTGTCCTGCGCGCGATGCGGCGGTTCGGCGGCACCGATAGCTTCCTCGGCCTGCTCGACCAGATCCGGGCGAAGGCCCCCGAGGCCGGGGTGCGCTCCAACTTCATCGTCGGCTTCCCCGGCGAGACCGAGGAGGACGTCGCCGAACTGGAGCGCTTCCTGACCTCGGCGCGCCTCGACGCGATCGGCGTCTTCGGCTACTCCGACGAGGAGGGCACCGAGGCGGCGACATACGAGACGAAGCTCGACGAGGAGGTCGTCGCCGCGCGCCTCGCGCGCGTCTCGCGGCTCGCCGAGGAGCTGACCGCCCAGCGTGCGGAGGAGCGGATCGGCGAGACCATGGAGGTGCTCGTCGAATCGGCCGCCACCGAGGACGAGCCGGCCCTGGGCCGCGGGCCCCACCAGGCCCCCGAGACGGACGGGCAGATCATTCTCACCGGCGGGGCGACGCTGCCGGACGGTGCTTCGCTCCGCGTCGGCCGTATGGTCGTCGCCAAGGTGATCGGCACCGAAGGCGTCGATCTCGTGGCGGAGTGTCTTGAGGAGGCAGGCAGATGACGGGAGCCCCGGCAACCGCCACGAGCGGCACCGGCGTCCCGGGCGGCAGCAGCGCCGCGGGAGCCGCGGGCACCCCCGGCGTCTGGAACATCGCGAACATCCTCACGATGATCAGGCTCGTCCTCGTTCCCGGCTTCATCGCCCTGATGCTCGTCGCCGGGGGTCACGACCCGGCGTGGCGCTCCGTCGCGTGGGCCGCCTTCACCGTCGCGATGATCACCGACCTCTTCGACGGGCACCTCGCGCGCACGTACAACCTCGTCACCGACTTCGGGAAGATCGCGGACCCGATCGCCGACAAGGCGATCATGGGCGCCGCGCTGTGCTGCCTCTCGGCCCTCGGCGACCTGCCGTGGTGGGTCACCGGCGTCATCCTGGGCCGTGAGCTGGGCATCACCTTGCTCCGCTTCGTCGTCATCAGGTACGGGGTCATCCCGGCGAGCCGCGGCGGCAAGCTCAAGACGCTCGCGCAGGGCGTCGCGGTCGGGATGTACGTGCTCGCCCTGACGGGGTGGCTCGCCTCGGCGCGGTTCTGGGTCATGGCCGTCGCGGTCGCGCTCACCGTCGCGACGGGGCTCGACTACGTGCGGCAGGCGATCGTGCTGCGCCGCGAGGGCATCGCCTCGCGGCGCGCCGTCGTCCTCGACGAGGAGCAGGCGCGTGACCTCCGCACGGGCGACCGCCTGGAGGCGGCGGTGCGGGGCACGGTGCCGCGTGAGGTGGCCACCGAGGACGCGGACGGTGCGGCGGCGAGCGGTGAGGTGTCGCGGGACGGCGCGGTGCGGGACGTGACGCCGCGGGACGGCGCGGTGCGCGGTGTCGTGGCGGAGGGCGCGGGCGCGGAGGGCGGTACGGCGCGGGAGGCCGCTCCCGGCGACGCCGCGGCGCGCGACGCCGCCGCGCGTGGACGGAGGAGCCAGGCATGAGCGCGACCGACGGCGACGGTTCCCTGCCCGAGAACGCGGCGGTCGACGTCATCGCGCTCGCGGCCGAGGCCGGGCGGACCCTCGCTGTCGCCGAGTCCCTCACCGGTGGCCTGGTCGCCGCCGAGCTGACCGCCGCGCCCGGGGCGTCCGCCGCCTTCCTCGGCTCCGTCACCGCGTACGAGACCGAACTGAAGCACCGGCTGCTCGGCGTCGACTCCGCTCTCCTGGCCCGCGAGGGCGCCGTCCACCCCGAGGTCGCCGCGCAGATGGCGGCGGGGGTACGGGACGCGCTCGGCGCGGACTGGGGCGCGGCGACAACCGGCGTCGCGGGTCCCGAGCCGCAGGACGGCAAGCCCGTCGGTACGGTGTACGTGGCGGTCGCCGGGCCCACCGACGGGCACGTTCCCGGCCCTCCGGCGGCCGACACGAGCCTCGACCACCATGGAACCGCTGAGGAGAGCACGAGCCTCGACCACACAAGTGGTGCGGAAGACGCTGAAAAGCGGTCGGTAACAGGTTTGACCGGTGCACGCGGCGAGAAAATTCTGGCACTGCGGTTGAACGGTGACCGTACGGAAATCCGTAGGGATAGCGTGCGAGCCGTGCTGGGCCTGCTCCGCGACGAACTGATCAGAAACGTGCGCGCACAGGATACGGAAGAAAACGGGGGGACTTGATGTTTACAGCCCTGAGTGAACACGTCTTCGCTCCCCGCACGGCCACTGTCCCAAGCGGTACGGTGGGGCGAGAAGGATGCGGTTACACGGTCCGAGGAGGGAGCCACCGATGATTCTGCTCCGTCGCCTGCTGGGTGACGTGCTGCGTCGGCAGCGCCAGCGCCAGGGCCGTACTCTGCGCGAAGTCTCCTCGTCCGCCCGGGTCTCGCTCGGCTATCTCTCCGAGGTGGAGCGGGGGCAGAAGGAGGCTTCCTCCGAACTGCTCGCCGCCATTTGCGACGCGCTTGATGTACGGATGTCCGAGCTGATGCACGAGGTCAGCGACGAACTCGCCCTCGCTGAGCTTGCCGAGTCGGCAGCCGCCGACCCGGTGCCGCCGGTACGCCGTCCGGTGCTGAATTCGGTGTCCGTCACGGGTGTCCCGCCCGAGCGGGTCACCATCAAGGCGCCGACCGAGGCAGTGGACGTGGTCGCGGCCTGAGCGGGCCGCACGACGCACGCGCCCCACGTATGGCGGAGCCCCCACCGGGTACTTCGGTGGGGGCTCCGCCTTTCGCGTTCCCGGGCACCGCCCGCCCGTCCATCCGGCCGCCTTCCGGCGCCGGACCGGGTTCCTCGGTGTGACCTGCTTCACCGCGTTATGTCATGGTTGAAGGAACGGAACGGGGGCACCTGAGTCGTGAGTGAGATGGAGGAATTCGGATGTACGTAGTGAAGAGCCCCCTTGCCGAAGCCGATCTCAAGATCGTTTCCGACGCGCTCCAGGGCGCGCTGGTCGACCTCGTGGACCTCTCCCTGGTCGCCAAGCAGATCCACTGGAACGTGATCGGCCCGCGCTTCCGCTCGGTGCACCTCCAGCTCGACGACGTCGTGGACTCGGCCCGTACACACATGGACGAGGTCGCCGAGCGTGCCTCGACCCTCGGCGTCTCGCCGGACGGCCGCGTGGGCACCGTCGCCGCCACGAGTGGCATCGACAAGATCGGTGACGGCTGGATCAAGGACAACGACGCGGTCGCGGCCATGACCGACGCCCTCGCCGCCGCCATCACCCGGCTGCGCGAGCGGGTCGCGGCGACGGCCGAGCCCGACCCGGTCACCCAGGACCTCCTCATCGCGATCACCGCGGATCTGGAGAAGCACCACTGGATGTTCCAGGCGTCGAACAAGGAGTGACGTTTCCTCGCGGGCACCCGTACCCGTGGGGAGGAGCCGGGCCCCCATGTCGCGTTGAGCGGCGTGGGGGCCCGGCTTTGTCGTGGGGGAGGTGGGCCGGGGAGGGGGCGAGGCGGGACGTTGCGGGGGGCCTGTTAGACGTTTGGTGGGCGAGGCGTGATGGCGCGTGGCCAGGGGTGTCGCGTCAGGTCGCGCGGGTGGGGAGGACATGTCGCTCGCGGTGGCGGGCGTGTCGCCGAGGACGCACACGCCGCAGGTGGTGGCCCCTGGGGGCCGCCTTCGTCCGGCGCGTCCGCTCAGTGCGGGGCCGGGCCCTCCTGGCAGCCCGGGCACCAGTACGTGGGACGGGCCTTGGTGCCGTCGCCCTGGTCGGCCTCGCGGACGGTGGCGCCGCAGCGCAGGCAGGGGCGTTGGGCGCGGCCGTAGACGTACAGGGGGGTGTCGCGGCGGCCCGTCGTGTTGCGGCGGAAGGTGTCGCGGTTGGCGTGCAGGAGGCGCGCGGCGAGGGCGGGGGCGCGTTCGGGCGCGGGGACGTCGCCCACCGGGGTCCAGGGGGTGACGCGCAGCAGGAAGCACAGCTCGCTCTTGTAGACGTTGCCGATCCCCGCGAGATTGCGCTGGTCGAGCAGCGCCTCCCCGAAGGGACGCTCCGGCGCGGCGCGGAGCCGGTCGAGCGCGACGCCGCCGTCCCAGTCCGGGCCGAGGAGGTCGGGGCCGAGGTGGCCGACGGCGCGGTCCTCGTCGGCCGTCCGGAGCAGTTCGACGACGGGGAGGCGGTACCCGACGGCCGTACGGGCCTCGGTGCCGAGGATCGCGCGGATCTGGTGACCGGGACCGCCGCGCCAGCGCTCGCCCGCCTCGTACACGCGCCACGCGCCGTCCATGCGCAGGTGGGTGTGGAGTGTCAGTCCGCCGGAGAGGCGGGTGAGGAGGTGCTTGCCGCGCGGCGTCACGTCGTGCACCTCGCGGCCGGTGAGGTCCGCCGTCGCGAAGCGCGGCACGCGCAGGTCGGCGACCGTGAGCCGCTGGCCTGCGAGCGCGGCGTGGAGCCGCCGCGCCGTGTGGAACACGGTGTCGCCCTCGGGCATGGAACCTCCTCCTGCCGATGCCGATGCCGATGCCGATGCCGATGCCGATGCCGGTGTCTCAGCGTTCTACTGTGCCCGCAGCCGCAGCCCCCTCGGCGTCGCGTGGAAACCGGCCGACTCGAGGACCTGGGCGAGCGGCGCGGTGAGCGCGGGCGCGCCGTTGATCCGCTCGACGGTCAGGGTGCCGAGCGCCCCGGCCCCGGCCGCCTCCGCGAGGGCGCCGAGGGCCTCGGCGAGCCGGGGGTCGTCCGGGTCGACGGCCTCGTCCGGCGTGGCGGGCCATACGAGAAGCGTCTTGCCGCCCCGTTCGACGTACACGGTGAGCGCTCCGTTGACGAGGACGACGAGCGAGCCGGCCTTGCGGCCCGGTTTGTGCGGCGTGTTCTCGGGCGGTTCGGGCCAGGGCAGCGCGGCGCCGTAGGCGTTCGCGGGGTCGGCGGCGGCGAGGACCACGGCGCGGCCTGCCCGCTCGTCGCCGCGTTCGGCCGCCGTCGCGACGGCGCGCAGCCGGTCCACGGCGCCCTCGACGGCGAACTGCGCGGCACCGAGCCCTTCCACCACGTACCCCCGCCGCGCCTGCCCGTTCTCCTCGAAGGCGGCGAGCACCCGGTAGACCTTCGAGAAGCCGCCCTCGATACCCTCGGCCGCGACGGTGCCGCGCGTCACCACGCCGTAGCGGTCCAGGAGCGTACGGGCGAGGGCGTGCGCGCGGACCGTGGGGTCGCCCTCGCGCGGTGGGAGCAGGGACCAGCGGCCGGCGACGGTGGGCGGCCCCGAGCGCGAGGCGGTGCGCGCGGCGGCGGTGAGGGACCCGTACCTGCCGCGCGGCACGGTGCGGCGCGCGCGGTGCGCCGTCGAGCCCGCGGTGCGCCCGGAGCCGAGCAGGGCGCGCAGCGGCGCGAGCGTGTCGTTCGTGAGCCGGCCCGACCACACCAGGTCCCACAGGGCGTCGGCGAGTTGTGGGTCCGTCACCTCGGGGTGCGTCGTGCGGACCTGCCCGGCGATCTGGCGGAAGAAGAGCCCGTAGCCGCCGGAGAGCGCGTCCAGGAGCGACTGGTGCAGCGGGGTCGGTTCGAGCGGGAGCGGCTCGGGGAGGAGGAGCGGTGCGGAATCGGCCGGGTAGAGGCCGATCCAGCCGTCCTTGCCGGGCAGGGCACCCGCTCCGGCCCACAGCAGTTCGCCCGCCGAGGTCAGCTCGTCGAGGAGCGCGGGGCTGTACGCGGACAGGCGCGAGGGCAGGACGAGACGTTCGAGCGCCGAGGCGGGCACCGTCGCGCCCTGCAACTGCTCGACGGCGCGCACGAGGCCGTCGACGCCGCGCAGCCCGTTGCCGTCGAGATGCTGCCAGCGGGGCAGGAAGTCCGCGTACGCGCTCGGCGCCACCGGCTCCAGCTCGTGCCGCAGCGCGGCGAGCGAGCGCCGTCGCAGGCGCCGCAGCACCGTCGCGTCGCACCACTCCTGACCGCGTCCCGCGGGGTGGAACTCCCCGGCCACGACGCGTCCGCCCGCCGCGAGCCGCTGGAGCGCGCCCTCGGTCACGGCGGTGCCGAGACCGAAGCGGGTCGCGGCGTCCGCCGTCGTGAACGGGCCGTGCGTGCGGGCGTAGCGCGCGAGGAGGTCGCCGAGCGGGTCCTTCACCGGCTCCGTGAACGCCTCGGGCACGCCGACGGGCAGCGCGGTGCCGAGCGCGTCGCGCAGGCGTCCCGCGTCCTCGATCGCCGCCCAGTGCGCGCGGCCCGCGATGCGCACCTCGATGGCGCGGCGGGTCTCCGCCAGCTCCCGTACGTACGCGGGCTCCGCGCCGCGCGCCGCCAGCTCCTCGTCGGTGAGCGGCCCGAGCAGGCGCAGCCGGTCGGCGACGCCCTCGGCGTCCTTGACGGCGCGGTCCTCCGTGAGCCACTGGACCTCGCGCTCCAGCTCGGCGAGGACCTCCGGGTCGAGCAGTTCGCGCAGTTCGGCGCGGCCGAGCAGCTCGGAGAGCAGGCGCGAGTCGAGCGAGAGCGCGGCGGCGCGGCGTTCGGCGAGGGGCGAGTCCCCCTCGTAGAGGAACTGCGCGACGTATCCGAAGAGCAGTGAGCGGGCGAAGGGGGACGCCTCGGGCGTCGTCACCTCGACGAGGCGGACGCGGCGCGCCGCGATGTCGCCCATCAGCTCGCGCAGCCCCGGCACGTCGAAGACGTCCTGGAGACACTCGCGGACCGCTTCGAGGACGATCGGGAACGAACCGAACTCGCTCGCGACCTGGAGCAACTGCGAGGCGCGCTGGCGCTGCTGCCACAGCGGGGTGCGGCGGCCGGGGTCGCGGCGGGGCAGCAGGAGAGCGCGCGCGGCGCATTCGCGGAAGCGCGAGGCGAAGAGCGCGGAGCCGCCGACCTCGTCGGTGACGATCCGCTCGATCTCCTCCTGGTCGAAGAGGGTGTCGGAGGCCCCGACGGGAGCCTGCTCGCTGTCGTACTCGGTGCCCGGGGTCCTCTTCGGGGCGGCGTCGGCGTCGATGTCGAGCAGGTCGAGGCCGAGGAGGTCCGCGTCGGGCAGGCGCAGCACGATGCCGTCGTCCGCGTGCACGACCTGCGCGTCGAGGCCCAGCTTCTCGTGCAGCCGTGAGCCGATCGCGAGGGCCCACGGCGCGTGCACCTGCGCGCCGAAGGGGGAGTGCACGACGACGCGCCAGTCGCCCAGTTCGTCGCGGAAGCGCTCGACGACGATGGTGCGGTCGTCGGGGACGTGCCCGCAGGCGCGGCGCTGCTCCTCCAGGTACGCGAGGAGGTTGTCCGTGGCCCAGGCGTCGAGCCCGGCCGCGACGAGGCGCAGGCGCGCGTCCTGCGGCGACAGGCCGCCCAGTTCCCGTACGAAGGCGCCCAGGGCGCGTCCCAGCTCCAGCGGCCTGCCGAGCTGGTCGCCCTTCCAGAACGGCAGCCTGCCCGGGACGCCGGGCGCCGGCGAGACGAGCACGCGGTCGCGCGTGATGTCCTCGATGCGCCACGACGTCGTGCCGAGCGTGAAGACGTCGCCGACGCGCGACTCGTACACCATCTCCTCGTCCAGCTCGCCGACCCGCCCGCCGCCCTTCTTCGGGTCCGAACCGGCGAGGAAGACGCCGAAGAGGCCGCGGTCGGGGATCGTCCCACCCGAGGTGACCGCGAGCCGCTGCGCCCCTGGGCGGCCCGTGACGGTGCCCGCGACGCGGTCCCACACGACGCGCGGGCGCAGCTCGGCGAAGGCGTCCGACGGATAGCGGCCCGCGAGCATGTCGAGCACCGACTCGAAGGCGGACTCGGGCAGTGCGGCGAACGGCGCGGCGCGACGGACGAGCGCGAGCAGATCGTCGTACTGCCAGGTGTCCAACGACGTCATCGCGACGAGCTGTTGCGCGAGGACGTCGAGCGGGTTGGACGGGACGCGCAGCGCCTCGATGAGGCCGCCGCGCATCCGCTCGGTGACGACGGCCGACTGCACGAGGTCGCCGCGGTACTTCGGGAAGACGACGCCCGTCGAGACCGCGCCCACCTGGTGCCCCGCGCGGCCGACGCGCTGGAGCCCGGAGGCGACCGAGGGCGGCGACTCGACCTGCACGACGAGGTCGACGGAGCCCATGTCGATGCCCAGCTCCAGGCTCGATGTCGCGACGACGGCGGGAAGCCTGCCCGCCTTGAGGTCCTCCTCGACCTGCGCGCGCTGCTCCTTGGAGACCGAGCCGTGGTGGGCCCGCGCGAGCACGGGGGGCGCGCCCTTCGCCGGGCCCGATCCGCCCATGAGCTGCGCGGGGCCGTGGTCCTCGGGGAGGGCCTCGCCGGTGGCGCGCTCGTAGGCGATCTCGTTGAGGCGGTTGCACAGGCGCTCGGCGAGACGGCGCGAGTTGACGAAGACGATCGTGGACCGGTGTGCCTGCACGAGGTCCGTGATGCGCTCCTCGACCTGCGGCCACACGGAGGGCGACTCGCCCTTGTCGTCCTCACCGACGGGCGAGCCGCCCATCTCTCCGAGGTCGGGCACGGGGACGACGACGGAGAGGTCGAATTCCTTGCCGGAGACCGGCTGCACGACCTCGGCCTTGCGCTGCGGCGACAGGAAGCGCGCCACCTCGTCGACGGGACGCACCGTCGCGGAGAGCCCGATGCGGCGCGCGGGGCGCGGCAGCAGCTCGTCGAGCCGCTCCAGCGACAGCGCCAGGTGCGCGCCGCGCTTCGTGCCCGCGACGGCGTGCACCTCGTCGAGGATCACCGTCTCGACGCCCGTCAGCGCCTCGCGCGCCTGCGAGGTGAGCATCAGGAAGAGGGACTCGGGCGTCGTGATGAGGATGTCGGGGGGACGTGTGGTGAGAGAGCGGCGCTCCGCGGCCGGGGTGTCGCCCGAACGGATGCCGACGCGGATCTCCGGCTCGGGCAGCCCGAGGCGCACGGATTCCTGCCGGATACCGGTCAGAGGGCTGCGCAGATTGCGCTCCACGTCCACGGCGAGGGCCTTGAGAGGGGACACGTAGAGCACGCGGCAGCGCTTGCGGGCCTCGGCGGGAGGGGGTGTGGACGCGAGGCCGTCGAGCGCGGCGAGGAAGGCGGCGAGGGTCTTCCCCGAACCGGTGGGGGCCACCACCAGGACGTCCGACTCCTTCTGGATGGCGCGCCACGCGCCCTCCTGCGCGGCGGTCGGCGCGGAGAAGGCACCCGTGAACCAGTCACGGGTGGCGGCGGAGAACCCCTGGAGGGCAGAAGCGGCCATGCTCCCATCGTGCACCGTGGCACTGACAACGGCTGGGGGGTGGGGGTGCGCGTCGTCCGGGTGGTGCGGGGCGCGTCGGCTGCGTGGCGCGCGCAGGTCGGGGCGGGGACGTCGCGTAGCGCGGCGCGTACGGGGTGGCCGCACGTCGCGGCGCGTCCGCACCGTGGAACACTCGCCGCGCGCCGTCCGGTCCCTCGCACAATGGCGCCATGAGGGCGAGCGAGGGAACGGCGCGAGGAGCGGCCGAGCGGGCACGGCACTGGCGGTACGCGGAACTGCCCGGCGTCGACCTCCTGCGCGCCCGCTACGTCCGCAAGACCTTCGCGCCGCACACGCACGAGCACTACGTGATCGCCGCCGTGACCTCCGGCGTGGAGGTCTTCCGGCACCGCGGCAACGAGGAGTACGCGGGCGCGGGCAGCCTCGCCCTCGTCAACCCGGACACCCCGCACACCGGGCGCGCCCAGGGGCCCGAGGGCTGGCGGTACGGCGCCGTCTACCCGGCCCCCGCTCTCGTCGCGGAGATCGCGCGGGAGACGACGACGCTGCGCGGCGCCCCGGGCTTCGCCGCGCCGGTCCTGGCCGATCCGTACGCGACGCGCCTCGTCCACCGCGTCCTGCGCGCGGCGGAGGAGGGCGACGCGCTCGCCGCCGACACGCTGCTGCGCGTCACGGTCACCCGGCTGCTGCGCCGCAACGGGGGGCCGCTGCGTGCCAGGGCGGTGCGCGGCGCGGGGACGCGCGTCGCGGCCGAGGCGCGCGACCTCCTCGCGGGCCGCCTCGACGACCCGCCCTCGCTCGGCGAACTCGCCGCCGTGCTCGGCACCGGCCCGTACGCCCTCCTGCGTGCCTTCCGCGCCGCGTACGGGATGCCGCCGCACACGTGGCTCACCGACGCGCGGGTACGGGCCGCCCGCCGCCTCCTCGACGCCGGCCTCGCGCCCGCCGACGTGGCCCACGCCGTGGGCTTCAGCGACCAGCCGCACTTGAACCGCCACTTCACCCGGATCGTGGGCGTCCCGCCCGGCGCGTACCGCCGCGAGCGACTGCCGGGCGCGACGCCGCGTGGGGAGAGGGGGACGGGGCGGGCGGACGGCGCGACGTGGCGTGCGGACGACGGCGCGGCGCGGTGAGGGGGCTGACGTCGCGCGGTGAGGGCCTGACGCCGCCCGGCGACGGGGGTCTGACGTCGCATGTGACCTGGGGTGACGTCGCGGGGCGAGGCGGGCGACGTCGCGTGGGGTGGGCGCGCGGTGGCGCGCAAGAACGTACAAGACGCCGCGTGCGCGCGCTCCTAGCCTGAGCCCGTGAACAGTGAGAACCGGCCAACGCCGGACGGACCCGCCGCCTGGGCGCCGCCCGACGTCGCACCGCCACCCGACATCACGCCGCCTTCCGTATCCGACGCGGCGCCCCACGCCGCGTCCGGGGCGCACTCCATGGAGCGCAAGCCCGACGCCGCCGTCGTGCGCGACGCGCTCGGCGTGGGCATCGCGGTGGGCCTCTCCGGCTTCGCCTTCGGGGTCACCTCGGCGGGCGCCGGGCTGAGCATCGCGCAGACCTGCGCGCTGAGCCTTCTCGTCTTCACAGGGGCCTCGCAGTTCGCGCTGGTCGGCGCGCTGGCGGGTGGCGGGGGCGCGTACGCCGCGGCGGCGGGGGCCTTCTTCCTCGGCGTGCGCAACGCCTTCTACGGGCTGCGTCTGTCGCAACTGCTCCAGGTGCCGCGCGCGCTGCGGCCACTCGCGGCGCAGTGGGTCATCGACGAGACGACCGCCGTCGCGCTCGCCCAGCCCGACCGGCGCGGCGCCCGCATCGGCTTCACCGTCACGGGGCTGTGCCTCTACGTCCTGTGGAACCTGACGACGCTCCTCGGAGCGGTGGGTGCGGAAGCGATCGGCGACACCGACGCGTGGGGGCTCGACGCCGCGGGCCCCGCCGTTTTCCTCGCGCTCCTGGCGCCGATGGTGCGCGGCACCGCCGAGCGCGCGGTGGCCGCCCTCGCCGTCCTGCTCGGTCTGGGTCTCCTGCCGGTCCTCCCGGCGGGCGTCCCGGTCCTCGTCTCGGCGCTCGCCGCGCCCGCCGTGCTGTGGGCGCACGGCAGGCGGACGGCGCGCGGCGCGAGCGGCCCACGCCGCGCGGGCGCCGCGACGTCGCGCACGGATGCCGCCGCCCCTTCGCGTATCTCGGATGTCGCGCCATCGGACGCGAACGCCCCCGTGACGCCGCGTCGCGAGGCCGACTCCGGCCCCGCCGACTCGGACCCCGACGCCGCCCCGGTCTCCGAGGCCATCCCGGGGTCCGACGCCTCCGCGCCCGACGACGCCGCCCGTCCCGACGCCCCGCAGGAGGACGAACGATGAACATCTGGCTCGCCGTGGTGCTCACGGCGGTCGGCTGCTACGCGGTGAAGCTGGCCGGGCTCCTGGTGCCGGGCGGTGTCCTGGAGCGTCCCCTCGTGCGGCGGCTCGCGGCGCTGCTGCCCGTCGCGCTGCTCGCGGCGCTCACCGCGCAGCAGACCTTCGCGCACGGCACGTCGCTCGGCATCGACGCGCGCGCCGCGGGTGTCGGTGCCGCCGCGCTCGCGCTGCTGCTGCGCGCGCCGTTCCTCGTGGTCGTCGG
The DNA here is from genome assembly GCF_000719475.1 of Streptomyces sp. NRRL F-5630. Classification (GTDB taxonomy): domain Bacteria; phylum Actinomycetota; class Actinomycetes; order Streptomycetales; family Streptomycetaceae; genus Streptomyces. Next base: position 35,587 of record NZ_JOGO01000032.1, on the reverse strand, counting down.
CGCCGCGGTGCTCGTGACGGCGGGGGTGCGGGCTCTCGCGGGCTGAGCGCCCCGGCGCGCCGGACGTCGCGGTGATCGCGGATACTGGCCCCATGCGGTTGACGGTCTTCTGGAGCAAGATGACGGAGCACTTCGGCTCGGGGTACGTGGAGTCCTTCGCGCACGATCACGTCATGTCCCAGCTCGGCGGGCGCACCGTCGAGCAGGCGCTCGCCGACGGCTGGGAGGCGAAGGACGTGTGGCGCGCCGTGTGCGAGGCGGCCGACATACCGGAGAGCGAACGCTGAGGGGCTGTCTCCTACCCGTACCGCCGCAGGTGCCCCGTACCCGTCCCCCGCGGCGGGCGTGACCCACCCGCCCCGTACCGCCGCGACGGCCGCGGCCCCGCCCCCGTACCCCTGCGGACGAGAGGCCGATCCGGCCAGATCGTGGCCGGGAAGCGTCGGGGGGCCGGGCGATTGTCCGAATGTCCGAGGCGTAGGCGAGACTGACTGACGTGGCAGTGACAGATGAGACCACCGGAGGCACGGCTGTGCCGGGCGCGGACGCCCCCGGGCCCCCTGCCTCCGGCTCCGGGGCGGACGGGCAGGGCGGGCGCATGCCCCGCTGGCTGCCGCGTGCCATGGTCTCCGCGCTGCTCCTGATCGCCTGTTTCCAGCTCGGCACCTGGGCCTTCCACCGGCTCACAGGACTGTTGATCAACGTCCTGATCGCCTTCTTCCTGGCCCTCGCGATCGAGCCGGCGGTGAGCTGGATGTCGGCGCGCGGGATGCGGCGCGGCGCCGCGACGGGAATCGTCTTCCTGGGCGTCCTCATCTTCGCCGCGGGCTTCGTGACGCTGCTCGGCTCGATGCTCGCGGGGCAGATCCAGAACATGGTCGAGGACTTCCCGAAGTACCTCGACTCGGTCATCAAGTGGGTCAACGGGACGTTCCACACCGAGCTGTCGCGCCTTGAGGTGCAGGACAGCGTGCTGCACTCGGACTGGCTCCAGCGCTACGTGCGCAACAGCGCCTCCGGGGTGCTCGACGTCTCCGCCCAGGTGCTCGGTGGCCTGTTCCAGCTCCTGACGCTGCTGCTCTTCGCGTTCTACTTCGCGGCCGACGGCCCACGGCTGCGCCGCGCGCTGTGCTCGGTGCTGCCGCCCGCGAAGCAGGCGGAGGTGCTGCGGGCCTGGGAGATCGCGGTCGACAAGACCGGCGGCTACCTCTACTCGCGCGGCCTGATGGCGCTCATCTCGGGCATCGCGCACTACATCCTCTTCCAGGCCCTCGGCATCCCCTACGCGCCCGCGCTCGGAGTGTGGGTCGGGCTCGTCTCGCAGTTCATCCCGACCATCGGCACGTATCTGGCCGGGGCCCTGCCCATGCTGATCGCCTTCACCGTGGACCCCTGGTACGCGGTGTGGGTGCTGGTGTTCGTCGTGGTCTACCAGCAGTTCGAGAACTACCTGCTCCAGCCGAAGCTCACGGCGCGCACCGTCGACATCCACCCCGCCGTCGCCTTCGGCTCCGTGATCGCGGGCACCGCGCTGCTCGGCGCGGTCGGCGCGCTCATCGCGATCCCGGCCGTCGCGACCTTGCAGGCGTTCCTCGCGGCGTACGTGAAGCGGTACGACGTGACGGACGACCCCCGCGTCATGGGTCCCCGCCCCCGCCCCGGCGGCTCCCTGACGCTCGCCCGCGTCCGCCGCGCGCTCCGGGGCCCGAACGAGCCGGGCAGTCCGCCGTCGGCCGAGGCGGAGCGAGCACCGGAGGACTCGTCCCCGGAGACCTTGGGCGACGCCCCCTCGGAGACGTCAGGTGACGTCTCCCCGGGGACCCGGGACGAGGCGCCGCCGGAGATCGGCGGGCGACGCGGCGACGAGGACGGGGGCCAGCGCGGAGAGGGCCGCGAGGACGAAGGGCCACATCCGCGCCGCTGAATCCGCGCGGCGGGTACGGAGCACGTGTGCTCCGTGGCGTGTGCGGAGCGCGCGTCCCGCGCGGCGTACGTGTCAGAGCGTGCGGATCAGCAGCGAGCCGCCCATGACGAGCATGGTGGCCGCGACCAGCCCGTCGAGGAGCCGCCACGCGCCGGGGCGGGCCAGGACGCCGCCGAGGAGCCTGGCCCCGTAGCCGAGCGCGGCGAACCACACCAGACTGGCGAGCATCGCGCCCAGGCCGAAGACCCACCGCAGCGAACCCCGGCCGGAGGCGACCGAGCCGAGCAGCAGCACGGTGTCGAGGTAGACGTGCGGATTGAGCCAGGTCAGGGCGAGGCAGGTGAGGACAGCGGCGCGCGCGGAACCGGCCGCCGCGCCCCGCGCCGTCAGGGCCTGCGCCCCGGCGGGCCGCAACGCGCGACGGGCGGCGAGCACCCCGTACCCGAGCAGGAAGGCGCCGCCCGCGAGGCCGACCGCGGTCAGCGCGACGGGCCACGCGGTGACCAAAGCGCCGAGTCCCGCCACGCCGAGACCGATGAGGACCGCGTCGGACGCCGCGCAGATCCCGACCACCGCGAGCACCGCCTGCCGACGTGCCCCCTGGCGGAGGACGAACGCGTTCTGCGCGCCGATGGCGACGATGAGGGACATACCCGTCCCGAACCCGGCGAGAGCCGCCGAGAAGATGCCGTTGTTCACGCTCCGACGCTAGGGAGCGGCACCGCATGAGTACAGCTAAAGCTTTTTACGTAGCATTAGCGCTCGTGATGGATTACCTCCCCCACGACCAGGTCCGCACGCTCCTCACCGTCGTCGACGAGGGCACCTTCGACGCGGCGGCGGCAGCGCTGCACGTGACGCCCTCCGCCGTCAGCCAGCGGATCAAGGCGCTGGAGCAGCGCGCGGGGCGGGTGCTGCTCCAGCGGACGAAGCCGGTCAGGCCCACGGAGTCGGGCCAGGTGGTGGTGCGCTACGCCCGGCAGCTCGCCGCGCTGGAGCGGGACGCGTGGACGGAACTCGGCCTCGCTGTGGGAACGGCGCCCGCCCGGCTGCCTCTCGCGGTGAACGCGGATTCCCTGGCCACCTGGTTCCTGCCCGCTCTGACCCGGGTCCCGCAGAGCCCGCCGGTCTGTTTCGAACTGCGCCGCGAGGACGAGGCGTACACCGCCGCGCTGCTGCGTGAGGGGCGCGTGATGGCGGCGGTGACCTCCTCGGCGGAGCCGGTGGCGGGCTGCACCGTACGCGCCCTGGGCCTGGAGCGGTACCTCCCGGTCGCGAGCCCCGGATTCGTGGCGCGTCACCTGGCGGACGGGCCGCTGGAGGAGCGGCTGCCCCGCGCGCCGGTGATCGTCTTCGACCGGCGCGACGAACTCCAGGACCGTTTCGTGCGCTCCCTCGTCCCCGGCGCGCCGGGCGCGGGGCCGCTCCGGCACTACGTGCCCACGTCGGAGGGCTTCTGCGACGCGGTGGGCGCGGGACTCGGCTGGGGCCTCGTGCCGGAGCAGCAGGCGGAACCCCTGCTGCGCGCGGGGGTTCTCGTGGAACTGGTGCCCGGCCGGACGATGGACGTGCCGCTGTACTGGCAGCAGTGGAAGCTGGACGTCCCCGCGCTCTCGCTCGTCGCGGAGACGGTGGCGGCGGTCGCGGCGGAGTCCCTGCACGCCCCGAAGTGAGCGTTGTCGGCGGCGGTGGGTGCGGGCGGCCACCGCTCCCGCCCCGGCGACGGGCACGGGCGCGCGCCTCCGGTGCCGGGCGGCGTGCCGACTTGACACAGAAATCGAACACGCATTCTTATGAAAAACCTGATGCGCCGTTCTGCCCAGGTGGTGCCCCCTGTCCCACGCTTCGCGCGTGCCCGGGACCGGGAGTTATCCACAGGTCAGGAGGCGGTCGCGGCGCATTGTCAGTGGCAGGCAGTAGCGTCTTCGACGTGAAGCGATCGACTCAAGCAAATCGGGTGGAACCCATGGCAGGCACGGACCGCGAGAAGGCGCTCGACGCCGCACTCGCACAGATTGAGCGGCAGTTCGGCAAGGGCGCCGTCATGCGCATGGGCGAGCGGCCCAACGAGCCCATCGAGGTGATCCCCACGGGCTCGACGGCGCTCGACATCGCCCTCGGCGTCGGCGGGATCCCGCGCGGCCGCGTCGTGGAGGTGTACGGCCCGGAGTCCTCCGGCAAGACCACACTGACGCTGCACGCGGTGGCCAACGCGCAGAAGGCCGGCGGTTCCGTGGCCTTCATCGACGCGGAGCACGCGCTCGACCCGGAGTACGCGAGGAAGCTCGGCGTCGACGTCGACAACCTGATCCTCTCCCAGCCGGACAACGGCGAACAGGCCCTGGAGATCACGGACATGCTGGTCCGCTCCGGTGCCCTCGACCTCATCGTCATCGACTCGGTGGCGGCCCTCGTGCCGCGCGCCGAGATCGAGGGCGAGATGGGCGACTCGCACGTCGGCCTCCAGGCCCGCCTCATGAGCCAGGCGCTCCGCAAGATCACCAGCGCGCTCAACCAGTCGAAGACAACCGCGATCTTCATCAACCAGCTCCGCGAGAAGATCGGTGTGATGTTCGGCTCCCCCGAGACCACCACGGGTGGCCGAGCGCTGAAGTTCTACGCCTCGGTGCGCATCGACATCCGCCGCATCGAGACCCTCAAGGACGGCACGGACGCGGTGGGCAACAGGACCCGCTGCAAGATCGTGAAGAACAAGGTCGCCCCGCCGTTCAAGCAGGCCGAGTTCGACATCCTCTACGGCCAGGGCATCAGCCGCGAGGGCGGGCTCATCGACATGGGCGTCGAGCACGGCTTCGTCCGCAAGGCCGGCGCCTGGTACACGTACGAGGGCGACCAGCTCGGCCAGGGCAAGGAGAACGCCCGCAACTTCCTCAAGGACAACCCCGACCTCGCGGACGAGATCGAGCGGAAGATCAAGGAGAAGCTCGGCGTAGGTGTGAAGCCGGAGACGGCCGAGAAGCCCGAGGGCGAGCCTGCCGCGAGCGAGGAGACGGCCGAGACCCCGGCCGGCGCCAAGACCGTGCCCGCTCCGGCCGCGACCAAGGCACCCAGGGGAGCCAAGGCCACAGCCGCCAAGGGCTGAGCCGTGACACGACGCAGTGAGTACACGGCCCCCTTCGCGGGGGACGGGCACGGTGACGGTACGGAGGGAGGGGAGCCGCCGGCGGCAGGGTTCCCCTCCGCCCGGGCCAGGCGCCGCGATGAGCAGCCTCAGGACCCGGTGGAGCAGGCCCGGGCGATCTGCCTGCGCCTCCTCACCGGGACGGCGCGGACCCGCAAGCAGCTCGCCGAGGCACTGCGCAAACGGGAGATCCCCGAGGAGGCGGCCGAAGAAGTGCTCTCGCGCTTCGAAGAGGTCGGTCTCATCGACGACGCCGCCTTCGCCGGGGCCTGGGTCGAGTCCCGGCACCACAGCCGAGGACTCGCCCGCCGTGCCCTGGCGAGAGAGCTGCGGACGAAGGGGGTCGACAGCGGCCTCATCGACGAGGCGGTGGAGCAGCTCGACCCCGAGCAGGAGGAGGCGACCGCCCGCGAACTCGTCGACCGGAAGCTCCGGTCCACACGGGGACTCGACCGCGACAAGCGCCTGCGCCGGCTCGCGGGGATGCTCGCGCGCAAGGGCTACCCCGAGGGCCTGGCCCTGAGGGTCGTGCGACAGGCGCTGGAGGCGGAGGGGGAGGAGCTGGAGGACTTCCCGGACGGGGTGTAGCGGACGGGGCAGGACGCGGAGGTGTCACGAAGCGGGAGGCGCCGCCGGGCGGAAGGCAGCGGTCGCGCGGGCGCATCGGGCTCGGAGGGGGCGCGCGGGGCTGCCGGGATCGCCAGGACAAAGCGCTCGTCGGCGCGACGGCGTGGGGGTGGGCCCACGGCCATGGCACCCGGGGGTGGCGTGGCCAGGCGTGCGGCTCACTGGGGCGGAGTGTGTGGGGCGACGAGTGCCGCCGGTGGGAAATGCGCCCCGGGCGGGTATCGGCGCGCTCCCCGGGGCCTGGGCTGCGCGCGGGATGGCCGCGGGAGGCAGGAGGGCGGCGTTGGGCAGGGCGTCAGCAGGTGGAGGGACTTGGCATCCCCGCCTGCGCCCCGGGCATGCCCCGCACGCTTTCGCGTGTGGGGCCCCACCGTGCTCCAGCCGCCCTCAGCCCTCGACGGCGGGGCGGGCCACCGTGCCCGGACCCGGTTCCACCGGGAGGCCGGCCGCGCGCCAAGCCTGGAAACCGCCGTCCAGATCGGTGGCCCGGTGCAGGCCGAGACGCCGCAGGGACTCGGCCGCGAGGGTGGAGGCGTAGCCCTCGTTGCAGATCACCACGACCCGCAGGTCGGAGCCGCTCGCCTCCGGGAGGCGGTGGCTCCCCGTCGGGTCGAGCCGCCATTCCAGCTCATTGCGCTCCACGACCAGCGCGCCCGGAATCACGCCGTCGCGCTCGCGCAGTGCCGCATAGCGGATGTCTACGAGAAGGGCGCCCTCGGCGGCGGCGTCCCTGGCCTGGTGCGCGCTGAGCCGGTCCAGTCCGGCCCGTACCTGGTCGATGAGGCGGTCTATGCCGCTCGGCCCGGACGGCGGGGGAGTGGTCACTGCCAGTCCTCCGGACGCTCGACCTCTTCGAGCCGGAGCAGCGGCCCCGTACGGCTGTAACGGCGCATGAGCGGGAGCGGCGGGTAGTAGGCGTGCACGGAGACGGCGTGCTCGGCGCCGGATTCGTTGAGCACTTGGTGGACGTGGTGGCGGCCGAAGGCGCGGCCCTCGCCCGTGGAGAGTGCGCGGCAGCGGTCGACCCCGTTCTCCAGCTCCAGCGTGCGCCAGCCCTCGGTGGGCAGCCGCACGGCGAGCGAGTCCTCGCGCAAGGTTCCGGCGGCGGTCGCGAAGGCGCCCTGCGAGCCGCCGTGGTCGTGCCAGCCGGTGCCGGTTCCGGGCGGCCAGCCGATCAGCCACGCCTCGCTGCCGCCGGGCCCCACCAACTGGACCCAGGTGCGATTCCCGGGATCGAGGGGCAGGGTGGCGACGAGGTCGGCGTCGGCGGCCGTGGCGCGGACGAAGTCGAGGAGTTCGGCGGGGCTCGGCCCCGCGGCGGCAGGGGCCGGGGCGGCGGCCGGGAGGGTCGCGGTGCCGGGCGCGGGGACAGGCATGGCGGGCGTGGTGACAGACATGTGAACCGTCCTGGGTTCGCTGAGGGTGCGCAGCGCGAGAGGGGCCACGACAGGCCAGGTCGCGTACGCGGGGGAGGGCACAGAGGTGCCGGAAGGGGAGTTCAGCGAGAACGGCGACACACGCAGCCCGCGTAGCGCAGCAGGTCCATATGGACCCGTCGCCACAGGCGCACATCGGTGTCGGTCATGATCCGGAGTAGACCATGGCGGCGGAGAGCCGTCAATTCACCCGTACCCGGCGGCTGATGGCGCGCGGGGAGCGGGACGGAAGGCGGCACGCGCCTGCCGTCCGCCCCTCGCGCGCCCGCGCCGACCGCGCGCTCCCTCCCGTACCGCCTGCGGCGCTGCCCGCGCCCCTGCGTCGCGTACTGACCGCGCGCCGTGCGCCCCCGCCGCCGCAGAAACCTCCGCGCAAGCCCCGTGTCCTGGCCGCTCACTCGCTCCCGGGGCGCGTGATGAGCCGCCGGGTCTCGGTGTCGCCGCGTGCCCCGGAGACGGCGCCCTCGCGGGAGGGCTCGCCCCTGCGGGGCGCGGGCGGCTGGTCCGCCGCGCCGGGACCGGGCGCCGGACCAGGCCGCGCGCCCCGGGACGGCACGTCCCCGCCGCGGCTGCCGTGCGCGATCTCCGCGTCCCCGCCACGGCTGTCATACGCAGGCTCCGCCTCGGCGTCGCCGGGTGCTCCGCCGGACTCCGCGTCGCCCCGGGGGCCGTCGCCCGGCTCCGCCTCGTCCTGATACGCCCCGCCGGGCTCCGCGCCGTACGCGCCGTCCGGGTCGTCGCCGTACGCGTCGTCCTCCTCGGGCCGGCCGCTCACCGCGCCGTCCGGGTCGCTCGCACCGTCCCCGGGCGCGTCCGCGCCGCCGTACGCCGCTTCGGCCGCCCCGTAGAGCGCCGTCGGCTGGACTCCGTGCAGGGCCGTGACGAGATGGCCGTCGGGCCGGACGAGCAGCACCGTGTGGGCGGCGGCGCCCGGATAGCTCTCGGCGACGAGGAGTTCCGCGCGGCACGGCAGCGCGTCCACGGCGGCGGCGAGGCGCGGCATGATGCCCGCCGTCCGCCAGTGCCGGGCGTCCCACACGCCCGTGCCGGGAGCGATAAGCAGGACGAGGAAAACGCCGCGGCCGAGGCGCGCGGAGAGCGGCGCGGACGTGCCGTCCTCGCTCATGGCGAGCACGTCGGCGGCCGGGGCACCCGGAGCGGTGCCCACCGCGACCGCGGTGTCGGGCGCGCGGGGCGCGAGCGGTGAGCGTGCGTACGAGGGCGGGGCGCCGAGGGGGCCGTCGCCGAGGTGCGCGTCGCTCAGCAGCGACTCGTGCCCGCGCGCCGTGCCGGGCACCAGTTCGCGCAGCAGACCGCCGCCGCGCAGTATCGGCAGCGACTGGTCGGCGGCGCGCAGCCGTGCCGCGACCGCGCCGAGCCGCTCGGCCTGGTAGCTGTCGAGCAGCGCGGCGCCCGCCTCGCCGCGCGCCGCGGCGGCGAGCTTCCAGGCGAGGTTGCGCACGTCGCGCAGCCCTTCGTCGAGCCCCTGTGTGCCGACCGCGCCGACCAGGTGGGCGGCGTCCCCCGCGAGGAACGCGCGGTCCACGCGCCAGCTCCGCGCGAGCCGGTGGTGCACCGTGTACACGCCGGTGTCAAGGAGCTCGTACGGCGGCGTCTCGCCCCCGCACCACCCGGCCAGGGTCTCCCGTACCCGCGCCACGAGGGCGTCGGGTGTGACGAGGTCGCCCTCGGCGGGCAGCAGCCAGTCGAGGCGCCACACGCCGTCCGGCAGCGGACGCGCCGCGATCTCCGGGCTCGCGCCGCGCCACGGCGGCGAACGGTGCAGCAGCGCCTCGCCCGGGTGCGGCAGTTCCGCGCGGAGCGCCGCGACCGCGTGCCGTTCCAGGCCCGAACGCCCGGGGAAGCGCACGCCGATGAGCTTGCGCACCGTGGAGCGCGGCCCGTCGCAGCCGACGACGTGACTGCCGCGCCACCAGTTGCCCCCCGCGCCGCGAGTGCGCACCGTCACGCCGGCCGCGTCCTGCTCCACCGCGACGACGCGGCTGTCGGCGACGAGCGTCACGAGCGGCGAACCGATGAGCGCCCGGCGCAACGCCACGGCGAGGGCGTGCTGCGGGATGTGCAGCGGTGCGGCGAACAGCTCTCCCGCACGCGACCTGGCGGCGCCCTCCGCGGCGTCGCCCTCGCCGAACACGATGTGTCGCACCGTCTGCTTACGGCGCATCAGGCGCCAGCCCGACCACCGGCTCCCGGCAGGGTCGACGTCGCCCTGCGTGACCGGCGACGCGGGGGGAAGGGCGGCGCGCGCGATGTCGGCCGGACCACCGCCGCGCGGATCGGCGCGGACGGGGCCGGGGGCCCGCGGCGGGCCGGAGAGCGCGGCGCCCGTCAGCTGTTCGAGCCAGTTCGCCGTGTCGGCGCGCAGCACCGCCGTACGCGCGAGTCGTTCCTCGTCCTTCCACGAGCCCTCGTCGAGGACGACACAGGGGACGCCGTGCCGGGTCAGGGCCAGCGCGAGCGCGAGACCGACAGGACCCGCGCCCACCACGATCACCGGTTCCACGGCAGCGCTCCGGTGGGGTCCCGGTCGGAGGAGGCTTCGGTGATGCGTGCGAGTGGAAACCGGTGCGTGATCACAGACCGTATGCAACCTATTGCCGGTGCCCGCGTCAAGCGAAGCACCCCCGGGCGCGCGGGGCACGAACCCGCCGACGGCTCCGCCGGGCGCGGCGTCGGCGCGGCGAGGGGGCGCGGGGGAGCACGTACGGGGAGCCGACGCGCCCTTGGCGCGGTGACGCGCGCACGCCCCGGCGCCGCCAGCACGCGTACGCGCGACGCCCTCAGCACGCGTACGCGCGACGTTCCCCGCCCCCGGCGTTGCGACGCCTCCCCCGCGCGAAGCACCACGCGCAAAGGCGGGACGAAAGCCCCCCAAGGCTCTCGTCCCGCCCTCTTGTGCGCGTCCGCTTCGCGTGCCCCGCCGCCGACGGGGCACCCGTAGCGGGAGACCGGAGCCTCCCGCGTGCGGGCCGCGAGACCCGGATGTACCGGGAGTCTGTGGCAGGCCGTCAGGCGTCGGCCTTCACCGGCTGGACGCCGGTCGTGCCAGTGCCGCCGGTGTCCACCGCGGTGGCACTCAGGACCGCTCCGGTGGACTTCTTGCCCGCGCGCAGTCGCTTCTCCAGCCACGTCGCGAAGCTCGTGAGCGCGAAGTTCACGACGATGTAGATCAAAGCGACGATGGTGAAGCACGCGATCGTGTTGGCGCCGTAGGCGGCCGACAAGGGGCGCACGGAGTTGATCAACTCGGAGAAGCCGAGGAGCGAGCCGCCGATCGCGGTGTCCTTCACGATGACGACGAGCTGGCTGACGATCGCGGGCAGCATCGCGCTGACCGACTGCGGCAGCAGGATCGACCGCATCGTCTGCCCCTTGCGCAGCCCGATCGCCTGCGCGGCCTCGGTCTGGCCCTTGGGGAGCGAGAGGATGCCGGCGCGAACGATCTCGGCGAGCACCGAGGCGTTGTAGAGCACGAGGCCGGTGACCACCGCGTAGAGCGGCCGGTCGTCGGTGGAGACCGAGGTGTACTCCGCGTAGACCTCGTTGGCGACGAGCATCATGATCAGGACCGGGATCGAGCGGAAGAACTCGACGAGGGTCGCCGAGGGCACTCGCACCCAGACGTGGTCCGAGAGCCGCGCGATCCCGAACACCGCGCCGAGCGGCAGGGCGATGACCATGGATATGGCCGCGGCGAGGAGCGTCTGCCCGAGGCCGGGCAGCAGGTACGTGGTCCACGCCTGGCTGTCCGTGAAGAAGGGCTTCCACTTGACCCAGTCGAGCTGGTTCTTGTCGTTCAGCTTCACGACGAGCCACCACACGACGAGGGCGGCGACGACGACGAAGAGGACGGAGTAGACGACGTTGCGTGTCTTGGCCCGGGGGCCCGGGGCGTCGAAGAGCACCGAGGTCATCGCTTGATCGCCACCTTCTTGCTGACCCAGCCGAGAATGAGCCCGGTGGGGAGTGTGAGTACGACGAAGCCGAAGGCGAAGACGAGCGAGATGAGCACGAGCTCGGCCTCGTTCTCGATCATCTCCTTCATGAGCAGGGCGGCCTCCGCGACGCCGATGGCCGCCGCGATCGTCGTGTTCTTGGTGAGTGCGATGAGGACGTTGGCGAGCGGGTTGACCACCGAACGGAACGCCTGCGGAAGGATGATGAGCGTCAGGACCTGGCGGAAACTCAAGCCCAGCGCGCGGGCCGCTTCCGCCTGCCCCATCGGGACCGTGTTGATGCCCGAACGGACCGCTTCACACACGAAGGTGGAGGTGTAGAGAACGAGCCCGAGCACTGCCAGGCGGAAGTTGATCGCCTTGAAGTCGCTCGCGCCCAGATCGATGCTGAGCGTCTGGAACAGGCCGAGCGAGGTGAAGACGATGATCACCGTGAGCGGGATGTTCCGCACGATGTTGATGTAACCGGTGGCGAAGCCACGCATCAGGGGGACAGGGCCGACCCGCATGGCGGCGAGCACGGTGCCCCATATCAGGGAGCCCACGGCGGAGAGCACGGTGAGTTGCACCGTTACCCAGAACGCCCCGAGCAGGTCGTAACCTTCAAGAAAGTCGAACACGATCTCCCGTGCTTCCACGCGGGGGATGGGCCCGGCGCGTGGGCGTCACCGCCCGCACACCGACCGCACCCCGACTACTGTCCCGCGCGGTCCCCGCCCGCCGCCGCGTGGTGGCGGGCGGGGAAGCGCACGCGAGCTGTCATCTGCTGAGCGCCGTCGCCTACTTCTTGACGTCGCCGATCGCCGGGGCGGGCTCGTTCTTGTAGTTCGCCGGGCCGAAGTTGTCCTGGACGGCCTTGTCCCAGGACTTGTCCTCGACCATCTTCTTCAGGGCGTCGTTGATCTTGCCCTTGAGGTCGCTGCCCTTCTTGACGCCGATGCCGTAGTTCTCGTTCGTCATCTTGAAGCCGGCGAGCTTGAACTTGCCCTGGAACTCCTTCTGGGACGCGTAGCCCGCGAGGATGGAGTCGTCCGTGGTCAGCGCGTCGACGGCCTTGTTCTCCAGGCCGGTGAGGCACTCGGAGTAGCCGCCGTACTCCTGGAGCTGGGCCTTCGGGGCCAGCTCCTTCTTGATGTTCTGGGCGGAGGTGGAGCCGGTGACCGAACAGAGCTTCTTGCTGTTCAGGTCCTTCGGGTCCTTGATGTCCTTCTCGTCCGCACGGAGCAGGATGTCCTGGTGGGCGAGGAGGTACGGGCCCGCGAAGTCGACCTTCGCCAAACGCTCGTCCGTGATCGAGTACGAGGCGGCGATGAAGTCCACGTCGCCGCGCTCAAGCATCGTCTCGCGGTCGGCGCTCTTCGCTTCCTTCCACTCGATCTGGTTCGTCTTGTAGCCGAGGGCCTTCGCGACGTACGTGGCGACATCGACGTCGAAGCCGGCGAACTTGCCGCTCGGCAGCTTCTGGCCGAGACCCGGCTGGTCGAACTTGATCCCGATGGTGATCTTCTTGCCACCGCCGGAACCGCCCGAAGCCTTGTCGTCGTCGTTCTTGCCACAGGCGCTGGCGGCGAGGCCGACGGTGAGGACCACGGCGACGGCGGCGGAAACCTTACGGAACTTCATGGTGAGTCCTTCGATAACGGTCGATCGTGATCGACGGCGGATCGGAATCGGTGGAACGGCGGTGGCGGGTACGGGCCTGGAAGGCCCGCCGGCCTGCACGGCGCACGCCGGTGAACGGCGGCACCGTGCGGAGGTGCACCGACGCCTTTGGGGGGAGGCGCGGGGTGTTCGTGATGCGGGGTGTTCCTGATGGGGACCGGCGACCGGCGGAGCGGCGATCCGCAGGGTGCGGGGCCCCTAGGCGAGTCGGCCCGGGGGCCGGTGCTGCGTCCGGTGGCTTCGGCGCCCGGTGGGGCCCTGCGTCCGGCGGTACCTATGCGGTGGTCCCTATGCGGTGGTCCCGCGTGTGCCGGGTGCCGAAGGCCGCTCGGCGCGGGGGACCGCTCGGCGCTGAGGATCGCTCAGCGCCGCAGGCCGGTCAGTGCTGGAGGATCTTCGACAGGAAGTCCTTGGCGCGGTCACTGCGCGGGGCGCTGAAGAACTTGTCCGGGGTCGCCTCCTCCACGATGCGCCCGTCGGCCATGAAGACGACGCGGTTCGCCGCGGAGCGGGCGAAGCCCATCTCGTGCGTGACGACCACCATGGTCATGCCCTCCTGGGCCAGCTGCTGCATGACCTCAAGGACCTCGTTGATCATCTCCGGGTCGAGCGCGGAGGTCGGCTCGTCGAAGAGCATGACCTTCGGGTCCATCGCCAGCGCCCGCGCGATCGCGACGCGCTGCTGCTGACCACCGGAGAGCTGCGCGGGGTACTTGTCGGCCTGCGAGCCGACGCCCACCCGGTCCAGGAGCTGCCGCGCCTTCTCCTCCGCGGCCCCCTTCTCGACCTTGCGCACCTTCACCTGGCCGAGCATCACGTTTTCGAGCACGGTCTTGTGGGCGAACAGGTTGAACGACTGGAAGACCATGCCCACGTCGGCGCGCAGCCTGGCCAGTTCCTTGCCCTCCTGCGGCAGCGGCAGCCCATCGATGGTGATGGCACCGTCGTCGATCGTCTCCAGGCGGTTGATGGTGCGGCACAGCGTGGACTTCCCGGACCCCGAGGGACCGATCACCACGACGACCTCGCCGCGTCCGATCGTCAGCTCGATGTCCTGAAGCACATGGAGTGCGCCGAAGTGCTTGTTCACCTTGCTCAGGACCACCAGGTCCTCGCTCGTGGGCGCGGCGTCCTTCGACACCGATACTGCGGTCATCGGCTCACAACTCCGTCCTCCTCGGTTGCCGTGGACCCTAGTGAGCAGATGGGAGCACCGTCAGCACTTCTGAGCGGAAATTGAGCATCACGATCCGGGACCGTTTGCGCACGTCGCGTGGCTGTCGCACCGCCTCCTCGTACCGGCTGCATAACGGAACGCGCCCCGGCCCCGAACCCTCTTGACGCGTACCGGGCTGATCGGAGTACATGCCAAAGCGCCCCGCGCGCGCTCCCGCCCGTGCCTCCCGTGTGCCCCGTGCCCGCGGGAACCGTCCGTGCCGCGGATCGCGTGCGTACCAGCACACGCGGACCCGCTGGGGCCCGGGCCACCCCAGCCGACGGAGGTGACGGACGGTGAGACTGCTGCTCGTGGAGGACGACAACCATGTCGCCGCCGCTCTCTCCGCCGTACTGACCCGTCACGGCCTGCGGGTGACGCATGCCCGCAACGGCGAGGACGCGCTGCGCGCCCTGCTCCCCGGCGGGGAACAGGAGGAGCCGTACGCCGTCGTCCTCCTCGACCTGGGCCTGCCCGACCAGGACGGCTACGAGGTCTGCGGCAAGATACGCACGCGCTCCGCCGTACCCGTCATCATGGTTACGGCGCGGGCCGACGTCCGCTCCCGCATCCACGGACTCAACCTCGGCGCCGACGACTACGTCGTCAAGCCGTACGACACCAGGGAACTCCTCGCCCGCATCCACGCCGTCGCCCGCCGTACCCACTCCAGCGCCTCCGAGCCCGGCACGACCGCGCTCGGCCCCGTCCGCCTCACCCCGGAGACCCGTGAGGTGAGCGTCCACGGCCGGCCCGTCCAGCTCACCCGCAAGGAGTTCGACCTCCTCGCGCTCCTCGCCCTGCGCCCCGGCGTCGTCTACCGCCGTGAGCAGATCATCAGCGAGGTCTGGCGCACGAGCTGGGAGGGGACGGGGCGCACCCTGGAGGTCCACGTCGCCTCGCTGCGCGCCAAGATCGGGGTACCCGCCCTCATCGAGACCGTCCGCGGCGTGGGGTACAAGCTCGTCGTTCCCGGCGCCTAGCGGGTTCCTGTGCGCACGCGGCTTCTGCCCCTCCTCATCATCCTGCTCGCCGGGGTCCTGCTCGCTCTCGGCTTCCCGCTCGCCATCAGCATGGCGTCGGGGGAGCAGCAGAAGGTGATCGTCGACCGCATCGACGACTCCGCGCGGTTCGCCTCGCTCGCCCAGTTCGTCAACACGGACGGCGGTGGCGTGGGCGAGACCGTCGAGGACGCCGAACGCAGTGCCACGCTCGACACCGAGCTCGGCCGCTACTACCGCCTCTACGGCATCCACGTCGGCGTCTTCGACCGCCTCGGCGAGCCCTTCGCGACCGCCCCGCACAGCTGGCATCTGCCGGCCGCGAAAGCGGACACCTCCCTTCCCGGGACGACCCTTTCCTCCGGTGGACAGGGCGCGTCGGCCCTTCCGGAGCCCACCGGCTCCGTGCACAGTCGCGCGCGGCCCTTCCAGGACGCGGGCGAGGAGGCGCGATCCGCCTATGACGAGGCCCTCAACGGGCGGCGCAGCCCTGACCCCGAGCAGATCTGGCCCTGGCAGTCGAGCCGCCGCCTTGTCGTGGCCTCGCCGGTGATACGGGACGGCGATGTCATCGCGGTCGTCGTCACCGACTCCCCGACCGACGCCCTGCGCTCCCGCACCCTTCAGAGGTGGTTGCTCGTCGCCGTCGGCGAGGGCGCGGCCATGCTCCTCGCGGTCGGCGCCGCCCTGCGACTGACGGGGTGGGTGCTGCGCCCCGTCCGCGTCCTGGACGCCACGACCCACGACATCGCCACCGGCAGGCTCAAGTCCCGCGTCGCCCCCACCGGCGGCCCGCCCGAACTCCGCCGCCTCGCCACCTCCTTCAACGAGATGGCCGACAACGTCGAAAGCGTCCTCGAACAGCAGCGCGCCTTCGTCGCCGACGCCTCGCACCAACTCCGCAACCCCCTCTCCGCACTCCTGCTCCGCATCGAACTCCTCGCCCTCGAACTCCCCGAGGACAACGACGAGATCGCCTCCGTCCGCACCGAGGGCCAACGCCTCGCCCGGGTGCTCGACGACCTCCTCGGCCTCGCTCTGGCCGAGCACACCGAGGCCGACCTCACGCTCACCGACATCGGCGACCTGGCACAGGAACGCCTCTCTTCCTGGCGGCCCCTCGCCGAGGAGAAGGGCGTCCGGCTCACGGGCACCTGCCCCGCCGTCACCGGCTGGGCCGACCCCATCGCGCTGTCCAGCGCCCTCGACGCCGTGCTCGACAACGCCCTCAAGTTCACCCCCGCGGGTGCCGCCGTGGAACTCACCGTCGAGGCCCGGCCGGGCGAGGTCGTCATCACCGTCACCGACGAGGGGCCCGGCCTCACCGAGGAGGAACTGGGCCGTATCGGCGACCGGTTCTGGCGCAGCAACCGCCACCAGAACATCCACGGCTCCGGTCTCGGCCTCTCCATCACCCGCGCCCTCCTCGAAGCCGGCGGCGGCGCCCTGGAGTTCCGCCACCACAAACCCCACGGCCTCAGCGCCGACCTCGTCATCCCCCGCAACCGCCCTGCGAAGACGACACCGTTGACGGGGGGATAGGGCGGACGGGGCGAGCGACGGAGAGGCCGGGGGCGGGGAGACGGGGAGGAGGACGGGGTGCTGGAGGAGGGCGTCGTTGCTCCCGCAGGTCCCGTCCCGGCCCTACCGCCTCACGACTTCGCCGCGTGACGGCCGTTGGCGACACACGCCGTCCGGCAGCCGCGACGTCAGGCCGCCACGCCAGCGATCACGCCACGGCCGGTCACGGCACCGGCGATCACGGCACCACGCGGTCACAGCACCCCGCGGGCCACGGGGCCAATGACGCCACGTGGTCACAGAGCCACCACGGGGTCATGAGCTCATGCAATGACGTCCTCACGAAGTCACGGCTCACGGGGTCATGGTTTCACCGACCGGTAGTACTGCTGCGCGCCTTTGTGCAGTTCAAGGGGGTCCGTATAGATGGCGGTGCGCAGATCAACCTTCTGGGCGGCGTGCACCTGCTGGCCTATGCCGTCGCGGCTGGCGATGACAGTCCGCGTGACTCCCTCCGTCAGGTCCGGCTCCAGGGAGTCCCGGGTGACCAGCAGATTCGCGACCGCGAGTGTCATCACTGTGC
This sequence comes from Streptomyces sp. NRRL F-5630, assembly GCF_000719475.1. Taxonomy (GTDB): domain Bacteria; phylum Actinomycetota; class Actinomycetes; order Streptomycetales; family Streptomycetaceae; genus Streptomyces. The sequence continues at coordinate 18,498 of NZ_JOGO01000032.1, read as the reverse complement.
CGTCGTTGTGCGCCGCGGGGTAGGCGTCGCGCGGCATGACGGCCGTCCGGTAGAAACGTCCCTCCCCGCCCGCGTGCCGCAGGGCGTCCACGAGGTCACCGAGCGGGACGAACCGCACGGGAAACGTCTCGGACAGCTCGCGCACCGAGACCGTCGGGAGCCCGCCGGACCAGAAGAAGGCGTCGATCTTTCCGCGCCTCAGCTGCTCGTTCATCGTGTCGATGCCGATGCCCAGTGAGGTGATGTCGTGCTCCGGATCGAGACCCGCCTTTTTGAGCAAGCGGTCCGCTATCAACCGCACGCCGGACCCCACTTGCCCCACCGCGACGCGCTTGCCCCGGAGGTCGGCGACCTTGTGGATGCCGGAGGACTCGGCGACGACGAGCTGCAGATAGTCGTCGTAGAGCCGCGCGCAGCCACGCAGACTCTCCGCGCCCTGGCCCCCGTCTTCCCGGTACTTCTCGACGGCGTCCGCCGCGGCGATGGTGAAGTCAGCCTTGCCGGTCGCCACCCGGGCCACGTTCTCCTGCGAGCCCTCGCTCGCGCGCAACTCCATCCGGACGCCCGGCAGATCCCGGTCCACGGCGTGCTTGAGGAGTTCGCCGTACTTCTCGTAGACGCCGGAGCGCACCCCCGTGCTGAACACAGCAGTCCCGCGCGGCTCCGCACTCCCGAGGGGCAGCAGCCACCACAGCAGCAGCCCGATCACGAGGGCGCACACCGCCGCGCCGCCGAGCACCGTGCCCCGGCCGAACCGGGAGAGGAACGTGGTCATGGCGACGATCCTGCCAGTCACACAGGGTGAACACCAGGGGGTGCCGCAGAGATCAGGGACGCTTCAGGGTTCTCCCTGACCCGCCCTCGGGGACAACCCTCAAAGATCACCCGGGGACATCCCTGGAAGATCCCTGAGCCGCTGCTCCGGCCGTCTCAGGGTTCGGCTCCGGGGGAACTCAGGGTCCGCATCCTGCCTGTAGGGCCGCTGCCCGGCGTTCCCCAGGGTCGCGCGGGGCCGCGCACCCCGAGGCCGGTTTCCCCGGCTCTCAGGGTTGGCCGTGCAGGCCACACCACCGGCGGTCGGCCGCTTCTCCTCGCTCGCCTACCCTTGTCCGCATGAGCAGCAGCGACCGGAGCCCCGTGGTGGACGTTCAGCAGGCCGGGACACAGGCCAGGACATACGAGATCCGCACCTACGGATGTCAGATGAACGTGCACGACTCGGAACGGCTCGCCGGCCTCCTGGAGGGTGCCGGGTACGTACGCGCCCCCGAAGGCGCCGAGGACGAGGGCGCGGACGTCGTCGTCTTCAACACCTGCGCGGTGCGCGAGAACGCCGACAACCGCCTCTACGGCAACCTCGGCCGCCTCGCCCCGAAGAAGACCGAGCGCCCGGGGATGCAGATCGCCGTCGGCGGCTGCCTGGCGCAGAAGGACCGGCAGACCATCGTCGACCGCGCTCCCTGGGTCGATGTCGTCTTCGGGACCCACAACATCGGCAAGCTGCCCGTCCTCCTCGAACGCGCCCGCGTCCAGGAGGAGGCCCAGGTCGAGATCGCCGAGTCTCTGGAGGCGTTCCCCTCCACGCTGCCGACCCGCCGCGAGTCCGCCTACGCCGCCTGGGTCTCCGTCTCCGTCGGCTGCAACAACACCTGCACCTTCTGCATCGTCCCCGCTCTGCGCGGCAAGGAGAAGGACCGCAGGCCGGGCGACATCCTGGCCGAGGTGGAGGCGCTCGTCGCCGAGGGCGTCAGCGAGATCACCCTCCTCGGCCAGAACGTCAACGCCTACGGCAGCGACATCGGCGACCGCGAGGCGTTCAGCAAGCTGCTGCGCGCCTGTGGCCGCATCGAAGGGCTGGAGCGCGTCCGCTTCACGTCCCCGCACCCGCGCGACTTCACCGACGACGTCATCGCCGCCATGGCCGAGACCCCCAACGTGATGCCCCAGCTGCACATGCCGCTCCAGTCCGGTTCGGACACCGTGCTGCGCGCGATGCGCCGCTCCTACCGCCAGGACCGCTACCTCGGCATCATCGAGAAGGTCCGCGCCGCGATCCCCGACGCCGCGATCAGCACCGACATCATCGTGGGCTTCCCCGGCGAGACCGAGGAGGACTTCGAGCAGACGCTGCACGTCGTGCGCGAGGCGCGCTTCGCCGCGGCCTTCACCTTCCAGTACTCGAAGCGGCCCGGCACCCCGGCCGCCGAGATGGAGAACCAGATTCCCAAGGAGGTCGTCCAGAAGCGCTACGAGCGGCTCGTCGCCCTCCAGGAGGAGATCTCCTGGGAGGAGAACAAGAAGCAGGTCGGCCGCACCCTGGACGTCATGGTCGCCGAGGGCGAAGGGCGCAAGGACGGCGCGACCCACCGCCTCTCGGGGCGCGCCCCCGACAACCGCCTCGTCCACTTCACGAAGCCGCAGGAGCCGGTGCGCCCCGGGGACGTCGTCACCGTCGACATCACCTACGCGGCTCCCCACCACCTCCTCGCCGAGGGCACTCCCCGCGGGGTCAGGCGCACCCGCGCGGGCGACGCCTGGGAGAAGCGCACGACGGCCGAGACCGCCAAGCCGGCGGGCGTCATGCTGGGCCTCCCGACCATCGGCGCCCCGGCCCCCCAGCCGACCGCCGCCGTTGCGCAGGGGTGTGGCTGCGACTGACCCCGACCCTCTGAGAGGGCCTTCACTGTGACGTGCCGGGCGACTGGCTGGGCCGGGGTATTGACCTGAGCCTGGACGGGGGATCGGGCCTGGGGCGGGGCCGAGTCGGCGCTTCGAGCGGCTTGGGCAGGGGCGAGGACTGGGCACCCGGAGCCGGGTCGGCGCATCGAGCCGAGCCCGGGCATGGGCCGGGGCTGGCCTGACCACACTGGGGCCGAGCTGGCGACTTGAGCCGAGCCTGGGCACGGGCGAGGCCTGGGGCGCACCGGGCTGGGCTGGCGCCTTCGGCCGAGCCTTGGCATGAGACCGGAGCCCCGGAGCGGGACCGGGGTCGGAGCTGGACCGAGGATCTGGGCAGGAAGATCGATCCCGCGCGGCGGATCGCGCCCGGCGCAGGCGGGCAGCGGCGGACCAGGGCAGGCGACAGTCAGGCGCCCCGTTCGCGAAAGCCGGGGGAGCACTGGCGCACCCAGCGCGCCCAAGGTCCCCATCCGCGCGCCCAAGATCCCGCTCCGCGAGCGCCCGCCGTGCGCGGATTTCCCCCGCGCGGAACGTGCGCCCGCCGCTGCACTGGCCGGAGGACCCTCTGGAGCGCCGCCTTGCGACGCCCTGGCCCCCCACCCGTCCGCCGCACCCACCGCCCTTGCCCCGCAAACCCCGCACCCTGTGCGCCCACGGGCTACGCTGCCGATCATGCTTGTCGCCGCAGCCGTCTGCCCGTGCCCTCCGTTGCTGGTTCCCCGGATCGCGGCGGGGGCCGCGGCGGAGCTGGAAGCCTTGCGGGCGGCGTGTGCCGACGCGCTCTCGGTGCTCGCCGCGTCGCGCCCCGACCGGCTGCTCGTCCTCGGACCCGTGACGGGGACCGGGGCTGTTCGCCACGCTGAGGGTGCGTCGGGCGGCTTCCACGGGTTCGGGGTGCCTCTGTCCGTACGGCTCGCGCGGGCGGGGCAGGCGGAGCCGCCGCGTGCGGCGGACGACGGGGCGGCCCTGCCCGCTTCCCTCGCCGTGGGCGCGTGGCTGGTGGAGAAAGCCGCCTGGGCGGCGGCCCCGGTGTCCGGGCTCGCGGTCGGCGAGGAGAGCGGCACCGAGGAGTGTCTCGCCCTGGGGGAGTCGCTGCGCGTCCCCGACGAGCGCCTCGCGGTGCTGGCCCTCGGCGACGGCAGCACGACACGTACGGTCAAGGCGCCGGGCTACCTGGACGAGCGGGCCGCGCCCTGGGACAGCGCCGTCGCGAAGGCACTCGCCGACGCGGACACCGAGGCGCTTGCCGGACTCGATCCCGTCACGGCCCGGGCGCTGGGCTGCGCCGGGCGGGCCCCGTGGCAGGTCCTCGCGGGCGCGGCGCGCGGCGCGGACCTCACCGGCAGCCTGCTGTACGAGGAGGCGCCGTACGGAGTGGGCTACTTCGTCGCCGCGTGGTCCTGAGCCCCCTCCGCCCGCGCAACGCGACGCCCGGCGGGGATGGCTCGACGTCGCGCCCGAGAGGCGCGGACGGCCCGCGCGCGGCGGGCGGAGCGGCGCGGACCCGTGCCAACCGGTACCGGTCCGGCCGAGCCGTCGGCGGCCGTAGGACGTGGGCGCGGATGCTCAGCCTCGCGGCGAGTTCGGTGGCTGCTGCGAGCCTCCGCTCCCGCCCCTGCCACCGTCCTCGCCGTCCTTCTTGCCCATCCGCTCGACGGCGCCCTTGGCCTTGTCCGTGCCCGACTGGATGCGGTCGGAGTACTTGCCCTTCGTGCGGTCGTCGACCGTCTTGGCGGCCTTGTCGAGGCCGTCGCCGATCCTGTCGCCGTGCTGCCGGGCGAGATCGGCCACCTTGTCCTTCGCCGGGGACAGCCGTGCCCGCATGTTGTCGATGAAACCCATGGGGTCCCTCCTCGCAGGAAACCGGGCAGTAGGCGCCCCAGGCAGAGCGCCTACTGCTGGCTTACTACGGATCGGCCGCGCGCGCCTGTCGGGCTCCCGGGGCCGGTGGCCCGTCCCGGCGGGCTCGACAGGCGCGCGGAGCGCCGCTCGCGTCTCAGCGACGTACGTGGTCGGCGGCCTCGCGCTCGGCGGCCTCGTCGACCGACTGCTGCTTGGGGATGCCGCCCTCTGCCGTCTCGCTGTCGTCCGCGTCGTCGGCGGTGCCGGCCGCCTCCTTCGCCGCGACGGCCCCCTTGTCGGTGGCTTCCGCGCCAGGGGCAGCACCGTCCGCCTCCGCGCCGTCTGCCTTCGTATCGGCCTTCGCGTCGGCGCCTTCGTCCTCCGCAGCGGCCTCGGCCGGGCCCTTGCCCTCAGCCCCGGCCGTTTTCGCACCGGCTTCGGCCTTGTCGGCGTCAGCAGCGGCGGCATCCGTACCGGCAGCCTCCGCGTCGGCGGCGTCCTTACCGGCGATGTCCTTACCAGCGGCATCCGTGCCGGCCGCCTCCGCCGCAGATGCCTTCGTGGTGCCCTCACCGGCTTCTTCGGTCGCCGGAGCCCTCCCCTCCTGCGGGGTTGACGCGGGGTCGGTCGCCTGCGACTTGCGGCGGAGGAAGGAGAAGAGGCCCATTGAGTGCTCCTGGGGACGGGTGGTGACAAGTGGATACGGGCCGGGGCGGCGCAGGGACTGCGCGCGGCCACGGCTCCGGCGGCCCGCGACCGACGGTCGGGACCTCGCAACGGCAAACGAGGCGGCCCGCGTCCCGTCACGTAACTCGTTCGAGGCGCTCCTCCTGGTTTGGGACACTGGGGCGGTGAGTACCGCACCCCCCACCCCACGGGTCATCGCCGTCGTCGGGCCTACCGCCGCGGGCAAGTCCGATCTCGGCGTCTTCCTCGCCCAGCGACTCGGCGGTGAAGTCGTCAACGCCGACTCGATGCAGCTCTACCGTGGGATGGATATCGGGACCGCGAAATTGACGCTCGCCGAGCGCGAGGGCGTTCCGCACCACCTCCTCGACATCTGGGACGTCACCCGCACCGCGAGCGTCGCCGAGTACCAGGCGCTGGCGCGCGCCGAGATCGACCGCCTTCTCGCCGCAGGCCGCGTACCCGTGCTGGTGGGCGGCTCGGGACTGTATGTGCGAGGTGTCGTCGACCGGATGGAGTTCCCCGGCACCGACCCGGCCGTCCGCGCGCGCCTGGAGGCCGAACTGGAGGAGGCGGGGCCCGGCGTGCTGCACGCGCGGCTCGCGGGCGCCGACCCCGAGGCCGCCGCCGCGATCCTCTCCAGCAACGGGCGCCGCATCGTGCGCGCCTTGGAGGTCATCGAGATCACCGGCAAGCCCTTCACCGCGAACCTGCCGGGACGTGAGGCGTACTACGAGACGCTCCAGATCGGTGTCGACGTCGCCCGGCCCGAACTCGACGCGCGCATCGCCCGGCGCGTCGACGTGATGTGGGAACGCGGCCTCGTCGCGGAGGTCCGCGCGCTGGAGGAGGCGGGACTGCGCGAGGGCCGCACCGCCTCGCGCGCGCTCGGCTACCAGCAGGTCCTCGCGGCGCTCGCCGGGGAGTGCGGTGAGGAGGAGGCACGCGCGGAGACGGTGCGCGCCACGAAGCGTTTCGCGCGACGTCAGGACACGTGGTTCCGGCGTGACCCGCGCATCCACTGGCTCGACGGGGGACTCACCGGACGAGCGGAACTTTCCGGACGTGCTCTGGCGTTGGTCGAACGGGCGGTTACAGCCTGATCACGTCATGGCATCGGGACGCTCCGGGCGCCGTGCGGGCCGCTGACGCCGTGCCATCATCAAGCTGCGATCGACCTGGCGGAGTCCGAGTGGGAGGGCACAGTGGCGATGGAGGCCGGCCCTCGTGACACCGGACGCGAAGAGCGGGAGCAGCTTGTCCAGGACGGCCCGGCCGACGATCCTCCCGGGGGCCCCGACGTGACGATGACGGACCGTAGCGCGGTGGCCATGGGTGCGCTGCCGCCGGGCCGCGACGGCGTCGCGGCGGATGAGGCGGTCGACGAGGACGCCGCCGTGGAGGTCGAGCTGCGGCCGCAGCGGCGACTGCGCCTGTGGCAGCTGGCTCCCATCGTCGTGCTCGCCGCGATCGGCTCGCTCATGTTCGCCTTCCCGCTCGCTTTCGAGGCCGGTGACGGAGGCGCTGTCGTCGCGATGCTCGGCCTCCTGCTCAGCTCGTCGGCAGCGGGCGGAGCCGTCATGGCGGCCCGCCGCGTCGGTTACAGCTGGCCGGGGCTCGGCCGGGGCGGCGAAAGGCCGCAGTGGCGCGCCATGGGCCTCTACGCGCTCCTCGTGCTCGTCGTCGCGGGCCTCGCCGTCTGGCGCGTCGCGCGGCTGCGCTGAGCCCCCGGGCCGTGGGGCCCCAACGGCCGCCCCTGGCGCCCGTACACCCACGACCCGTACTCCTGCGGACGGACCACGGCCGTTCGCCCGCGAACGTTGCCCTGCCAGCCCTGCCAGCCCTGCCAGCCCTGCCAGCCCCGCCAGCCCTGCCAGCCCTGCCAGCCCTGCCAGCCCCGCACGGCCGCCCGGCCGCGCGGACCGCGGAGACCGGGCCGCTCCCCGGCCGCCTGCCACGGCCCGTCGGCCCCGCACGGCCGCGCGGACCCCGCCTCCCGCCCCGTACGATCGAAGGATGAGCACCGCGATCGGCTTCCTCAAGGGCCACGGCACGCAGAACGACTTCGTGATCATCCCTGACCCGGAGAACGGCATCGACCTGGGTCCCGGCGAGGTCGCCGCGCTCTGCGACCGGCGCGCGGGGATCGGTGGCGATGGGCTGCTGCACGTCGTGCGCTCCGCGGCGCACCCGGAGGGGCACGCGTACGCCGACGAGGCCGAGTGGTTCATGGACTACCGCAACGCGGACGGCTCCGTCGCCGAGATGTGCGGGAACGGCGTCCGGGTCTTCGCGCGGTATCTCCAGCGCGCCGGGCACGTGGACGCCGGGGAGCTGGCGGTCGCGACGCGGGCCGGGATCAAGCGGGTCCACCTGGCCAAGGAGGAGACGCCGGGGGCCCCCGGCGAGATCACCGTCGAGATGGGTGTCGCGCGGCTGCCCGAGGGCGACGTCGAGGTGCGGGTCGGCTCCGGGTTGCGCCCCGCCACGCACGTCGACATGGGCAATCCGCACGCGGTCACCTTCGTGACCGACCTCGCCGAGGCGGGTGAGCTGCGCTCCGCCCCCGAGGTGCTTCCCGCGAGCGCCTACCCGCACGGCGTCAACGTCGAGTTCGTCGTGGACCGGGCCCCCGGAGCGCTCGCGATGCGCGTGCACGAGCGCGGCTCCGGCGAGACGCGCTCCTGCGGTACGGGAGCCTGCGCCGTGGCCGTGGCCGCCGCGCGCAGGGACGGCCTGGACCCCGCGCGTACGGGCCGCCCCGCCACGTACACCGTCGACCTGCCCGGCGGCCGGCTCACCATCACCGAACGCGCCGACGGCGTCGTCGAGATGACCGGGCCCGCGGTCCTCGTCGCCGAGGGCACGATCGACCCGGGCTGGCTGGCGGCGCTGACTGCCTGAGCGCCCCCTTCGGGCCTCGGGATGCGCAGGAAAAACGCCCCGGGGCCGACCGGCCCGCGCTCCCCGGCCCGACCGGAGCGCCGGAGAGGCTGGCCGCGCGGGCGCCGCACCCCCCGGCGCGCGCCCGACGCGTATCCGGGGCAACGCGCGAACGCCGTAAAGGTCACTCTCCGCGCTCGTGTCGCCTGCGGACTTCCCTCGAATGGGTGATCCCTTTCACGCTCGGCGAGAGGCGGTCGGCGGCGCGTGGTGGGCTCGATAGCATCAAGCACCGGCCCGGACGGGGACACCGCCCGCTGTCCCGGGGCCCCGCGCTCCGGGCACCCCGTCGACCGGTCGACGCAGCCGGAGGTGCCCATGAGTGCGGAGGCAATGAATCCTGTGACGCCCGGGGGGCCTCCCGAAGCCCTCCCGGCGGCCGGTGCCGCGCAGCCCCGCAAGCGCGCCCGGCACCGCATCGACCTGCGCCGTCTCGGCCGCGCGGCCCTCCTCGGCCACGCCGGGCGCGACCGCGCCCCCGACGCGATCGCGCATGTCGTCGACGCCCACCGCGCCCACCATCCCGACGCCGATGTGGACACCCTGCGCCGCGCCTACGTCCTCGCCGAGTCCTCGCACCGCGGCCAGACGCGCAAGAGCGGCGAGCCCTACATCACGCACCCTCTCGCCGTCACGCTGATCCTCGCGGAACTCGGCGCGGAGACCACGACCCTGACGGCGGCGCTTCTGCACGACACGGTCGAGGACACCGACGTCACCCTCGACCAGGTCCGCGCCGAGTTCGGCAGCGAGGTCGGCTATCTCGTCGACGGGGTCACGAAGCTGGAGAAGGTCGACTACGGCGCGGCAGCCGAGCCCGAGACCTTCCGCAAGATGCTCCTCGCGACCGGCAACGACGTACGCGTCATGTCGATCAAGCTCGCCGACCGCCTCCACAACGTCCGCACCCTCGGTGTCATGCGGCGCGAGAAACAGGTCCGGATCGCGAAGGTCACGCGCGACGTGCTCATCCCGCTCGCCGAACGCCTCGGCGTGCAGACGCTCAAGACCGAACTGGAGGACCGGGTCTTCGCCATCCTCCACCCGGAGGAGTACGAGGAGACGCGCCGCCTCATCGTCGACCACTTCGCGTCCCCCGATCCCCTCGCCGCCGTCGCGGAGCGGGTGCGCGAGGTGCTGCGCGAGGCGAACCTCTCGGCGGACGTGCAGTTGCGGCCCCGTCACTTCGTCTCCGTCCACCGCGTCCACCGCAAACGCGGCCGGCTCGGCGACACCGACTTCGGGCGCCTGCTCGTCCTGGTCGGCGAGACGGCCGACTGCTACGCGGTGCTCGGGGAGCTGCACACGTGCCTGACCCCGGTGGTCGCGGAGTTCAAGGACTTCATCGCGGTCCCGAAGTTCAACCTGTACCAGTCCCTGCACACCGCTCTCGCGACGCCGGAGGGCGGCATCGCGGAAGTCCTCATCCGTACGCGGCAGATGCACCGCGTCGCGGAGGCGGGCGTCGTCGCGCTCGGCAACCCGTACGCGGCGGGCGGTGAGCCGGGACGCGAGCGTACGGAGGGAGGCGCCGCAAGTCGTGCGAACGGCGGCAGGCGCCCGCAGGACAGGCCGGGCCCGGCCCTTCCCGACGGGGCAGCCGTCGGCGCCGAGGCCGGGGACGCCGCCGACGCCGAGCGGGCCGACCCGACCCGGCCCGGCTGGCTCTCGCGCCTCCTGCAATGGCAGAGCGCCGTGCCCGATTCGGAGCTGTTCTGGTCCGTGCTGCGCGAGGACCTGGCCCACAACCGCGAGATCACGGTCTTCCGCCAGGGGGGCGGCGCGCTCGGGCTGCCCGCGGGCGCGAGCTGCGTCGACGCGGCGTACGCGCAGTACGGCGAGGACGCGCACGCGTGTATGGGCGCGGTCGTCAACGGCCGCCTCGCGCCGCTGAGCACCGTCCTGGAGGACGGCGACACGGTGCAGCTCCTGATGGGCCAGGACGTCGTGGGCGGAGGCCCCTCGCCGGACTGGCTCGACCACGTACGTACCCCGGCCGCCGGGCTGGCCATCCGCCGCTGGCTCACAGCGCACCCCGCGAACGCCCCCGCCGAGGACGCGCGGCGCGAGGAGCCCCTGCCCCGCCCCACGCTTCCCGCCCCCGCCGCGCGGCCCCTGGCCGCGAGCGTCATGGTCGACCAGCCCGGCGCGACGGTACGCCTCGCGGGCTGCTGCACCCCCGTGCCCCCCGACGCCGTCACGGCCTTCGCGGTACGGGGCAACGCCGTCACCGTGCACCGCGCCGAGTGCCCCCGGGCGGTGCGCATGGCCGCGGCCGGCCGCCGCACGGTCGGTGCGGACTGGGGCGACACCGGCGACTGCCGCGTCACCTTGCGCGCCGCGTCCTTCGGACGGCCGCACCTGCTCGCCGACCTCACGGAGGCGATCGCCGGGGAGGGCGTCGCCGTCATCTCGGCCACGGTCGAACCTCCGAGTGAGCACGGGGTGCGCCACACCTACACGCTGCACCTCCCCGACGCCACGCGCCTGCCGGGGCTCATGCGGGCCATGCGGGACGTGCCGGGTGTGTACGACGTGAGCAGGGCGCGGAGCGCGGCGCCGACGTCCGGGGTGTGAGAGGGCCAGGGTCCGAGCGCGGCAGAGAGGTTTCTGCACCGGGGGCACGCGGCCGTACGGAGTGCGGGGGCGGTGACGGCGCGGCGTCGGCCGGGCGCCGTAGACGTCAGCACAGCGTGAACGAACTGACTCCTTCGGGTTGTTCTGCCCGCCGGTTGGTTGCTGTGCGTATCCAGTGCGGTAACTCGGAGTCATGGACCTGGAGCGCATTCCCGCGAACACCCTGGCGAGGCCGGGGCCCGGTGCCGACGCGGAGCACGCGGCGGGCGGCGCGGCCCCGCCCCGCCCGCGCCGCCGCGCCCGCCGCACGGCCCGCGTGCTCGTGCCGGTGTTCGCCGTCTGCCTCGCGCTCATGGCCGCCGCCGCGCCTACCCCGGCGCCGCAGGGGATCGGTGACCGGCTTTTTCCCGCCCTCGGCAACCCCGGCTACGACGTGCTCGCCTACGACCTCTCACTGACGTACGACGGCGACAACCGGGCACCGCTCGAAGCCGTCACCCGGATCACCGCCAGGGCCGAGGCCCCCCTCGACCGCTTCAACCTCGACTGCTCCCACGGCAAGGTCCACTCCGTCACCGTCAACGGCCGCGCCGCCCGCCACACAGGCGCCGGACAGGACCTCGTGGTCACCTCCGAGAAGCACGTACGGCCCGGAGAGCGACTGCGCATCGTCGTCCGCCACACGAGCGATCCGCGCCCACCGGCCGCCGGACAGGGCGAGGGCGGCTGGGTCCGGACGAAGGACGGCCTGGCCATGGCCAACCAGGCGGACGCGGCCCACCGGGTCTTCCCCGGCAACGACCACCCCTCCGACAAGGCGGACTTCACCTTCCGCGTCACCGCGCCACGCGGCGTGACCGTGGTCGCCAACGGCCTCCTCGCGGGCCGGGCCGAGGCGGCGGGCGGCGCCACGACCTGGACGTACCGCACCCTGCATCCGATGGCCACCGAGCTGGCCCAGGTCTCCCTCGGCCGCTCCGCCGTCCTCCGCAGGCCGGGGCCGCACGGCCTCCCGATCCGCGATGTCGTCCCCGCGGCCGACCGCGAGCGCCTCGAACCGTGGCTGCGCGGGACACCCGCCCAGCTGCGGTGGATGGAGAAGCGCGTGGGGACCTTCCCCTTCGAGACGTACGGAGTGCTCGTCGCCGACACCAATACCGGCTTCGAGCTGGAGACCCAGACGCTCTCGCTCTTCGAACGGCGCCTGTTCACCGACAGCCGCTACCCCGACTGGTACGTCGACTCCGTCCTCGTGCACGAGATGGCGCACCAGTGGTTCGGCGACAGCGTGAGCCCCCGCACCTGGTCGGACCTGTGGCTCAACGAGGGCCACGCCACCTGGTACGAGTCCCTTTACGGGGAGGAGCGGGGCGGTCCCTCCCTGGAGCGGCGGATGCGCGAGGCGTACAGCGCGAGCGACGCATGGCGTGCGGAGGGCGGCCCACCGGCCCGGCCCAAGGCCCCGGGCAACGGCAAGATCAGTATCTTCCGGCCCGTCGTCTACGACGGCAGCGCCCTCGTGCTCTACGCCCTGCGCCAGGAGGTCGGGACCGACGCCTTCGCCCGCATCGAACGCCGCTGGGTCGCGGAGCACCGCGACGGCACGGCGGACACCGCCGCCTTCGTGCGGCTCGCCTCCGACGTGGCGGGACGCGATCTCGGGGCCTTTCTCCACCCGTGGCTGTACGGGGCGAAGACACCGCCGATGCCCGGCCACCCGGACTGGACCGTCGACGCGCCCGGCACCGAGCAGCCGCGGAGCCCGACCCCGCACCGTCTCACCGAGCCACCACGTATCCGGTGACCAGGGAGGTTACGCGCCCTCCTTGCGCCCTTGCCGCGCTCGGCCCGCGTGGCGGCCCGCCCACTGGCCCGTGTGCCGGCCCGCGAGCTCTCCGGAGCCGGCGGCCCGCCGGGTAACTCGCGTGACTCCGCGGGGAGCGCCGTGGGACCATTTCCGGGCGAGCGGCGCCCACGGGGCCGGGAATTCCGGGGCCTCTCCGGGCGTTGCTCACATCGGCGGACCGAGTCCGCTCGTCGACCGCACTCGTCATTAAGGAACCAATGACCCACACCCCTCCCTTTTCCCAGGACACTTCCGGAGACCAGGACGCGCCGCTCGGCGCGGAGGACACCGTGAACGAGACGCACCCGCGGGGACAGCAGCCGCCCCACAGCCACGGCCTGCGAGCCGATGCCCTGATGGAAGAGGACGCCGCCTGGAGCCACGAGGTCGACGGCGCGCGGGACGGCGAGCAGTACGACCGCGAGGAGCGCGCGGCCCTGCGCAGGGTCGCCGGGCTCTCCACGGAACTGGAGGACGTCACCGAGGTCGAGTACCGCCAGCTGCGTCTGGAGCGGGTCATCCTCGTGGGTGTCTGGACCTCTGGCACCGTCCATGACGCGGAGAACTCCCTGGCGGAACTCGCCGCGCTCGCGGAGACCGCGGGCGCCGTCGTCCTCGACGGGGTCATCCAGCGCAGGGACAAGCCCGATCCGGCCACCTACATCGGCTCCGGCAAGGCCGTCGAGCTGCGGGACCTGGTCCTGGAGAGCGGTGCCGACACCGTCGTCTGCGACGGTGAGCTGAGCCCGGGGCAGCTCATCCATCTCGAAGACGTCGTCAAGGTGAAGGTCGTGGACCGCACGGCGCTGATCCTCGACATCTTCGCCCAGCACGCCAAGTCCCGCGAGGGCAAGGCGCAGGTCTCGCTCGCGCAGATGCAGTACATGCTGCCGCGCCTGCGCGGCTGGGGTCAGTCGCTCTCCCGGCAGATGGGTGGCGGTGGCTCCGGTTCCTCGGGCGGTGGCATGGCGACCCGTGGTCCCGGTGAGACCAAGATCGAGACCGACCGTCGGCGCATCCGCGAGAAGATGGCGAAGATGCGCCGGGAGATCGCCGAGATGAAGACCGGGCGTGACCTCAAGCGTCAGGAACGCCGACGCAACAAGGTCCCCTCGGTGGCCATCGCCGGCTACACCAACGCCGGCAAGTCCTCGCTCCTCAACCGCCTCACGGGCGCCGGGGTACTGGTGGAGAACGCCCTTTTCGCGACCCTCGACCCGACCGTGCGCCGGGCCGAGACGCCGAGCGGCCGGCTCTACACGCTCGCGGACACGGTGGGCTTCGTGCGGCACCTGCCGCACCACCTCGTCGAGGCGTTCCGTTCCACGATGGAGGAGGTCGGCGACTCCGACCTGATCCTCCACGTGGTCGACGGCTCGCACCCGGCCCCCGAGGAGCAGCTGGCCGCCGTGCGCGAGGTGATCAGGGAGGTCGGGGCCACCGACGTGCCCGAGATCGTCGTGATCAACAAGGCGGACGCGGCCGACCCCGTGGTCCTCCAGCGGCTCCTGCGCGTCGAGAAGCACTCGATCGCCGTCTCCGCCCGCAGCGGGCAGGGCATCGAGGAACTGCTCTCGCTCATCGACGAGGAACTGCCCCGTCCCGCCGTCGAGGTCGACGTGCTCGTCCCCTACACCGAGGGCAAGTACATCGCCCGGGCGCACGCCGAGGGCGAGGTCCTCTCCGAGGAGCACACCCCCGAGGGCACCCGGCTCAAGGCGCTGGTGCACGAGGAACTGGCCGCGGAACTGCGCAGGTTCAGCCCCGTCGGCTCGCACTGAGCCCGCGGGCGGCCCCCGCCCGTACCGCGCCCAGGCGCCGCAGACGGCCGAAGGGCCCGCACCCGGAGAGGGTGCGGGCCCTTCGCCTCGTGTGAGGGGAGCGCGGCGGTCAATTCCCGTGCTGCCGTTACTCGATGGCAACGGCAGCCCGCCCGCCTGGCGACTGCGCCCCTTGTCGCAGTAGTGGCCCGCCTCCTGGGGAGCGGTGGCCTGCCCACGGCCGCTCAGCGGTGCCGCGAGCGGTGTGGCGGTCCGCCGCCTCCCGTTCCCACCGCACTTCGGGCAACTGTGGTTGGCATCCCCCTGGTACCCGCCGAGCGTGGGTGACGGTTGGCCGGTCTCCGCCTCCGGTACCCGCCGAACGCGGGCGACGGCGGCCGAGTACCCCCGCCGTACCGCCGAGGAGCCCTCTCGACCGCAGTCGCTCCGCCTGAGACTTCAGGGCTCAGGCCTCAGGAGAGGCTGTCGGCCTTGTCGCTCACCGCGCGGTAGATGTCCTCCGCCTCCTTGCCCAGGCGCGGACCCGCGAGCCAGCCGCCCGTCACGGGGCCGATCGAGGTGTTGGAGACGAGCGCCGGCTTGCCGTCCGCGTTCTTGCCGACCCAGCCGCCGCCCGAGGCGCCGCCGGTCATGGTGCAGCCGATGCGGTACATCGTCGGCTGCGCCGGGCCGAGCGAGAGGCGCCCCGGCTTCGCGGGGCACTGGTACAGCGCCTGGCCGTCGAAGGGCGGTGCCGCCGGGTAACCGGACGCCGTCAGGGAAGGTGTCTTCGCGGCCGAAGGCGCGGCGAAGTCCACGGGCAGCGCGCCGCCCACGGTCTCCTCCAGCGACTTCCCGCCGCCGTTCTCCGGTGTCACGTGCAGGACGGCGAAGTCGTAGGGCGCCCCCGCGCCGCCCGTGGGACCGCCGCTCGCGATCCACTCCTTCGAGGTCTGGGCCCAGTCGCTCCACCACACCCCGAACGGAGCGATCTCCTCGCGCGTCGCCGTCTCCAGCTCGGCGGTCGGCTTGCCCGCGTTGTTGTAGGCGGGGACGAAGGCGATGTTGCGGTACCAGCCGCCCTTCTGCCCGGCGTGCACGCAGTGGCCGGCCGTCCACACGAGGTTCGACTTCCCCGGGTGGGCGGGGTCCTGGACGACTGTCGCCGAGCAGACCATCGAGCCCTCGGGGGAGTCGAAGAGGACCTTCCCCGCCTCGGGCAGCGCGTCGTGGTACGGCGGGGGCACCGCCGCGGCCTTCACCGGCGCCGGTGCCGGGTCGGTCACACCCTGGTCGCCCGCGAGATCGCCGGCGTCCACCCTCTTCTGCGGGTCCTCGGCCCGCCGCATCCGGTCCGGGTCCCACAGGCCGTCGATGATCGGGTTGACGTAGTCCTCGGCCTTGCGGAGCCAGGCGTCCTTGTCCCACTTCCGCCAGGCGCCGTCCTCCCACTTCCCGAGGTCGATGCCGTGTTCCTTGAGCCGGTCCCGCAGGCCGTCGGGGATGCGGATCTTGTGATCGCCGGCCGAGGAGTCCGAGGCGACGGGCTTCGCGCCGTCGTCGCCGCCCGCCGAGTCCTCGCCGGGACCGCAGGCGGTCAGCGTGAGCGTGAGGGTCAGGGCGGCTCCGATCGCTATCGGCCAGGAACCGCGACGCGGCCCCCGCCCCGTCCGTGCCCGTGTGGTGCGCATGCTCAATCCCCCTGGGAGTGCCCGACCTTGCCGCTCCACACTATGCCGGGGCCTCAACAGCCCTGCCGCGCGACGGCAACAGTTGGGTCACGGTGGGGACGCACCGGCCGGATGCCGGTCTCGGCGTCAACCTTCTGCCCCAGCCTCAATCCTCAGCGCCAGCCGTCGCGTTCCGGTCGCATCGTCGGTTTCCGGCCGACTTCGCCGAGCCCGGCAGGGATCTCCCGATGAGCCGTTATCCGCAGCGGCCCGCGTCGTTGGTACGTACGGGGGCCGTCGCCATGCCCGCTCTCGGCCCTGACACGCCCTTCGCACCGCGGGAGGACCTACCACCTTGTCCGTGACCGAGTCCGTGCCCATCGCACCGACGAACACGCAGGAAGGGGTACTGCGCAGGCAGTCCCTGCGCGAGTCGGCCGCGAGGACCTACGCCCGCGCCCTGCCCATCGTCCCCGTCCGGGCCAGAGGTCTGACCATCGAAGGCGCGGACGGCCGCAGGTACCTGGACTGCCTCTCCGGGGCGGGCACCCTCGCCCTCGGTCACAACCATCCCGTGATCCTCCAGGCGATCAGGGACGTCCTCGACTCCGAGGCCCCCCTGCACGTCCTGGACCTCGCGACCCCGGTCAAGGACGCCTTCGTCACCGAACTGTTCCGCACCTTGCCGGGCGAGCTGGCCGCACGCGGCCGCATCCAGTTCTGCGGGCCCGCGGGCACAGACGCCGTCGAGGCCGCGCTCAAGCTCGTACGGCGCGCCACGGGCCGGCAGCCGGTGCTCGGCTTCACCGGCGCTTACCACGGCATGACCGCCGGGGCGCTCGACGTGTCGTCGGCCGCCGCGTCGGTACGGGACACACTGCGCCTTCCCTATCCCCAGGACTACCGCTGCCCCTTCGGTGTGGGCGGCGAGGCGGGTGCCGCGCTCGGGGCCAGGCTCGCCGAGAGCTACCTCGACGACCCGAAGTCCGGGGTGCCGGACCCGGCCGGGATGATCGTCGAGCCGGTCCAGGGCGAGGGCGGTGTGCACCCGGCGCCGGATGCCTGGTTGCGGCGGATGCGTGCCCTCACCCGCGCGCACGGACTGCCCCTCATCGCCGACGAGGTGCAGACGGGCGTCGGCCGCACGGGCGCCTTCTGGGCCGTCGACCACGCGGGTGTCGTGCCGGACGTCATGGTCCTCTCCAAAGCGATCGGTGGCAGCCTCCCGCTCGCCGTCATCGTCTACCACGAGGATCTCGACGTCTGGGAACCCGGCGCCCACGCGGGGACCTTCCGCGGCAACCAGCTCGCGATGGCCGCGGGCGCCGCGACCCTCGCCTACGTCCGCGAGAACGGGCTCGCCGAGCGGGCCAGGGTCCTGGGAGCCCGCATGCTCTCCGCCTTGCGCTCCCTCGCGACACGCCACGCCTGGATCGGGGATGTGCGCGGACGCGGACTCATGCTCGGCGTCGAACTCGTCGACCCGGAGGGTGCCAGGCCGGGAGCCGAGGGACCGCCGCCCGCCGACTCCGCGCGCGCCGTCGCCGTGCGCCGGGAGTGCCTGCGCCGCGGTCTCATCGTGGAGCTGGGAGGCCGCCACTCCGCCGTGGTCCGGCTGCTGCCCCCGCTCACCCTCACCGACGACCAGGCCACCGCCGTCCTGGACCGCTTCGCCGACGCACTGGACGCCGTGGACCGCGATCCGCGCGTACGAGCGCCCCGCACCCCACCCGTCTGAGCGCGCCCCTCCGCGTGCCATTCCCCCCACCGGCCCCGTCCCCCCAGCCGCAGGGCCAACGACCACGTCCCTCAAGGAAGCGCCCGTGAACCCGAACACCGCCCCCGACGGCCGGTACCCCCTCGCCCCCGAGGCCGGAAGTACGAGTTCGGCATGTGCCGAAGACGGTGTCGTCCCCCGGCAGCACACGGCCGCCCCCGCGGAACACCTCGACGGCGCCGCGGCCGACCTCCTCGAACACCCCGATGTGCCGACCGCCGCCGAGGCCGCTGCGCTGGAGTCGCTGCTGCGCTGCTGGGTCCGCGAGACCGGTGTCGACGCGGCGGAGCACGGGCCGCTGCGCATCTCCCTGCCGGCGCAGGAAGCGACGCTCGTCGTCCCGGTGCGGTACTGGTCCGCAGCCGGACTGCACCGCTTCGGCCTCCCCCGCCTCGAACACCACGGGCCCGCCCCGGTCCCCACCGACGGCGCCTTCGCGCGCCGCGCCGTCGTCCGGCAGGGCAGGGCGCCGCGCCTCACCGCGCCACTGGACGCCGCCACGGTCGCCGAGGTCCTGAGCAAGGAGGTCCGCGCGGGCACGGTGACGGACGGCGCGGGCCCGGGCGCGACGGCGACGGACGGTACGGGCCACGGCATGACGGGAACGGACGGTGCGGGCCGGAACACCACGGTGACCGAGGGTGCGGGGCAGGACGGGACCCGTGGTGCTCAGGCCGCCCCCGTTCCGCCCGCCACCCCCGGCGAGCCCGCCCCCAC
>NZ_JOGO01000031.1 GCF_000719475.1 Streptomyces sp. NRRL F-5630 | reverse complement strand
CCCGTCCTCCGCCCGCGCGGAATCCACGGACATTCCCTAGGCTCGCAAGCGTGCACCCGACCACCACCCGGCCGTCCCCGTGACCGCCCCCCGGCCGCCCGCCCACCGTGCCCCGCACGGCAGGAGCGACGGCGGGGACGTGGCGCCACCCGGAACGCCGTACGGCACCCGCCCCGAGGGGACTGGTGAGGGCGGCACGGTGGACGGCGCGCGGGCGCGGGCCCGGTCCACCGAGAGGACGACGCCGCCGCGCCCGGAAGCCGGGCGAGGCGGCGACCCGGGCGAGTCGCCTACGGAGACCGGCGGCGAGCGCTCCGGCCCGGGATACCGTCCCGGCGAAGCGGCCGGGGCGGTGGCCGGGCGGACGCCCGCCGGTGTGCCGGTCGCGGAGAGCACGGCGGAGACCGACGGAACGGCCGGGGGGCCGTCCGACGATGCGGTGGCCGACGGCACGGGGGTCCGTGCGGGCGGTACGGGAGCGGACGCCGCCGCGGCCGCGGGGCACGGTGGCGCCGGGGCCGGGGAGGTGCTGGGGCCGGGGCCGCGCGGGACGGCACACCCCGGGGTCGTCGCGGCGCGGCAGCACGCGAACACCGCTTTCCCCGCGTCCCTGGGGCCCGGCGCGCCCCCCGTTCCGCATACCGCCGAGGACCTCGTCACCGCCCTGCGCGGACACGCCCGCGCCGCCGCGCACCGCCTGGACGGCCCCTGCTCCTGCGCCCGGCGTGCGGGCGCGGGCATCCCGCGTTCCCCCGACGTCGCCGAGCCCGTCCTCGCCGACCGCCCCGACGGCACCGTCGTGCGGCACGGAGACGTCGTCGCGAAGGCGCACGCGCCCGGCACCCCGCCCGCCGACCTCGCCGCGCGCCTCGCGGTCGCCGCCCACCCCGCGCTCGCCGGGGTCCTGCTGCCCCCGCTCGGCCCCCTCACCCACGGCCTGCGCCTCGTGAGCTGCTGGCCCCACGGCTCCCCCGTGGACCCGCACGCCCCCGAACTCGCGCCCTGGGAGGAGGCGGCCGTCCTCCTGGCCCGCCTGCACACCGCCGACCCGCTCGCGCTGCCCGGCCCGCTGCCTCCCATGCGCGGACCGGTGAAGGCGGCCCGCGCCGTCGCGCGGATGCGCGCGGCGGCGCCGCCGCGCGGCAGCGGCCTCGTCCTGCGCGCCTGGGCGACGCTGCCCCCCTGGGCACGCGGCGAGACGCCGGGCCCCGCCCTCGCGCTGTGCCACGGGGACCTCCACCTGGGCCAACTCGTGCGCCACCCGGCCCCGCGCGGTCCGTGGCGGCTCATCGACATCGACGACCTGGGACTGGGCGACCCCGCCTGGGACCTCGCCAGGCCCGCCGCCTGGCACGGTTGCGGACTGCTCTCGGCCGCCGACTGGTCCACCTTCCTCGGGGCCTACCGGGCCGCGGGCGGCAGCGCGGTACCGGGCCGGGGCGACCCCTGGGTCCGCCTCGACATCCCCGCCCGCGCGCTCACCGTGCAGACCGCCGCGCTCGCCCTCGCCAAGGCGACCGAGGCGGGCCGTACGCTGGACGACGCGGAGACCGCGGTCCTCGACGCCTGCGCCCGCATCGCCCGACTCCCGCCCGCCGAAGCCGGGGGGAACCCCTGACCGTGCCCGCGCGTCCTGACAGGAGGAATCAGGGCGGCCCGGCGGCCGCGAAGCCGTCGTGCCGGGCGAGGAGTGGGAGTCAGGATGCAGTGTCCGAAGTGCGGTGCCCCCATGCACACCTACCAGCGCAGTGGCGTGCAGATCGAGCAGTGCGCCGGCTGTCGCGGGATATTCCTGGACTACGGCGAGCTGGAGTCGCTGACCCGCATGGAAGCGCAGTGGTCGCAGCCGGCCCCGCCGCCGCAGCAGTACCCCTCGGCCCCCGCCGCGCCCTGGGGCGTCCCGCACCACGGAGGCCACCACGGACACCACGGCGGGCACCGCGGCTTCGGGCGGATGCTCTTCTCTTCCTGAGCGGACGGGAGCCGGAGCGGGCGGCGCGGGCCCGGGGGCCTCGGACACGGGTCCGCCCCCGGTCCGCACGCCCGCCCGACCCGCGCACGAGGAAGCCCCCGGCCGCAAGGGCCGGGGGCTCCGGGTGTGGACGATACTGGGATTGAACCAGTGACCTCTTCCGTGTCAGGGAAGCGCTCTCCCGCTGAGCTAATCGTCCTCGGGACCATCCTTCGACCCGAGGGCCGCAAGAGGTGAACTCACGTGCGCGATACTGGGATTGAACCAGTGACCTCTTCCGTGTCAGGGAAGCGCTCTCCCGCTGAGCTAATCGCGCGGGACAAGACCCGCGGCCAGGGGCCCGGTCTCGGTGGACGATACTGGGATTGAACCAGTGACCTCTTCCGTGTCAGGGAAGCGCTCTCCCGCTGAGCTAATCGTCCTTGGAGGTGGAGACGGGATTTGAACCCGTGTAGACGGCTTTGCAGGCCGTTGCCTCGCCTCTCGGCCACTCCACCCCGTAATGAAGAACTCGGGAGCCCTTCATCATCGAGCGGACGACCAGGTTCGAACTGGCGACCTCAACCTTGGCAAGGTTGCGCTCTACCAACTGAGCTACGTCCGCTTGTCGGTGTCCGGGGCGTTTGGCGCGTCCCGGCGACGAGTGGAACTCTAGCGGATTC
The DNA here is from genome assembly GCF_000719475.1 of Streptomyces sp. NRRL F-5630. GTDB lineage: Bacteria > Actinomycetota > Actinomycetes > Streptomycetales > Streptomycetaceae > Streptomyces. Next base: position 62,312 of record NZ_JOGO01000031.1, on the reverse strand, counting down.
CCGGGCCAGCACAAAAACGCGTTTGCGCAGCGTGCGCGTGCGCGGCCACAGGGAGCGAGCGGACGGCCACGGCGCGCGCCCCGGGCGGGGCCCGCTCCCCGGCGCCCGCCTACACTCCCCGCGTGCACCCCCCGACTCCCCTCGCCCGCTTCGGCGACCTGCTCGCCACCGGCCTGCGGGACGTCACGGACGACCCGGCCGCGCTCGACGGCTCCGGTTTCTGGGCCGTCGCCGCCGGCTTCGACGGCGCCCTCGTCTGCGCCCGCTTCGAGGAGGTACGCCGCGTCCCCGCCCCGCCCGTGCGCCCCGGAGCCTGGCACGGACCGCGCGCGCAGGCGTGGACCTCCTCGCTCGACCGCGCCGCGTACACCGCGGGGGTACGCGAGATACGCGCCCGCATCGCACGCGGCGAGGTCTACCAGGCGAACCTCTGCCGTGTCCTGAGTGCCCCGCTGCCCGATCCGGACGCCGCCGACCCGGACGCGCTCGGCGCGCTCCTCGCCCGCGGCAACCCCGCCCCGTACGCCTCCGTGATCCGCCTGCCGGAGCACGGCGTCGAGATCGCGAGCGCGTCACCGGAACTCTTCCTGCGCCGCGCGGGCCGCACCGTCGAGTCGGGCCCCATCAAGGGCACCGGGCGGACCGCCGACGACCTTCTGGAGAAGGACCACGCCGAGAACGTGATGATCGTGGACCTCGTCCGCAACGACCTCGGCCGCGCCTGCGCGACGGGCAGCGTCACGGTCCCCGCCCTGTGCGCGGTGGAGCACCATCCGGGGCTCGCGCACCTCGTCTCGACCGTACGGGGCGAACTCGCGCCCGGCGTGGGCTGGCCGGGCCTGCTGGCGGCGAGCTTCCCGCCCGGCTCCGTCACCGGCGCGCCGAAGTCCAGCGCCCTGCGCCTCATCGCCGCGCTGGAGACGGCGCCGCGCGGCCCCTACTGCGGCGGCATCGGCTGGGTCGACGCCGACCGCGGCACCGGCCGGCTCGCCGTGGGCATCCGGACCTTCTGGATCGACCGCGACGGGCGGGGCGGGGCCGTCGTGCGCTTCGGCACCGGGGCGGGCATCACGTGGGGCTCCGACCCGGAACGCGAGTGGCGCGAGACCGAACTCAAGGCGGCCCGGCTGCTCGCGATAGCGTCGGGTCCCGACGACGAAGACGCCCTCGTGCCGGGCGCGAGGCCCGACACGACCCGCCCCCGGGAACCCGCCGAAAGCGAAGGAAGCCTCCGATGACTGTGCGCACCATCTGGATCAACGGTGGACTGCGGGACGCCGAGGACGCGCGCGTCTCCGCGCTCGATCACGGGATCACCGTGGGGGACGGCGTGTTCGAGACGGTCAAGGCCGTCGACGGAGCCCCGTTCGCGCTCAGTCGCCACCTCGACCGGCTCGCCCGCTCCGCCGCGGGGCTCGGTCTCCCCGAGCCCGACCTCGACGAGGTGCGGCGCGCGTGCGCCGAGGTGCTCGCGACCGAGCCCGTCGCGCTCGGGCGGCTGCGCATCACGTACACCGGCGGTGTCTCGCCGCTCGGCTCCGACCGGGGCACGGAGGCGCCGACCCTCATCGTCGCCACCAGCGCCATCGCGCCGAGGCCCGACACCACCGCCGTCGTCACGGTGCCGTGGGTGCGCAACGAGCGCGGCGCGCTGAGCGGGCTCAAGACGACCTCGTACGGCGAGAACGTCCTCGCCCTCGCCCGCGCGCACGAACAGGGCGCTTCCGAGGCGCTGTTCGCCAACACGGTCGGCCGGCTCTGCGAGGGCACGGGCTCCAACGTCTTCGTCGTGCTCGACGGGACCCTCTGCACCCCGCCGCTCGCCTCCGGCTGCCTCGCGGGCATCACGCGCTCCCTCGTCGCCGAGTGGACGGGCGCGGAGGAGCGGGACCTCCCCTTCGACGTCCTGGAGCGGGCCGACGAGGTCTTCCTGACCTCCACCACGCGCGATGTCCAGGCCGTGCACCGCGTCGACGGCCGCACGCTGGAGCAGGCCCCCGGCCCCGTCACGGCCAAGGCCATGCGCGTCTTCGCCGAGCGCGCGGCCGCTGATCAGGACCCTGCCTGAGCACCCTGGTGGGCCGCCCGGGCGCCGGGGTAGAAAGGCCGTGATGACCACGACCCTGCGGCCGACCGAGCCGCTTCAGCACGATCCCGGCGGGGCCCGTCACCGTGCGTACGAGATCCGCGTCAACAGCCGCCCCGTGGGCGGGCTCGTCCTCAGCGCACGCCCCGAGTACGGGCTCGGGTCCATAGTCGGCCTCCGCGTCGCCGAGCCCGACCGGGGCCGGGGGCGCGCGGCGGTCGCGGTCCTCGCCGCCGAGGAGGTCCTGCGGGGCTGGGGCTGCCGGCGCGCTGAGGGCGTGGTGCCGGCCGGGTCCGAGGCCGGACTGCGGCTCGCCGCCTCGCTCGGGTACGCGGAGGACGCGCGCGTGCTGCGCAAGGCGCTCCCCGGGCGGGCGCCCGGGCTGCCCGCGGGCTCCCTCGCGCGGCCCATGACCGAGGCCGAGTTCGGTGCCTGGCGGGAAGGCGAACGGGCCGCGCACGCCGAGGTGTTGCGCGAGTACCTCGGGCTGAGCGAGGAACAGGCGGGGGAACGCTCCGCGCACGATCTCTCTGCCGGCTTCCCCGAGGGCCCGCGCAGCCACGGACAACGGCTGTGGGTCCTGGAGCACGAGGGCGTCCCGGTCGGCACCCTGTGGGTCACCGACCGCGAGACGGACGTTTACGTGATGTCCGTCGAGGTCGCGGAGGAGCACCGGGGCCGGGGGCACGGGCGCTCCCTGCTGCGGTGGACCGAGGCCGACGGACTCGCGGAGGGCCACCGCGCGGCGGAACTCAACGTCCACACCCGCAACATCCCGGCGCTGCGGCTCTACACCTCGCTCGGCTACCGGCCCTTCCAGCACCACTTCGTGAAACCACTGGACTGAGCGGCGCGAAGGGCCCCGGCGGGCGAGGGAGCGCGCCGGGACTGCTCACGGGATGGGGTGCGGGTCCTCGCACCCGGCCGCGCGGGACCGGCCCGGCGTGCTCAGCCCGCGAGCAGCCCGTCCGCGATCTGCTCGATCCGCTCCCGCAGCCCCTCCTGCGACGCACTGCCGTCGAGGAGCGTGCCGCCGATCTCGTACGTGGGAGTGCCCTTGACGCCCAGGGCCTTGCCCTCGGCCTGGTCGGCGTCCACGGCCAGGATGTGCCGTCCGTCGATCAGCGCGGTGTCGAACTCCTCCGCGTCCAGACCGAGTTCAGCGGCGATCTCGACGAGGAACGGTTCGCCCGCCGTGGCGAAGTCCGCGACGCGGCGCAGCACGGCGCCGACGAAGGGCCAGCCCCGGCCCTGCGCGAACGCCTCCTCGGCGGCCTGGGCCCCGGCGAAGGCGTGCTTGTGCTTCTCCAGCGGGAAGTGACGCAGCCGGATCTCCAGGCGGTCGCCGTACCGTGCGCGCAGCGCGTCGAGGTCGTCGAGGGCGGAGCGGCAGTCGGGGCACTGGAGCTCGCACCAGACGTCGAGGACGACAGGGGAGGGGGCGGTGGGGGACGGCGTGGGTTCGTTCATCGGACCAGTTTCCCACCGGTGCGGCCCCTCCCGCACACGCCGGGGTTCCCGGTCACAACCCCGGGAAAACCCTGATCATTTCCGGGTGGCGACCCTGAGAAGTCCCCCATTTCGGCCCGGGGTGGGGCTGTCCCCATGTCGTCGGCCTCCGCGACGGTGCACGATGGAGGGGAGAGAGGACCGGTGAGGCGCGCGGGCGCGGAGCCGGACGATGCCGTACGGAGATGCCTGGAGGGGCCCGGATGCTCGCCGAGACGATTTGTTCCGCCGTATCGGTGGCCGGGCTGGGTATCGCCGCCGTCACCGCCTACCGCAAGCGCTTCCTGAGCGCGGCGCGCATCGCCGCGTACTCGCTCGTGCCCATCGGCCTGGTCATGACCGGTGTCGTGAAGTGGCTCGCGCACACCGCGTTCAGCCCCACGGCCTGGGCCGGTTTCGTGGTGCTCGGCGCGGCCTGGCTGCTCTTCCTCGCGACGCGCGCGGTCGAGCGGCGCAGGTACGGGACGCGCAAGGAGCGCCGCGCCGCGGCCCGCGCCGCCCGCGAGAACGAGGCCACGGCCCCCTCCGCCTCGGGCCCCGCCCTCCCGGCGCGCATCCCCGGGCGGCCGTCCGCCGGTGACGCGGGGCGGCCGACGGGCTCCTCGCGCGGCGCCAAGCCGGACGAGGACTTCAGCGACATCGAGGCGATCCTCAAGAAGCACGGGATCTGAGCCCGTACGGGTCCCGTTCGCCCGTTCCGAGGGACGAGACACGGCTGTTCGAACGGCCGGGGGAACGGGGCAGCTCGGACCGCTTCGTCACTCTGGGTCAATAGAACTCGTACGCGTGAACCGGTGAATTCCGCGGCGTGAGGGGCATTTCGGGCCCGCCGACGGTGACGGGTGGGCCATGATCACTGCGTCATGCCCGAGACCTCCCTGGACGAGGGGCAGGCGGCAGCGGTCTCCGTTGCGCCCCTGCCCGTCCCGTCGCACCGCGCAGAGTGCCCCGGCGCCGCCGTTCCCGCTCCCCGCCCGCCGTCCACCGCCAAGACCCCCGCTTCCGCCCGGCCGGCGCTCCCAGGGCCCGTGTGCGCCCCGATCCCGGTGGACACCCCCGCCCCGGAAGAGAAGCCCGACACGGCCACGCAGGGGCACCGCACCCCCACCGGCAACGAGGCGGGCTGTCTGTTCGCCCTCTCCCAGCCCCCGCTGATGATCTTCCTGACCGTGGTGGGCCTGCTCCTGCTGATGGGCGCGGTCCACGACCTCTACCTGAGCTGAGACGAGACCGCACGACGCCCACCTGCCGGGGTCGGCTCTCGCCCTCCCGGCATCGGCCCGCGCCGCCCCCCTGGCCGGGGGGCCGCCACGTCCCGCGCGCGCCCGTGCGGCCCTAGTCCGCCGAGGCTTCCTTGCGGCGGGCGCGGTAGGCGGCGACGTGGAGGCGGTTTCCGCAGGTGCGGCTGTCGCAGTAGCGCCGGGACCGGTTGCGGGAGAGGTCCACGAAGGCGCGACCGCAGTCCGGGGCCTCGCAGCGGCGCAGCCGCTCGCGCTCGTCCGCGACGAGGAAGAAGGCGAGGGCCATGCCGCAGTCGGCGGCGAGGTGGTCGGCGAGCGAGGCCCCCGGCGCGAAGTAGTGCACGTGCCAGTCGTAGCCGTCGTGGTCGGTGAGCCGGGGCGTGGTCCCCGCGGTCGCCACCAAGTCGTTGATGATCCGTACCGCGCTCGCGTTGTCCGGGGCGGCGAAGACCTCCCCGAAGCGGGCCCGTACGTGGTGCAGGGCCTCCACGTCCGAGGTGTCCAGTACCCCGGTGTCGCTCAGGTCGTGCTCCCGTACGAATTCCTCCAGCTCGGCCACCGAGGCGAGCGACTCGGCCCGGCCCTCGGCCGGGGCGCTGTTGACGAGGTCGACCACCGCCTCCAGCGCGCACCGCGTGTCGTGGGTGATCAGCACCGTGGACCCCCTGCCCGAGGCGGGCCCCCTGCCCGCCGGTGACGGCCGATGCTAGTCCCGGCCGGGCCCGGACCACGACACGGCCGCCGTCCCGGGTGTACCGGAACGGCGGCCGTGCCGTACTCCTCCCACGGTGGGTCGTGGGCGGGGCGGGACCCGTACCGCCGCCCCGAGTCGGGCGGTGCGGGTCGTCGAGTGTGCCTCCTGATGTCCGGCTTCCGGCTGAAGCCGCTCCCGGTTCTCTCAGCTCTCGGCCAGGATGTGCGAGAGCTCCGTGTCCAGGTCGAAGTGGCGGTGTTCCGTGCCGGGGGGCACGGCGGCGTCGGTCCGCTTGAGGAAGGATTCCAGGGCCCGCGCGGGGGCCTCCAGCAGCGCCTCGCCCTCCGGCGAGCTGAGGGCGATACAGACGACGCCCTGACCGTGGCTGCGGGACGGCCAGACGCGGACATCGCCGGTACCCGTGGGCCGGTGGAGGCCCTCGGCGAGGAGATCGCGGGCGAAGACCCACTCGACGGTCTCCTCGGCTCCGGTGTGGAAGGTGGCGTGCACGGCGTAGGGATCGGCCGTGTCATACCGCAGCCCCGCCGGGACGGGCAGGGACGACTCGCTCGACACAACGAGGCGCAGGTGCAGCTCGCAGCTCACCGTGGTGTTCATAAGCGCCAGGGCCTTTCGCTCAGTGTGCGCTCGGGGATTCGCACGTCGGCGAAATCGACATGCCTCCTACGGTGCCGTTGTAAACCCCTCTGGGCGGTTTCTTGTGCTTTGCGTCACTCATACGGGTGAGTCCTCTTTGCTCCCATACCTCCCTCCCGGCTGTCGCGCCACTCGGGTAGAGTCCGAACCCACCGCGGGGCCGGCCCGAGGACGGGGAAACGGGAGCCATGAGCGAGACGAGGAACGAGCCCGATGTGCGGGAGCGGACGCCTGAGCCGGAGGGCCCGGCGGGGGAGAAGCCCGGGAGCGGCCTCGGCTCACGGGCCCCGCGCTTCGTCCGGGAGCGCCGCACGCTGCACCTCAGCTGGCAGGTCGGCGTCTTCGTCGTCGGGCTCGCGGTCGTCGTCGCCGGTGTCCTCATGCTCGTGCTGCCCGGACCCGGCTGGGTGGTGATCTTCGGGGGCATGGCGATCTGGGCCACCGAGTTCGTCTGGGCCCAGCTCGTGCTCCGCTGGACGAAGCGGAAGGTCACCGAGGCCGCGCACAAGGCCCTCGACCCTAGGGTCCGGCGTCGCAACATCATCCTCACCAGCGTCGGCCTGGTGATCATCGCGGCGCTCGTCCTGGTGTACGTGGTCCGCTTCGGCCTGGAAATGCCCTGGAACATCAAGGAGTGAGCGCCCGGCGGCCCCGCGTGACGGGCACGGCCGGAGCACCCTCTGACATGGGGTAATGTTCTCCCTGCGTCCGGGCGATTAGCTCAGTGGAAGAGCGCTTCGTTCACACCGAAGAGGTCACTGGTTCGAACCCAGTATCGCCCACCCCGGGACCGGCCCGGAGGCTTCGAAGCCTCCGGGCCGCAGTCATGTTCGGCCGCGGTCATGTCCGGTCACGGTCATGTCCGGGCCGCGGTCGCCGGTGCCCGCGCCGAGTCGGGGCCCAAACCGGAACACACCTCCGGGCCCGCCGAGGCGTCCCGCGGCGCTCGCGCGCGGGAGACTGGCGCCATGCGCCCGTACCACTACCGCTTCCGCAGCCGTTGGTTGCTCCCCGCCGAGCCGCGCCGCGTGTACGCGGTACTCGCGCGGCCCGAGGAGTACCCGCGCTGGTGGCCGCAGGTCCGCTCCGCGCGCACCGCCGATGACGGCCGCAGCGGCTCGGCCCGTATCCGCTCCGTGCTCCCGTACGACCTGCGTGTCACGATCCGTGAGCTGCCCGGCCCCTCCGAGGCGCCCGGGCCCGACGGAGTGGGGGTGCTGCGGGCCGCCGTCGACGGGGACATCCGCGGGGAGGTGGGCTGGCGGCTGAGCCCTTGGGGTGCGGGGACGCTCGCCGAGTTCGAGCAGCGGGTCGAGGTCGTGACCCCCCTGCTGCGGCTCCTGTCGCTGCCGGGTCGCCCCCTGCTGCGGCTCAACCACCTGCTCATGATGCGCGCGGGGCAGCGCGCGCTCCGCGCCCTGCTCACCAGGGCGGACGAGGGTGCCCGGGGGAGCGGGGAAGCGGTTTGAACGAAGGGCGCCGGGCCCTGTATGGTTCCTTGCGTCCCGGGCGATTAGCTCAGTGGAAGAGCGCTTCGTTCACACCGAAGAGGTCACTGGTTCGAACCCAGTATCGCCCACCGGGTAGGCCGGTCCGTCGAGTTGACGGACCGGCTGCTTTCTTTCCGGGGCCTACGCGGCACCCGTCAGGGCGGGGCCGAGGGGCCAGCCCTCCTCCGTCCCCGTGGTGCGCGTGGCCTGGAGCCCGAACCAGGGCCCGGCAGGGCCGCGCGTGCTCCAGGTTGCCTGGAGGGCGTGGAGTTCGGCCGCGTTGAGGCGCCCGAGACGGGCCGCGAACCGGCGCCCGATGGCTCGGACGACGTTCATCGCCGCCAGCGCCCGCGCCGCCGGGTCGCACGGATCGCCGCCGGGCACCCGGTAGACCGAGCACAGCCGCTCCAGCCCGCGACCCCCCTTGCGGAACCGGTCCAGTCGCGTGTCCAGGAGCCCCGGGTCCAGGACCCGCAGCGGCTTCGGGCCGAGCCGCTCCGTCAGTGAGGTCGCCCGGTGGCGGCGCAGTTCGTGGTCGAGCAGGGCGAGTGCGGCGGGCGCGTCGAGGACGACGAGGGGGCGGCCCGTGAGCGCGTGCTCGTGCAGGGAGCGGGCCACCTCGTCCATCACCGGGGCCGGCCAGCGGCCGTTGCGGCGGATGTGGTCCTCGCTCAGCCCGAGTGCCTCGCGCGCGGGGCGCGGCACCGGAACGCCGGGGCAGACGAGCCAGCGGTCGAACCGGGGCGGGGCGTCCGCGTGGTCCTGCACCACGACCGCCGCCGAGAGGATGCGGTCCGTCGTCGTGCGGGGGCCCGTGGGGGTCGCGGTGTAGGCGGCGAGTGGTCCCTCGTACCAGCTCATGCGTGTCAACCTCTCCTGGCGGGTAGGTGGTTGGCGCCCCTGTCGCCGACGGATGAATACCCTTGCCGCCGGGCGGTCAGTCGGGGACGTTCCGTTGTGCGGGAGCGGGGGCCCTGCCGCGCGTGCGCCCCTTCGCGGGGCCCGCCCCCACCCGGTCCTCCCTCGCCGGACGGGCCCGAGGACTCGGGCGACGGAGCTTCCGGGGGACCGGGGAACGGAGCGCCCGAGGGGGTGGAGAACGCGGCGTCCGAGGGGCCGGTGAACGCGGCACCGGACGGGCCGGGGAAGAGCAGCGGCGGAGGGGCGGGAACAGGGGGCCCGGTAGCATGGGAGCCACACGTGCCGCGTGTCTCGGCACGTTGTCCCCTTCCAGTCAGGAGAGACCGGTGTCAGACGTCCGTGTGATCATCCAGCGCGATTCCGAGCGGGACGAGCGTGTGGTGACGACGGGGACTACGGCCGCCGACCTCTTCCCCGGTGAGCGCACCATTGTCGCCGCCCGCGTGGACGGCGAGCTGAGGGACCTCGCGTACGTGCTGGGCGAGGGCGAGACCGTCGAGCCCGTCGAGATCTCCTCCGAGGACGGTCTCGACATCCTGCGGCACTCGACCGCCCACGTCATGGCGCAGGCCGTGCAGGAGATCTTCCCCGAGGCCAAGCTCGGCATCGGCCCGCCGGTCAAGGACGGCTTCTACTACGACTTCGACGTCGAGAAGCCGTTCACGCCCGAGGATCTCAAGGCCGTCGAGAAGAAGATGCAGGAGATCCAGAAGCGCGGCCAGCGCTTCTCGCGCCGTGTGGTGAGCGAGGAGGACGCTCGCGCGGAGCTCGCCGACGAGCCGTACAAGCTGGAGCTGATCGGCCTCAAGGGCGGTTCGACGAGCGAGGACGGCTCCGCCGTCGAGGTCGGCGGCAACGAGCTGACGATCTACGACAACCTCGACGCGAAGACCGGCGAGCTGTGCTGGAAGGACCTCTGCCGGGGCCCGCACCTGCCCTCGACCCGCCTCATCCCCGCCTTCAAGCTCATGCGCAACGCCGCCGCGTACTGGCGCGGCAGCGAGAAGAACCCGATGCTCCAGCGCATCTACGGCACCGCCTGGCCCTCCAAGGACGAGCTGAAGGCGCACCTCGACTTCCTCGCCGAGGCCGAGAAGCGCGACCACCGCAAGCTCGGCAACGAGCTGGACCTCTTCTCCTTCCCCGAGGAGGTCGGCCCCGGGCTCGCCGTCTTCCACCCCAAGGGCGGCATCATCCGCCGGGCGATGGAGGACTACTCGCGCCGCCGGCACGAGGAGGAGGGCTACGAGTTCGTCTACAGCCCGCACACCACCAAGGGCGCCCTCTTCGAGAAGAGCGGCCACCTCGACTGGTACGCGGACGGCATGTACCCGCCCATGCAGCTCGACGAGGGCGTGGACTACTACCTCAAGCCGATGAACTGCCCGATGCACAACCTGATCTTCGACGCGCGCGGGCGCTCCTATCGTGAGCTGCCGCTGCGCCTCTTCGAGTTCGGGACGGTGTACCGGTACGAGAAGTCCGGCGTCGTGCACGGCCTGACCCGCTCGCGCGGCTTCACGCAGGACGACGCGCACATCTACTGCACCAAGGAGCAGATGGCCGAGGAGCTCGACAAGACCCTCACCTTCGTCCTCAACCTGCTCCGCGACTACGGTCTCGACGACTTCTACCTGGAGCTGTCCACCAAGGACGAGGAGAAGTTTGTCGGCTCCGACGAGGTGTGGGAGGAGGCGACCGCCACCCTCCAGCAGGTCGCCGAGAAGCAGGGCCTGCCGCTCGTGCCCGACCCGGGCGGGGCCGCGTTCTACGGGCCGAAGATCTCCGTGCAGGCGCGCGACGCGATCGGCCGCACCTGGCAGATGTCGACCGTCCAGCTCGACTTCAACCTGCCCGAGCGCTTCGACCTCTCCTACACGGCGGCCGACGGCTCGCGGCAGCGGCCCGTCATGATCCACCGCGCGCTCTTCGGCTCCATCGAGCGCTTCTTCGCCGTGCTCCTGGAGCACTACGCGGGCGCCATGCCGCCGTGGCTGGCCCCCGTGCAGGCGGTCGGCATCCCGGTCGGCGACACGCACGTCCCGTACCTCAAGGAGTTCGCCGCCGAGGCACGCCGCAAGGGCCTGCGCGTCGACGTGGACGCCTCCTCGGACCGGATGCAGAAGAAGATCCGCAACCACCAGAAGCAGAAGACGCCGTTCATGGTCATCGTCGGCGACGACGACATGAACGCGGGCACCGTCTCCTTCCGCCACCGCGACGGCTCCCAGGAGAACGGCATCCCGAAGGACGAGGCGATCGCCAAGCTCCTCGACGTCGTCGAGCGGCGCGTCCAGGTCTGAGCGAGCGGGCAGGGCGAGGGCCCGCGCGGGGTGTCACTCCCGCGCGGGCCCTCGCCCGTTCCCCGGCTCCTCCTCGCGCGGGCCCTTCTCGTCGTCGAAGACCCGCAGCAGGTACGTCGAGAAGGCGCCCGTGACCGCTCCGAGCAGCGCGACGCCGCACGCCATGAGCGCGACCGCGACGACCCGGCCCCACGCCGTGACCGGCACCGCGTCCCCGTAGCCGACGGTCGCGAGCGTCGCGCAGGCCCACCACACGGCCGTCCCGAAGGAACGGATCGAGGAGCCGGGTGCGCTCCGCTCCAGCCAGTACACCGTGAGCGCCGCGGTGAAGCCGGTGAGGACCACGGCGAGCCCGGTGTACGTGATGACGCGGGCCGGCACCGACAGCGCCGGGCGCCGCCGCCTGCGCCGAATTCCCTCGTAGATGGGGACGAACTGGAGCGGGCGCAGCAGCGGGAGCAGCGCCACGACCACCGAGAGGGGATGCCGGCGCGGATACGCGGCCCCGAGCCTCGACTCGCGCCAGCGCACCGAGAGGTCCAGGAGGGACACCGCCCAGGCGAAACCCATCGCGGCATGGAGGAGGATCTTGGCCCAGCCGGGCAGGTCGGTGGCCAGCACGCGGACGGTGTAGGCCGCGAGCAGGAGCAGCGCCGCGAAGTTGAGCGGGCCCTCGTGGTGCGGGGCGTGTCCGGAGGCGGGGGAGAGGGGCACGGGCCCAGCTTGGCGCGGGTCCTCGGCCGGGGGGACGGCCGACACGCCCCGCGCGGGTGACGCCATATGCTGCCTGGTATGACGAGTGAGCCGGAGCAGCAGATCGGAGTGGGGACGCCCGACGCGTTCCAGCGGCTGTGGACCCCGCACCGGATGGCGTACATCCAGGGCGAGGGGAAGCCGAACGGCCCGGCGGCGGGCGACGGCTGCCCCTTCTGCGAGATCCCCGGCAAGTCCGACGAGGACGGGCTCGTCGTCGCGCGCGGCACCCACGTCTACACGGTGCTCAACCTCTACCCGTACAACGGCGGGCACGTCATGGCCGTCCCCTACCGGCACGTCGCCGACTACACCGCGCTGACGCCGCAGGAGACGGACGAACTCGCCCTGCACACGAAGCAGGCGATGGAGACCCTGCGGGCCGCCTCGGGGGCGCACGGCTTCAACATCGGCATGAACCAGGGCACCGTGGCGGGCGCGGGGATCGCGGCGCACCTGCACCAGCACATCGTGCCGCGCTGGGGCGGGGACACGAACTTCATGCCCGTCGTGGGGCAGACCAAGGTGCTGCCGCAACTCCTGGGCGAGACCCGGCGGATGCTCGCCCAGGCGTGGCCCGGCAGGCCCCGGCCGTAGTCGGCGCGGCGGGGGCGGCGCGGGGCCGGGCGGTACGGGGAGGGGAGCCTCTCGCCGCCCGTGCCCGTACCGCCCGGGGCCCCGCATCGACCCCTGGGGTGCCTCAGGCGTCGTACACGTCCGCCTTGCGCGGTGCCGCTTCCTGGACGCCGCCGCTCAGGACGCCGGAGCGGGCGCCGAACTTCGTCGTGTCCACGCCGTGCTCGTCGAGCACCCGCAGCGCCGCCTGGTGCACGACGCGCAGCACCGGGGTCGCCGTGCGCAGCGCGTCGTCCGCCATGAAGCGGTGCCGCCAGGGCTGCGCCGCCCAGGCGTGCCGCAGACCGAAGGGCTCGGGCAGCGAGAGCTTGCCGCCGAGGTGCTCCAGCACCGGCGGGTACCACGTGAGCGGGGCGCGGGCCGCGAGCCGGACGACCTCGCTCGCGTCGACGAGCGGGAGCATGTGGTCCTTCGTCTCCCAGAAGCGCACCGCCTTCGGCTTGGTGATCTTCTTCGGCGAGGGCTTGCCCATGAAGAGCGAGTGCACGGGGCCGAGCGCGTGCCCGGTGACCTCGATGCGGAGCGTCTCGTGGAGCACCGTGACCGTGGTCATCATCGTGATGACGAGCTGGCCGTCCCAGAGCGTGAACTGCGTACCGAGATAGTGCCGGTCACCGGCGTCGAACTGCTGCTCGTTGCAGATGCGCTGGACCTCGTGGTCGCGGATCTGGAAATCGTCGACGTGGGTGCCCTCGGGGCGCGAGACGGAGTCCGCGTTCTCCCCGATCGGGGTGACGATCCAGTGCCGCACGTCCGGCTCGGGGAAACCGCCGGTGTGCAGCGGGCCGCGCGCGAGGAGCTTGAGCTGGTCGTGGATCGCGCGGACCACGTCGTAGCTGCGGAAGGGATGGATCTCGCCGCCGGGCTCGCGCGGGACCAGCTCCTCGGCGAGCTGCCAGCTGCCCCAGCGGGTGCCGAGGCCGAGGATGCCCTTGGGACCGGCGTAGAAGACCGAGTTGGACCGCTGCTCGGCGGAGAGGCGCGCGAGCGACTGGCGCAGCACCTCGGCGGCCTTCTGGTTCGGGTCGCGCGGCACCGCCTCCGGGATCTTCGCGCCGATGCCGCCGCCCGAGAGCAGCCCCTCCCAGCGGTCCCGCAGATCCCGCGCGGTCTCCTCGCAGACCCGCTTGGCGAACCACCAGCCGACCGGCGGCGCGACGACGCAGGCCCGCAGGTACCAGGCCCAGAAACCGCCGAAGGGCATCTTGAGGAGGAAGAGCACCCCGAGCACGCCGAGCGCGATGAGCAGCGGGGTCACGAGGAGCCCGGCGCGCCTGTTCGTGGAGTCGGCGACGCTGCGGCGCAGCGCGAAGACGCCCAGGTAGAGGAAAAGACCCGGCAGGAACAGCACCCCGAACAGGACCGTGATCAGGGTCAGTCTGGTGTCCCTGGCCCGCCGGATGCTGTTCGCCGCGAGGCAGTGCTCGACGACGACCTGCGGTTCCATCCCGAAGGACTGGATGAGCGGCTTGCGCCCGCCGCCGAGCAGCCGCGCCTGCACCGCGTGCGCGAACGCCTCGCCGAGATCGGGCCGCAGCAGCTTGATCCTCGGCGGCGAGACGCCGCATTTGTGCCACTCGGTGTTGGCGGCGAGTATCGCGTCCACCGGGCCGTCGCGGTACGCGGCGGAGGCGAGCGCGCCCGTCGGGGCGGTCTGGCCCGCGCCGCCCGCGAGCGGCACCTGCGCCCCCGGACTGAAGTCGAAACTGCTCATCCTGCCCCCATCACCCCGGCGCTGTGCCGAGCCGTCACGTCGGGCCTTCCCGACTCCCGCCGCTCGCACACCTGTTGATCAGTTCATCAGCGTATCCGGCCGTACGGGGGACGTCACCGATTCCGCGAAGCGGGAGGCGGCGCCGGGGGGCGCACGGGGGCTTGTCAGGTCGCGCCGGTAGGACCGTCGGTTCTTCGTACGGTGGAGGGAGAGCAGGGGACGGCGGCCGGGTCCGCGCCCACGGGACGGGGCGGGCGTGACTACGATGGGGCAGCCGGTGGCCGTGGTGGCCGCAGGGCACCCCAACCCTCTGGAAAGGCCATGCTGAACAAGTACGCGCGTGCGTTCTTCACGCGTGTCCTCACGCCGTTCGCCGCGTTCCTGCTCCGGCGGGGGGTGAGCCCGGACACCGTGACCCTCATCGGCACGGCGGGCGTCGTCGCGGGGGCCCTCGTGTTCTTCCCGCGCGGCGAGTTCTTCTGGGGCACCATCGTCATCACGCTGTTCGTCTTCTCGGACCTCGTGGACGGCAACATGGCCCGCCAGGCGAAGATCTCCAGCCGCTGGGGCGCGTTCCTCGACTCGACGCTCGACCGCGTCGCCGACGCCGCCATCTTCGGCGGCTTCGCGCTCTGGTACGCGGGCAAGGGCGACAACGACATGCTCGCCGCCGTCGCCATCTTCTGCCTCGCGAGCGGCCAGGTCGTCTCGTACACGAAGGCGCGCGGCGAGGCGATCGGCCTGCCCGTCGCCGTCAACGGGCTCGTCGAACGCGCCGAGCGCCTCGTCATCACCCTCGTCCTCGCCGGTCTCGCGGGCTTCCGGGTCACCTTCGGCGTCCCGCACATCGACATCCTGCTGCCCATCGCGCTGTGGGTCGTCGCCGCCGGTTCCCTCGTCACCATCGTCCAGCGGGTCGTCACCGTGCGCCGCGAGTCGGCCGAGGCCGACGCCGCCGCGCAGCACCTCCAGGAGAGTGAGGCCACCTCGTGAGCCGACTGCCGAGCGGACTCGCCCGCCGCCTGCCGGACAAGGACGACGTCGCCGACCGGCTCTACGGCCTGGGCTGGGCGACGGTACGCACCCTCCCCGAGCCCGCCGCCCGCGCGCTCGGCCGCTCGATCGCCGACCAGACCTGGAAGAAGCACGGCAAAGGCGTGCGCCAGCTGGAGGCGAACCTGCGCAGGGTCGTGCCCGACGCGAGCCCGGAGCGGATCTCCGCGCTCTCGCGCGCCGGGATGCGCTCCTACCTGCGGTACTGGATGGAGTCCTTCCGGCTGCCCGCCTGGAGCGAGCGACGGGTCAGGCTCGGCTTCGCGCCCGACGGACTCGACCACCTCGACGTACCCCTCTCGGAGGGGCGCGGCGTGATAATGGCCCTCCCGCACCTGGCCAACTGGGACCTCGCGGGGGCCTGGGTCACCACCGAGCTGGGCCTGCCCTTCACCACGGTCGCCGAGCGGCTCAAGCCCGAGTCGCTCTACGACCGCTTCGTCGCCTACCGCGAGAGCCTCGGCATGGAGGTCCTGCCGCACACCGGCGGAGCGGCCTTCGGGACCCTCGCGCGGCGCCTGCGCGCGGGCGGCATGGTGTGCCTCGTCGCCGACCGCGATCTGTCGGCCTCCGGCGTCCCGGTCGACTTCCTCGGCGAGCCGACCCGGATGCCCGCGGGGCCCGCGATGCTCGCGCAGCACACCGGGGCCGCGCTCCTGCCCGTCACCCTCTGGTACGACGACTCGCCGGTCATGCGCGGACGCGTGCACCCCGAGATCACGCCGCCCGCGGCCGGCTCGCGGGCCGAGAAGACGGCGGTCATGACGCAGGCGCTCGCCGACGTCTTCGCGACCGGCGTCGCCGCGCACCCGCAGGACTGGCACATGCTCCAGAAGTTCTGGCTCGCCGACCTCGACCCGGCGAAGGACCCGGCGCGCCGGGGGACGGAGGCCGCCGCGGATACGCCAGGGGAGCCCCGCACGCCCGGAGCGCCCCCTGCCGCGGGCGAGGGCCCGCCCGCCGAGGTGGGCCCGTGAGGATCGGCATCGTCTGCCCGTACTCCTGGGACGTGCCGGGCGGCGTCCAGTTCCACATCAGGGACCTCGCCGAGCACCTCATCCGACTCGGCCACGAGGTCTCCGTCCTCGCGCCCGCCGACGACGAGACCCCGCTCCCGGCCTACGTCGTCTCGGCGGGCCGCGCCGTGCCCGTCCCCTACAACGGCTCGGTCGCGCGGCTCAACTTCGGCATCATCTCGGCCGCCCGGGTCCGCCGCTGGATCCAGAACGGCCGCTTCGACGTCATCCACATCCACGAGCCGTCCTCGCCCTCGCTCGGGCTGCTCGCCTGCTGGGCCGCGCGCGGCCCCATGGTCGCGACCTTCCACACGTCGAACCCGCGCTCGCGCGCGATGACGGCCGCGTACGGCATCCTCCAGGCCGCGCTGGAGAAGATCAGCGCGCGCATCGCCGTGAGCGAGTACGCGCGGCGCACCCTCGTGGAACACCTCGGCGGTGACGCGGTCGTGATCCCGAACGGCGTCGACGTCTCCTTCTTCGCCGACGCCGAGCCGAAGCCCGAGTGGCAGGGCGGCACGATCGGGTTCATAGGGCGTATCGACGAACCCCGCAAGGGGCTGCCCGTCCTCATGCGCGCCCTGCCCCGCGTCCTCGAAGCGCGCCCGGACACGCGGCTGCTCGTCGCGGGGCGCGGGGACGCCGAGGAGGCTCTCGCGCCGCTGCCGCGCGCGTACCGCGACCGCGTCGAGTTCCTCGGCATGGTGAGCGACGAGGACAAGGCGCGCTTCCTGAGCAGCGTCGACCTGTACGTGGCGCCCAACACCGGCGGCGAGAGCTTCGGGATCATCCTCGTCGAGGCGATGTCGGCGGGCGCGCCCGTGCTCGCGAGCGACATCGACGCCTTCGCCCAGGTCCTCGACCAGGGTGCGGCGGGCGAGCTGTTCGCCAACGAGGACGCCGGAGCGCTCGCCGACGCGGCGATCCGCCTGCTCGGCGACCCGGAGCGGCGCGCGGAGCTGCGCGAGGCGGCGACCGCGCACGTCCGGCGCTTCGACTGGTCCACGGTGGGCGCGGACATCCTCGCGGTCTACGAGACGGTCACGGACGGCGCGGCCTCGGTCGCGCCGGAGGAACAGCGCGGTCTGCGGCGGCGGTTCGGGCTGGCACGGGAGTAGGGGGACGGGGCGGCGGACAGCGGCCTTCGGCCGGCTCGTCGGAGGACCGGCGCCTTCCCGCGGCCGGGGCAGGGCCTTGTGAGCGCCCCTTAGGCTGGAGCGGTGATCACAAGTTTCGTGTGGGCCGGTATCGCGCTGCTGCTCATCGCCGTCTACCTGAGCTGGACCGCGGGACGGCTCGACCGGCTGCACGCGCGCATCGACGCGACACGGGCCGGGCTCGACGCGCAGTTGCTGCGGCGCGTCTCCGTCGCCCAGGAACTCGCCACCTCCGGGCTGCTCGACCCCGCGGCGTCTCTCGTGCTCTACGAGGCGGCCTTCGCGGCGCGCCAGGCGGAGGAGGAGCACCGAGAGGTCGCCGAGAGCGAGTTGAGCCAGGCGTTGCGGGCCGTGCTCGGGGACGCCGAGGATGTCGCCGCGGTGCGCGAGGCGCCCGGGGGCGAGGCCGCGCTCGACGAACTCGCGGAGGCGGTACGGAGGGTGCCGATGGCGCGCCGCTTCCACAACGACGCCGTACGGGCCGCGCGGGCCCTGCGGCGGCACCGGACCGTGCGGTGGTTCCGGCTCGCGGGGCACGCGCCGTTCCCGATGGCCTTCGAGATGGACGACGAGCCGCCGGGCCCGCTCGCGGAGCGCGCGTCGGTGTGACGGGCCGGGGCCCGGAGCGTGGAGGCGGGGCCCGAGCGGGCGGGTGTCCGAGCGGGACCTCGGCGGGGGGAACCGAGCCGGTGCGCCCCCCGAGAGGCGTGTCCAGGCGTGAGGGGCGCGAGCGGGGTGTGCGGGCCACGACCTCGGGATTGGCTCTTGTCGGCGGACGCCGGCCGGGAGTTTGCTTCAGGTGTCTTCCACCAGCGGTTCTCCTGTGAGGTTCGTCGTGCCTGAAACCACCGAGACCAGCCCTGCGACCGGTACCGCGCGCGTCAAGCGCGGGATGGCGGAGCAGCTCAAGGGCGGCGTCATCATGGACGTCGTCACGCCGGAGCAGGCGAAGATCGCCGAGGACGCCGGAGCCGTCGCCGTCATGGCGCTGGAGCGGGTCCCCGCCGACATCCGCAAGGACGGCGGCGTCGCCCGGATGTCCGACCCGGACATGATCGAGGGCATCATCGGGGCGGTCTCGATCCCCGTCATGGCCAAGTCCCGCATCGGCCACTTCGTCGAGGCGCAGGTCCTCCAGGCGCTCGGCGTCGACTACATCGACGAGTCCGAGGTGCTCACCCCGGCCGACGAGGTCAACCACAGCGACAAGTTCGCCTTCACGACCCCCTTCGTGTGCGGCGCCACCAACCTCGGCGAGGCCCTGCGCCGCATCGCCGAGGGCGCCGCGATGATCCGCTCCAAGGGCGAGGCGGGCACCGGCAACGTCGTCGAGGCCGTGCGCCACCTGCGGCAGATCAAGGGCGAGATCGCCAAGCTGCGCGGCTGCGACCACAACGAGCTGTACGCGGCGGCGAAGGAGCTGCGCGCCCCGTACGAACTCGTCAAGGAGGTCGCGGAACTCGGCAAGCTGCCCGTCGTGCTCTTCTCCGCGGGCGGTGTCGCGACCCCCGCAGATGCCGCGCTCATGCGCCAGCTCGGCGCCGAGGGCGTCTTCGTCGGCTCCGGCATCTTCAAGTCCGGGGACCCCGCCAAGCGCGCCGCGGCGATCGTCCGCGCCACGACGTTCTACGACGACCCCAAGGTCATCGCGGACGCCTCGCGCGACCTCGGGGAGGCCATGGTCGGCATCAACTGCGACACGCTCCCCGAGACCGAGCGGTACGCCAACCGTGGCTGGTGAGCCGCTGACCGGTACCGCCCCGGCGCCCGGTGCGCCGCTGATCGGTGTGCTCGCGCTCCAGGGCGACGTGCGCGAGCACACGGCCGCGCTCACCGCGGCGGGGGCGCGCCCCGTCCCCGTACGCACCCCGGAGGAACTGGCCGCCGTGGACGGACTCGTCCTCCCTGGTGGCGAGTCCACGACCATCTCCAAGCTCGCGCGCCTCTTCGGCCTCCTGGAGCCGCTGCGCGCGGCCGTCGCCGACGGGCTCCCCGTCTACGGGACCTGCGCGGGCATGATCCTGCTCGCCGAGAAGATCCTCGACCCGCGCGCGGGCCAGGAGACGATCGGCGGCATCGACATGATCGTGCGCCGCAACGCCTTCGGCAGGCAGAACGAGTCCTTCGAGGCCCCCGTGCCCGTCTCCGGCGTCGCGGGGCCGCCCGTCGACGGGGTCTTCATCCGCGCGCCGTGGGCCGAGTCGGTGGGCGCGGGCGTCGAGGTGCTCGCCACGTACGAGGGACGGCCCGTCGCCGTGCGCCAGGGCACCGCCCTCGCCACCGCCTTCCACCCCGAGCTGACCGGCGACCACCGGGTGCACGCGCTCTTCACCGCGATGGCACGGGCGAGGAGCGGTGGCGGGCCCCGGTAGGATCTCTGGGGTTCGTAGGTAGATGGGTAACGCGAAGGAGACAGGCAGATGTCCGGCCACTCTAAATGGGCGACGACGAAGCACAAGAAGGCCGTGATCGACGCCAAGCGCGGCAAGCTCTTCGCAAAGCTCATCAAGAACATCGAGGTCGCGGCGCGCATGGGCGGCGCGGACCTGGAGGGCAACCCGACGCTCTTCGACGCCGTGCAGAAGGCGAAGAAGCAGTCGGTCCCCAACAAGAACATCGACTCCGCCGTGAAGCGCGGCGCCGGGCTCGAAGCCGGTGGCGCCGACTACGAGACGATCATGTACGAGGGGTACGGCCCCAACGGTGTCGCGGTGCTCATCGAGTGCCTCACCGACAACCGCAACCGCGCCGCCTCCGACGTGCGCGTCGCGATGACCCGCAACGGCGGCTCGATGGCCGACCCGGGCTCCGTCTCCTACCTCTTCCACCGCAAGGGCGTCGTCGTCGTCCCGAAGGGTGAGCTGAGCGAGGACGACGTGCTCGGCGCGGTGCTCGACGCGGGCGCCGAGGAGGTCAACGACCTCGGCGACAGCTTCGAGGTGCTGAGCGAGGCCACCGACCTGGTCGCGGTGCGCACCGCGCTCCAGGAGGCCGGCATCGACTACGACTCGGCCGACGCCAACTTCGTCCCGACCATGCAGGTCGAGCTCGACGAGGAGGGCGCCCGCAAGATCTTCAAGCTCATCGACGCGCTGGAGGACAGCGACGACGTGCAGAACGTCTTCGCCAACTTCGACGTCTCCGACGAGGTCATGGAGAAGGTCGACGCCTGAGCGGCGTACGAGGCGCGCACGGCGCGGGCCGGGGGCGACACGCCCCGGGCCCGCGCCGATTCGTTGCGGGCGGCTAGTGTCGGTGGCGGCCAGTAACGTGCCCCGCACGGGAGATGGCCGTTCGGACCGGCGAGCGAGGGGGTGGTGCGGTGCGCGTGCTCGGGGTGGACCCGGGGCTGACCCGCTGCGGGGTCGGCGTCGTGGACGGAGTGCCGGGAAGACCGCTGACGTTGGTCGCCGTCGGTGTCGTACGCACCCCGGCCGACGCGGAGTTGCCGCGCCGGCTGCTCGCCGTCGAAGCCGGGATCGAGGAGTGGCTCGACACGCACCGGCCCGAGTACGTGGCCGTCGAGCGGGTCTTCAGCCAGCACAACGTGCGCACCGTGATGGGCACCGCGCAGGCCAGTGCCGTCGCGATGCTGTGCGCCGCGCGGCGCGGCCTGCCCGTCGCGCTGCACACGCCGAGCGAGGTCAAGGCGGCCGTCACGGGCAGCGGGCGCGCCGACAAGGCGCAGGTCGGCGCGATGGTGACCCGCATCCTGCGGCTCGCCGAGCCTCCCAAGCCCGCCGACGCGGCCGACGCCCTCGCGCTCGCCATCTGCCACATCTGGCGTGCTCCCACCAAGAACAGGCTCCAGGAGGCGCACGAACGGGCCCGCTCCGCCGCCCGCGCCGTGCCCCCCGTACGAAAGGTCGTGCGATGAACTCCCCACGTCCCGGCGGTGCGCGGCCCGCGGCGCCTTGCGAGGCCGCCCGGTGATCGCCTTCGTCAGCGGGCCCGTCGCGGCCCTCGGCCCCACGAGCGCCGTCGTCGAGGTCGGCGGGATCGGGATGGCCGTGCAGTGCACCCCGCACACGCTCTCGACGCTGCGGATCGGCGAGCAGGCCCGGATCGCCACCTCGCTCGTCGTGCGCGAGGACTCCCTCACGCTCTACGGCTTCGCCGACGACGACGAGCGGCAGACCTTCGAGCTCCTCCAGACCGCCAGCGGCGTGGGCCCCAGGCTCGCCCAGGCGATGCTCGCCACGCTCTCGCCCGACGCGCTGCGCCTGGCCGTCTCCACCGCTGACGAGAAGGCCCTCACCGCCGTGCCCGGCATCGGCAAGAAGGGCGCCCAGAAACTCATCCTCGAACTGAAGGACCGCCTCGGGCAGCCGCTCGGCACGGGCACGCTCGGAGCCCAGCGCCGCGCCGCGGCCGGGCCGCCCCCCTGGACCGAACAACTGCACACCGCGCTCGTCGGGCTCGGCTACCAGCCGCGCGAGGCCGAGGAGGCCGTCGAAGCGGTCACCCCCCAGGCCGAGGCCCAGGAGGGCGTCCCCGAGATCGGCCCGCTCCTGCGCGCGGCCCTGCAGACGCTCAACCGCACCACATGACGCCCCGCTGAAGCACGCGGAGCGTGCTGCTCCGCACCCCGGCCGACGCGGCTCGCACACGGACCGAGACGCGTCGGACGCCGACCGAAGCGGGTCGCACAATGACCGAGGCGCCTCCCACCCCGACCGAGGTGGGAAACGTCCCGACCGAGGCGGGACACGTCCCCGACCGAGGCCGGGCACGCGCCGACCGAAGCGCAGCACGCGCGTACCGACGAGAGAAACAGAGGCCACCGTGAACTGGGACGACGAGACACCGGACAGCGCCGTCGGCGCCGACCCCCGGCTCGTCGACGCCGGGGCCGACACCGAGGACACCGCCGTCGAGGCGGCCCTGCGGCCCAGGGACCTGGACGAGTTCATCGGCCAGGAGAAGGTGCGCGAGCAACTCGACCTCGTCCTCAAGGCCGCCCGCGCACGCGGCGCCACCGCCGACCACGTCCTGCTCAGCGGGGCCCCCGGGCTCGGCAAGACGACCCTCTCCATGATCATCGCCGCCGAGATGGCCGCCCCGATCCGCATCACGTCGGGACCCGCGATCCAGCACGCGGGCGATCTCGCGGCGATCCTCTCCTCGCTCCAGGAGGGCGAGGTCCTCTTCCTCGACGAGATCCACCGCATGTCCCGGCCCGCCGAGGAGATGCTGTACATGGCGATGGAGGACTTCCGCGTCGACGTCATCGTCGGCAAGGGCCCCGGGGCCACCGCCATTCCGCTGGAACTCCCGCCCTTCACCCTGGTCGGCGCCACCACCAGGGCCGGGCTCCTGCCCCCGCCGCTGCGCGACCGCTTCGGCTTCACCGCCCACATGGAGTTCTACACGCCGGCCGAGCTGGAACGCGTGATCCATCGCTCGGCGCGACTCCTCGACGTCGCGATCGACGCGGCGGGCGCCGCCGAGATCGCCGGGCGCTCGCGCGGCACGCCCCGTATCGCCAACCGGCTCCTGCGCCGCGTGCGCGACTACGCGCAGGTCAAGGCGGACGGGCACATCACCGAGGACATCGCTTCGGCGGCCCTCGGTGTGTACGAGGTCGACGCGCGCGGGCTCGACCGTCTCGACCGCGCCGTGCTCGAAGCGCTGCTCAAGCTCTTCTCCGGCGGGCCTGTGGGGCTTTCCACTCTCTCTGTCGCCGTCGGCGAGGAACGTGAGACGGTGGAGGAGGTGGCCGAGCCCTTCCTGGTGCGCGAGGGGCTGCTCGCCCGCACTCCGCGCGGCCGGGTCGCCACTCCCGCGGCGTGGGCCCACCTCGGGCTCGCCCCGCCCCAGGGCGCTCCGGGACAAGCCGGTCTCTTCCCGGCGTGAGCCGCGCGAGTCGCGACGCCGTGGCGCACCAGACAGCGGTCCACGCCGCACGAGTGTGGCCACACCCGGAACCACGGTGCGATGCTGAACGTTGTTCCCACGACGGAGACTCGCCTAGACTCCGCCGATGCCGTCCCTCGTGGCCGGCGTGCCCCCCGATCCCGACAGGCCGCAGCATCGCGCGGTCGTGCTAAGGAATCCTCACCGTGTCTCCCCTCTCCCTCCTCCCCTTCGTCCTCATCATCGGGGCCATGTTCCTGATGACCCGCTCCGCGAAGAAGAAGCAGCAGGCCGCTGTGAACATGCGGAACGAGATGCAGCCCGGCTCCGGCGTGCGCACGATCGGCGGCATGTACGCGCTGGTCAAGGAGATCGGTGAGGACACCGTGCTCCTGGAGGTCGCGCCCGGCGTCCACGCCCGCTACGCCAAGAACGCCATCGGCTCGGTCGTCGGCGACGAGGAGTGGGAGCGCATCGTCAACGACGGTGAGGACTTCGACAGCGTCGTTCCCGACGACGCGTCCTCGCTCACCGAGGGCGAGGCGGCCGAGCGCGAGGACGAGGACGCGCGCATCGACCTGTCCAAGGACTCCGCACCCGCCGAGGCGCACGCCGACAAGGCCGAGGACACCGCCGCCAAGAAGGCCGACAGCGAGGCCGAGGGCAAGTAGGCACGGACCGAGGCCCGCGCCGGGCGAGCGGTCCGGCGTGGCCCCGGGGGCATGCCGTGGCACACGGGCCCCGCGCGGACGGTGGCACCCGGGCGCCGACGACCATGACAGCCTTGCCCGGTCGTGGGCGGACGGACGCGGATTCCCCACATCACTTCAGGGCCGCCCCCGCCGGTTCTTCACACCGTGCGGGGCGGTTGGACAGGGAGAAACGAGAAGGTGGCAGCACCTAACAAGAGCAGAGGGCGCAGCAGCAGCCAGTCCAAGCCTGGCCGCGCACTCGCTCTGATCCTGGTCGCCCTCGTGGCGCTCACGGGCGGGATGTTCCTCTCCGGGCACACGACGCCCCGCCTCGGCATCGACCTCGCGGGCGGTACGAGCATCACGCTCAAGGCCCAGAACGAGCCGGGGCAGAAGAACGCGGTCAACAAGACCAACATGGACACGGCGGTCGACATCATCAACCGCCGTGTCAACGGGCTCGGTGTCTCCGAGGCCGAGGTCCAGACCCAGGGCAACGACCACATCGTGGTCAACATCCCGCGCGGGACCAACGAGAAGCAGGCGAGGGAGCAGGTCGGCACGACCGCCCAGCTCTACTTCCGCCCGGTTCTCCAGGTCGCCGCGGGCACCCCCGCCACCGATCCCTCGGGGAGCCCGAGCCCCTCCGCGTCGTCGAGCCCTTCCGGCAAGAGCAGCCCCTCGCCGAAGTCGAGCGCGGACGCGGGCGGCTCCACCGCCTCGCCGGGCGCCGGTTCCAGCGCCTCCGCCGGTTCGGGTGACGCCTCCCCGCAGGGCCGTGCCGTCCCGCAGGCACTCAAGGCGGACTCCACGCCCTCCGCGAACACCAAGAGCGACACGAAGGACGACGCCAAGGCGAGCCCCTCGCCCAGCGCCCCCACCGCGCCCGACGACAAGACGACGGCGCTCTTCGGCTCCCTGGACTGCTCCGACAAGGCGCAGCGCGTGAAGGCCACCACGGGTGTCAAGCCCACCGCCTCGATGGTCGCCTGCGGCAACGAGGGCGGCCAGTGGGCCAAGTACCTCCTCGGCCCGGCCGAGGTCGAGGGCAAGAACGTCGCCAAGGCCGACGCGGTGCTCGACACGCAGCGCAACCAGTGGATCGTGCAGATGAAGTTCAACGGGGAGGGCAAGAAGAAGTTCTCCTCGATCACGGGCAAGCTCGCGCAGCAGCAGTCCCCGATGAACCAGTTCGCCATCGTCCTCGACGGCGACGTCGTCTCCGCGCCCAGCGTCAGCGAGCGTCTTGGCGGCAGCGCCGAGATCTCCGGCAGCTTCAGCCAGGAATCGGCGAAGGACCTCGCCAACGTCCTCTCCTACGGCGCCCTGCCGCTCACCTTCCACGAGGAGACCGTCACCACGGTGACCGCCGCCCTCGGCGGTGAGCAGCTGCACGCCGGGCTCATCGCGGGCGCCGTCGGCCTCGCGCTCGTCATCATCTACCTGGTGGCCTACTACCGGGGTCTCGCGCTCATCGCGATCGCGTCCCTCGTGGTCTCCGGCATCCTCACGTACACGATCATGACGCTGCTCGGCCCGGCCATCGGCTTCGCGCTCAACCTCCCGGCCGTCTGCGGGGCGATCGTCGCGATCGGTATCACCGCGGACTCCTTCATCGTGTTCTTCGAACGCGTCAGGGACGAGGTGCGCGAGGGCCGCAGTCTGCGGCCCGCCGTCGAGCGCGGCTGGCCGCGCGCCCGCCGCACCATCCTCGTCTCCGACTTCGTCTCCTTCCTCGCCGCCGCGGTGCTCTTCGTGGTCACGGTCGGCAAGGTGCAGGGCTTCGCCTTCACGCTGGGGCTCACCACGCTCCTCGACGTCGTCACGGTCTTCCTCTTCACGAAGCCGCTGCTGACGCTCCTGGCCCGCAGGAAGTTCTTCAGCCAGGGCCATCCCTGGTCCGGGTTCGACCCCAAGCGGCTCGGTGCCAAGCCGCCGCTGCGCCGCTCCCGCACCCCTCGCGTCCACGCCGATCACCCCAAGGAGGCGTGACATGTCGCGACTCGGCACTCTCGGCGCCCGGCTCGTCCGCGGTGAAATCGGCTACGACTTCATCGGCAAGCGCAAGATCTGGTACGGCATCTCCATCCTGATCACGATCACCGCGATCGTCGGGCTCTCGGTGCGCGGCCTGCACATGGGGATCGAGTTCGAGGGCGGCGCCGTCTTCACGACGCCGAAGACGAGCGTCTCGGCCGCCGCCGCCGAGCGGTCCGCGGAGGACGCGTCCGGTCACGACGCGATCGTCCAGGAACTCGGCAACGGCGGGATGCGCGTCCAGATCAGCGGCATCGACACCGGCAAGTCCGACGAGATCAGGAACAAGCTCGCCCAGGACCTCGACGTCAAGGCCGAGGACATCAACGCCGACCTCGTCGGCCCCTCCTGGGGCGAGCAGATCGCCAACAAGGCGTGGACGGGCCTCGGCATCTTCATGGTGCTCGTCGTCGTCTACCTGGCGATCGCCTTCGAGTGGCGCATGGCGCTCGCGGCCCTCGTCGCCCTGATCCACGACATCACCATCACGGTCGGGGTCTACGCACTCGTCGGCTTCGAGGTCACCCCGGGCACCGTGATCGGTCTGCTCACGATCCTCGGGTACTCGCTCTACGACACCGTGGTGGTCTTCGACAGCCTCAAGGAACAGTCGAAGGGCATCACGAAGCAGACGAAGCAGACCTACGCGGAAGTCGCCAACCTGAGCATCAACAGCACGCTGGTGCGCTCGATCAACACCACGGTCGTCGCGCTCCTCCCCGTCGCCGGGCTGCTCTTCATCGGGGGCGGCTTCCTCGGCGCCGGGATGCTCAACGACATCTCCCTGTCGCTGTTCGTGGGCCTCGCGGCCGGCGCGTACTCCTCGATCTTCATCGCGACCCCGCTGGTCTCCGACCTCAAGAGCCGCGAGCCGCAGATGAAGGCCCTCGCCAAGCGGGTGCTCGCCAAGCGCGCCGCCGCGGAGCGGGGCGAAGCCGCCGGCGACGGCCCGCGCGAGGGGGACGGACCGCAGGGGGCCACCGCGGGTGCCGCCCCGGTCGTCGCCCCCGCGCGGGGCGGCGCCCCCGCCCAGGGCCGTGACGGCCGGGGCGGACGGACGACCGGAAAGCGCCGATGACCGACATCAGCGAGCTGCTGAGCAGCCGTATCAGGGACGTCCCGGACTACCCGGAGCCGGGCGTGGTGTTCAAGGACATCACCCCGCTCCTGGCCGATCCGACCGCCTTCGCGGCCCTCACCGAGGCGCTCGCCGGACTCTGCCTGAAGTACGGCGCGACGAAGGTCGTGGGCCTGGAGGCGCGCGGCTTCATCCTCGGCGCCCCCGCGGCCGTCCGCGCGGGCCTCGGCTTCGTGCCGGTCCGCAAGGCCGGGAAGCTCCCGGGGGCCACGCTCTCGCAGCGCTACGAGCTGGAGTACGGCACCGCCGAGATCGAGGTGCACGCCGAGGACCTCGGCCCCGAGGACCGCGTCATGGTCATCGACGACGTCCTCGCCACCGGCGGCACCGCCGAGGCGTCCCTCGGCCTCATCCGCCGGGTCGGCGCACAGGTCGCCGGGGTCGCCGTGCTCATGGAGCTCGGCTTCCTCGACGGGCGCGCGCGGCTCGCCCCCGTGCTCGAAGGGGCGCCCCTGGAGGCGCTCCTCCAGGTCTGAGCGGGTCCCGCGACACACAAAGGGGCCGGTCCGCCGCCGCGGCGGGGCGGCCCCTCCGCCGCACCGCTTGACCACGGCCCCTCGGCGATCAACCATGGGAGCCGTGGCGAAAGCGAAATAAAGCCCCCGAAAGGGACGTTTCCCCTCTCAAGCGGCGCAGTGGCCCTGTGCCGCCCGCCGAATCGCCCGCACGCGCGGCGGCGCGCCCGGCTCTCGCTACGATGGCAGCCTCCGGACCACGTCCGGGACGCACGCACACGCGCTCGCGCCCACGGGCAGGTCGCCAGGGGCCTACAGGAGGAGCGCTCGTGCCAGACGAGGCCCAGTCACTCACCACCGGCGCACAGGACTCCGCGGCGGCGCCGAAGCCCGCGCCCAAGCCCGCCCCGCCCGCCAAGAAGCCGGCGCCGGGCGGTGCCGCGCAGGGCGCCGCCGGGCGGCCCGTGAACGGGCAGCCGCGCCCCACGCCGCCCGTGACGCACCGCGGTGGCTCCTCCAACCGGGTCCGCGCCCGCCTCGCGCGCCTCGGCGTGCAGCGCTCCAACCCGTACAACCCGGTCCTGGAGCCCCTGCTGCGCACCGTGCGCGGCAACGACCCGAAGATCGAGACGGCGACCCTGCGCCAGATCGAGCACGCCTACCAGGTCGCCGAGCGCTGGCACCGCGGTCAGAAGCGCAAGAGCGGTGACCCGTACATCACGCACCCGCTCGCCGTCACCACGATCCTCGCCGAACTCGGCATGGACCCCGCTACGCTCATGGCCGGGCTGCTCCACGACACCGTCGAGGACACCGAGTACGGGCTCGACACGCTCCGTGAGGACTTCGGTGACACCGTCGCCCTCCTCGTCGACGGCGTCACCAAGCTCGACAAGGTCAAGTTCGGCGAGGCCGCGCAGGCCGAGACGGTCCGCAAGATGGTCGTCGCGATGGCCAAGGACCCGCGCGTCCTCGTCATCAAGCTCGCCGACCGCCTGCACAACATGCGCACGATGCGCTACCTCAAGCGCGAGAAGCAGGAGAAGAAGGCCCGCGAGACCCTGGAGATCTACGCCCCGCTCGCCCACCGGCTGGGCATGAACACCATCAAGTGGGAGCTGGAGGACCTCGCCTTCGCGATCCTCTACCCGAAGATGTACGACGAGATCGTCCGTCTCGTCGCCGAGCGCGCCCCCAAGCGCGACGAGTACCTCGCGGTCGTCACCGACGAGGTGCAGTCCGACCTGCGCGCCGCCCGCATCAAGGCGACCGTCACGGGCCGCCCGAAGCACTACTACAGCGTCTACCAGAAGATGATCGTCCGGGGCCGTGACTTCGCGGAGATCTACGACCTCGTCGGCATCCGCGTCCTCGTGGACACCGTCCGCGACTGCTACGCGGCACTCGGCACCGTGCACGCGCGATGGAACCCGGTCCCCGGCCGGTTCAAGGACTACATCGCGATGCCGAAGTTCAACATGTACCAGTCGCTGCACACGACGGTCATCGGGCCCGGCGGCAAGCCCGTCGAGCTCCAGATCCGCACCTTCGACATGCACCGCCGCGCCGAGTACGGCATCGCCGCGCACTGGAAGTACAAGCAGGAAGCCGTCGCGGGCGCCTCCAAGGTGCGCACCGACGCGCCGAAGAAGTCCGGCAAGGACGACGGCGCGATCAACGACATGGCCTGGCTGCGCCAGTTGCTCGACTGGCAGAAGGAGACCGAGGACCCCGGCGAGTTCCTGGAGTCGCTGCGCTTCGACCTCTCGCGCAACGAGGTCTTCGTCTTCACGCCCAAGGGCGACGTCATCGCGCTGCCCGCCGGGGCGACGCCCGTCGACTTCGCGTACGCCGTGCACACCGAGGTCGGCAACCGCACGATCGGCGCGCGCGTCAACGGCCGCCTCGTCCCGCTGGAGTCGACGCTCGACAACGGCGACGTCGTCGAGGTCTTCACCTCCAAGGCCGCCGGCGCCGGGCCCTCGCGCGACTGGCTCGGCTTCGTCAAGTCCCCCCGCGCGCGCAACAAGATCCGCGGCCACTTCTCCAAGGAGCGGCGCGAGGAGGCGATCGAGCAGGGCAAGGACGCCCTCGTCCGCGCGATGCGCAAGCAGAACCTCCCGATCCACCGCATCCTCACGAGCGACAGCCTCGTCACGCTCGCGCACGAGATGCGGTACGCGGACATCTCCTCGCTCTACGCGGCGATCGGCGAAGGCCACGTGCCCGCGCAGACCGTGCTCCAGAAGCTCGTGCAGTCCTACGGCGGCGAGGAGGAGACCAAGGACGACCTCGCCGAGTCCCAGCCGCCCTCGCGCTCCCGGCGCAAGCGGCGCGCCAAGTCGGACCCCGGCGTCATCGTCAAGGGCGTCGAGGACGTGTGGGTGAAGCTCGCGCGCTGCTGCACCCCGGTCCCCGGCGACCCGATCGTGGGCTTCGTGACGCGCGGCAACGGCGTCTCGGTGCACCGCAAGGACTGCGTCAACGTGGACTCGCTCTCCAAGCAGCCGGAGCGGATGCTCGACGTCGAGTGGGCGCCCACGCAGTCCTCGGTCTTCCTCGTCGCCATCCAGGTCGAGGCGCTGGACCGCTCCCGGCTCCTCTCGGACGTCACCCGCGTCCTCTCCGACCAGCACGTCAACATCCTGTCGGCGGCGGTGCAGACCTCGCGGGACCGCGTGGCGACCTCGCGGTTCACCTTCGAGATGGGCGACCCGAAGCACCTCGGGCACGTGCTCAAGGCGGTGCGGGGCGTGGAGGGCGTGTACGACGTGTACCGCGTGACCTCGGCCCGCAGGCCCTGACGGGGATGCGGGGAGGGGCCTGCCGGAACGTTCCGGCAGGCCCCTCCCCGTGTCGTACGCGGGCTCAGCCCCCGAACTCCTCCAGGCCCTTCAGCGCCTGGTCGAGCAGGGCCTGGCGGCCCTCCAGCTCACTCCGCAGCTTCGCGGCCTTCGCCGTGTTGCCGGCCGACTCCGCCTGCGCGATCTGCGCGCGCAGCTTGTCGACGGCCCCCTGCAACTGACCGGTGAGACCGGCGGCACGGGCGCGCGCCTCGGGGTTGGTACGGCGCCACTCGGCCTCCTCGGCCTCCTGGATCGCCCGCTCCACGGCGTGCAGGCGGCCCTCGACCTTCGGCCGCGCGTCGCGCGGCACGTGCCCGATGGCCTCCCAGCGCTCGTTGATGCCCCGGAACGCGGCCCGGACCGCCTTGAGGTCCTTGACCGGCAGCAGCTTCTCGGCCTCGTCGGCGAGCGCCTCCTTGAGCTTGAGGTTCTCGCCCTGCTCGACGTCACGCTCGGCGAAGAGCTCGTTGCGCGCCGAGAAGAAGACGTCCTGCGCGGCCCGGAACCGGGTCCACAGCTCGTCCTCCGCCTCGCGCTGCGCGCGCCCGGCCGCCTTCCAGCGCGTCATCAGCTCGCGATAGCGCGCCGCCGTCGGGCCCCACTCGGTCGACCCCGAGAGCGACTCCGCCTCGGCGACCAGGCCCTCCTTGACCTTGCGGGCCTCCTCGCGCTGCGCGTCCAGCGCCGCGAAGTGCGCCTTGCGCCGCTTGGAGAACGCGGAGCGGGCGTGCGAGAAGCGGTGCCACAGCTCGTCGTCGGACTTGCGGTCCAGCCGGGGCAGCCCCTTCCAGATGTCCACGAGGGCCCGCAGGCGCTCCCCGGCGACCCGCCACTGCTCGCTCTCGGCGAGCTGCTCGGCCTCGGCGACCAGCTCCTCCTTGGCCTTGCGGCTCTCCTCGCTCTGCTTGGCGCGCTCGGCCTTCCGCACCTCCTGGCGCTCCTCGACCGTCGACAGGAGCTTTTCGAGCCGCTTGTCGAGCGCGTCAAGGTCACCCACCGCGTTCGCGCCGCGCACCTGCGCGCGCAGGTGCTCCACGGCGGCCTGGGCGTCCTTCGCCGAGAGGTCCGTCGTCCGCACACGGCGCTCCAACAGCCCGATCTCGACGACCAGTCCCTCGTACTTGCGCTCGAAGTACGCGAGGGCCTCGGCGGGCGAACCGGCCTGCCAGGAACCGACCTCCCGCTCACCCTCGGCGGTCCGCACGTACACGGTCCCGGTCTCGTCGACTCGGCCCCACGGGTCGCTGCTCACAGCGCCTCCATCCACATGATGCCGGGCCCCTCGTGAGGGGCCCGCGGCATCGTCCACATTTTCGTCACCGCCAACATAGGCGACCTGTGGGGCGGCTGTCCGCATTCTTGAACGGCGGACTTCGCCGCGCACGCGGTGCGGCCGCCCCCCCCGGAGGACGCCCCCGGCGTTCAGGACTTCCGCACGGTGGCCTTGTCGATCACCACGGTCGCGTTCGGCGCCCCGTCGCCCTGCCCGGTGTTCTCGCCCGCGTCGGCGATCTTCTTGAGCACCTTCATGCCGTCCGCCGAGATGGTGCCGAACGGCGTGTAGTCGGGCGGGAGCTGGCTGTCCTGGTAGACGAGGAAGAACTGGCTGCCGCCGGTGTGCCGGCCTTCCTTCGTCTGGGCGTTGTACTGGTTGGCCATCGCGACCGTGCCCGCCGGGTACACGTTGCCCTTGAGCTTCTTGTCCTTCAGGTTCTCGTCCGGGAGCGTGTAGCCGGGCCCGCCCGTGCCGTTGCCCGAGGGGTCGCCGCACTGGAGGACGTAGATCCCCGCCGTCGTCAGGCGGTGGCACTTCGTGTGGTCGAAGTAGCCCTTGCCCGCGAGGTAGTCGAAGGAGTTCACCGTGTGGGGGGCCTTCTTCGCGTCCATCGCGATACCGATGTCGCCGCACGTCGTCGCGAGCGTCATCGTGTAGTCGGCCGACTTGTCGATGCTGAGCGCCGGCTCCTTCTTGTACGACAGCTTCTTCACCGAGCCGGCCGCGGGCTTGTCGCAGGGGTCGGGTGCCTTGCTCGGGCTCGCGCTCGGCGTCGCGGCGGCCTCGGTCTTCTGGTCGTCGTCCTTCGGCTTGTCCTTGTCGAAGGCTCCGGCGGCCCAGGCGCCGCCCCCCACGGCGAGCACCACCACGACGGTCGAGGCGATGACCGCGTTCCGCCGACGCGCCCGCCGCCGTGCCGTCTGCCGCCGCTCCTGCTGCCGCAAGAACTTCTCCCGGGCGAGCTGGCGCCGCCGCTGATCGTTGCTGACCACCGGGTGTCTCCTCGTCGTCTACTCGTCCGCAACCCTGTTCGGACGGGGGGCCGTGTGTGCCCCGTACCGTATACGGGTTGGCTGTGGAATCGGCACCGCCGGTAGTCTCGGACCCGGCCGCGCGCCCGACGCGGTCCCGCTCACCCGTGGACACAAAGGACGAACGTGCTCATTGCCGGTTTCGCCGCCGGGGCCTGGGGGACCAACTGCTACGTGGTCGCCCCCGCCGCCGGTGAGGAATGCGTGATCATCGACCCGGGCCACCAGGCCACCGCGGGGGTCGAGGAGACGCTCGCGAAGCATCGGCTCAGGCCCGTCGCCGTCGTCCTCACCCACGGCCACATCGACCACGTCGCCTCGGTCGTCCCGGTCTGCGGCGCGCACGACGTCCCCGCCTGGATCCACCCGGCGGACCGCTACATGATGAGCGACCCCGAGGCCGGTATCGGCCGCTCCATCGGGATGCCGCTCATGGGGGAGCTGACGGTCGGCGAGCCCTCCGACATCGAGGAACTGGGCGACGGGGCCCGCCTGAGCCTCGCGGGGCTCGACTTCTCCGTCGCGCACGCCCCCGGGCATACCAAGGGGTCGGTGACCTTCAGGACCCCCGAGGGCGCGGAGCTGCCGTCCGTGCTCTTCTCCGGGGACCTGCTCTTCGCCGGCTCCATCGGACGCACCGACCTGCCCGGCGGCGACGCGGACGAGATCCTCGACTCGCTCGCCCGTGTGTGCCTGCCGCTCGACGACTCGACCGTGGTCCTGTCCGGACACGGTCCCCAGACGACCATCGGCCGTGAACGCGCCACCAACCCGTATCTGCGACAGGTGGCGGCCGGCCAGGGGAGCGCCGCCGAGGCGTTCCCCCGACGAGGAATGTGACAGCGAACAACCGTGAGCACCTTCAAGGCACCCAAGGGCACCTACGACCTCCTGCCGCCCGACTCGGGCCGCTTCCTCGCCGTCCGCGAGGCCATCGCGGCCCCGCTGCGGAACGCGGGGTACGGCTACATCGAGACGCCCGGATTCGAGGACGTACGGCTCTTCGCGCGCGGCGTCGGTGAGTCCACCGACATCGTCAGCAAGGAGATGTACGTCTTCACGACCAAGGGCGGCGACGAGCTGGCCCTGCGCCCCGAGGGCACGGCGGCCGTGCTGCGCGCGGTCCTGGAGTCGAACCTCCACAAGGCGGGGAACCTGCCCGTGAAGGTCTGGTACTCGGGCTCGCAGTACCGCTACGAGCGCCCGCAGAAGGGCCGCTACCGCCACTTCTCGCAGGTCGGCGCCGAGGCGATCGGCGCCGAGGACCCGCTGCTCGACGCCGAGTTGATCATCCTGGCCGACCAGGCGTACCGCTCGCTCGGCCTCACTGGGCACCGCATCCTGCTCAACTCGCTCGGCGACACCACCTGCCGCCCCGTCTACCGCGCCGCGCTCCAGGAGTTCCTGCGCGCCCTCGACCTCGACGAGGAGACCCGCCGCCGCGTCGAGATCAACCCGCTGCGCGTCCTCGACGACAAGCGCGCCGAGGTCCAGGACCAGCTCGGCGGCGCCCCGCTCCTCGCCGACTACCTGTGCGACGCGTGCAAGGCGTACCACGAGGAGGTCCGCGCGCTCCTGGACGGCGCGGGCGTCGCGTACGAGGACGACCCGAAGCTCGTCCGCGGCCTGGACTACTACACCCGCACGACCTTCGAGTTCGTCCACGACGGCCTGGGCTCGCAGTCGGCGGTCGGTGGCGGCGGGCGTTACGACGGGCTCTCCGAGATGCTCGGCGGGCCCGCGCTGCCCTCGGTCGGCTGGGCGCTCGGCGTGGACCGCACGGTCCTCGCCCTGGAGGCCGAGGGCGTCGAGCTCGGCCTGCCGCCCGTCACGAGCGTGTACGTGATCCCGCTCGGCGAGGCCGCGCGCCGCGCGCTCTTCGAGAAGGCCACCGAGCTGCGCCGGGCCGGGATCGCGACCGACCTCTCCTTCGGCGGTCGCGGCCTCAAGGGCGCGATGAAGAGCGCGAACCGCTCGGGCGCCCGCCTCGCGCTCATCGCGGGGGAGCGCGACCTCGTCGACGGCAGTGTCCAGCTCAAGGACCTGGAGTCCGGGGAGCAGCACGCGGTGCCGCTCGCCCAGGCGGTCGCGGAGATCCAGCGCCTGCTGGGCTGAGCGGGGCGGGGCGGGCGCCGGTACAGGGCGCGGAGACGGGGCGGGCGCCGGGCCCGGGCAGGGGGCGGAGCCTGTGCGAGGCCGGTCGTCCCGCCCCGTACTTCTCCGCACCGCCCGCCCGTCCGTCAACCCGGCACCCCCGAAACCACTCGCCGGAGTGGATTGCCTCACGCGCGGGGTGGCGAACTCGGGCCGTTCGGCGGGGTGGTGGCTTTTCCAGGGCCTCTTTGGGCCCTCCCGTTCTCAGGTGGGTGGGGCACAATGCAGAAGCCCCAGCAACCGAGCGACGGAAACGGCGTGATGAGCGACACGATGGAAGTCAGCGACGAGGTCGACCACGAGCACGACCCCCGGCACCCCGGGGGCCCCGTCTCCCGGCTCGGCGCCTCGCGTGCCTTCGCCGTGATGCTGGTGCTCACGGGCGCGGCGGGCCTGCTCGCCGCCTGGGTCATCACGCTCGACAAGTTCAAGCTCCTGGAGGACCCGAGCTTCACCCCCGGGTGCAGCCTCAACCCGGTCGTCTCCTGCGGCAGCGTCATGAAGAGCGAGCAGGCCGCGGCCTTCGGCTTCCCGAACCCGATGCTCGGCCTCGCCACCTACTCCGTGGTGATCTGCGTCGGCATGACCCTGCTCGCCGGGGCCCGGATGCCGCGCTGGTACTGGCTCACGTTCAACTTCGGCACGCTCTTCGGCGTCGGCTTCGTCACCTGGCTCCAGTACCAGTCGCTCTACAACATCAACGCCCTGTGCCTGTGGTGCTGCCTCGCCTGGGTCGCGACGGTCGTCATGTTCTGGTACGTCACCGCGCACAACGTGCGCAACGGCTACCTCCCGGCCCCCGGCTGGGCGCGCGGCTTCTTCGGCGAGTTCCCCTGGGTGCTGCCGGTCCTGCACCTCGGGATCATCGGCCTCCTCATCCTGCTGCGCTGGTGGGACTTCTGGACCAGCTGAGCCGGTCCCTCCGGCGAGGTGGGGACGGCACCGAGCGCGCCCGGGGCGTTGTCGGTGCCGTCCTTTAGGCTTTCGGCGTGGAACCCGACTTGTTCACCGCTGCCGCCGAAGAGCGTCAGGAGAAGGACCCGAGCAACAGCCCCCTCGCCGTCCGGATGCGTCCGCGCACCCTCGACGAGGTGGTCGGTCAGCAGCACCTGCTCGGAGCGGGCTCCCCGCTGCGGCGGCTCGTGGGGGAGGGGGACGGCGGCCCGGCCGGGGCGTCCTCGGTGATCCTCTGGGGCCCGCCGGGGACCGGCAAGACGACGCTCGCCTACGTCGTGAGCAAGGCGACCAACGCCCGCTTCGTCGAACTGTCCGCGATCACCGCCGGGGTCAAGGAGGTCCGCACCGTCATCGACGGCGCCCGCAGGGCGAGCGGCGGCTACGGCAAGGACACGGTCCTCTTCCTGGACGAGATCCACCGCTTCAGCAAGGCCCAGCAGGACTCCCTGCTGCCCGCCGTCGAGAACCGCTGGGTCACCCTCATCGCGGCGACGACGGAGAACCCGTACTTCTCCGTGATCTCCCCGCTCCTGTCCCGCTCCCTGCTCCTGACCCTCGAACCGCTCACGGACGAGGACATCCGCGCCCTGCTGCACCGCTCCCTCACCGACGAGCGCGGCCTCAAGGGCGCGGTCACGCTCCCCGACGACGCCGAGGAACACCTGCTGCGGGTGGCCGGCGGGGACGCGCGCCGCGCGCTGACCGCTCTGGAGGCGGGCGCCGGGGCCGCCCTCGCCAAGAAGGAACCCGCGATCACCCTCCAGACCCTGGAGGAGACGGTCAACAAGGCGGCGCTGAAGTACGACCGCGACGGCGACCAGCACTACGACGTCGCCAGCGCCCTCATCAAGTCGATCCGCGGCTCGGACGTGGACGCGGCGCTGCACTACCTCGCGCGCATGATCGAGGCCGGCGAGGACCCGCGCTTCATCGCCCGGCGCCTCATGATCTCCGCGAGCGAGGACATCGGCCTCGCCGACCCGACCGCGCTCCCCACGGCCGTCGCCGCCGCGCAGGCCGTCGCCATGATCGGCTTCCCCGAGGCCGCGCTCACCCTGAGCCACGCGACGATCGCGCTCGCGCTCGCCCCGAAGTCCAACGCGGCGACGCTCGCGATCGGCGCCGCGCTCGAAGACGTCCGCAAGGGCCTCGCGGGCCCCGTCCCGCCGCACCTGCGCGACGGCCACTACCAGGGCGCCAAGAAGCTCGGCCACGCGCAGGGATACGTGTACCCGCACGACGTCCCCGGCGCGATCGCCGCGCAGCAGTACGCGCCGGACGCGCTCAAGGACCGGCAGTACTACACGCCGACGCGGTACGGGGCCGAGGCGCGGTACGCGGATGTGGTGGAGATGGTGCGGGAGCGGCTGCGCGGGGCGAGGGAGTAGCCGCGGTGGTCCGTTTCGCGCTCACGACCCGGATCGCGGCGCCGCCCGAGACGGTCTTCGACGTGTCGCTCGACGTCAACCTGCACGAGGCGTCCATGGCCGGATCGGGTGAACGGGCGGTCGCGGGGGTGACGTCCGGGGCGATGGGCCCGGGGGACACCGTGACGTGGCGGGCCCGGCACTTCGGCGTGCGCTGGCGGATGACCTCGCGGATCAGCGCGTACGAGCGGCCCGGGTACTTCGTGGACGAGCAGGTGAGCGGCCCCTTCGCGCGCTGGCACCACGCGCACCACTTCGCGCCGGACGGGGCGGGCGGCACCGTCATGCGGGACGCCGTCGACTTCGCCGCCCCCCTCGGACCGCTCGGCCGGATCGCCGAACGGCTCGTGCTGGGCCGGTACATGCCGCGGCTGATCCGGGTGCGCAACGCCTGCGTGCGCGAGGCGGCGGAGCGCGGGCGGGCGTGACCCGCGGTGCCCGTCCCCCCTGCGGACGGCGGCCCCTCCCCTGAGGCCGTGGTCCCGTCCGTACGGGCTCCCGGTGTGCTCAGTCGCGGGGCGCCTCGGCGTCGTCCGCGGTGGCGAAGTCGTCCGCCGCCTCGAAGAGCGCGGCCATGGCGCGGCGCAGCCCGTGCACGTCCTCGACCGGCTCGGGGAAGTCGAAGCGCGCGTCGAAGCAGCGCAGGCCGGTGAAGCGGACGCGCAGCCCGAAGCGGTCGAGGGCGAGCGGCACCACGGCGGGGCAGTCGGCCCCGGCCCGCTCGCCGAGCAGTCCGCGCAGCCGCCGCACCTGCGGGGCGTGCGCCGCGTGCAGGTGCTGGAGGAGTTCGGCCTCGTAGGCGCGCAGCGGATCGGGCGTGGCGGCGGCGAAGTCGTCGATCTCGACGCGGGCGACGTCCCACAGGTCGTCGACGCGGATCTCGTACGGCTCCAGGCGCAGGGTGGCCCAGGCCGGGCCACCGGCCCCGCTCGGCCCCGCGACCGCGCGGGCCTCGGGCGCGTTGTCGGGCAGCCGGGTGAGCCAGCCGGAGACCCAGGCCCGGCCGCGTACCCGGTGGGGGACCGAGACGGGAGCGACGTCGGTCAGCTCCAGGACGACGGGCAGCTCGTCCTCGCGGGCGCGCGAGGCGGCCCGTACGACGGGGGCCGTGGCGGAGTAGACGAGGTGGAGGTCGCCCTCGGGCGTCACGCTGCGCAGTTCGGGCACGAGCGGGAGCGCACCGGCCACTTCGGGGCCCGGCAGGAGCAGCACCGCGGAGCATGTACCCTGTACGAGAGTTCGTGTGCGCTCGGCTGCTGACGGCATCCGGGTGGATTCAAGCCCCCTTTCCCCTTGGGAGTCCCCCTCAGGACTTCCGTCGTGGGCGTCCTGGCCGCCGTGGCTGTCAGGGCGGGGACGCGGCTGACCACGATCTGATCGGACCTCCGTCGATGCGTCGCCTTTTCGAGCGCGACGGGCGTTCGTGATGCGCGTGGTGTTCCCAGGGCGAGACATGCGATCTCCTTGAGTAAGGTGAGCCTAACCTAACCTATTTCGGAGGTCTGGAGAACGTGCCTAACCAGTCGCGTCCCAAGGTCAAGAAGTCCCGTGCGCTCGGTATCGCGCTGACGCCGAAGGCCGTCAAGTACTTCGAGGCCCGTCCCTACCCGCCGGGTGAGCACGGCCGTGGCCGCAAGCAGAACAGCGACTACAAGGTCCGTCTGCTGGAGAAGCAGCGTCTGCGCGCGCAGTACGACATCTCCGAGCGCCAGATGGCCCGCGCCTACGACCGCGCCCGCAAGGCCGAGGGCAAGACCGGCGAGGCCCTGGTCATCGAGCTGGAGCGTCGTCTCGACGCCCTGGTCCTGCGTTCGGGCATCGCCCGCACCATCTACCAGGCCCGCCAGATGGTCGTCCACGGCCACATCGAGGTCAACGGCACGAAGGTCGACAAGCCCTCCTTCCGTGTCCGTCCCGACGACGTCGTGATGGTCCGCGAGCGCAGCCGTTCGAAGCACCCGTTCCAGGTCGCCCGTGAGGGTGGCTACGACACGGACGGCGAGACCCCGCGCTACCTCCAGGTCAACCTGAAGGCCCTCGCCTTCCGCCTGGACCGCGACCCGAACCGCAAGGAAATCCCGGTCATCTGCGACGAGCAGCTCGTCGTCGAGTACTACGCCCGCTGACGATCCCCCGAGGCCGCCGCGCACCGCGCAGCACTCCGGCCCGCCTCCCCGCCGTGTCCGCACGGCCGGGGGAGCGGGCCGCTCGCGTTCCCGCGCGCCGGGTGGCGCGAAAGTGCCGCCGGGGCCACGCGGACGGGAGCAACCCCGCGTCGCGATAGGCTCGGTGCCACGAGTGTGCGCGCGCACGAACGAGTCGTACGAACCAGCGGAAGGAGCGGTGCGCAGTGTCCGGAGGAGAGGTGGCAGGGCTGCTGGTGGCCGTGTTCTGGGCGATTCTCGTCTCCTTCCTCGCGGTCGCGCTCGCGCGGCTCGCGCAGACGCTCAGGGCCACGACGAAGATGGTCGCCGAAGTCACCGAGCAGGCCGTCCCTTTGCTCACGGACGCCTCCGCGACCGTGCGCTCCGCGCAGACCCAGCTCGACCGGGTCGACGCGATCGCCTCGGACGTCCAGGAAGTCACCTCGAACGCCTCCGCGCTCTCCACCACCGTCGCCTCGACCTTCGGCGGCCCCCTCGTCAAGGTCGCGGCCTTCGGCTACGGAGTGCGCCGCGCCCTCGGCCGCCGCGCCGAACCGCCGCCGCCGCGCACGGTCGTCGGCCGCACCGTCAAGGGCAAGCGCCGCCCCCGGCGCAAGGGCGCCTGACGCCCGCCCGCCCCGTACCACCACCGGAAGGACCGCTGCCGCGATGTTCCGCCGTACGTTCTGGTTCACCGCCGGAGCGGCCGCGGGGGTCTGGGCCACCTCCAAGGCGCACGCCAAGCTCCGCAAACTGGCCCCCGAGTCCCTCGTGGCCCAGGCCGCGGACCGCGCCGTCGAAGCCGGCGGCAGACTCCGCGCCTTCGCCGCCGACGTGCGCGACGGCATGGCCGTGCGCGAGGCCGAACTCGACGAGGCACTCGGCCTCACGAGCGAGCCGCCCGCCCTCCCGGCCCCGCGCCGCCCGGCAATCGAGGCGGGCCGCGAGGCGCCCCGCGTCATCGAGGGCCGCGCCCTCCCCGCCGACCCCGGGCGCCCCGGGGATCTGAAGCGCCCCGTCCACCCCAACACCCCGAACAACCGGAATGAGGACCACTGATGGAGTCGGCTGAAATCCGCCGCCGCTGGCTGCGCTTCTTCGAGGAGCGCGGGCACAAGGTCGTGCCGTCGGCGTCGCTGATCGCGGACGACCCGACGCTGCTGCTCGTGCCCGCGGGCATGGTCCCCTTCAAGCCGTACTTCCTCGGCGAGGTCAAGCCGCCCGCACCGCGCGCCACGAGCGTGCAGAAGTGCGTGCGCACGCCCGACATCGAGGAGGTCGGCAAGACCACCCGGCACGGGACCTTCTTCCAGATGTGCGGGAACTTCTCCTTCGGCGACTACTTCAAGGAAGGGGCCATCACCTACGCGTGGGAACTGCTGACCTCCTCCGTCGCCGAGGGCGGCTTCGGCCTGGAGCCCGAGCGGCTGTGGATCACCGTCTACCAGGACGACGACGAGGCCGAGCAGATCTGGCGCGACGTCGTCGGCGTCCCCGCCGAGCGCATCCAGCGCCTCGGCAAGGCCGACAACTTCTGGTCCATGGGCGTCCCCGGCCCCTGCGGCCCCTGCTCCGAGATCAACTACGACCGCGGCCCCGAGTTCGGCGTCGAGGGCGGCCCGGCCGTCAACGACGAGCGGTACGTGGAGATCTGGAACCTGGTCTTCATGCAGTACGAGCGCGGAGCCGGGCGCGGCAAGGACGACTTCGAGATCCTCGGCGACCTCCCGAGCCAGAACATC
This sequence comes from Streptomyces sp. NRRL F-5630, assembly GCF_000719475.1. Lineage (GTDB taxonomy): Bacteria > Actinomycetota > Actinomycetes > Streptomycetales > Streptomycetaceae > Streptomyces. Next base: position 21,327 of record NZ_JOGO01000031.1, on the reverse strand, counting down.
GACACCGGGCTCGGCCTGGAACGCCTCGCGATGATCCTCCAGGGCGTCCACAACATGTACGAGACGGACACCCTGCGCGTCGTCATCGACAAGGCCACCGAGCTGACCGGCGTCGCCTACGGCGCGGCCGACGCGAGCGACGTCTCGCTGCGCGTCGTCTCCGACCACATGCGCACCTCCGTCATGCTCATCGGCGACGGCGTGACCCCCGGCAACGAGGGCCGCGGCTACGTGCTGCGCCGCATCATGCGCCGCGCCATCCGCAACATGCGCCTCCTCGGCGCCACCGGTCCCGTCGTCCAGGACCTCGTGGACGTCGTGATCCACACGATGGGGCAGCAGTACCCCGAGCTGGTCACCGACCGCAAGCGCATCGAGACCGTCGCGCTCGCCGAGGAGGCCGCCTTCCTCAAGACCCTCAAGGCCGGTACGAACATCCTCGACACGGCCGTCACCGAGACCCGCGCGACCGGCTCGACCGTGCTCCCCGGCGACAAGGCGTTCCTCCTCCACGACACGTGGGGCTTCCCGATCGACCTCACCCTGGAGATGGCCGCCGAACAGGGCCTGTCCGTGGACGAGGACGGCTTCCGGCGGCTCATGAAGGAGCAGCGCGAGCGGGCCAAGGCCGACTCGCAGGCGAAGAAGACCGGCCACGCGGACCTGCACGCCTATCGCGAGATCGCGGACGCCGCGGGCGCCACCGACTTCACCGGGTACGTGCAGCTGGAGGGCGAGGCCCGCATCGTCGGCCTGCTCGTCGACGGCGTGCCCGCGCCAGCGGCGAGCGAGGGCGACGAGGTCGAGGTCGTGCTCGACCGCACCCCCTTCTACGCCGAGGGCGGCGGCCAGATCGGCGACACCGGGCGCATCCGGCTCGACAACGGTGCGATCGTCGAGATCCGCGACGTGCAGAAGCCCGTGCCGGGGGTGCACGTCCACAAGGGCCGCGTCCAGGTCGGCGAGGTCACCGTGGACGCCCCCGTGTGGGCCGCGATCGACCAGGGGCGCCGCCGCGCCATCGCGCGCGCCCACTCCGCGACGCACCTGACCCACCAGGCGTTGCGCGACGCGCTCGGCCCGACCGCCGCGCAGGCCGGTTCCGAGAACCAGCCGGGCCGCTTCCGCTTCGACTTCGGCTCCCCCGCGGCCGTCCCGGCCGCCGTCATGACCGATGTCGAGCAGCGCATCAACGAGGTCCTCTCGCACGAGATGGACGTCCAGGCCGAGGTCATGTCCCTCGACGAGGCGAAGAAGCAGGGCGCCATCGCCGAGTTCGGCGAGAAGTACGGCGAGCGGGTCCGCGTCGTGACGATCGGCGACTTCTCCAAGGAGCTGTGCGGCGGGACGCACGTGCACAACACCGCCCAGCTCGGCCTCGTCAAGCTGCTCGGCGAGTCGTCCATCGGCTCCGGCGTGCGCCGTATCGAGGCGCTCGTCGGCGTCGACGCGTACAACTTCCTCGCCCGGGAGCACACGGTCGTCGCCCAGCTCCAGGAGCTGGTCAAGGGCCGTCCCGAGGAACTGCCCGAGAAGATCGCGGGCATGCTCGGCAAGCTCAAGGACGCCGAGAAGGAGATCGAGAAGTTCCGCGCCGAGAAGGTGCTCCAGGCCGCCGCCGGGCTCGCCGCGGGCGCCAAGGACGTGCGCGGGACCGCGCTCGTGACCGGACAGGTCCCCGACGGCACGACCGCCGATGACCTGCGCAAGCTCGTCCTCGACGTACGGGGCCGCATCCCGGGCGACCGCCCCGCGGTCGTCGCGCTCTTCGCCGTCACGGGCGGGCGCCCGGTCACCGTCGTGGCGACCAACGAGGCGGCGCGCGAGCGCGGCTTCAAGGCCGGTGACCTGGTCCGTACCGCCGCCAAGACCCTCGGCGGCGGGGGCGGCGGCAAGCCGGACGTGGCGCAGGGCGGTGGCCAGAACCCGGAGGCCGTGGCCGAGGCGGTGGCCGCCGTCGAGCGGCTCGTCACCGAGACGGCCTGACGCCGATGCGACGAGGACGCCGTCTTGCGATCGATGTCGGGGACGCCCGGATCGGGGTCGCCTCCTGCGACCCCGACGGGATTCTCGCGACCCCGGTCGAGACCGTGCCGGGCCGGGACGTGCCCGCCGCGCAGCGCAGGATCAAGGCGCTCGTGGAGGAGTACGAGCCCATCGAGCTCGTCGTCGGGCTGCCGCGCTCGCTGCGCGGTGGCGAGGGCCCGGCCGCCAAGAAGGTGCGTGCCTTCGCGGGCGGTCTGGCTCCGCTGGTCGCGCCCGTTCCGGTGAGATTGGTCGATGAGCGGATGACCACGGTGACCGCCGGTCAGGGCCTGCGGGCCTCGGGCGTCAACGCCAAAAAAGGCAGGTCGGTCATCGATCAGGCCGCCGCGGTCATCATCCTTCAGACGGCGCTCGAATCCGAACAGCGCACCGGGCTGCCCCCGGGGGAAGACGTCGTGGCCACGGACTGATGGCGGTACGGTAGCGTTCCCGCGGTGCGTCCGCGTTCGAACAGCGAACGCACAGCGGGGACGGAGACCGTGAAGAAGCCGCCGGGCGACCGCCGGGACTCCGTTCCGCGGCCGCCCGGTTCCGTGTCTCGGGGCCCTGGACGCGGCGTCACTGTCGGACAGGCCCTAGGGGACCGATGACTGAGTATGGGCGTGGCCAGGGCCAGGAGCCCTGGCACCCGGAGGACCCCTTGTACGGGGACCAGGGCTGGGGGCAGCAGGAGCAGGCCCCCTACGGCCCCGAGGGACAGGGGTACCCCCCGCAGCAGCCCACTCCGCCCCAGCCTCAGCAGCAGTACGACGCCTGGGGCCGGCCGATTCCACAGGATTACGGCCGGCAGCAGTATCCGCAGCAGGGGTACGGACAGCAAGACCCCCACGCCCAGCAGCAGCCCCCGCAGGGCTACGAGCAGCCGATGTACGGGCAGCAGCAGGGCTACGACCAGCGGCAGTACGAGCAGCAGCAGTACGGCGGTCAGCCCGGGTACCAGGGCCAGCCGCAGCAGCCCGTCCAGCCCCAGGGCTACGAACAGCAGGGTTACCCGCACCAGCAGGGGCCGCCGTCCTACGGCAACGGCTGGGACACGGGACAGCAGCAGGTGCCCTACGGGGCCGACCCGCACGACCCCTACGGGGCGGCGCAGCAGCCCGGCTATCCGCAGGCCCAGGACCCCTACGCGACCCCCGAGGCGTACCCGCCGCCGCAGCCTCCGGGCAGCCGCGGAGCCCAGACCCCGCAGCCGCCCGCCCCGCACACCCCGCAGGCCCAGGTCCCCGCTCCCGCCCCCGCTCCCGAGCGCGGGGAGTGGGACCCCGACCCCGACGAGCCCGAGCACCCCTTCTTCGCGAGCGACGGCGAGGCGGGCCGCGCCACCGGGCGCCGCACCAAGGGCCGCGACGACGACCGCGACGACCTCGCCGACGACGAGGACGACGAGGACGGGAACGGGCGCGCGGGACGGCGCGGCGGCGAGAAGCCGAAGAAGCGCCGGGGCGGCTGCGCCTGCCTCGTGGTCGCCGTCGTCCTGATCGGCGGAGGCGGCGGGGCCGCGTACTACGGCTACGGGCTCTACCAGGACCGTTTCGGGCCGCCGCCGGACTACGCGGGCGACGGCAGCGGCACCGTCGTGGTCGAGATCCCCGACGGGTCCAGCGGCATCGCGATGGGCAACCTGCTCAAGGAGAAGGGCGTCGTGAAGAGCGTCGAGGCGTTCACGGCGGCGCAGAAGGCGAACGACAAGGGCACCACCCTCCAGTCCGGCTTCTACACCCTCCACAAGGGCATGTCCGGCGAAAGCGCCGTGGAACTCATGCTGGACCCCAAGAGCCGCAAGACCCTCATCATTCCCGAGGGTTACCGCAACGCCTGGATCTACGCCCAGATCGACGGCCGCCTCGGCCTCAAGGAGGGCACCACGGCCGAGGTCGCGAAGAGCGACAAGAAAAAGCTCGGACTGCCGAAGTGGGCGGATGACGACAACGACATAAAGGACCCGCTGGAGGGATTCCTCTACCCCTCTTCGTATTCCGTCAGCAAGGGCCAGAAGCCCGCCGACGTGCTCAAGAAAATGGTCGCCCAGGCGAATAAGCAGTACGAGAAGATCGACGTCGTCGGGCAGGCCAAGAAACTCCATCTCGACAATCCGCTCGACCTCGTCACCGTCGCGAGCATGGTCAACGCCGAGGGCAAGACCCACGAGGACTTCCGCAAGATGGCGGAGGTGATCTACAACAGGCTCAAGCCGGGCAACACCGAGACGAACGGCAAGATCCAGTTCGACTCGACGTACAACTACCTCACCGGGCGCAGCGAGATCAAGATCTCCAGCAAGGAGATCAACAGCGATCCCGACCCGTACAACACCTATTACCACAAGGGACTTCCTCCCGGGCCGATCGGGAATCCCGGTGAAGAGGCGTTCGCCGCCGCGCTGAACCCGACCAATGACGGCTGGATGTACTTCGTCGCCGTGGACGGCAAGGAAGACACGCAGTTCGCCAAGACGCTGACGGAATTCAAGAAGCTGGAGGCCCAGTTCAATGCGTCCGACGCCGGGCGGTGACCACTTCGGGGAACCGCGCCGCGCCGCCGTGCTCGGCTCGCCCGTCGCGCACTCGCTCTCCCCGCAACTCCACCTCGCCGCCTACCGCGCGCTCGGCCTGAGCGGCTGGACGTACGAGCGGATCGAGACGGACGAGGCGGCCCTGCCCGGCTTCCTCGACGGGCTCGGCCCCGAGTGGGCCGGGCTCTCGCTGACCATGCCGCTCAAGCGGGCGGTGCTGCCGCTGCTCGACCGGATCAGTGACACCGCGGCCTCGGTCGACGCCGTCAACACGGTCGTCTTCGAGGCCGACGGCAGCCGCAGCGGCGACAACACCGACATCCCCGGCCTGCGCGCCGCGCTCGCCGAGCGCGGCCTGACGCGCGTCGCCGGGGCCGCCGTCCTCGGTGCCGGGGCCACCGCCTCCTCGGCGCTCGCGGCGCTCTCGCGCGTCTGCGACGGCGAGGTCGTCGCCTACGTGCGCGGCGCGGCGCGCGCGGCCGAGATGCGCGGCTGGGGCGAGCGGCTCGGCGTCGACGTCCGCACGGAGCCCTGGGACGAGGCGGCCAAGGGCCTGCACGCGCCGCTCGTCATCGCGACCACCCCGGCGGGCAGCACGGACGCGCTCGCCGACGCGGTGCCCGAGGCGCCAGGGACGCTCTTCGACGTCCTGTACGAGCCGTGGCCGACCCCGCTCGCGGCCCGCTGGGCGGCACGCGGCGGCCAGGTGCTCGGAGGGCTCGACCTCCTCGTCCACCAGGCCGTCCTCCAGGTCGAGCGGATGACGGGCCGCCGCCCGGCACCGCTCGCGGCGATGCGGGAAGCGGGGGAGGCGGCGCTCGCGGCCCGGTGAGGGAGTGCCGCGCCGGGTCGGGGACCGCCCCGGCCGGTGCGGGAGTGCCCGGCCCGGCCGGGGAGTGCCGCCGCCCGGTGAGGGAGCGCCTCCCGCCACGCCCGGGTCCGCTCCGTGGACCCGCTCCGGTCCGTGCCCCGCTTCGTGGGAGGATCGGAGGCGGCCGGCCTGGGCCGCGCACCCGGTCGCGCCGCAGTTCCACGCGCGAGCAGGAGGAGCACCGTTGAGCAGGCTGCGTTGGCTGACCGCGGGAGAGTCGCACGGCCCCGCACTCGTGGCGACGCTGGAGGGGCTTCCCGCCGGTGTCCCCGTCACCACCGATCTGGTCGCCGACCACCTCGCCAGGCGGCGCCTCGGCTACGGGCGCGGGGCACGGATGAAGTTCGAGCGCGACGAGGTGACCTTCCTCGGCGGCGTCCGGCACGGGCTGACCCTCGGCTCGCCCGTCGCCGTCATGGTCGGCAACACCGAGTGGCCCAAGTGGGAACAGGTCATGGCTGCCGACCCGGTCGACCCCGGCGCCCTCGCGGAATCGGCCCGCAACGCTCCCCTCACCCGGCCCCGCCCCGGCCACGCCGACCTCGCCGGCATGCAGAAGTACGGCTTCGACGAGGCCCGCCCGGTCCTGGAGCGCGCCTCGGCCCGCGAGACCGCCGCGCGCGTCGCGCTCGGCGCCGTCGCCCGCTCCTACCTCAAGGAGACGGCGGGCATCGAGATCGTCAGTCACGTCGTCGAGATCGCCGCCGCGAAGGCCCCCTACGGCCTCGTACCGGTCCCCGCCGACGTCGACAGGCTCGACGCCGACCCCGTCCGCTGCCTCGACGCCGACGCGAGCAAGGCGATGGTCGCCGAGATCGACCAGGCCCACAAGGACGGCGACACGCTCGGCGGCGTCGTCGAGGTCCTCGCCTACGACGTGCCCGTGGGGCTCGGCTCGCACGTGCACTGGGACCGCAGGCTCGACGCGCGCCTCGCCGGGGCGCTCATGGGCATCCAGGCGATCAAGGGCGTCGAGGTCGGCGACGGCTTCGGTCTCGCCCGGGTGCCCGGCTCCCAGGCGCACGACGAGATCGTCAGGACGGACGAGGGCATCCGCCGCGTCACCGGGCGCTCCGGCGGCACCGAGGGCGGCCTCACGACCGGCGAACTCCTGCGCGTACGCGCCGCGATGAAGCCCATCGCGACGGTGCCGCGCGCCCTGGCGACCGTGGACGTCGCCACCGGCGAGGCCACCAAGGCCCACCACCAGCGCTCCGACGTGTGCGCCGTGCCCGCGGCGGGGATCGTCGCCGAGGCCATGGTCGCGCTCGTCCTCGCCGACGCCGTCGCCGAGAAGTTCGGCGGCGACAGCGTTCCCGAGACCCGCCGCAACGTCCGCGCGTACCTCGACAACCTCCCGATCCGGTGACCGGCCCCCGGCTCGTCCTCGTCGGCCCGATGGGCGTCGGCAAGTCCACGGTCGGCCACCTCGTGGCCGAGCGGCTGGGGCTCGCCTTCCGCGACACCGACGAGGACATCGTCACCGCGGAGGGCCGCGAGATCTCCGACATCTTCGTGGACGACGGCGAGGAACACTTCCGCGCGCTCGAACGCGAGGCGGTGGGCGTCGCGCTCGCCGAGCACGAGGGCGTCCTCGCGCTCGGCGGGGGAGCGGTGCTGGACGCGGGCACGCGCGAGCGCCTGCGCGGGCACCCCGTCGTCTTCCTCACGATGGACATCGACGAGGCCGTGCGCCGCACCGGGCTCGCCACCGCGCGCCCCCTGCTCGCCGTCAACCCGCGCCGCACGTGGCGCGAGCTGATGGAGGCCCGCCGTCCCCTGTACACCGAGGTCGCCCGCGCCACCGTGGCCACCGACGACCGCACCCCCGAAGAGGTCGCGCTCGCGGTCCTCGACGCACTGGAGCTGAAGGAAGCGTGAGCGAGAACAGCACGCGGGAGACCGCCCCGACCCGTATCGCCATCGACGGCACCGAGGGAAGCGCTCCCTACGAGGTCCTCGTCGGCCACCACCTGCTCGGCGAACTCCCCGCCCTCATCGGCGAGAAGGCCCAGCGCGTCGCCGTGATCCACCCCGAGGCGCTCGCCGAGACGGGCGAGGCGCTGCGCGCCGACCTCGCCGAGCAGGGCTATGAGGCGATCGCGATCCAGGTGCCGAACGCCGAGGAGGCGAAGACCGCCGAGGTCGCCGCCTACTGCTGGACGGCGCTCGGGCAGTCCGGGTTCACGCGCACCGACGTCGTCGTCGGCGTCGGCGGCGGCGCGACGACCGACCTCGCCGGCTTCGTAGCGGCGACGTGGCTGCGCGGCGTGCGGTGGATCGCGGTGCCGACCACCGTGCTCGGCATGGTCGACGCCGCGATCGGCGGCAAGACCGGCATCAACACCGCCGAGGGCAAGAACCTCGTCGGCTCCTTCCACCCGCCCGCCGGGGTCCTGTGCGACCTCGCCGCGCTCGCCTCGCTGCCCGTGCACGACTTCGTGAGCGGGCTCGCCGAGGTCATCAAGGCGGGGTTCATCGCCGACCCGGTCATCCTCGACCTCATCGAGTCCGACCCGGTCGCCGCGCGCACGCCCGAGGGACCGCACACGGCCGAGCTCATCGTGCGCTCGATCCGCGTCAAGGCCGAGGTCGTCTCGGGCGACCTCAAGGAGGCCGGACGCCGCGAGATCCTCAACTACGGTCACACGCTGGGCCACGCGATCGAGAAGAACGAACGCTACGCCTGGCGCCACGGCGCGGCGGTCTCGGTCGGGATGCACTTCGCCGCCGAACTCGGCCGCCTCGCGGGCCGTCTCGACGACGCCACCGCCGACCGCCACCGCGCGGTGCTCGAAGCGGTCGGTCTCCCGCTGGGCTACCGAGGTGACCAGTGGCCGCGCCTGCTGGAGAACATGAAGCTCGACAAGAAGTCGCGCGGCAACCTCCTGCGCTTCATCGTCCTCGACGGCCTCGCCAAACCGGTCGTCCTGGAGGGCCCCGACCCGGCGGTGCTCCTGGCGGCGTACGGGGAGATCGCGAAGGACTGAGCGGGCGGGGAGCGCACACGGGCCGGAGGCCGTCGTACGGGGTGAGTACGGAGGTCTTCCGGCCCCTCGCGCTTTCCCGCGCGAGGGCGGGGAACGGTACCGTGCACCGGGCATCGCGTGCGGTTCTCCCGCGCGAACCGCCCGCAAGCAGCCGGTACGAGACGGAGTTGGCACGGGATGCGGCATTCCGCGGGAGCGACCCCGCCTCACGATTCCTGGTCCCCGCACGGGCACGGCCCCGAGGGCCCGGCCCACGGCGGCACTCCGCACGGCGGCACTCCGCACGGCGGCACTCCGCACGGCGGCCCCTCGTACGGGGCCATGCCCCACGGAGGCCTTGCGCACGACGGCGCGCAGCACAGCGGGCCGCAGCACAGCGGCCAGCAGCAGGGCGGCCCGCAGCACGGCGGCCCGCAGCACAGCGCTCCGCAGCCCAGTGGTCCGCAGCACGGCGGCCCCCCGACCCTGCCCCTGCGCCCCACCCCGGCCACGGGGCCCGTGCCGGGCGTCGACGGCCCCGCGGCGCCGCCCGGCCTCGTCCCGCCGTTCCCCGGGCCCGTACCGCTCCCGCCAGGCCCGGGCCACGCGCCCCCGCCGCACCCCGGCGGGCGGACGCTGCCGCCCGACGGCACCGGGCATGTCGCGCTGCCGCCCGACGCACCCGTGGCCGCGCCGAGCGTCGTCCCGGGGCCGCAGGCCGGGACGGGCGCGACGATCCTCGCCGTGCTCCTCATCGGGCCCGCCGGGGCGGGCAAGACGACCGTCGCGCGGTACTGGGCGGCGCGGCGGCCCGTACCGACCGCGCACATCAGCCTCGACGACGTGCGCGAGTGGGTGCACGCGGGCTTCGCCGACCCGCAGGCAGGGTGGAACGACAACTCCGAGGTGCAGTACCGGCTCGCCCGCCGCACCTGCGGCTTCGCCGCGCGCAACTTCCTCGCCAACGGCATCTCCTGCGTCATCGACGACGCCGTCTTCCCCGACCGGCCCGTCGTCGGTCTCGGCGGCTGGAAGCGGCACGTGGGCCCCGGGCTGCTGCCCGTCGTGCTCCTGCCGGGGCTCGACGTCGTCCTGGAGCGCAACGCCGAACGCACGGGGAACCGCAGGCTCAGCGACGAGGAGGTCGCCAGCATCCACGGCCGCATGGCCGGCTGGTACGGCTCGGGACTGCCCATCATCGACAACTCGCAGCTCGACGTGCCGGCCACGGCCCAGCGGCTCGACGAAGTCCTCGCCCGCGCGATAGCCAGCCCGCCCCCGTGGTGAGCGCCCCGGGGCCGCGCCGCCGGGCCTCCCCGTCCCGGCGCCGGGCGCCCCTGCCCCAGTGACGGGAGCGGCCCGGCCGCGGCGCCCCGTGCCTGCGCCGCTGCCCCGCGCGCAGGCCGCCCGGGGGCCCGCTACCCGGTCGGACGCACAACTCCGGCGGCCCGTGCCACGCCCCCTTAGGCTCGGGCCATGGCTGAGGCGCACGCGGCACGCAGGGACCGGCTGAGGCAGTTGTGCGCGGGAGCGGGCCAGACGGCGGCCCTCGTCTCGCGCCCCGCCAACGTCCGCTATCTCGGCGGCGCGGCCCCCGAGGGCTCCGTCCTGCTGCTCGGCGCCGAGCCCGGAGGGCCCGACATCCTCTTCGCCGCGAGCCCGCCCGGGGGGCTCGCGGACGACGCGCTGCGCGTCCACGTCCTCGCCTGCCCGGCCTCGGACCCCGCCGTCGCCGCCGCCGAGACCGCGGCGGCCGACGGCGCCGAGATCCTCGCCGTCGAGGAGCACCACCTCACCGTCGCCCGCCACCGCGCCCTCGCCGACACGGCGCCGCGCCTGCGCCTCGGCGACCTCGGGCGCGGCGTCGAGCAACTGCGGCTCGTCAAGGACGAGGAGGAGATCGGGGCGCTGCGGATCGCCGCCGAGATCGCCGACCAGGCCCTCGGCGAACTCCTGGAGTCGATCCTCGTCGGGCGCACCGAGCGCCACCTCGCCCTGGAGCTGGAGCGCCGCCTCGTCGACCACGGCGCGGACGGCGCCGCCTTCGCCACCTCCGTCGCCACCGGCCCGCACGCCGGGCTCGCCGGGCACCGGCCCACGGACCGCCGCGTCGAGGAGGGCGACTTCCTCTCCGTGTGCCTGGGGGCCACGTACCGCGGATACCGCAGCGAAATCGGGCGGACGTTCGTCATCGGGACGGCGCCCGAGGAGTGGCAGGTCGAGTTGTACGACGCGGTCTTCGCCGCCCAGCGGGCCGGTCGCGAGGCCCTGTTGCCCGGCGCGGCCTGCCGCGACGTGGACCGGGCGGTCCGTCAGGCGCTGGAGTCCGCCGGGCACGGCGCGGACCTGCCCGCGCTCACCGGACACGGGGTGGGGCTGGAAAACGACGAGGACCCGCAGCTCGCCCCGTCCGCCATGGGTAAACTGGACGCTTGTGTGCCGGTCACCGTCGAACCGGGGGTCCACCTCCCGGGCAGGGGCGGGGTCCGGATCGATGACACACTCGTCGTGCGCCCCGAGGCGGACGGCGGGCCCGAGCTACTCACCATCACGACCAAGGAGCTGCTCGCGCTCTAGGGCAGACGGCCCTCGGGCCGGGACGGTGCCGCGGTCGTCCATCAGCTCTTCCCGAGGTCCCCAGGACCTGGGGGAGAGGCCCCATCGTCCAGGAGATTCCGCAACCGTGGCTTCCACGAACGACCTCAAGAACGGCCTGGTGCTCAAGCTCGACAACGACCAGCTCTGGTCCGTCGTCGAGTTCCAGCACGTCAAGCCCGGCAAGGGCCCCGCCTTCGTGCGCACCAAGCTGAAGAACGTGCTCTCCGGCAAGGTCGTCGACAAGACCTTCAACGCCGGCGTCAAGGTCGAGACGGCCAACGTCGACAAGCGCGGGATGCAGTTCTCGTACAAGGACGGCGAGTACTTCGTGTTCATGGACATGGACACGTTCGACCAGATCCACGTGGACCCGAAGGTCGTCGGCGACGCCGCCAACTACCTCCTGGAGGGCTTCGAGGCCGTCGTCGCGATGTACGAGGGCAACCCGCTCTACATCGAGCTGCCCGCCGCCGTCGAGCTGGTCATCGCCAACACCGAGCCGGGCGTCCAGGGCGACCGCTCCACCGGCGGCAACAAGCCGGCCGAGCTGGAGACCGGGCACACCATCCAGGTCCCGCTCTTCATCACCACCGGCGAGAAGATCAAGGTCGACACCCGTACCGGCGACTACCTCGGCCGAGTGAACGGCTGATTGTGGCTGCTCGCACTACGGCACGCAAGCGCGCCTTCCAGATCCTCTTCGAGGCCGACCAGCGCGGCACCGACGTCCTCACGGTGCTCGCCGACTGGGTGCGTCACTCCCGGAGCGACACCCAGCAGCCGCCGGTCAGCGAGTACACGATGGAGCTCGTCGAGGGGTACGCGGAGCACGCGCGCCGCATCGACGAGGTCATCGCGAAATACTCGGTGGACTGGCCGCTGGACCGGATGCCGGTCGTCGACCGCAACATCGTGCGGCTCGGTGCCCACGAACTCGTGTGGGTCGACGGGACGCCGGACGCGGTCGTGATGGACGAGGCGGTGGAACTCGCCAAGGAGTTCTCCACCGACGAGTCCCCGGCCTTCGTCAACGGTCTTCTCGGCCGCTTCAAGAACCTCAAGCCCGAACTGCGCGGCCAGGACGACTGACCGCCGCCGTACGGCGAAGGGCCCGCCCCCGTCTCCTCGGAGCCGGGGGCGGGCCCTTTCCGCGCGCGGCGTGGGGCCATTACGTGAGCCCTGCCGCGCACGTTCCCGGCCGCGAGGAGCCGTACGCGCCCGTGCGGGCTGCCTCCGCCTCGCCGCCCCGAAGCGGCACGCGGCGCCTCGCCGCCCCGCGCGAGCGGCGGCTGGGGCCGGGGGAGGGCCAAGGCGCCGCTCAGGCCGCCGCCGAGCCGTACGGGGCTTTCGATCGCCCCGCCGCGATGACGCCGAAAGGGTGAGCCGGTTTGTCCGGCTCACCCTTTCACGTGCTCTCGCGAGGCGGGTCTCAGCCCTCCTCGTGCGCCACCGCCCGGCGCGCGTCCGCGTCCAGCACTCCCCAGCTGATGAGCTGCTCGGTCAGGACCGAGGGGGACTGGTCGTAGATCACGGCGAGGGTGCGCAGGTCGTCCTGGCGGATGGAGAGGACCTTGCCGTTGTAGTCCCCGCGCTGCGACTGGATGGTCGCCGCGTACCGCTGGAGCGGGCCGGCCTTCTCCGCGGGAACGGTGGCCAGACGCTCCAGGTCGAGGACGAGCTTGGGCGGCGGCTCGGCCGCACCGCCGGGCGTGGTGCCCGGCAGCAGCTCCTGGACGGGAACCCCGTAGAAGTCGGCCAGCTCGGCGAGACGCTGAACGGTGACCGCGCGGTCGCCCCGCTCGTACGAACCGACCACGACCGCCTTCCAGCGCCCCTGGGACTTCTCCTCGACACCGTGGAGGGAGAGGCCCTGCTGGGTGCGGATGGCCCGGAGCTTGGCCCCGAGCTGTTTGGCGTATTCGCTGGACATATAGCTCCCCGGACACTGTGACAATGTGCGGCCAGCCGAGAGGGCTGGTGACTCACGGTGAGGTTACGCAGCGTGATTTGCCTGCGTCAAGCGGAACAGGTGGACCTCCCGCCGAAACCGCTCCCGGCGTGGTGACAGGTGTCACCGGCCCCGGGGGCAGGGGGGTGCCCCTCCTCATTCTTGCCCCTGGTAGCGTGGGTGGCGCAATTCAGACGTCCTTTAAGAGCCGTCCCGTGAGGCGGAGAAGGAGGTCCCTCGATGGACAGCCCCACCCCGGAGCACCCCCTCGACGAGGAGCCCGGCGGGCCCAGGCCCGTGCTCGAAGGCCCCGACATCGCCAGGGTGCTCACCCGCATCGCCCACGAGATCGTCGAACGCGCCAAGGGCGCCGACGACGTGGTGCTGCTCGGCATCCCCACCCGCGGGGTGCACCTGGCGGAGCGCCTCGCCGCGAAGCTCGCCACCATCACCGGCCGCCCGGTCCCCACCGGTTCGCTCGACATCACGATGTACCGCGACGACCTGCGCCTCAAGCCCGCCCGCGCCCTCGGCCGCACCGAGATCCCCGGCGAAGGGCTCGACGGACGCCTCGTCGTCCTCGTCGACGACGTGCTCTTCTCCGGCCGCACCATCCGCGCCGCGCTCGACGCCCTCGGCGACATCGGCCGCCCCCGCGCCGTCCAGCTCGCCGTCCTCGTCGACCGGGGCCACCGAGAGCTGCCGATCCGCGCCGACTACGTCGGGAAGAACCTCCCCACCTCGCTGCGCGAGACCGTCAAGGTGCAGCTCACCGAGGAGGACGGCCGCGACGCCGTGCTGCTCGGCGGCACCGCCCCGCGCTAGCGCGCACCCGAAGACCCCCGCTCGCCCGAACGGGTGAGCCGGTGTGCCCGCACGCCCGCGAGCGGTCCCCCCGCGCCGAGCGCCGCCCCGCCGCCGTACCCCCCGACCTCCCCCTGCCTGCCCCCAGGAGCCCCGGATGATGCGACACCTCATCTCGGCCGCCGACCTCTCCCGCGACGAAGCCGTCCAGATCCTCGACACCGCCGAGGAAATGGCGCGGGTGGCCGACCGCCCCATCAAGAAACTGCCGACCCTGCGCGGCCGCACCGTGGTCAACCTCTTCTTCGAGGACTCCACGCGCACCCGCACCTCCTTCGAGGTCGCCGAGAAGCGCCTGTCCGCCGACGTCATCAACTTCGCCGCCAAGGGTTCCAGCGTCTCCAAGGGCGAATCGCTCAAGGACACCGCGCAGACCCTGGAGGCGATGGGCGTCGACGCCGTCGTCATCCGGCACAGCGCCTCGGGCGCCCCGCAGCGCCTCGCCACGACGGGCTGGATCGACGCCGCCGTCATCAACGCGGGCGACGGCACCCACCAGCACCCCACCCAGGCCCTCCTGGACGCCTTCACGCTCCGCCGCAGGCTCCTGGGCCCCGAGGCGATGGGCGCCGGCCTCGAAGGCCGCCGCGTCACCCTCGTCGGCGACATCCTGCACAGCCGCGTCGCCCGCTCCAACGTCGACCTGCTCCACACCCTCGGCGCCCACGTCACCCTCGTCGCCCCGCCGACCCTCCTCCCGGTCGGCGCCGGGACCTGGCCCTGCGAGATCTCCTACGACCTGGACGCCGCCCTGGGCGAAGCGGACGCCGTCATGATGCTGCGCGTCCAGCGCGAGCGGATGAACGCCGCGTACTTCCCGACCGAGCGCGAGTACGCGCGGCGCTACGGGCTCGACGCGCAGCGCATGGCGCGGATGCCGGAGCACGCCGTCGTCATGCACCCCGGGCCGATGGTGCGCGGCATGGAGATCACCGCCGAGGTCGCCGACTCGCCGCGCTGCACCGTGATCGAGCAGGTCGCCAACGGCGTCTCCGTCCGCATGGCCGTGCTCTACCTCCTGCTCGGCGGCCAGGAACCCGCCCCCACCCACAGCCGACCCGCCGCCCAGGCCGAGGAGAAGTAACCCGTGACCCCCGTGAACAAGACCCTGATCCGCGGCGCCCGCGTCCTCGGCGGCGACCCCGCCGACGTCCTCCTCGACGGCGGGACGATCGCCGAGGTCGGCCCCGGCATCGCGGCGGACGGCGCGAGCGTCGTCGAGGCCGAGGGGCAGGTCCTGCTGCCCGGCCTCGTCGACCTCCACACCCACCTGCGCGAGCCGGGCCGCGAGGACTCCGAGACCGTCCTCACCGGCACCCGCGCCGCCGCCAAGGGCGGCTACACCGCCGTGCACGCCATGGCGAACACCTTCCCCGTCGCCGACACCGCGGGCGTGGTCGAGCAGGTGTGGCGCCTGGGCCGCGAGTCCGGCTACTGCGACGTCCAGCCCGTCGGCGCCGTCACCGTGGGCCTGGAGGGCAAGAAGCTCGCCGAACTCGGCGCGATGCACGACTCCGCCGCCGCCGTGAAGGTCTTCTCGGACGACGGCAAGTGCGTCGACGACGCCGTGATCATGCGGCGCGCCCTGGAGTACGTGAAGGCCTTCGGCGGTGTCGTCGCGCAGCACGCGCAGGAGCCGCGCCTCACCGAGGGCGCCCAGATGAACGAGGGCGTCGTCTCCGCCGAACTCGGCCTCGGCGGCTGGCCCGCCGTCGCCGAGGAGTCCGTCATCGCCCGCGATGTCCTCCTCGCGGCCCACGTCGGCTCCCGCCTCCACGTGTGCCACGTGTCCACCGCCGGGTCCGTCGAGATCGTCCGCTGGGCCAAGTCCAAGGGCTGGGACGTCACCGCCGAGGTCACCCCGCACCACCTCCTCCTCACCGACGAGCTCGTCCGCGGCTACGACCCCGTCTACAAGGTCAACCCGCCGCTGCGCACCGAGGCCGACGTACAGGCCCTGCGCGCCGGGCTCGCGGACGGCACCATCGACTGCGTCGCCACCGACCACGCCCCGCACCCGCAGGAGGACAAGGACTGCGAGTGGGCCGCCGCCGCGATGGGCATGGTCGGCCTGGAGACCGCCCTCTCCGTCGTCCAGCACGCCATGGTCGACACCGGGCTCCTCGACTGGGCCGGCGTCGCCGCGCGCATGTCCTTCCGGCCGGCGCGGATCGGCCGCCTCGAAGGCCACGGCCGGCCGATCGCCGCGGGTGAGCCCGCGAACCTGACGCTGCTCGACCCCGGCTACCGTGGAACGGTGGACCCCGCCGGGTTCGCCTCCCGCAGCAGGAACACCCCCTACCGGGGCCTGGACCTGCCGGGACGCGTCACCCACACCTTCCTGCGGGGCCGCGCGACCCTCGTCGACGGGACCCTCGCGTGACCTACCTCACCGCCACGGCGGACACCCTGCTCGCGGACGGGCAGAAGTCCGCCGACGTGACCGACTGGGCCGGCCGCGTCGGCTGGATCGTCGGACTGCTGCTCTTCGTCACCCTCGTGTACTGGCTCATGCGCGAGGGCTGGAAGTGGCGCGGCACCCTCCAGTCCGGCCTGCCCGCACTCCCCGGGGTCCCCGAGGACCCCGCCGAGCCGAGCCTCACGCTCACCGGCCGCTACCACGGCTCGACGACCGCCGGGCAGTGGCTCGACCGGATCGTCGCGCACGGCCTCGGCACGCGCAGCCGCGCCGAGCTGAGCCTGCGCCCCGCCGGGCTCACCGTCGAGCGCCAGGGCGCCCCCGACTTCTTCGTCCCCACCGCCGCCCTCCGCGGCGCCCGCCTCGACAAGGGCATCGCCGGGAAGGTCCTCACCGAGAACGGCCTCCTCGTCGTGACCTGGGCCCACGGGGACACCCTCATCGACTCCGGCTTCCGCTCCGAGCGGGCCGCCGAGCACCCCGCGTGGGTCGCCGCCCTCAACGCCGCGAGCGGCATCCCCGCGCAGAACCACCCGACCACCACGACGGAAGGCGCCGCACGATGACGACCTCCACTCAGGGGCGCCCGCAGACGCCCGCGGCCGTACTCGTCCTGGAGGACGGCCGTGTCTTTCGCGGCCGTGCCTACGGGGCCGTGGGGGAGACCTTCGGCGAAGCCGTCTTCTCCACCGGCATGACCGGCTACCAGGAGACCCTGACCGACCCCTCCTACCACCGCCAGGTCGTCGTCATGACGGCCCCGCACATCGGCAACACCGGGGTCAACGACGAGGACCCCGAGTCCCGCCGCGTCTGGGTCGCCGGCTACGTCGTCCGCGACCCCGCGCGGCGCCCGTCCAACTGGCGCTCGCGGCGGACCCTGGACGAGGAGCTGGAGCGGCAGGGCGTCGTCGGGATCTCGGGGATCGACACCCGCGCCCTCACCCGCCACCTGCGCGAGCGCGGCGCGATGCGCGTCGGCATCTTCAGCGGCGAGACGCTCCCGAGCGACACCGAGGCCCTGGAGCGGGTCCGGCGGGCCCCCGAGATGAAGGGCGCCGACCTCTCCGCCGAGGTCGCGACCGAGCAGGCGTACGTCGTCCCCGCCGTCGGCACCAAGAAGTACACCGTCGCCGCGATCGACCTGGGCATCAAGGGCATGACCCCGCACCGCATGGCCGAGCGCGGCATCGAGGTGCACGTCCTGCCCGCCACGGCGACCGCCGAGGACGTCTACGCGGTGAGCCCCGACGGCGTCTTCTTCTCCAACGGCCCCGGCGACCCCGAGACCGCCGAGCACCCCGTCGCCCTCATGCGCGAGGTCCTGGAGCGCGGCACGCCGCTCTTCGGGATCTGCTTCGGCAACCAGATCCTCGGCCGCGCGCTCGGCTTCGGCACGTACAAGCTCAAGTACGGCCACCGCGGCATCAACCAGCCCGTCCAGGACCGCGCCACCGGCAAGGTCGAGGTCACCGCGCACAACCACGGCTTCGCCGTGGACGCGCCCACCGACCAGGTCTCCGAGACCCCCTACGGGCGCGTCGAGGTCTCCCACGTGTGCCTCAACGACAACGTCGTCGAAGGGCTCCAGCTCCTCGACCGGCCCGCCTTCAGCGTCCAGTACCACCCGGAAGCAGCCGCGGGTCCGCACGACGCCGCGTACCTCTTCGACCGCTTCACGTCTTTGATGGAGGGCCAGCGTGCCTAAGCGCACCGATATCCAGTCCGTCCTGGTCATCGGCTCCGGCCCGATCGTCATCGGCCAGGCCGCCGAGTTCGACTACTCGGGCACCCAGGCGTGCCGCGTCCTGCGGGCCGAGGGTCTGCGCGTGATCCTCGTCAACTCCAACCCGGCGACGATCATGACCGACCCGGAGATCGCCGACGCCACGTACGTCGAGCCGATCACGCCCGAGTACGTCGAGAAGATCATCGCCAAGGAGCGCCCCGACGTCCTCCTGCCGACCCTCGGCGGGCAGACCGCGCTCAACACGGCGATCTCCCTGCACGACGCGGGGACGCTGGAGAAGTACGGCGTCGAGCTCATCGGCGCCAACGTCGAGGCGATCAACAAGGGCGAGGACCGCGACCTGTTCAAGGGCGTCGTCGAGGAGGTCCGCAAGAAGATCGGCCACGGCGAGTCCGCGCGCTCGGTCATCTGCCACTCCATGGACGACGTCCTCGCCGGCGTCGAGACGCTCGGCGGCTACCCCGTCGTCGTGCGCCCCTCCTTCACGATGGGCGGCGCGGGCTCCGGCTTCGCGCACGACGAGGCGGAACTGCGCCGCATCGCCGGTCAGGGCCTGACGCTCTCGCCGACCACCGAGGTCCTCCTGGAGGAGTCCATCCTCGGCTGGAAGGAGTACGAGCTGGAGCTCATGCGCGACCGCAACGACAACGTCGTGGTCGTCTGCTCCATCGAGAACTTCGACCCCATGGGCGTGCACACCGGGGACTCGATCACCGTCGCCCCGGCCATGACCCTCACCGACCGCGAGTACCAGCGCCTGCGCGACATCGGCATCGCGATCATCCGCGAGGTCGGCGTCGACACCGGCGGCTGCAACATCCAATTCGCGGTGAACCCCGAGGACGGCCGGATCATCGTCATCGAGATGAACCCGCGCGTCTCGCGCTCCTCCGCTCTCGCCTCGAAGGCCACCGGCTTCCCGATCGCCAAGATCGCCGCGAAGCTGGCTGTCGGCTACACGCTCGACGAGATCCCCAACGACATCACCGAGCAGACCCCGGCCTCCTTCGAGCCGACCCTCGACTACGTCGTCGTCAAGGCCCCCCGCTTCGCCTTCGAGAAGTTCCCCTCCGCCGACTCCACCCTCACGACGACCATGAAGTCGGTCGGCGAGGCCATGGCGATCGGCCGCAACTTCACCGAGGCGTTCCAGAAGGCGCTGCGCTCCCTGGAGAAGAAGGGCAGCCAGTTCGACTTCGCCGGGCCCACCGGCGACAAGGACGAACTGCTCCGCGTCGCCGAGCGCCCCACCGACGGCCGCGTCAACACTGTCATGGCCGCGATCCGCGCCGGGGCCACGCCCGAGGAGGTCTTCGACCACACCCGGATCGACCCCTGGTTCGTCGACCAGCTCTTCCTCCTCAAGGAGATCGCCGACGAACTCGCCGAGGCCCCCGAGCTGACCCGTGAACTCCTCGCCGGGGCCAAGCGCCACGGCTTCTCCGACCAGCAGATCGCCGCCGTGCGCGGACTGCGCGAGGACGTCGTGCGGGAGGTCCGCCACGCCCTCGCGCTGCGGCCCGTCTACAAGACCGTCGACACCTGCGCCGCCGAGTTCGCCGCGCGGACCCCGTACTTCTACTCCTCCTACGACGAGGAGACCGAGGTCGCGCCGCGCGAGAAGCCCGCCGTGATCATCCTCGGCTCGGGCCCCAACCGCATCGGCCAGGGCATCGAGTTCGACTACTCCTGCGTCCACGCCTCCTTCGCGCTCAGCGCCGCGGGCTACGAGACCGTCATGGTCAACTGCAACCCCGAGACCGTCTCCACCGACTACGACACCTCCGACCGGCTCTACTTCGAGCCGCTCACCCTGGAGGACGTCCTGGAGATCGTCCACGCCGAGCAGAAGGCCGGACCCGTCGCCGGTGTCCTCGTCCAGCTCGGCGGGCAGACCCCGCTCGGCCTCGCGCAGGCGCTCAAGGACAACGGGGTGCCCATCGTCGGCACCTCGCCCGAGGCCATCGACGCCGCCGAGGACCGCGGCGCCTTCGGCCGCGTCCTCGCCGAGGCCGGGCTGCCCGCGCCCAAGCACGGCACGGCCACCACCTTCGCCGAGGCCAAGGCCATCGCCGACGAGATCGGCTACCCCGTCCTCGTCCGGCCCTCGTACGTGCTCGGCGGACGCGGCATGGAGATCGTCTACGACGAGACCCGGCTCGCCGCGTACATCGAGGAGTCCACCGAGATCAGCCCCTCCCGCCCGGTCCTCGTCGACCGCTTCCTCGACGACACGATCGAGATCGACGTCGACGCGCTCTACGACGGCGAGGAGCTCTACCTCGGCGGCGTCATGGAGCACATCGAGGAGGCCGGCATCCACTCCGGCGACTCGGCGTGCGCCCTGCCGCCCATCACGCTCGGCGGCTACGACATCAAGCGGCTGCGCACCTCCACCGAGGCGATCGCCAAGGGCGTCGGCGTGCGCGGGCTCATCAACATCCAGTTCGCGCTCTCCGGCGACATCCTGTACGTCCTGGAGGCCAACCCGCGCGCCTCGCGGACCGTGCCCTTCACCTCGAAGGCCACCGCCGTACCGCTCGCGAAGGCCGCCGCGCGCATCTCGCTCGGCGCCACCGTCGCCGAACTGCGCGCCGAGGGGCTGCTCCCCGCCACCGGGGACGGCGGCACGCTGCCGCTGGACGCGCCGATCTCCGTCAAGGAGGCCGTCATGCCCTGGTCCCGCTTCCGCGACCCCTCGGGGCGCGGCGTGGACACCGTGCTCGGCCCGGAGATGCGCTCCACCGGCGAGGTCATGGGCATCGACGCCGTCTTCGGCACCGCGTACGCGAAGTCGCAGGCCGGGGCGTACGGGCCGCTGCCCACCAAGGGCCGCGCGTTCATCTCGGTCGCCAACCGCGACAAGCGCGCGATGATCTTCCCCGCCCGCGAACTCGCCCAGCACGGCTTCGAGCTGCTCGCGACCTCCGGCACCGCCGAGGTCCTCCAGCGGCACGGCATCCCCGCGACCCTCGTGCGCAAGCAGTACGAGGGCGAGGGCCCGGCCGGCGAGAAGACGATCGTCCAGCTCATCCACGAGGGCGGCGTCGACCTCATCGTCAACACGCCCTACGGCACCAGCGGGCGTCTCGACGGCTACGAGATCCGTACCGCCGCCGTCGCGCGCGCCGTGCCCTGCCTCACCACGGTCCAGGCGCTCGCCGCCGCCGTGCAGGGCATCGAGGCGCTCGGCAGGGGCGCGACGGGCGTCGCCTCGCTCCAGGAGCACGCGGAGCGCCTGACGGCGGCCCGCAAGGAGTCGTAGGTCCCTGAAGCGGTACGAGGGGGACATCGTTTTCCGGCGGTGTCCCCCTCTCCATGCCCGCCCCCGCACCGCCCCACCCGCACCC
>NZ_JOGO01000030.1 GCF_000719475.1 Streptomyces sp. NRRL F-5630 | reverse complement strand
ATCCTTCCCGGGCCCCGCCCCCCTAGGGGAACCCCCGAGACATCCCCGACAACCGCCGCCCGGCCCCCTGCCCGCCCAGCCCCCTCCCAGCTCCTCCCCCGCCGCTACTCGCCCCCCGCCCACCGCCGCGCCATCTCGGCCTCGTACGCCCGCGCCCGGCGCTCGTACTCCCGCGCCCGGCCCTCCTCCCTCCCGTACAGCAGCCCCCAGGTGAAACCCGGCTCGCCCGCCGTCTGCGCGTGGGTGGCGAGGCGGAGGAGTGCGGCGCGGGCCTCGACGCCGTCGTGGTGGTCGCCGAGCAGGGAGGTGAGGGCCTTGGCCTCGCGGGTGAGGCGCTTGGCCGGCTTGCCGAGGACGGGGCGCGCGGACTCCGCCGCGTACCGCAGCCGCTTCGTCTTCTTGCGCGCCTCGTGCAGCGCCACGTCGCGGGCGGGGCCGTGCGGGAGCGCCAAGGCCCGCGTGAGGAGCCGTCGCGACCTGCGGCGTTCCTTCTTGATCGCCTTGCGGAAGTGCTTCGGCGCGGGCCGCACGGCGGCGGGCGTCAGGGGCGGTGCGGCGAGCAGGTTCGCCCAGTCGTCGAGCAGCGCGCGGCAGCGGGGGTCGTCGAGCGCGGCGAGGGCCCTGGCACGGCTCGTGTCGCCCGCGCGGACCGCCCACGCGGTGAGCCGGGCCTCGGCGGGCCCGAGCAGGAGTGGCCCTTCGACATCGGCGAGCAGTTCGCGCAGCCGTTTCTCCAGGACCTCGCGGTCGCGGTCGGCGCCGAGTTCGCCCGCGAGCCACTTGAGTTCGGCCCGCAGCGCGTCCACGCGGGCCCGGTCGAGAAGCGCGCGGTGGCTGCGCAGGGCGCTGCGGGTACGGCGCAGGGCGACGCGCGCCTTGTGCACGGAGTCGGGCCTCGCGCGGCGCGTCCCGGCCTCGTGGTCCAGGAAGGCGAGGTACTGGGCGCGGAGGTAGCGCAGCAGGTGGCCCCCGGCCGTGTCCCGTTCGGCGGCGGGCGCGAGCGGGGGCGGTGGGGTGCCGGTGTCCGTGAGGGCGCGGGCGAGCTTGGAGGGCCCGGCGGCCCGCCGGATGCCTGCCTCGCGCAGCCGCTCCTCCACGCCGTCGAGCAGCGCGGCCGTACCGGCCTCCGTCAGCTCCACCTCCGCCTCGCGCCAGGACACCCACCCGCTTGCCCGCTCCTGGCCGTCGAGCCGCTCCGCCCGTACCGCGTCGTCCGCGATCTCCGCGAGCGCGCGCCCCTCGGCGTCGCGCAGCAGCCGCGTCGTACGCCGCGTGCGCAGCCGTACGACGGGGACGAGCGCCGCGCCCCTGGTCCGCGCGGCGAGCACTCGTACGAACTCCTCCGGCACCGCACCCCCGCCGGAGTCCCCGTCCGCCGCCCTACCGCCCGGCTCCCTCTCCCCCGCGCCCCCGCCGGACCCGGGGCCCGCCCTCTCCACGCCGGACCCCGCGCCCGCCCTCTCCACGCCGGACCCCGCGCCCGCCGTCTCCGCGCCGGGCTCCTCCAGCGGCAGCCGGAGTTCCTCGCGGGTGTCCCCGCCCACCGGCAGCTTCAGGTGCCAGCCCGCGTCGTCGCCGCCCGTGCGGCGGCGCAGGGTCGCGCGGGTGCTCGCGAGGCGCAGGTCGGCGGTGTCGTAGTAGACGGCGTCGAGTTCGTGGACCTCTCCCCCGGTCTCCGCGCGCACCCCGGGCACGGAGCCGAGGCCGGGGAGGGGCGCGCCGGGGTCGAAGTCGTCGAGGTCGTACTTGCGTTCCGTCTCGTGCGTCTCGGTCGCCATAAGGGGAACGTAACCGGAAAACGCGGGCCCGAACGGGCCCGCGTCACCGGGGGACAGCCACCGAACAAATCAGGCCATCCGCGAGCCGTGCCGCCGGTTCAGGCCGACAGCGGTTTCTGCAACTTGATCGACTGGAGCAGCCCCACCGCGATCCACACGGCGAACATGGAGGTGCCCCCGTAACTGACGAACGGCAGGGGCAGCCCCGCGACCGGCATGATGCCGAGGGTCATGCCGATGTTCTCGAACGCCTGGAAGGCGAACCAGGCGATGATGCCGCCCGCGACGATCGTCCCGTACAGCTCGGTGGTCTCGCGCGCGATGCGGCAGGCGCGCCACAGGAGGATGCCGAGCAGGACGATGATGAGCCCGGCCCCGGCGAAGCCGAGTTCCTCGCCCGCGACCGTGAAGACGAAGTCGGTCTGCTGCTCGGGCACGAACTGCCCGGTCGTCTGGGTGCCGTGGAAGAGCCCGGTCCCGGTGAGGCCGCCCGAGCCGATCGCGATGCGCGCCTGGTTGGTGTTGTAGCCGACGCCGGCCGGGTCGAGGTTCGGGTTGGCGAAGGCGGCGAAGCGGTTGATCTGGTACTCGTCGAGGATGCCGAGCTGCCAGACGGCGACCGCCCCCGCGGTGCCCGCGCCGATGAGGCCGAGCACCCAGCGGTTGGAGGCCCCGGAGGAGAGCAGGACGCCGAGCACGATCATCACCATGACCATGACCGAGCCGAGGTCGGGCATGAGCAGCACGATGAGGATCGGCAGCACGGCGAGTCCGAGCGACTGGAGCACCGTCTTGTGATCGGGGTGGTCGCGGTCGCCCGCGTCCACGCGCGCGGCGAGCAGCATCGCCATGCCGAGGATGATCGTGATCTTGACGAACTCGGCGGGCTGGAGGGAGAAGCCCGCGACCATGAGCCAGGCGTGCGCGCCGTTGACGGTGACGCCGAGCGGCGTGAGCACGAGCAGTACGAGGAAGACCGAGAGCCCGTAGAGGATCGGCACAGCGGTGCGCAGGGTGCGGTGCCCGAGCCAGACCGTGCCGATCATCAGGCCGAGCCCGATGGCGATGTTGATCACGTGCTTGACGAGGAACGCGTACGGGTCGTCGCCGACGAGTTCGGTGCGGCCGCGCGTCGCCGAGTAGACGAGCGCGCAGCTGAGGGCCGAGAGGGCGAGCGCGCACAGCAGCATCGGCCAGTCGAGCCGCCGGGCGACCGAGCCCTTGGCGAGCAGCCGGGTCCAGGAAGTGCGCTCGGGGCCGTATCCGGCGACGGTGAGCGAGGGTCCCGCGGCCATCAGTCCCGCCTCCCTGCGGTGGTCGTGACGGGGGTTCCGGCGTTCGCGACGCCGCCGCCGTCCCGCACCCCGCCGCCGTCCTGCGGAAGCAGCGGTGACGTGGAGGGCGGGGTGTCCAGCTTGTAGGGGGCGAACTTCTTCTTGAGGGTGGGCGCGTCGATCGACCCGTCCTTCTCGATCTTCGGCAGTGACTTCTCCGGCTCGGGGAGCAGGGCCTTCTTCTTGTTGATGTGCCCGGAGCTGTCGACGCCGTAGAGCGCGTTGTAGATCTTGCGCACGGCGGGCCCGGAGGCGCCGGAGCCCGTACCACCCTGGGAGATCGTCATGACGATCGCGTAGTCCTTGGTGTACGTCGCGAACCAGGAGGTCGTCTGCTTGCCGTAGACCTCGGCGGTGCCGGTCTTGGCGTGCATGGGGATGTCCTTCTGCGGCCAGCCCTGGAAGCGCCAGGCGGCGGTGCCCTGGGTGGCGACGCCGGCGAGGGCCCCGTCGATCTCCTTGTGGAGCTTGGCGTCGATCGGGAGCTTGGCGTTGACCTTCGGCTTGATCTCCTCGACGTTCTTGCCGTCCGCGCTGATGACGGCCTTGCCGATGCTCGGCTGGTGGAGGGTGCCGCCGTTGGAGAGCGCGGCGTAGATGCTCGCCATCTGGATCGGTGTGACGAGGGTGTCGCCCTGGCCGATCGAGTAGTTGACGCTGTCACCCGCGCGCATCTGGTTGCCTTCGAGGCAGTTCTCGTAGGCGATCTTCTCGGCGTAGTCGCCGTCCTTCTTGCCGGACTTGCACCAGGCGGCCTTGTTGGCCTTCCAGTAGTCCTGCTTCCACTTGCGGTCGGGGACGCGGCCGGTGACCTCGTTGGGGAGGTCGATACCGGTCTCCTTGCCGAGGCCGAACTGGTGGGCGGTTTTGTAGAAATAGTCGTGGGCGTTCTTCTTCGGCTTCTCGCCGCCGTCCTTCTTCCACTCGTTGTGCGCGATGCCGTAGAAGACGGTGTCGCAGGAGACCTCCAGGGCGCGGCCGAGGCTGATGGGCCCGTAGTTCTCCGACTCGAAGTTCTTGAAGACCTGGTTGCCGATCGAGTACGAGCTGGAGCAGTCGTAGTGCCCGTTGAAGGGGTACCCGGCGGCGACCGAGGCGGTCGTCGAGATGACCTTGAAGATCGAGCCGGGCGCCGCCTGGCCCTGGATGGCCCGGTTGAGCAGCGGGTAGTTCGACTTCTTGCTCGTGAGCTTCGTGTAGTCCTTGGCGCTGATGCCGCCGACCCAGGCGTTGGGGTCGTAGTCGGGCAGCGAGGCCATCGCGACGACGCGGCCCGTCTTCGCCTCCAGGACGGCGACGGCGCCGGAGTCGGCCTTGTAGTTGCGGTGGGTGTTCTTGTCGTACTCCTGGCGCGCGGCCTTCATCGCCTCGTCGAGCTCGTACTCGGCGACGGCCTGGACCCTCGCGTCGATGCTCGTGACGACGTTCGCGCCGGGCTCCGCGCGGTCGGACTCGGCCTTGCCGATGACCCGGCCGAGGTTGTCCACCTCGTAGCGGGTCACGCCGGCCTTGCCGCGCAGTTGCTTGTCGTACTGCCGCTCCAGGCCGTTGCGGCCGACCATGTCGGAGCGCAGGTAGGGGGAGTCGGTCTTCTCGGCGGACTTGATCTCCTCGTCCGTGACGGGCGAGAGATAGCCGAGCACCTGCGAGGTCTGCGCGCCGCCGGGGGCGGTGTAGCGGCGGACGGCGGTGGGCTCGGCGGTGATGCCGGGGAAGTCCTCGGAGCGCTCCCTGATCTGGAGGGCCTGCTTGGGGCTGGCCTCGTCGGTGATCGGGATCGGCTGGTAGGGCGAACCGTTCCAGCACGGCTGCGGGGTCTTCGCGTCGCACAGCCGCACCTTGGCGATGACGTCCTTCGGCTTCATGCCGAGGACGCCCGCGAGCTTGGTGAGGATGGCCTTCCCGTCGTCCTTCGTCTTCATCAGTTCGGTGCGGGAGGCCGAGACGACGAGGCGGGTCTGGTTGTCGGCGAGCGGGCGGCCGCGCGCGTCGAGGATCGCGCCGCGCACGGCGGGGTCGACGACCTGCTGGACGTGGTTCCCGGTCGCCTCCGCCCTGTACTCGTCGCCGTTGCGGATCTGGAGGTACCACAGCCGCCCGCCGAGGGTGAGCAGCAGCGACATGACCAGGATCTGGAGGATGACGAGCCGGATGCGGACCCTCGGGGTACGTCCGGTCTCTGGAATGTTCGACATGCGACGCCTCCCCCTCAGGGGCGGAAGGTACGGAGGACGGGCGGGAGGGCGGCGGCGGGGGTCGCTGCGGTGGCCCGGGGCGGGGCGGAGGTACCGGGCGCGGCGGGGCTCGCGGGCACTGGGACGGCGGGCCGAGCGGGCGTGCGGGCCGGTCCGGAGGTACGGGCCGGTCGGGGTGTACGGGGCGTGCCCGCCGCTCCGCGCGGGGTGCTCACAGCCGCTTCACCCCCTTGATGCGCCCGCTGTTGCGGGTCGCGCGGGCCATGCGTGCCTTGCTCATGCGCCCGCGCAGCCCGCCGCGTCCGCCACCGCCGACGCTGAGCCCCGTGCCCGAGGCGAGCCAGCCCGCCGCGACATCGGCGCCGCGCGCCGTGCCGCCGCCCACGCTCTCGCCGAGCGGGTCGTTCTCGGAGCGGCGGGCGAGCCACATGACGAAGGGCACGATGAACGGGGCGAGGACGAGGTCGTAGATCGTCGCGGTCGTCACGAGTCCCGCGAGGCCCACGTGCCGGGCCGCGGTGTCCCCGACGAGGGCGCCGACGCCCGCGTACAGGAGTGTCGAGCCGATGGCCGCGCCGATGACGACGACGAGCGGCCCGAGGACGGACCGCATCCGGCCGTGCTCGGGACGGCAGAGCCCGGCGACGTAGCCGACGAGGCACAGCACGAGCGCGTACCTGCCCGCGGCGTGGTCGGCGGGTGGGGCGAGGTCGGCGAGCAGGCCGGCGCCGAAGCCGATGAAGGCGCCCGCGAGGTGCCCGTAGACGAGGGCGAGCGCGAGCACGGTGAGGAGCAGCAGGTCGGGCACGGCGCCCGGGAGCTGGAGCCGGGCCAGCACGCTGACCTGGATCATGAGGGCGAGGACCACCAGGGCGGTCGAGAGCAGAATCCGGTTGAGGCGCATGTGACCGCTACTCCTGGTCCCCGTCGTCGGCCCCGGCGGCGCCCGTGGGCGCGCCGGAGGGAGCGTCCGAGGGCTTGGTGCCCGGGGGCGTGGCCGTGACGGTGACGGTGGGGGTGGGCTGGGGCTTGGGCTTCGCGGGCAGGACCGCGTCGCGCGGGTCCTTGCGCGGGGCCTGGACGACGATGCCGACGAGGTCGAGCTTGGTGAAGCCGACGTAGGGCTCGACGTAGACGGTGCGGGTGAGGTCGCCGCCCGAGGGGTCGACGCGGACGACGCGGCCGACGGGGACGCCGGGCACGAAGGGCTTGTCGGCCTGCGAGCCGAAGGTGACGAGCCGGTCGCCCTTCTTGACCTTGGCCTTGCCGTTGAGCATCTGCACGGCGAGCGGCCGGTCCCCGCGTCCGGAGGCGAAGCCGAGTTCGTCGGTCCTCTCCAGGCGCGTGCCGACCGTGAAGTCGGGGTCGTTGGCGAGCAGGACGGTCGCGCTCGACGGGCCCACGGTGGTGACCCGTCCGACGAGGCCCTCGCCGTTGAGCACGGTCATGTCGCGCTTGATGCCGTCGCGCGTGCCCGCGTCGATGGTCACGGTCCAGGAGAAGCCCTGGGCCGCTCCGATGCCGATGACCTCGGCGGCCTTGATGCCGTACTGCCCGGCGCCCGCCCGCTGGAGCATGGTGTCGAGCTGCCGGACTCTGCTGCGGTTGCGGGAGTCGCTGCCGAGGCGCTGCTTCAGCTCGGCGTTCTCACGCTCCAGGGCGCTGATGCGGTCGTGGCGCGTGCCCGAGTCGCGGACCGCGCCGATCGCGTTGCCGACCGGGTCGACGGCGCCGAAGACGCCCTTCTCGACCGGTCCGAAGACGGCGGAGGCGGCCTGCCGGGCGCCGTCCACCGGAGAGTCCTCGCCACCGCGGATGTCGATCGTGATCAGTGCGAACGCGATGACGATCAGCAGCACCAGGAGCAGCCGGCTCTCTCGTGTGTCCCTCACGTGCGGCGGCCGTGCCTTCCTCGTCGGAATTCCGTGTCTCGACGGCTCCCGCGCGGGGGTCCGCCGTACGGCGGACCGCACCCGGAGGCCCGCCGATCGTGCCGGTCGTGCTGGCCGGGGCGCTCGTCCCCGGCGGGTCCTGCTCGGCCGGGGACGAGCGTCCCCGGCGGGGGTCCTGCGCCGGAAGCGGTACGGGCCGTTCCGGCGAAGCCCCGCCACGGGCCGCCAGCGGCCTTCGGCGGGGTGGGCCCGCGGGACGCGTGTCCCGCGGGCCGGGAGAGCTAGCGGCGCGGCTGCGCGTCCAGCACCTGCTGCAACGCCTCGAACTCCTCGACGCACTTGCCCGAACCGAGCGCCACGGAGTCGAGCGGGTCCTCGGCGATGTGGATCGGCATCCCGGTCTCGCGGCGCAGCCGCTCGTCGAGGCCGCGCAGCAGGGCGCCGCCCCCGGTGAGAACGATGCCCCGGTCCATGACGTCACCGGAGAGCTCGGGCGGGCACTTGTCGAGCGTCGTCTTGACCGCGTCGACGATCGCGTTGACCGGTTCCTCGATCGCCTTGCGCACCTCGCCGGCCGAGATCACGACGGTCTTGGGGAGCCCGGAGACGAGGTCGCGGCCGCGGATCTCGGTGTGCTCGTCGTTCTCCAGGTCGTAGGCCGAACCGATGGTGATCTTGATCTGCTCGGCGGTGCGCTCGCCGAGGAGGAGGCTGTACTCCTTCTTGATGTGCTGGATGATCGCGTTGTCCAGTTCGTCGCCCGCGACGCGGATGGACTGCGCGGTGACGATGCCGCCGAGGGAGATGACGGCGACCTCGGTGGTGCCGCCGCCGATGTCGACGACCATGTTGCCCGTCGCCTCGTGCACCGGGAGCCCGGCGCCGATCGCCGCGGCCATCGGCTCCTCGATGATGTGCACCTGTCGCGCCCCGGCCTGGGTGGCCGCCTCGATCACCGCGCGGCGCTCGACCCCGGTGATACCGGAGGGGACGCAGACGACGATGCGGGGGCGCGCGAGGTAGCGGCGCTTGTGGATCTTGACGATGAAGTAGCGGAGCATCCGCTCCGTGATCTCGAAGTCCGCGATCACGCCGTCCTTGAGGGGCCGGACTGCGACGATGTTCCCCGGAGTGCGGCCGATCATCTTCTTCGCTTCGGCGCCGACGGCGAGGATTCCGCCCGTATTGGTGTTGATCGCGACGACGGACGGCTCGTTGAGGACGATCCCTCGGCCCCTCACGTACACCAGCGTGTTGGCGGTCCCGAGGTCGACAGCCATATCACGGCCGATGAACGACATTGAGTTCCCCATGAGGATCGTCTGGCCTTCCCAAGTGGAGCGTTGACGGCTTTTCAGGAACGGCGCGGTGGGTGCTTTTGCTCTCGGTGGGTACTGCCTGAGGAGCGGCTTCCATCGTAGTCGCGCCCGAGAGGGCTCGGCGCGAGGGTACGCGTTCCCGTACGGGATTCTGCGCCGATGGGCGCACGCCTCGCCTGTGGAGACGTGCCATATGGCGCAGGGGTTCCCCCGAACGTGGGCGCATATGCCAGAAGGCGACCGGAATTTCCGGTCGCCTTCACCTTACGGCCGCGGGAATGTCCCGAAACGGGCACCGTATCTTTTTGGACTTTCGATACCCGGAAGCGGAAGCGGGTCAGAAGCGGCCGGGGAAGAAGATCTTCAGCTCGCGTGCGGCGGAGTCCTCGGAGTCCGAGGCGTGGATGAGGTTCTCGCGCACGATGGTGCCGAAGTCCCCGCGGATCGAGCCGGGCGCCGCGGCGATCGGGTCGGTGGGACCGGCGAGCGTGCGGACGCCCTCGATGACCCGCTCGCCCTCGACGACGAGCGCGACGACCGGGCCGGAGAGCATGAACGTGACGAGCGGCTCGTAGAAGGGCTTGCCCACGTGCTCCGCGTAGTGCGTCTCCAGCGTCGCGCGGTCCAGCTCGCGCAGCTCCAGCGCGGTGATGCTCCAGCCGGCCTTGCGCTCGATCCGGCCGACGATCTCCCCCACCAGCCCGCGACGAACGGCGTCGGGCTTGAGCAGAACGAGCGTGCGCTGGGACATGCGGGGTTTCTCCTTGTGGCAGGGGCCTGTGGTCAGGGAAGCGTATACGGGGCGCGGCCCCCATCCGTACGCAGGTTCGCCCCACCACCCGCGTCGCCCTTCGCCGTTCGCCCTCAGACGCCGGAGGGGCTGGGGTGCTCCGCCGCGAACCTCGCCTTGGCCTCGTCGATCTTCCGCCCGTAGTGCACAGAGGCCCACCAGAGCCCGCCGAACGCCGCGCCCAGGATGAACATCATCGGCACCACGATCCCCGAAAGGAACAGGGCCACCTGGAGCACCCAGCCGAGCGCGACCCCGACGGGGCGCGTGACGACGCCGCAGAGCAGGACGCACAGGAGCATCGCGCCCCCGCACACCCCCCACACCGTGCCCTGCCCGAGGTCCGTCTTCATCGCGACGAGACCGGCGAAGCCGATGATGAAGAACTCGCCGATGAGCGTCGAAGCGCAGAGCGTCCGCACGGTCAGCCCTTCCTTCCCAGGAGCAGCCGGGCCTCGCCGACCGTGATGACGGAACCGGTCACGAGCACGCCGCCGCCGGCGAACTCGCCCTCCTCCTCGGCGAGCGTCACCGCCGCTTCGAGCGCCTCGGGCAGTCGCGGCTCGACCTGGACGCGGTCCTCGCCGAAGACCTCGACGGCGAGCGCGGCGAGCGCGTCCGCGTCCATGGCACGGTGGCTCGTGTTCTGCGTGATCACGACCTCCGCCATGAGCGGCTCGAACGCTTCGAGCAGCCCGCGGGCGTCCTTGCCCTCGCTCACTCCGACGACCCCGATGAGCCGCGAGAAGTCGAACGCCTCGCCGATCGCCTCGGCGGTGACCCGCGCGCCCGCCGGGTTGTGCGCCGCGTCGAGCACGACGGTCGGCGACTTCCGCACGGTCTCCAGGCGGCCCGGCGAGGAGACGGCCGCGAAGGCGGCGCGCACGACCTCGCCCGAGAGCGGCTCGGGCCGCTGCGAACCGACGCCGAAGAACGCCTCGACGGCGGCGAGCGCGACGGCCGCGTTGTGCGCCTGGTGGGCGCCGTGCAGCGGGAGGAAGACCTCCTCGTACTCGCCGCCGAGCCCCCGCAGCGTCAGGAGCTGGCCGCCGACGGCGACCTGGCGCGAGACGACCCCGAACTCCATGCCCTCGCGCGCGACGGTCGCGTTCTTCTCGACGGCCTTCTTGAGGATGACCTGTGCCGCGTCCACGGGCTGCTGGGCGAGGACGACGGTCGCGTCCTGCTTGATGATCCCGGACTTCTCGACGGCGATCTCGCCGGGCGTGTCGCCGAGGCGGTCCGTGTGGTCGAGGGAGATGGGGGTGATGACGGCGACATCCGCGTCGATGACGTTGGTCGCGTCCCAGCTGCCGCCCATGCCGACCTCGACGACGGCGACGTCGGCGGGCGCGTCAGCGAAGGCGGCGTAGGCCATACCGGTCAGCACCTCGAAGAAGGAGAGCCGGTACTCCTGCTGGGAGTCGACCATCTCGACGTACGGCTTGAGGTCGCGGTAGGTCTCGATGAAGCGCTCGGCGCTGATCGGGGCGCCGTCGAGCGAGATGCGCTCCGTGACCGACTGCACGTGCGGCGAGGTGTACCGGCCGGTGCGCAGGTCGAAGGCGGTGAGCAGGGCCTCGATCATGCGGGCCGTGGACGTCTTGCCGTTGGTGCCCGTGATGTGGATCGACGGGTAGGAGCGCTGCGGTTCGCCGAGCACGTCCATGAGCGCGGCGATCCGGCTCACCGAGGGTTCGAGCTTGGTCTCGCCCCAGCGCGTGGACAGCTCCGTCTCCACCTCGCGCAGGGCCCGGTCCACCTCCGGGTCCTCGGGCCGCGCGGGGACATCGGCCTGCGGGGGCCCGGCCTGGGCGCGCAGGGTGCGGCTGCCGGCCTCGATCACCGCGAGGTCCGGGTCCCTGTCGGTCTCGGCGTCGATGATCCGGTCGAAGTGCTCGTCGTCGCCGTCGGTACGGTCGTCGTGCGGGGGCTGCTCACTCACACCGCCAGTCTACGGAGCGCCGCCGACGCGCGGGGCGGCAGCCTCGCCAGGAGTCCACAGGGACCCCGGACACCCGTATGACCGGATAATCAGGCACACTTGGCGATCATGGACATAGGCATTGATCTCGGCACCGCGAACACCCTTCTGTATGTGCGGGGCAAGGGCATCGTGCTGAACGAACCCTCGGTCGTGGCGGTGCGCGAGGGCCGCAAGGGCAGGACCGTCGCCGTGGGCACGGAGGCGAAGGAGACGCTGGGCCGCTCCCCCGGCACGATCACGGCGGTGCGGCCCCTGGAGTCGGGCGTCATCAGCGACTTCGACGCGACCGAGGAGATGATCCGGCACTTCGTCCGCAAGGCGGCGCCGCGTCGCTCGACGCGGATCAGGCTCGTCGTGTGCGTCCCGAGCGGCGTCACGCCCGTCGAGCGCCGGGCGCTCGTGCGGGCCTCGCACTCGGCGGGGGCGCGGAGCGTGTACGTGATCGAGGAGCCGATGGCCGCGGCGATCGGGGCGGGCCTGCCGGTCGGTGACGCGCGCGGCTCGATGGTCGTGGACATCGGCGGCGGTACGACGGAGGTCGCCGTCCTCTCGCTCGGCGGCCTCGTCACGGCGCGCTCGCTGCGGGTCGGGGGGCACGTCCTGGACACTGCGGTGACCGACCACGTGCGCAAGAGGCACGGCCTGCTCATCGGCGAGCGCACCGCGGAGGATGTCAAGGTCGCGATCGGCTCCGCCTGGCCCGTCCCCGAGGACCCCGAGCTGGAGAAGCGCACGTACGAGGTGCGCGGCCGCGAGAAGATCGCGGGGCTGCCGCGCCGGATCGAGCTGACGGCCCCGGAGGTCCGCCGGGCGCTCGACGAGCCGGTGGAGGCGATGATCCGGGCGCTGCGCGAGACCCTGGAGGAGTGCCCGCCGGAGCTGGCGGGCGACCTCATGGAGCACGGGATCGTGCTGACCGGGGGCGGCGCGCTGCTTCCCGGGCTGGACCTGCGGATGTCCTCGGCGACCGGTATCCCCGTCTTCGTCGCCGAGGAGCCGCTGGAGTGCGTGGCGCGCGGCTGCGGGGAGTGCGTGGAGCACTTCGACACCTTGCGGCACGTGCTGCGGGAGGGGTGAGCGCGGCCTCGCGGTCCGCCACACGGGGTACGGCGTCGCTCCCCTTCGGCGCGGTCACCGGTGTAACGAGCCGATAAATAGTGCAATGCGCCTATGTGGTATGCGCAGAATCCGGGCCGGGCGGCCCGTCAGCTCGCCGGTGACCTGGCACTCCTCGCGTGGGTCACCACATGGGCCTTCGGGGCCGCGGTCCTCCATCAGCTCGCGGACGGCATCGCCGGCCGCCTCTCGGCGGCGGGGCCGGCGTCGTGGTGGCGCCTGCTGCCGAAACCGGCGCAGGACGTGCTGTCCCTCGTCGACCCCGTCCAGTGGCCGCACCTCGTCACAGCGGCGGGTCTGGCGGTCTTCCTCCTCGCGAGCGTGCCCGCGATCGGCTGGTGGGTGCCGCGCCGCATGCGCTGGCACCGCCGGGCGAGCGCGGCCCACGCCCTCGCCGCCTCGGAGGACGGCCGCGAACTCCTCGCCCTGCGCGCGCTGATGCGTCCGCTGGACGACGTGGGCCGCACCGCGACCCTGACCGGGGCGACCCCGGGCCGCCTCGCCGAGGGCTGGCGCGACGCCGACCCGGCCACGCTGGAGGCGCTGGCGGGGGCGGAGTTGCGCAGGCTGGGACTGGAGGGCGCATCCGCCACCGAGCACTGAGACCGGCGCGCTCCCCTCGACCCCGTACCCGAAAAGGCCCGGCCCCCGCGTACCGCCGCGGGTGCCGGGCCTCCGTACGGCCGGGTGTCAGCCCTGCGGCAGCTTCTCCAACTGCCCCGTCAGGCGCACGATGTCCTCCTCGGCCTTCCGCAGTCGTCCGCGGATCTTCTCCACGACCGGTTCCGGCGCCTTCCCGAGGAACGCCTCGTTGCCGAGCTTCCCCTCCGCCTGCGCCTTCTCCTTCTCGGCAGCGGCGAGGTCCTTCGTCAGCCGCTTCCGCTCCGCCGCGACGTCGATCGTCCCCGAGAGGTCGAGCGCGACCTCCGCGCCCTCGACCGGGAGCGTCGCGGTGGCCGTGAAGCCCTCGCCCTCGGGCTGGAGGCGCAGCAGTTGGCGGATGGCCGGCTCGTGCGGCGCGAGCGGTGTGCCGTCCAGGTGGAGGCGGGCCGGGACCCGCTGGCCGGGCTGGAGGCCCTGGTCGCCGCGGAAGCGGCGGACCTCCGTGATGACCCGCTGGAGGGTGGCGATCTCCGCCTCGGCCGCGGCGTCGCGGAAGCCGGAGTCCTTCGGCCAGTCGGTGACGACGATCGACTCGCGCCCGGTGAGCGTCGTCCACAGCGTCTCGGTGACGAAGGGGACGATCGGGTGGAGCAGGCGCAGGGTGACGTCCAGGACCTCGCCGAGCACGCGGCGCGCGTCCTCGGCGGGCTGCCCGCCCGCCTGGAAGACGGACTTCGCCAGCTCCACGTACCAGTCGAAGACCTCGTCCCACGCGAAGTGGAAGAGGAGGTCGGAGAGCTTCGCGAACTGGTAGTCGTCGTAGAGCGCGTCGGCCTGCGCGGTGACCTCGCCGAGCCGAGTAAGAATCCAGCGGTCGGTCGCGGAGAGCCGTTCGGCGGGCGGCAGCGCGCCCTCGACGGTGGCACCGTTCATGAGCGCGAAGCGGGTCGCGTTCCACAGCTTGTTGGTGAAGTTGCGGGAGCCCTGGACCCACTCCTCGCCGATCGGCACGTCGACGCCCGGGTTGGCGCCGCGCGCGAGGGTGAAACGGAGCGCGTCGGAGCCGTACTTGTCCATCCAGTCGAGCGGGTCGACCGCGTTGCCGAAGGACTTCGACATCTTCTTGCCGTTCTGGTCACGGACCATGCCGTGCAGGACGATCTCGGAGAACGGCGGGGTGCCGTCCATCGCGTAGAGGCCGAACATCATCATCCGGACAACCCAGAAGAAGAGGATGTCGTAGCCGGTGACGAGGACGGAGTTCGGGTAGAACTTCGCGACGCTCGCGGTCTGTTCGGGCCAGCCGAGGGTCGAGAAGGGCCAGAGCCCGGAGGAGAACCACGTGTCGAGGACGTCGGTCTCCTGGTGCCAGCCCTCGCCGCTCGGCGGCTCCTCGCCGGGGCCGACGCAGACGGTCTCGCCGTCGGGCCCGTACCAGACGGGGATGCGGTGGCCCCACCACAGCTGGCGCGAGATGCACCAGTCGTGCAGGTTGTCGACCCAGTCGAAGTACCGCTTCTCCATCTCCCGCGGGTGGATCGTGACGCGTCCGTCGCGCACGGCACCGCTCGCGGCCTCGGCGAGCGGGCCGACCTTGACCCACCACTGCATCGACAGGCGCGGCTCGACGGCGGTGCCGCAGCGCGAGCAGTGCCCGACGGAGTGGACGTACGGGCGCTTCTCGGCGACGATCCGGCCCTCTTCGCGCAGCGCGGCGACGATCGCCGCGCGGGCCTCGAAGCGGTCCAGGCCCTCGAAGGGGCCGGGGACGGTGAGGATCGCGCGCTCGTTCATGACGGTGAGCGTCGGCAGGTCGTGGCGCCGGCCGATCTCGAAGTCGTTGGGGTCGTGCGCCGGGGTGACCTTGACGGCACCCGTGCCGAACTCGGGGTCGACGTGCGCGTCCGCGACGACGGGGATGGAGCGGCCCGTGAGCGGAAGCTTGATGAGCTTGCCGA
This sequence comes from Streptomyces sp. NRRL F-5630, assembly GCF_000719475.1. GTDB lineage: Bacteria > Actinomycetota > Actinomycetes > Streptomycetales > Streptomycetaceae > Streptomyces. The sequence goes on along the minus strand of NZ_JOGO01000030.1, from coordinate 52,001 downwards.
TGAGGTGCTGGTAGCGCTCGTCGTCGGGGTGGACCGCGACGGCGGTGTCGCCGAGCATCGTCTCGGCACGGGTCGTGGCGACGACGATGGACTCCTCGCCGTCCCCGTACCGCATCGAGACGAGTTCGCCGTCGTCGTCCTGGTACTCGACCTCGATGTCGGAGATCGCGGTGAGGCAGCGCGGGCACCAGTTGATGATGCGCTCGGCGCGGTAGATCAGCTCGTCGTCGTAGAGCTTCTTGAAGATGGTCTGGACGGCCTGCGAGAGGCCCTCGTCCATCGTGAAGCGCTGGCGGGACCAGTCGACGCCGTCGCCGAGGCGGCGCATCTGGCCGAGGATCTTCCCGCCGAACTCCTCCTTCCACTGCCACACGCGCTCGACGAACGCCTCACGGCCCAGGTCGTGGCGCGACAGGCCCTCCCCGGCGAGCTGCTGCTCGACCTTGTTCTGGGTCGCGATGCCCGCGTGGTCCATGCCGGGCTGCCACAGCGTCTCGTGACCCTGCATCCGCTTGCGGCGGGTGAGGGCGTCGATGAGCGTGTGCTCGAAGGCGTGGCCCAGGTGGAGGGAGCCGGTGACGTTGGGCGGCGGGATGACGATGGTGTACGGGGGCTTCTCGCTCGTGGCGTCCGCCTCGAAGTAGCCGCGCTCCACCCAGCGCTCGTACAGCGGCCCCTCTACGTCGGCCGGCGTGTACTGGGTCGGCAAAGCGGAGGCGGGCGCTGGAGTCTGCTGAGAGTTCTCGGTCACCCGCCCAGTTTAGAGCGGCGGGGCAACTGCCCCGCACGCGGTTTCCCGGAGGCCCCCGCACGCTCCGGCTTGGTAACAGTGCGGACCCCGCCCGCCCGGGACGGGGGGCTTTCGGACAGGATGGCCGGAGCACGGCTGTCGCGTACGCGACAGCCGGCGCCAGACGTCCGAAGTACGCAGCGAGAGGGAAGCCCAGCATGAGCGAGCAGCAGCCGGGCCCCTACGGGGGCTCGCAACCGCAGCAGCCTCCGGGGGGCAACGGCCCGAATCCGTACGGCTATCCGCAGCAGGGCCCGTACGGGGCACCCCCGGCGGGCCCCTACGGCGCCCCGGCACAGGGCGGCCCCCAGGAGGCGCCGAACCCGTACGCGCAGGGTGGGCCAGGACCGTACGGGCAACAGCCGGGCCCGTACGGCCAGCAGCCGGGCCCCTACGGGCAGGTCCCGCAGCAGGGCCACGGGGCCGGTTATCCGGGCGCTCCGCAGGCCGGGGCGCCGACGGGCGGCGGCAAGGGGAAGCGGAACGGGCTGATCATCGGCGGGGCCGTCGTCGTGGTGGCGCTGGCGGTCGGCGCGTACTTCGTCCTCGGCGGCTCGGACGGCGGCTCGGGGCTTCCGGACGACGGCCCGCACAAGCTCACCGCTCCGCAGACGGTGCTCGACACGTACGAGAAGAGCAAGGACGGCGCGGGCGAGGACGACTTCTCCGAGAAGGACATCGAGGAGATGAAGAAGTACGGGGTCGACGCGGAGGTGGACAAGGTCCTCAGCGCCGACTACCAGACCGCCGACCCGTCCACGGCGCAGACGATGGCCGACCTCAAGGACATCGACCTGCTCAGCTACGCGGGCGGGTACGGGAAGCTCAAGAACCCCGACAAGGCGGTCGACGCCCTCTTCAAGGTGCTCACGCGGCACTCGGAGAAGAAGGAAGGCGGCACCGGGCGGCCCACCTTCATCGGCACTCCCAAGGAGTACAAGCCGGCGGGCGGCGACGGAGCGATCTTCAAGTGCCAGCAGGCGACGAGCGAGATGCAGGGCGGCGGCCGCAACGGCGTCCCCAAGAAGATGAAGATCGCGGTCTGCGCCTGGGCCGACAACTCCACCATGGCCGTCGCGATGCCGACGAACCTGGGCGACGTCATGCTGGAGGAGGCGCCGAGCCTGCCGGAGGCCGCCCAGCTGACGGCGAAGCTGCGCGAGGAAGTACGCGTCAAGAAGTAGCGAAGGAACGGGAAGGGGGCGGGCGCCCGACGCGGGGCGCCCGCCCCCTTCCCCTTTCCGCGTCCCGGCGGACGCGGGCGGCCTCAGGCCGACTTCTGCTCGCCCGCGCCCCGGCCGCGCGCCTCGCGCGGGATGAGGGTCGGGTTGACGTTGGAGCGGACGACGTCGGCGGTGATGACGACGCGGCCGACGTCCTGGCGCGAGGGCACCTCGTACATGACCGGCTGGAGGACCTCCTCCATGATGGCGCGCAGGCCGCGCGCCCCGGTCTGCCGCAGGATCGCCTGGTCGGCGATGGCCTCCAGCGCCTCGTGCTCGAACTCCAGCTCCACGCCGTCGAGTTCGAAGAGGCGCTGGTACTGCTTGACGAGCGCGTGACGCGGCTCGACGAGGATGCGCAGGAGCGCCTCGCGGTCGAGGCTGTGCACGGAGGTGACGACGGGCAGACGGCCGATGAACTCGGGGATCATCCCGAACTTCACGAGGTCCTCGGGCATGACCTCGCGCAGGTGGTCGCTCGACTCGATCTCGCGCTTGGAGCGGATCGTGGCGCCGAAGCCGATGCCCTTGGCGCCCGCGCGGGCCTCGATGATGCGCTCCAGACCGGAGAAGGCGCCGCCCACGATGAACAGCACGTTCGTCGTGTCGATCTGGATGAACTCCTGGTGCGGGTGCTTGCGTCCGCCCTGCGGGGGCACGGAGGCCGTGGTGCCCTCCAGGATCTTCAGGAGTGCCTGCTGCACGCCCTCGCCGCTCACATCGCGGGTGATCGACGGGTTCTCGCTCTTGCGGGCGACCTTGTCGATCTCGTCGATGTAGATGATCCCGGTCTCGGCCTTCTTGACGTCGTAGTCGGCCGCCTGGATGAGCTTGAGAAGGATGTTCTCGACGTCCTCGCCGACGTATCCGGCCTCGGTGAGCGCGGTCGCGTCCGCGATGGCGAACGGGACGTTGAGCATCCGGGCGAGGGTCTGGGCGAGGTGGGTCTTGCCGGAACCGGTGGGACCGAGCAACAGGATGTTGGACTTGGCCAGTTCGATCGCGTCGTCCCGGCCCGTGGGCCCGCCGTTCTCGCCGGCCTGGACGCGCTTGTAGTGGTTGTAGACCGCGACCGAGAGGGCCTTCTTCGCCGGCTCCTGGCCGACGACGTACCCCTCCAGGAACTCGTAGATCTCGCGGGGCTTGGGCAGTTCCTCCCAGCGCACCTCCGAGGTCTCGGCGAGTTCCTCCTCGATGATCTCGTTGCAGAGGTCGATGCACTCGTCGCAGATGTACACACCGGGACCTGCGATGAGCTTCTTTACCTGCTTCTGGCTCTTCCCGCAGAACGAGCACTTGAGCAGGTCGCCGCCGTCACCGATGCGTGCCACGAGGTGCTTCCCCTTCGCCTGGGAGACGCGCTCGACGCGCGGACTCCTGGTCCCTCAACTCGACGGTACCTTGCCGGGAGCCCGGTCCGGGCCCCCCTCGGCCCGGATCACACGGACTGTGACCGAACCGGGAGGGGGCCCGGGACGCGGGAACCCGCTGAAACCACCGCTCAGACGGCGGAATCCACCACACTCAGGCGGCGGAACCCACCACCTTACGCGGGGTGGTGATCTGGTCGACAAGCCCGTAGGCGAGGGCGTCCTCGGCCGTGAGGATCTTGTCGCGCTCGATGTCGTCGCGGATCTTCTCGATCGGCGTCGTCGAGTGCTTGGCGAGCATGTCCTCCAGCTGCGTACGCATACGCATGATCTCCTTGGCCGCGATCTCCAGGTCGGAGAGCTGCTCGCGGCCGGTCTGGCTGGAGGGCTGGTGGATCAGGACGCGGGCGTTGGGCAGTGCCATCCGCTTGCCGGGGGCACCGGCGGCGAGCAGCACGGCGGCGGCCGAGGCGGCCTGGCCCATGCAGACGGTCTGGATGTCCGGCTTCACGAACTGCATCGTGTCGTAGATCGCGGTGAGCGCGGTCATCGAGCCGCCGGGGCTGTTGATGTAGATGGAGATGTCCCGGTCGGGGTCCATCGACTCCAGGCACAGGAGCTGCGCCATGACGTCGTTGGCCGAGGCGTCGTCGATCTGCACGCCGAGGAAGATCACGCGCTCCTCGAAGAGCTTCGCGTACGGGTCGTACTCGCGCACGCCCTGCGAGGTGCGCTCGACGAAGCGCGGGACGATGTAGCGGTTGTCCACCTGGGGGCCCGTGTAGAGGCCGCTGCCGGGGAAGTTGTTCATGTGGGTGTTCACCATCCTGTGGCGTTTCGGGCGGGGGGTCTCGTCAGGAGAGGCACGGACCGGGGGCGGGTCCGGGTGGGACGAGGAGTCCCGGGGGACCGCGCGGGCCCCGGTACCGGCGGGACCGGGATCAGGCCCCGGTGCCACCGCCGCCCGGGACGCCGGAGGCGACCGTGATGATCTCGTCGATGAGGCCGTAGTCCTTGGCCTCTTCGGCGGTGAACCAGCGGTCGCGGTCGCCGTCCCTGATGATCTTCTCGATCGTCTGGCCGGAGTGGCGGGCGGTGATCTCGGCCATCCGGTTCTTCGTGCGCAGCAGGTACTCGGCCTGGATCTTGATGTCCGAGGCCGTACCGCCGATACCGGCGGAGCCCTGGTGCATGAGGATGTCGGTGTTCGGCAGGGCGAACCGCTTGCCGGGCGTACCGCCGGTGAGGAGGAACTGGCCCATGGAGGCCGCCATGCCCATCCCGATCGTGATCACGTCGTTGGGGATGTACTGCATGGTGTCGTAGATCGCCATGCCCGCGGTCACCGAGCCGCCGGGGCTGTTGATGTAGAGGTAGATGTCCTTCGACGGGTCGGCCGCCAGGAGGAGCATCTGTGCGGTGATCTTGTTGGCGATGTCGTCGTCCACCTGCTGGCCGAGGAAGATGATCCGCTCGCCGAGCAGTCGGCTGTAGACCTGGTCGCCGAGACCACCACCACTGAAGGCTTCGCCGGCGGCGGAGGGCATCAGATTCGTCACGTATCCACCTGCTCGTCTTGACGACGGCACCGGGCCGTCTTACGTCGTCTGCTGGAGCCTGGGACCCCGGCCGCCCGCCGTGCTCGACGGGGCTTCGGGGACTCCCCTGCCCTCGTATTCAAGGACCCTAACGCGCGGGTCGGCGCAGGCCATCCCGCATTCGGAACTGTTCGCTGTGAGCGCAGGTTCCGGCGGCGGGGGGCGGAGACCGGCTCGGCCTGGCGGCCGGCCCTGTCCTCAAGCGCCGGACGGGCTTCATTTTCGGGCCGGGGCGCGATCCGGGGTGCGCGTTGTCCGGGAACGTACGCGGGAGGGCCCCGGGATCGGTGTGATCCCGGGGCCCCTCCATCTACGTACGACCGCTTACTTGGACTCGGCCTCGGCCTCGGGGGCGTCGGTGGACTCGACGGCCTCGGTGGTCGTCTCCTCCTCGTCCTCGTCGTCGCTCAGGTCGACGACCTGGCCGTTGGTGTCCTTGACCGTGGCGGCCTCGACCACCGTCGCGAGGGCCTTGCCGCGGGCGACCTCGCCCACGAGCATCGGGACCTGGCCGCCCTCGACGACCGCCTGGGCGAACTGGTCGGGGCTCATGCCGGAGGAGGCCGCACGGCGCAGCAGGTGCTCCGTCAGCTCCTCCTGCGAGACGTTGAGCTTCTCGCGGGAGACCAGCTCGTCGAGGACGAACTGGGTCTTGATGCCCTTGACCGCCTGCTCCTCGGTCTCGGTCTTGAACTCCTCGGCGGTCTTGCCCTGGATCTCCAGGTACTTGTCGAGGTCCAGGCCCATCTGCGGGAGCTGGTGGTGCTCCAGGTTGTGGGTGCGGGTCTCGATCTCGTCCGCGAGCAGCTTCTCGGGGATCGGGACCTCGACCAGCTCCAGGAGCTTGTCGAGCACGCGCTCCTGCGCCTGCGTGGCCTGGTCGTACTGCTTCATGTTCTCCAGGCGCTTGCGGCTGTCGGCGCGCAGCTCCTCAAGGGTGTCGAACTCGCTCGCCATCTGGGCGAAGTCGTCGTTCAGCTCGGGGAGCTCGCGGGCCTCGACCTTGGAGACCTTGACGGCGACCTCGGCCTCCTTGCCCGCCGCGGAGCCGCCCTTCAGCTCGGAGGTGAAGGTGGCCTCGCCACCGGCCTTGAGGCCCTTGACGGCCTCGTCGATGCCGTCGAGCAGCTCGCCCGAACCGATGGTGTACGAGACCTCGCTGGCGATGCCGTCGTCCAGCACCTCGCCCTCGACCTTGGCCTCCAGGTCGATCGTGACGACGTCGCCGTCCTCGGCGGCACGCTCGACGGCGGAGGTCGAGGCGAAGCGCTCGCGCAGCTCCTCGACGGCCTTGTCGACGTCCTCTTCGCTGACCTCGATCGGGTCGACCTCGACCTCGATGCCGGAGTAGTCCGGGATCTCCAGCTCGGGGCGGATGTCCACCTCGGCGGTGAAGGAGAGCAGCTCGCCGTCCTTCAGCTCCTTGATGTCCACCTCGGGCTGGCCGAGGACGTTCAGCTCACCCTCGTTGACGGCCTCGGTGTAGAACTTCGGGAGCGCGTCGTTGACGGCCTCCTCCAGCACGGCACCACGGCCGAAGCGCTGGTCGATGATGCGGGCCGGGATCTTGCCCTTGCGGAAGCCCTTCACCGTGACCTGCTGGTTGATCTTCTTGTACGCCGCGTCGAGGCTGGACTTGAGCTCCTCGAAGGGCACCTCGACAGTGAGCCGAACCCGGGTCGGGTTCAGGGTCTCCACGGCGCTCTTCACGGTTAGGTCTCCTTGGTGGCTGACTTCTGGGTGGTGCGCGGCCACACCGTTCGTGCGGACCGGACGATGAGGGCCCGGGGGCGTCCGGCACGTTCTTCGATGGGCACGACGCCTCAGGGCCGTTGAGAGCTCTGGGCACGTTCACCGGAAACGCGGACACACGGGCACGCAGCTTGCATAGTAACCGTGCGCGTGAGAAGACCTGCAATGCGATCTTGAGGCTGGTACGACAGCGCTCTCGCCGCTGGTGCTGCTGGTCGGGGTGGCCGGATTCGAACCGACGGCCTTCCGCTCCCAAAGCGGACGCGCTACCAAGCTGCGCCACACCCCGCTGGTGCGGATCGTAGGGTACATGGCCCGCGACCGCACAGGTCACGAGCGGCACGCGGGGCGGGACACGGGGTGACGTGCGGGGCAGGTGCGACGGCGGGGACGGACGCGCGGGAGCGAAGGGGTGTGCGCCGGGCCCCGGCGAACCGCTACGATGCTGCTCGTGCCGTGCGGCGGAAGCCGTCACCGCACGCGATGCGGGCGTAGCTCAATGGTAGAGCCCCAGTCTTCCAAACTGGCTACGCGGGTTCGATTCCCGTCGCCCGCTCCAGGCAGGACCGCGGGGCCGGTCCGGAAGGTCACTTCCGGACCGGCCCCGTCGTCGTCGGGGAACCCGGCACGTCTTGTACAGAAACGCCCGGCACGACTCGTACGGGAGCATCCGGCTCAGGCTCGTACGGAAACACGTGGCTCGGCACGTCCGGGCACGCGGGCCCCACGCCCCACCGACGCCGCGCCCTGTCCGGGCCTTACCGTGCGCGCAGACCGGCGTCGGGCAGCCGGAAGGCGCCGAGCGGTACGCACCGGGGCCCGGGGTGGTCCGGGAGAAGGGGCGCGGGAGCTGGGCGCGGTTTGGGGCGGCTCAGCGCGGCGGGACGGTTCCGGCGGGCGGCCCGGGGCGGGCCGCCCGGGGCGGGGTGGGGGTGCGGCTCAGAAGCTGATCTGGTTGATCGTCTGCGCTATCGAGTCCAGGAAGCGCTGGATCGAGGGCGCCATGCCGCTGGAGGCGAGGAAGAAGCCGAAGAGCACCGCGACGATGGCCGGACCGGCCTTGATGGAGCCGCCGCGGAGCAGCACCACCAGGATGACCGCCAACAGCACCACCACTGACAGCGAAATGGCCATAACTGATCACACCCTTGGTCGGTCTGCTCCCGGCCCGGGGAGGTGCACGGCCGCACGCCCCCGCCAGAACCATGGTGCCACCAACCGGGCCGTCCTATGCGACGGGTGACGCAACGTCGGCCAAGGGGGGTCCACCGGCCCAGGCGTTCAGGCCATAAGAGAGGCGGTCGACGCCTTCTGAGGTATGTGGGGCAGAAGGGGGGCGCGCGAGATGACGGGCGGCGCATGCGAAGCCCCGTACGCCGGTCGCGCGCCGGGCGGGAATGGGCGGTAAAGCCCCGGGAAAAAGCGGAACGCCTGCCGCCGGAACGGCGGGGATTTCCCGGCCGCTCCCGCCCGGCCCCCGGGCCCGCCCCGGCTCGCGCGGGCGAGAACGCCGCCTGCGCGCGGGCGCGGGAGAAGTGGCGGCGAAAGCGTGCGGAATACCGCTGGTCCGTGGGGGTGTGGCGGGAGTCGCGTGGCGTTCAGCCCGCGCGGGCGGAAAGTCGGGTAGACGAAGACAACGGCAACGGATGAGTCAAGAAACGAACAAAGTCGATCAGTCGCTATCTCGTATCGGTCACAGGAGCGGTCGGGGCGCGGCGGCACCGAGGTATCCATGCATCACGACCCCACGGAATCCGGGCAGCTCAGCGCGGTACCTGCGGACCCGGCGGCGGGCCGCCCCCTGCCGCCCGAGTCCGTGGCGCCCGCGGCGGGGCCCGGCGCCGCGAAGGGGACCGCGACCGCGGGGGGCGGAAAAGTCCGCGACCCGTTCTTCGACAACGCGAAATACCTCGCGATCGTGCTCGTCGCGCTCGCCCATTCCTGGGAACCGCTCCTCTCGTCGAGCCGCCCCCTGCGCGCGCTCTACCTCACCGTCTACGCCTTCCACATGCCGGCGTTCATCATCATCTCCGGCTACTTCTCGCGGACTTTCACGCTCGGCGCCCCGCAGGTGCGGAAACTGATCACCGGGGTCGCCGTGCCCTATGTGATCTTCCAGTACGCGTACACGCTCTTCGCCCGTCTCGCGGGCCCCGATCCCGTGCCGACGTGGAGTGTTATCGACCCGTGGTGGCTCAACTGGTTTCTCGTCGCGCTCTTCGCGTGGCGGCTCACGACCCCGCTGTGGCGTCTCGTGCGGTGGCCGCTCCCGCTCGCCCTCGCCTTCGCCGTCCTCGGCTCGATGTCCCCGGAGATCGGCGCTGACCTGGATCTTCAGCGCGTACTCCAGTTCCTGCCGTACTTCGTGCTCGGCCTGCTGCTGCGCCCGCGCCACTTCGCGTTCCTCGCCCACAAGTGGCCGAAGATCGTCGCTGGGCCGGTGCTGCTCGCGGGCCTCTGCGCCGCCTGGTGGCTCGCCCCGCACCTGCCGTACGCCTGGCTCTACCACCGGGAGAGCGCCCAGGACCTCGGCGCGCCCTGGTGGAGCGGCCCGCTCATGACCTTCGCACTGTTCGCCGCCTCGCTCGTCCTGACGGCCGCCTTCCTCGCCCTCGTGCCGCGCCGCGCGACCTGGTGCACGCGACTGGGCGCGGGCACCCTGGGCGGCTACCTGCTGCACGGCTTCCTGATCAAGGCCGCGGAGTGGGGCGGCTGGTACGACGGCGCCTTCGCGCACTCCGTCCCCGGCGCGCTGCTCTTCAGCGCGGGCGCGGGGCTCGCGGTGACCCTGCTCTGCACCCCTCCCGTGCGCCGCGCCTTCCGCTGGGCGCTGGAGCCCCGCCTCGACTGGGCCTTCGGCGGGACGCGCGGGGCCTGAGCGCGGCAACGCCCGCTCCGGAGAACGCACTTCAATCGGACAACTCTCCCCCTTTCAACCGTTTGGTAAGGTAACTCTTGACTTTCACTTGACCATTACTTGACTTGATGCGGAGGTCGGGCTCATCGGACACGCGGAGACCCTCATAGCGATGGGCGGCGCTTTTCTCGCCGCCGCCGTGCTCGCCCGCGCGGGCGGGCGCATCGGACTCCCCACCATCCCCCTGTTCATCCTGGCCGGGATCCTTCTCGGCCCGCACACCCCAGGAGTCGTGCTGGTCTCGGACCCGCACGACCTGGAGATGCTCAGCGCCCTCGGCCTGGTGCTGCTGCTCTTCTACCTGGGGCTCGAATTCCATCTCGACGACCTCAAGACCGGCGGGCGGCGCATGGCGCTCGCCGGGGGCACGTATCTCGCCCTGAACGTCGGCGCCGGCCTCGGCTTCGGATTCGCCCTCGGCTGGGGCACCTCCGAGGCTCTGGTCCTCGCCGGGGTGCTCGGCATCTCGTCCTCGGCGATCGTCACGAAGGTCCTCGTCGACACCGGACGCCTCGGCAATCCCGAGACGCGCCCCATCCTCGGCATCACCATCGTCGAGGATGTCTTCCTCGCCCTCTATCTCGCCGCCCTCCAGCTGATCCTCTCCGGAGCCGACTCGCTCGGCGCGGCGGTGCTCGACGGGGCGAAGGCGTTCGGCTTCCTGCTGCTGCTCGCGCTGGCGGCGCGCTTCGGGACGAAGGCCATCGGCCGGCTCATGCACACGCGGGACGACGAGCTTCTCGTCATCTCCTTCCTGGGGATGGCTGTCTTCGTCTCCGGGGTCGCGGAGTGGTTCGGGGTCGCGGACGCGATCGGGGCCTTCATGGTCGGCCTGATGCTCGGCAGCACGTCGTCCGGTGCCCGTATCCGCACCCTCGTGCACCCGCTGCGGGACGCCTTCGGGGCCATCTTCTTCTTCGCCTTCGGTCTCTCCATCGACCCGGGCGACCTGCCAAGCGTGTTGTGGCCCGTCCTGTTCGCGGTCCTGCTGACCTTCGCCATGAACGTCCTCGCGGGACTGCTGGCGGCCCGCATGTACGTCTTCGGCAGGGGCCCGGCCGCGAACATCGCGACCACGCTCGTCGCCCGCGGCGAGTTCGCGCTGATCCTCGCCACGATGGCGGCGGCGGCCGGCCTGGACGAGCGCCTCTCGCCCTTCATCGCCGGCTACGTCCTCCTGCTCGCCGTCCTGGGTCCGCTGTCAGCAGGCCGCGCGCACTGGCTCGCGCGCCTGCTGCCGAAGACCGCGCGGGTCCCCGAAGCGGGGTCCGCGCCACCGGCCGAGCCCGTCTCCCTGGTCAAGGCCGGGGACGCGGGGTGAGGACGTGACGCGGGGCGGCCCGGTGACAGGGCGCCCCGCGTCACGTGCTCCGGCCTCATGCGCTCCCCGCCGACCGGACGGGACGCGACCCGGGGGCGTCTTCGGCGCCGCGTCCCTCCGGTGACGGGCCCAGGGACGGCCGGGCGAAGGCGCGTTCCGACGCCGCGCGCTTCCGGTGGGGGGCACCGGGACGACGGGGCGAAGGAACGAGCGGGCGCGTGCCGAAGCGGAGGACCGAGCGGGCGGGCACGGACACGCGGGTTGCGTCCGCCTACGCGCCGGACGCGTCGCGCTCCCCCACCTGGTCCCGGCAGATCAGCACCAGCGCCCTGTCGTCGTTCACGTCCTTGGCGACCGCCTCGATGAGGTGCCACGAGGCACCCGCGAAGCCGCCCGGGACGTAGCGGTCGGCCTCGCCGGTGAGGCGGTCTATGCCCTCGGAGATCTCGCGTTCGGCGGTCTCGACGAGGCCGTCGGTGAAGAGCATGAGGACGTCGCCCGGGTTCAGGCGGCCTTTGGCCGGGTCGAACTCGGCGCCGCCGTACACACCGAGGAGGGGGCCTTCGGCGGTCATCTGCTCCCAGCGGCCCGTTCCGGCGTGGAGCTGGACGGCCGGCGGGTGGCCCGCCGAGTAGACCTCGTAGGCGCCGGTCTCCAGGTCGAGGACCAGGTGGATCGACGTGGCGAAGCCCTCGTCCCAGTCCTGGCGGAGCAGGTAGCCGTTGGCCGCGGGCAGGAAGTCCGCCGGCGGCAGCGAGCCGAGGAGGCCGCCGAAGGCGCCGGACAGGAGCAGTGCGCGCGAGGCCGCGTCCATCCCCTTGCCGGAGACGTCGGTGAGGACGACTTCGAGGACGCGGCCCTTCTCCGTGCGCGCGGCCACGACGAAGTCGCCCGAGAAGAACTGCCCGCCGGCGGGCCGCAGGGACATCTCGCGGTGCCAGCCGCGCGGCAGGCCCGGCAGCTTGCTCTGGACCCGGATGCGTTCGCGCAGGTCGAAGAGCATCGTGCCGCCGCGCCGCCACGGCACGCCGACCCTGCTGCGGAACTGGGCGACGAGCAGGCTGATGAAACCGCAGCCGGCGACGACGAGGATCGAGCCGGGGGTGACCCGCGCAGGGCCGTCGGCGTACGGGCCGAGGACCACCGATTCGACGATGAGGGCGGCGGCCGACGCGGCGTAGAGCCCGAGCAGGCTCGCCGGGCGCAGGACGAGACCGCCGAGCGTGATCGGGACCGCGAGCATCGCGGGATCGCACCAGACGGGCGCGACGACCGTGAGCCAGCCGATGAGCGGCACGCACAGGAGCAGCCCCGCGAGGGCGATCCAGTCCGAACCGTCACCCCGGAAGTAGTCGACCCCCGCCCGGCGCACGGCGATGCGGACCCGGTGGTACCGCTTCCGCCACCGTGCCGCGGGGGTCTGCGCCGCAACGCGTTCGCCTGTCATTGCTCGGGACCCTACCGAGCGGCGATGCCTTCGCGCACCGAGGGGTCCACTTTGTCCAGGAAGCGCACACCGCACGAATTCCGCACAGATGATCGGGCGTGCGGAGTGCACAGGGGGCGCACACCGCGCACCCCGTGGAAAATCCCCTCGCGGCGAGACGGCGGCCTTGGTAGGGAGGCGGTATGACGACCGAGGTACGCAAGCTCGACAAGGCCCATTACTCCCAGTGGTACGACAATCTGACCCTCGCGTTCGGCGGGCTGCACGAGGCGGAGGAGGAGCGCGCGCTCTGGGACGAACTCGTCGAGTTCGACCGCGCGTTCGCCGCCTGGGACGGTGCGGAGCTGATCGGTACGGCGAGCGGGTTCGCGTTCCGGATGACCGTGCCGGGCGGCGCCCCTGTCCCGGCGAACGGCGTGACGATGGTGAGCGTCGCCGACACGCACCGGCGGCAGGGCGTGCTCACCGCGATGATGCGCCGACAACTCGACGAGGTGCGCGCCCTCGGCGAGCCGCTCTCGGTGCTGACCGCCTCCGAGGCGCCGATCTACGGTCGTTTCGGGTACGAGGCCGCGACGCGCATGGTGCGGGCGCGCATCGACGCGCACCGGGTGCGGGTGGCGGCTCCGGAGGGAACCGAGCGGGTCCGGGTGCGCCGGGCGGGGCTCCTGGAGTCGTTGCCCGCGTGCGAGGCGGTGTACGCGGCGCTCGTTCCCGGGCGCCCCGGGCTCTTCGCGCGGCAGCCGGGCTGGGAGCGGCTCGGGGTGCTCGACCCGGAGGCGGACCGTGCGGGTTTCTCGGCGTTGCGAGTCGTGCTCGCCGAGCGCGACGGCGAGGTCGTGGGGTTCACCCGTTTCCAGGTCAAACCGGTGTGGGACACGGCGGGCACGCCGCACGGCGAGGTACGGGTGCGCAACCTGGAGGCGCTCGATCCCGCCGCGTACGCGGCGCTGTTGCGGCATGTCCTCTCGCTCGACCTGATGGAGACCGTGGAGCTGAGCCGGACGCCGGTCGACGCGCCGTGGCAGGCGCTCGTCAGCGACGTGCGCCGCTGCCGCCCGACGCTGCGCGAGGAGTTGTACGTGCGGCTCGTCGACGTGGGCGCGGCGCTCGCGGCCCGGACGTACCAGGTTCCGGTGGACGTCGTGGTCGAGGTGCGGGACGACTTCTGCCCGTGGAACGAGGGGCGTTGGCGGTTGCGGGGCGGCCCGGAGGGCGCGGAGTGCGTACGGACGGAGGACGCGGCGGATCTCGCGCTGTCGGTACGGGAGCTGGGCGGCGCGTACCTCGGCGGCACGTCCCTCACGGAGTTCGCGGCGGCCGGGCGGGTGCGGGAGCTGAGGGCGGGCGCGTTGGGGCGGGTGTCGCTCGCCTTCGGGAGCCAGGTGGCGCCGTTCCTGGCGCACGGGTTCTGAGGCGGGGCGCGGGTTCCGTGCGCGGGCGGGTTCCGGAGCGGGGGCGTACCCCAGGGGTGGCCCCGCCTCCTTGGCTAGCCCTCGGTCCCCTGGCAGCGCGGGCACCAGAAGAGGTTGCGGCCCGCCAGCTCGCGTGTCCTGATCTCCGTGCCGCAGATCAGGCAGGGCTGGAGGGCGCGGCGGTAGACGTAGACCTCGCCGCCGTGATCGTCGCGGCGGGGCGGGCGGCCCATGGCCTCGGGGGTGTGCTCGGGGCGGACCGTGTCGATCCGGCCGAGGCGGACGCCCTCGCGCATGAGGTCGCGGAGGTCGGCCCAGAGCGCGTCCCACTCGGCGCGGGTGAGGGAGCGGCCGGGGCGTGCGGGGTCGATGCCGTGGCGGAAGAGGACTTCGGCGCGGTAGACGTTGCCGACACCCGCGACGACCTTCTGGTCCATGAGCAGCGCGGCGATCGTCGTGCGGCTGCGGGAGACACGGGTCCAGGCGGCCTCTCCGTCGTCGGCCTCGCGCAGCGGGTCGGGGCCGAGGCGGGCGTGGACGGCCGCCTTGGCGTCGTCGTCGATCAGGGCGCAGGCCGTGGGGCCCCGCAGGTCGGACCAGCCGCCCGGTCCGGTCAGGCGCAGCCGGATCGTGTCGGTGGGCGGGGGCGGGCTGCCGGGCCCCTGGGCGACCTTGCCGAAGAGGCCGAGGTGGATGTGGACCCAGCCGAGCGGGCCGAAGCCCAGGAACAGGTGCTTGCCGTGGGCCTCGGCGCCGTCGAGGACGGCCCCGTCGAGCAGCGCGGCCGAGGCGGCGAACTTGCCCTGGGGAGAGACGGCCCTCACCGGCCGGCCGCCGAACCGCTGGTCGTGGTCGGCGGCGAGCCGGTGCAGGGTGTGACCTTCGGGCACGGTCAGGCTTCGGGCTGCGGGTGGTGGGCCGGGACGGGCGGCAGGACGCCGCTCTTCTCGTACGCGGTGAGCATCTCGATGCGCCGGGTGTGGCGCGGCTCCCCGGAGTACGGGGTGCTGAGGAAGACCTCGACGAAGGAGGTGGCCTCGTCGGTCGAGTGCATCCGGGCGCCGACCGAGACGACGTTGGCGTCGTTGTGCTCGCGGGCGAGCTTCGCCGTCTCGACGCTCCAGGCGAGGGCGCAGCGGACGCCCTCGACCTTGTTCGCCGCGATCTGCTCGCCGTTGCCGCTGCCGCCGATGACGACGCCGAGCGCCTCGGGGTCGGCGGCGGCGCGCTCGGCGGCGCGGAGGCAGAAGGGCGGGTAGTCGTCCTGGGCGTCGTAGAGGTGGGGCCCGCAGTCGACCGGCTCGTGGCCGTGCTCGGTGAGCCATTCGACGAGGTGGTTCTTGAGTTCGTAGCCCGCATGGTCGGAGCCGAGGTACACGCGCATACCGAGGAGTGTGGCACGTCGAGAACGGGGTAGCCGCTCCCGGGTCCGGGTGGCGCGCGTCCCCCCGTATCCGTGCCCCGCCCCGGACGGTGACCCAGCCAACCGAGCGTGTCCTTGACAACAAATCGGATGCGGGGGTTCCACTAAGCGCCCGCTTTGTGGTCCTCTTCCGGAACCCATGCTCGGATGAGACGAAGGACTCCACGTATGACGCAGTCGATCAGCGAGCCCGGACACAAGGACGGGCCCCAAGGGCCGGGCGGGAACGGCGGACCCGGCGATCCCGGGGGCCCCGGCGGTCACCAGGGCCCCGGCGAGCCCCGGGGGGACGGCGGCGGTCCCGGGGGAGGCGACGGGGGTCCCGCGAAGAACGCGGAGGGGCTTCAGCAGGGTCTCAAGGGCCGTCACCTGTCGATGATCGCCATCGGGGGCGTGATCGGCGCCGGTCTCTTCGTGGGCTCCAGTGCCGGTATCGCCGCGGCGGGCCCGGCCATTCTGGTCTCGTACGCGCTCGTCGGGCTGCTCGTCGTACTGGTCATGCGGATGCTCGGGGAGATGGCCGCCGCGCGGCCGTCGTCGGGGTCGTTCTCGGCCTACGCGGACATGGCGCTCGGGCGCTGGGCGGGCTTCTCGATCGGCTGGCTGTACTGGTTCTTCTGGGTCGTGGTGCTCGCCGTCGAGGCGACTGCGGGCGCGGTGATCCTCAACGGCTGGGTCCCCGCGATACCGCAGTGGGGCTGGGCTCTGATCGTGATGGTCGTGCTGACCGCGACGAACCTCGTGTCGGTCGGCTCGTACGGGGAGTTCGAGTTCTGGTTCGCGGGCATCAAGGTCGTCGCGATCGGCGCGTTCGTGATCATCGGACTGCTCGCCGTCTTCGGCATCCTGCCCGGTTCGGACAACCCCGGGTCGGGTTTCGACCACCTCACCGATACGGGCGGCTTCCTGCCCAACGGGGCGGGATCGGTCCTCACGGGCGTGCTGCTCGTCGTCTTCTCCTTCATGGGCAGTGAGATCGTCACCCTGGCCGCCGGTGAGTCCTCGAACCCGCAGAAGGCCGTGACGAAGGCGACCAACAGCGTCATCTGGCGTATCGGGATCTTCTACCTGGGCTCGATCTTCGTCGTGCTCACGCTGCTGCCCTGGGACAGCAAGTCCATCCAGGACGACGGTTCGTACGTGGCGGCGCTCAACTCCATCGGCATCCCGCACGCCGGCCAGATCATGGACGTCATCGTGCTGACCGCCGTGCTCTCCTGCCTCAACTCCGGCCTCTACACGGCCTCCCGCATGGCCTTCTCGCTGGGCGGGCGCGGCGACGCGCCGAAGGCGTTCGCGCGCACCACCAGCCGGGGCGTGCCGCAGGCGGCGATCCTCGGCTCGGTCGTCTTCGGCTTCGTCGCGGTGTGGTTCAACTACCAGTGGCCCGAGAGCGTCTTCGAGTTCCTGCTCAACTCCTCGGGAGCGGTCGCGCTCTTCGTGTGGCTCGTCATCTGCTTCTCCCAGCTGCGCCTGCGCCGGAAGATCCAGCACGAGTCGCCGGAGAAGCTCGTCGTGCGGATGTGGCTGTACCCGTATCTGACGTGGCTGACGATCGCGATGATCCTCTTCGTCGTCGTCTACATGCTGTTCGACGACGACGGCCGTGTGCAGATGCTCCTCTCGCTGCTCGTGGCCGCACTCGTGGTCGGCTTCGCGCTGATCCGCCAGCAGGTGCGCAAGAAGCAGGGTCCCGGCGCGGGTCCTGACGCGGTCCCGGAGGCGGCGGCGGTACGGGAGTGACGACTCCGCCCGCACGCTGACGGACGCCGAGGGGGCGGGCCCGGGCGGGTCCGCCCCCTCGGCGCGTCGGGCGCGCCCTTCCGCCGGTGCCGCCGGCGCCCGCCCCCGGGTGCGCGAGCGCCGCCCGGCGGCCGTTCGGCCGGAGCGGCGCTCAAGCGGGGGACAGGGGTCAGTCCTGGTGGCGGCCGATCAGCTTCCAGGCGGTGGGGAGGGCGCCGGTCGCGAGGGCGGTCTTGAGGAGGTCGCCGACGACGAACGGGGTGAGCCCCGCGGCGATGGCCGCGCTCGCGTCGAGGTGCGCGGAGTACGCGAGGTAGGGAACGCCGGTCGCGTAGATGATCACGTTGCCGAGGAGCATCGCGCCCGCGGTGCGCAGCGGCGAGCGGTCGGCGCCGCGCCGGGCGAGCGTCCCGACGACGAGGGCGGCGATCATCATGCCGGGGATGTAGCCGAAGGAGGCCATCGCGGCCCCCGACTGTCCCTCGGAGAACCACGGCATCCCGACGACCCCGGCCACCGCGTAGAGGGCGAGCGCGAGGAAGCCGCGGCGGGCGCCGAGCGCCGTGCCCACGAGGAGCGCGGCGAAGGTCTGGCCGGTCACGGGGACCGGGGAGCCCGGCACCGGGATCGCGATCTGGGCGGCGAGCCCGGTGAGCGCGGCACCGCCGAGCACGAGGACGGCGTCCCGGGCACGGCTCGCGGGGAGCAGGTCCGCGAGGACCGCTCCCGGACGGTGGACGGCAGAGACAGAACTCATCGCATTAACTCCGGTTCTCGGGTGGTTCCGTGGGGACGGGGCCGTTCGGCAGGGGAGGCGCCCGGAGGGGCGCAGTGCGACCGTACCGAGGAGTCAACGGGCGTTCACCGGCCGTGGCGGACAAAGCCCCGAGGAGAGACTTGGTGGGGATCTCACAAAGGGTCCCCTTCACACCCTTTCTCCCGCCTCTTCGGCGTGAGCCTCGTCACCTTCGGAGCAAGCCCCGCATGACAACGCCCCTTTCTCACGAGGCCGGGTGGACGGGAGGGCCACTCTCGCCGAGCCCGGGAGCGGGGGGCTGTGGAGTTCCGCCAAAGCCGCTCGGCGAGCGCGGCTTCACCTCGCGTGAACTGGACGTCCGCATGGCGGACACTCCATCCCGGAAAGCGGACCGCGCGCGAGAATCCCCCGGCGTCCCCGTCCCCCACCTCACGGATCGTGCCCATGACCCCGCGCACCCCACCACCGGCAGGCACCACCGCCGGAGAGCCGATGCCGCCCGGGACGACGGCGCCGCCGTCCGCCACCGGCCTCCCCACCCCACTCTCCCCCACCGGCCATGACCCGGGCAACGGTCTCGGCAACGGCCTCAAGCAGCGCCACCTCTCGATGATCGCGCTCGGCGGGGTCATCGGCGCGGGACTCTTCGTCGGCTCGGGCGCGGGCATCGCTTCGGCCGGGCCCTCGGTCGTCCTCGCCTACGCGCTCTCCGGCGCGCTCGTCATGCTCGTGATGCGGATGCTCGGCGAGATGTCGGCGGCGCACCCCGCCTCGGGCTCCTTCTCCGTCCACGCCGAGCGCGCGATCGGCCCGTGGGCCGGGTTCACCGCCGGGTGGATGTTCTGGATGCTGCTGTGCGTCGGGGTCGCGGCCGAGGCGATCGGCGCGGCCTCGATCATGACGGGCTGGTTCCCCGGCTCCCCCGACTGGCTGTGGGTCGCGCTCTTCATGGTGCTGTTCTGCGCCACGAACCTCACCGCGGTGGGCAACTTCGGCGAGTTCGAATTCTGGTTCTCGGCGCTCAAGGTCACCGCGATCGGCGCCTTCCTCGTCCTCGCGATGCTCGCCATCGCCGGAGTGCTGCCCGGCAGCGAGGCGCCGGGGGCGCGGCACCTCACCGGCGAGGGCGGCTTCTTCCCGCACGGCGCGGACGGGCTCGTGACCGGACTGCTCGCCTCGGTCTTCGCGTACGGGGGCCTGGAGACCGTGACGATCGCCGCGGCCGAGTCCGAGCGGCCCGCGCGCGGCGTCGCGAAGGCCGTGCGCACCGCGATGTGGCGCATCGCGGTCTTCTACGTCGGCTCGATGGCCGTCATCGTCACGCTCGTCTCCTGGCGCGACCCCGAGGTCTCCGCGAAGGGCCCGTACGTGGCGGTGCTCGACAGCCTCGGCATCCCGGCGGCCGGGCAGGCCATGAACGTGGTCATCCTCGCCGCGCTGCTCTCGGCGATGAACGCGAACATCTACGGCTCCTCACGCATGGCCTACTCGCTGGTCGCGCGCGGCCAAGGCCCCCGCTTCCTGCGGCACCTCTCGCGCGGCGGCGTGCCGCGCCCCGCCGTCGTCGCCTCGTCGGCCTTCGGCTTCCTCGCGGTGCTGCTGAGCTACTGGTGGCCGGACACGGTCTTCTCGTGGCTGCTCAACATGGTCGGCGCCGCGGTCCTCGTCGTGTGGGGCTTCACCGGAGCCGCCCAGCTCCGCACCCGGCGCCGCCTCGAACGCGAGGCGCCCGAGCGGCTCCTCGTCCGCATGTGGGGCTTCCCCTGGCTCACCTGGGTCGCGCTCGCGGCGATGGTCGCCGTGCTGCTGCTCATGCTCCGCGAACCCGACACCCGCGTCCAGCTCTACTTCACCGGCGGCCTCGCGGTCGTCCTGAGCGCGGTGGGGCTGGCGCGGTACGGGAGGGGACGTGGCGCGGCGCGAGGGGACGGCGCGGGTGCGCGAGGGGACGGTGTCGGCGGGCGCGAGGACGGTGTCGGCGGGCGCGAGGGCGGTCCCGGCCTGCGGGAGGACGGTCCTGGCGGGCGCGGCGAAGGCGAAGCCGTGCCGACGCAGGCGGCGCCCGCGCGCGGCGGCCGGGAGGGAACCCGGGCGCGTACCGATTGACCAGCCATCCTCTTCGCGGCCATTACGGGCCCCCGGCGCTTGCGCCGGGGGCCCGCTGTCGTGTGCACCGGGGCCGGTCCTCGCAGGGAGGGGGCCGGTCGCGGAAGGGCCTTCTCCGTGCGCTCCCCCCCACCCCTCCGACGGCGGCATGTCGCGTACGCCCGCATGATCCACCGGCTACTCTCGCTGATAACGTGCACTTGCAAGCCATTCGCAATAAGCTCGGCGCAACAAGAAGTCTTGGAGGGCGTCTCCGCATGGCCGTCTACACACTCCCGGAACTGCCGTACGACTACTCCGCGCTGGCCCCGGTGATCAGCCCGGAGATCATCGAGCTGCACCACGACAAGCACCACGCGGCCTACGTCAAGGGCGCGAACGACACCCTGGAACAGCTCGCCGAGGCGCGGGACAAGGAGTCCTGGGGGTCCATCAACGGGCTGGAGAAGAACCTCGCGTTCCATCTCTCCGGGCACATCCTGCACAGCATCTACTGGCACAACATGACCGGTGAGGGCGGCGGCGAACCGCTCGCGGCCGATGGTGTCGGCGATCTGGCGGACGCCATCAAGGAGTCCTTCGGCTCCTACGCGGGCTTCAAGGCCCAGCTCACCAAGGCCGCCGCGACCACGCAGGGCTCCGGCTGGGGCGTGCTTGCCTGGGAGCCGGTGAGCGGCCGCCTCATCGTCGAGCAGATCTACGACCACCAGGGCAACGTGGGGCAGGGCTCGGTGCCCGTCCTCGTCTTCGACGCCTGGGAGCACGCCTTCTACCTCCAGTACAAGAACCAAAAGGTGGACTTCATCGAGGCGATGTGGCAGGTCGTCAACTGGCAGGACGTCGCCGCGCGCTACCGCGCGGCGAAGGCCCGCACGGACTCCCTCATCCTGGCCCCCTGAGGCCCCGGCCCCCGCACGTCCTGCTCGTGATCGTCTTCTCACCTTTCACGCGGCAGGCGGCAGAGAGGAGAACCCCCGCGAGGACGTGACTCGCGGGGGTTCTCCGCGTCCGGGCGAGGGAGGAACGCGGCGTGCGGGCGACCGGCGTGGTGGGCGGGCGCATGAGGCGTGCGGGTGCTTTCCGGGGGCTCGCGGGCCCAGGTCGCCGCGCGCTCTTACGGGGCCCGTTCCCGTGCCGCATCGTGGGCGAATGCAGCCCAAAGACACCTATTGCGTCTTCTGCCGCAGCACGGAGCGGCATCTCCCCCTGACCGAGAACCAGCAGCGGTGGGTCCGCCTGCAGAAGGGCGCCACCTTCTACGTCGGTGATCTGCTCATGTGCACGGCCGGTTCCTGCCGGAAGGTCCGCTCTTCCGGCAATACGCGCCGCTTCCACCCGGAGTTCCTGCGGATTCCCGAGGGGGTGGAGTAGCGGCACGGCGCGGTGCGCCCGCGCGGCGGGGCCGGGAGACCCGGGCGCGGGCGCCGGACGCGGGGGTCAGTCGAAGACCGGGTCCTGGGTGCGGGTGCGCTTCAGCTCGAAGAACCCCGGGACCGAGGCGACAGCGAGGGTGCCGTCCCACAGGCGGGCCGCCTCCTCGCCCTTGGGGGCCGGGGTCACGACGGGACCGAAGAAGGCCACGCGCTCGCCCGTGGCGCCGGGGACGGCGATGACCGGGGTGCCGACATCCTGGCCGACGAGGTCGATGCCCTCCTTGTGCGAGGCACGCAGTTCGGTGTCGTACGTGTCCTTCTCCGCGTAGTCCGCGAGGGAGGCCGGCAGCCCCACCTCCTCCAGGGCGCCGAGGATCGCCTCACGCGTCGGGCCCTCGCCCCGGTTGTGGAAGCGGGTGCCGAGCGCCGTGTACAGCTTGCCGACCACCTCGTCGCCGTGCAGCTCACGGGCCGCGATGACGACGCGCACCGGACCCCAGGCGGGGCCGGCCATCATGTCCCTGTACTCCTCGGGCAGCTCGTCGAGCCGCGGCTCGTTGAGCACGGCCAGGCTCATGACGTGCCAGTGCACGTCGACCGGGCGGAGCTTCTCCACCTCCAGCATCCATCGCGAGGTCATCCATGCCCACGGGCACGACGGGTCGAACCAGAAGTCCGCGGTCACCCGTTCCTGCGTCTGCTGCTCGCTCATCTCGCTCCTCGTAGCGCCGTCCCGCGGTCACGGGCACCGGCCGTTCGTGGGTCAGTCTTCACCGCTGGCAACGTGCCTTCGCGGCCAGGGATTCCTGCGAACGACGATCTCAGGGAAAAACTCAGGGTCACGGTCTGCCGACCCTGAAAAATCTCCGGGTTGTTTGTCCGGGGACTCCCTGATGTCCTCCCTCCCGGCCTCGTGCGAGGATCGTTGGCGTATCCCCACAGTGCGACCGCGGTGCGACGCAGTGCGGCAGCGTCGCACCCTCTGTCACGCAGCGCGATGCCAGCCACGCCCCACAGTCACGAAGGAGTGCCGGTGCCCGGAGAGAACCTGACCCGCGAGGAAGCCCGTACCAGGGCGGAGCTGCTCTCGGTCACCTCGTACGAAGTGGAGCTCGACCTGCGCTCCGCCGTCGGCGAAGGTCCCGCCTCGGGCCCCCGTACCTTCCGTTCGCTGACCACGCTCCGCTTCACGTGCGCGGAGCCCGGGGCGAGCAGCTTCGCGGACCTCGTCGCCCCCTCCGTCGACTCCGTGACGCTCAACGGCCGCTCCCTCGACCCCGCCGAGGTCTTCGACGGCACCCGCGTCGCGCTCGACGGCCTCGCCGCCGAGAACACCCTCGTCGTCGACGCGCGGTGCGCCTACTCGCGCACCGGTGAGGGGATGCACCGCTTCGTCGACCCCGAGGACGGCGAGGTCTACCTCTACACGCAGTACGAGCCCGCCGACGCCCGCCGGGTCTTCACCAACTTCGAGCAGCCCGACCTCAAGGCCCCGTACCGCTTCCGCGTCCAGGCCCCCGCGGGCTGGCGGGTGTGGAGCAACGGCGCGGGCGAGCTGACGTCCGGCGTGTGGGAGTTCGCCGAGACCGAGCCGATCTCGACGTACATCACGTGCGTCGTCGCCGGCCCCTACCACTACGTGACGGACTCCTACCGGCGCGCCCTGCCCGACGGGTCGACGCTGGAGATCCCGCTCGGCGCCATGTGCCGCAAGGGCCTCGCCCCCTACTTCGACGCGGACGACATCTTCCTCGTCACCAAGCAGGGCCTCGACTTCTTCCACGAGAACTTCGACTACCCCTACCCCTTCGGCAAGTACGACCAGGCGTTCGTCCCCGAGTACAACCTCGGCGCGATGGAGAACCCGGGCATGGTCACCTTCCGCGAGGAGTACATCTACCGGGGCAAGGTCACCGAGGCCTCCTACGAGCGGCGCGCGAACGTCATCCTGCACGAGATGGCGCACATGTGGTTCGGCGACCTCGTCACCATGAAGTGGTGGGACGACCTGTGGCTCAAGGAGTCCTTCGCCGACTTCATGGGCGCCTTCTCGATGGTCGAGTCCACCCGCCACCGCAACGGCTGGATCACCTTCGCCAACAACCGCAAGGCGTGGGCGTACCGGGCCGACCAGCTCCCCTCGACGCACCCGATCACCGCCGACATCCGCGACCTCCAGGACGCGAAGCTCAACTTCGACGGCATCACGTACGCGAAGGGCGCGAGCGTCCTCAAGCAGCTCGTCGCCTACGTCGGGCAGGACGCCTTCCTGGAAGGCGCGCGCCGCTACTTCAAGCGCCACGCCTACGGGAACACGACGCTCGGCGACCTGCTCGCGGCTCTCGCCGAGACCTCCGGGCGGGACATGACGAGCTGGGCCGCGGCCTGGCTGCAAACGGCGGGCGTCAACACGCTCACGCCCGAACTGACGCTGGACGAGGGCAAGATCGCCGAGCTTGCCGTGCGCCAGGAGGCCGCCGCCTCGCACCCGGAGCTGCGGCCCCACCGCGTCGCGATCGGCCTCTACCGGCGCGAGAACGGCGCGCTCGTGCGGTACGCGCGCGCCGAGGCGGACATCGCCGGGCCCCGCACCGTCATCACGGAGCTGGCCGGGCAGGACGCCCCCGAGCTGATCCTGGTCAACGACGACGACCTCACCTACTGCAAGATCGGTTTCGACGCGACCTCGCTCGCCACGCTGCGCGCCCACCTCGGCGACATCACCGACCCCCTCGCCCGCGCCCTGTGCTGGTCGGCGCTGTGGGGACTCACCAGGGACGGGCTCCTCCCGGGGCGCGAGTTCATCGCGACCGTGCTGCGGTTCGCGGGCCGCGAGAGCGACATCGGTGTGCTCCAGATGCTGCACGCCTGGGCACGTACCACGGTCACCCACTACGTGGCGCCCACGCGCCGCGAGGAGACCGCCGCCGCGCTCGGCGCCGGTGCGCTCCAGGAGCTGAGGGCCGCCGAGCCCGGCAGCCAGCACCAGCTCACCTGGGCCCGCTTCCTCGCGGCCACCGCCTCGTCGGCCGAGGAACTCGCCCTGGTGGAGGGCCTGCTCGCCGGTACGGAGTCGGTGGAGGGCCTGGAGGTGGACCAGGAGCTGCGCTGGACCTTCCTCGAACCGCTCGTCGTGGACGGGCGCGCGGGCGAGAAGGAGATCGAGGCCGAACTGGCCCGCGACCACACCGCCTCCGGCAAGCGCCACCAGGTGCGGCTGCTCGCCGCGCGTCCCACCGAGGCCGTCAAGGCGCAGGTGTGGGCGCAGGTCGTGGAGTCGGACGAGCTGTCCAACGCGCTCGTCGAGGCGAGCATCGCCGGTTTCGAGCAGCCGAGCCAGCGGGCGCTGATCGCGCCGTATGCGGAGAAGTACTTCGCGGCGATCGCACGGGTGTGGAGCGAGCGGTCCATCCAGATCGGGATGGACATCGTGCGGGGGCTCTTCCCCTCGCTCCAGGACAGCACGGCGACGCTGGAGCAGGCGGACGCGTGGCTCCTCCAGCACCCGGAGGTCTCGCAGGCGGCACGGCGGCTCGTGGCGGAGTCGCGGGACGACCTCGCACGGGCCCTGCGGGCGCAGGAGTGCGACGCGAAGGCGAGCTGAGGCGGGACCCCGGGGGCGCCGGGGCGGGGCGGAGCTCCGGAGCGCCGGGGCGGGGCGGAGCTCCGGAGCGCCGCCCCGGGGCGGGCCCCGAGTGCGCCGGGGCGGGGCAGAGCTCGCGGGCGCCGGGATGCGGGGCGGACTTCGGTGCGCCGGGGCGGGGTTCGCTTCCTGCCCCGGCGCGGCCGGGCAGAGGGGAGGCGCGGTGGGCCGGGACGCGCGGGCGGCGGCGTTGTCGCAGGCCGGGAGGCTCTCACCCGTTCGGCTCTGCCTCCGTCTCGGCACTCGAACACGCGTACTTTAGGACGAAGTTGTCCGGTTTCGTCGACGGAATCGTTACAGCGGTTAGCCGGGGGCGCCGGGGAGGAAGACCCCCGGCATGACTCATCTCTCCTCTGCCGTCCCCGCTTCCTCAGCCGCCCCCGCGGCTCGCGAGTTGCCCATCACGGGTCCGCACCTCGTGGCCGATGCCGCGCAGTTGCGCGCCCGGGGGATCAGTGCCGCCCGGCTGACGGCCCGTTGCGCCCCCGGCGGGGGCTGGCAACGCCTGCTCCCCGGCGTATTCCTGCTGCGTTCCGGGCGGCCCACGACGGAGGAGCGGCTGCACGCCGCCGTGCGGTACGCGCGGCGGCCCCCGGCCGGGCGGGCCCGCGGGGTCCCGGCCCAGCCGACCTCCGAGGAAGCCCGCGATCCCGGCACGGTCGCGATGATCACGGGCCCGGCCGCGCTCGCCCTGCACGGCTTCCCGCTGGAGGGCCCGGTGGGGTCGCTCGCGAGGGCCGAGCGGTACGACGTGCTCGTGCCACGGACACGCAGGCTGCGCTCGACGGCGTTCGTGCGGATCGTGCGCGGCGCCGAACTGCCCGTCCCGCAGCAGGTCACGGGCGTGCCGACCGCGCCCGTGACGCGGGCCCTCGCCGACACGGTCGCCGAGCTGAGCGACGCGGCGGCGGTGACGCGGCTGCTGGGGCGCGCGGTCCGCGAGGGGTACTGCGGCACCGGGGCGCTCCTGGCCGAACTCCGGCGCTGCGGGCTCATGAACAGGCCGTGCGTACTGGACGCCATGGAGACGCTGTTGCGCGAGGACCGGGGCGTCGCAGAGGAACGGCTGTACCGCATGGTCGAGGAGAACGGGCTGCCCGACCCGGCGTGGAACGTCGAGCTGCGGCTTCCCCAGGGTCCCTCGCTCGGCACGGTCGACGCGTACTGGCCCGAACAGGCCGTGGCGGTCGAACTGGACACGCGGGTGCACCGGCCCGGCGAGGCGCACGCGCCGGACGCGACGTGGACGGAGTCGGCGCGCAAGCGGGAGCGCCTGGAACTGCTCGGCATCACGCTCCTCCACCTCACCCCGCGCAAGCTGCGGGACGCGGCCGAGCAGCAGTCCTGCGTCGTGCGCACGGCACTGCTCACGGCGGCGGACCGCGAACCGGCGGCGTACGTGGAGGTGCTGCCGCGCTGAGGCGCCTGGAGTCCGGGGCGTGCCGTGACCGGGGCGGCACGGAACCCCGCCCGCCCCTTCATTGCTCCACCCCTCCCCCGTTCCCTCACTGCTCCCTCCCTCTCTCGCCCTCCCCCGCGTGAGTCTCTCGAACTCCCGCACGAGACGACTTCCGGACATATGTCGACAAGGCGATGTGGTCACCTGCCGACGGGTGTACGGCCGTTCGGGGGACGGGGTTCAGCGGGTGGGGAGCAGGAGTTCGGTGTTCCGGTCGGAGGGGCGTCCGGCGAGGCTCGTGCGGGCGCCCGGGGCGTTGAGGGCGAGTTCGCGGTAGAGGGAGGCGAGGCCCCGGGGACCGAGGTCGGTGCGGTCGGTCGCCGCCGGGGCCGAGGACTCGACGAGGGTGGTGAAGAGGGAGAGCGTGCCGTCGCCGTTGGCCGTCACCTCGATGACGCGGGCGAGCTGGGGGTGGTCGATGTGGGATGCGGTGGAGATCTCCCAGAAGCCGGGGTGAGGGGTGATCGCGTTCTTGTGGCTGTGCCCGTTGATCCAGGCGAGGACGCGCGGGCTGCGGCTGAGCAGGTCCCGTACCGCCGCACCGTCCCTTCGGCGTTCGCCGGGGCGGGCCGGGTCGGGACGGGTGTTGCGCATCGTGGCGCTCGTGTGGTGGCTGAAGACGAGCGCGTACGGCTGCTCGGCGCGTGCGAGGGTGCGTTCCAGCCACCGGAACTGCGTCTCGTCGAGCGAGCCCTCGTAATGGCCGCCGAGGTCGGTCGTGTCGAGGCTGATGCCGAGGACGTCGTCGCCGATCGGGAAGGCGTAGTAGCGGGTGCGGCGGTCGAGGTTGTTCTCCGTGTAGCCGTGACCGTGCGGCCCGGGGCCTGTGTGCCGGGGGTCGAGGTGGGCGCGCAGGTACTGCTCGGGGGTGACGGGAGCGCGGCGCGGGTCGGGGGTGACGCGGCGGGTGCGGCGGCGCTGCTCGTGCAGAAGGGCGCGGAAGAGGTCTCCCTTGGGGTCCTGTCCGGCGGTGACCTTGCGCCAGAAGCCGGCGCCGGTGCCGGCCGGGAGGCTCATGAGCTTGCGGTCGCCCGTGGCGATCTCGCGCGCCCAGCCGTCGCCCGGGCCCCAGCAGCCGCCGGGAAGGAAGTCGTGGTTGCCGACCGTGGAGTACCAGGGGAGGTCGAGCCCGGGGCTGTGGAGGGTGCGGGTCGCGGCGGCGAGGTAGCCGGGCAGGTACGGGTAGCCGTGGCGCTTGTCCGCGTCGGCATGGCGCGCGTCCGGCTGCCAGTAGAGGTCGAGCCCGGCACTCTGCACACCCTCGAAGTGGCCGCGGAGGCCGGTGTCGGGGGTGACGGCGCCGCCGCTCATCAGGCCGAGGAACCAGTCGAGTTCGCAGGCCGCGTTGTTGTCGGTGTTGTCGCCCGTGGTCATGACGAGGTCGAGCGGGGCCCCTGTCGCGGGGGCGCCGCGCAAGCCGTTGACCCGTTCGACGAGCGCGAGCGCGCCGACGACGGACAGCGCCTCCTGCGGGCGCCAGGCGCTCGCGGTCGCCGCGCGCAGGTACTCGTACCGCAGCGGGTGCTGCACGTCGACGAGGTGCAGGTCGGTGAACTGGACGAGCGCGGCGAGAGTGCGCCGCCGGTCCCGCCGTCCCGCGTGGGCGGTGGCGAGATCCTCGCGTACGAGGCGGTCCCAACCGGGTCCCTCGGCGAGCCGCCGGTAGCCGCCCGGGCCGCCGCGCGGGGTGGCGACGGAGTCGAGGGTGGTGCCCTCGGTGTAGGGGGCGAGGGGCGCGGGCGGCGAAGGCCGGGAGGAGAGCCGGACGGCGGGCGCGGGCGCCCCGGCGGGGGCGGGGGCGGCGGTGCGGGGCGGGCTGCCCCAGGCGCCGAGCGCGCCGGAGAGGCCGGCGGCCCCTGCGGTGAGCCCGGCCGCCGACGCGGCGAGCAGGAGGGTGCGGCGAGCGGGGGCGGAGCGCGGGGCGGGGGTGTGGGGAGCGGGGGTGTCGTGGGGGGTGCTGCTGGAGTGTGTACGCGACATGCGCGTCCCTCCCGGGCGGCGGGAGGGAGCGGTTCCCCCTCCTCACCTGGGAGGTTCGGCAGCGCGAGTGGCCACGACGTGAACGCCGCCGCACGGCTCGCCACCGCTTGGGCTACGGGGATCACTCGGCCCACCCGCCCGTCCCCACCCGGCCGGGCACCGGCCTTCAGCGGGCAACGCGGGGTTCATGTACGGGGGTAGGGGCTGCCGAGCGCGGCACGGGCGTCCGGTTCTGGGCGACGGCGGGGCGGCTGGGGAGGCGCGGGCTGGGGGGCGGCTCCGGGGGCGTCGGGGGCGCTCGGGATACACCAGCCGGGGCGGCTCCGGGGTACGGCCCGGGGACGCTCGGAAGGCGCCGACCGGCGGGCGGCTCCCGGAGCGTCGGCCGGGCCGGGGGGGAGACGGCGAGACCGCTGCGGGAACGGGCGGGTCCGGCGCCGCGAGGC
Source organism: Streptomyces sp. NRRL F-5630 (assembly GCF_000719475.1). GTDB lineage: Bacteria > Actinomycetota > Actinomycetes > Streptomycetales > Streptomycetaceae > Streptomyces. The sequence continues at coordinate 23,238 of NZ_JOGO01000030.1, read as the reverse complement.
GCGAGGCGTGGGCCGTACGGGATGAGCGGTCCGCGCCGGGCGGGCCCGCGCGCCCGCGCCACCGGGCGCCGCGCGGTCCGCGCCCCTCACGTCTCGCGCGGCACCCGCCCCACCGCGGGCCGTTCGCGCCACAGCCGCATCCCCACCTCGACGAGTTCCACGTGCGGGAGTTCCTCGATGCCGGTGAGCGGGTGCCAGGCGGCGAGGTCCGTGGAACCGTTCTCCTCATTGCGGAGGCTGCCACCCGTGATCGCCGCCTCGTAGACGAGCCGGAGGCCGTGGAAGGCGGAGCGGGTGCCCATGCGGCTGTGCTCGCGGCGGATGGAGTCGGTCCCGAGGAGCGAGGTGGGCTCGGCCTCGTAACCGGTCTCCTCGGCGACCTCGCGGATCACCGTGTCGTACGGGTCCTCGCCGGGTTCCATACCGCCCCCCGGCAGGGTCCACAGACGGCGGCCGTCCGCCGCGACCCAACGGGCGAGCAGGATCTCGGGGCTCGCGCTCACACGGTTCTCGCGGACACACACGGCGTAGGACGCCACCCTCAATTCCCAGCGCATCCATCGACGTTAGCCGCTCCTCGCGGAGGGGGCCCAGAGATCGGGGATGCGGCAGGGAGGCGATCCCTCCGAAGTTCGGCACGGCGACGATCGGAATATCGCCCCGGAAACCGGCCGGGCGACGATCTGATGATCGCCCGGCAACCCGCACGGCGAGTGTCCTGTCCTCGCCCGGCGCACCCCGCGCGGCGATCATCCGGCCACCTCCGCCGCACACCGGCCGGGCGATCATCGGACGATCGCCCGGACCATCACCACGCCCCCCGCCCCCTCCCCCGTGACCCGTCTCACCCCGGCGTCACGACACCGCGGACCGCCTGTGGCACGTCCCACGTAGTGAACATCGCATTGGACAGAGCGCCCCCGGGCAGTCGCATCATGGTCGTGTGTCCGCAGGCCAGCCAAGGCCGCAGCAGTGAAGGAGTCCCCCGTGAGGGTCGGAATCGTCGGAGCCACCGGTCAGGTCGGCACGGTCATGCGCAGGATTCTCGCCGAGCGGGAGTTCCCGGTCACCGAGCTGCGGCTCTTCGCCTCCTCGCGCTCCGCGGGCTCCACGATCGACTGGCAGGGCGGCCCCGTCACGGTCGAGGACGCGGCGACGGCCGACTACCAGGGGCTGGACATCGTCCTCTTCTCCGCCGGTGGCGCGACGTCGAAGGCGCTGGCCGAGAAAGTCGCGGCCGCCGGCGCCGTCGTGATCGACAACTCCTCGGCCTGGCGCCGCGACCCCGAGGTCCCCCTCGTCGTCTCCGAGGTCAACCCGCACGCCATCGCGGACCGGCCCAAGGGCATCATCGCCAACCCGAACTGCACGACGATGGCCGCGATGCCGGTGCTCAAGCCGCTGCACCGCGAGGCCGGGCTCGAAGCTCTCGTCGTCGCCACCTACCAGGCGGTGTCGGGCTCGGGCCTCGCGGGCGTCGCCGAGCTGCACGGACAGGCGCAGAAGACCGTGGCCGACGCCGACAAGCTGACGCACGACGGCGAGGCGGTCGACTTCCCCGAGCCCGGTGTCTACAAGCGCCCCATCGCCTTCAACGTCCTCCCCCTCGCGGGTTCCCTCGTCGACGACGGTTCCTTCGAGACCGACGAGGAGCAGAAGCTGCGCCACGAGTCGCGCAAGATCCTGGAGATCCCGGAGCTGAAGGTCTCGGGCACCTGCGTGCGCGTCCCGGTCTTCTCCGGCCACTCCCTCCAGATCAACGCCCGCTTCGCCCGCCCGCTGAGCGTCGCGCGCGCCGAGGAGCTGCTCGGCGAGGCCGAGGGCGTCGAGCTGTCCGAGATCCCGACCCCGCTCCAGGCCGCGGGCAAGGACCCCTCCTACGTCGGGCGCATCCGCGCCGACGAGACGGTCGAGAACGGTCTCGCGCTCTTCGTCTCCAACGACAACCTGCGCAAGGGCGCGGCGCTCAACGCGGTCCAGATCGCTGAGCTGGTCGCGGCCGAGCTGAAGGGCTGAGGCCCACGCCGGCACGTCGCGCACCGGTGCGAGGAGCCGAGGCCCCGTCGGCACCGTGGCACGGAGGAGCTGAGGGCTTGCGGGGCGCCGGTGCGCGGAGCTGAGGCTCCCCGGACGCCCGGCACACACCCGCCGTCACGGGGCGGTCCCGCCGCACGCGGGGCCGCCCCGCACGCGTCTCCGCCTTCGGCGTCCTGGCATGCCGGCGTCCCGGCCGGGGGCGGTCACCAGGCCTCCGCCGCCGCTTCCAGCGCTCGATGCGCCGCCGTCCAGCGGTTCAGCTCGTCGGCCGTCAGCACGTCCCCGACCTGCGCGAACCCGTCCGGTGCCCGCGCGGCGACGAGGTCGAGGAGCGTGTCGCAGGGCGGGGGTGCCATGGCGTCGAGCGCGGCGACGCGGGCGGCGCGGTGGCTCTCGTAGAGGCGCATTCCGGCGGCGCGGTCGGGGGTCGTGCGGGCGAGGCAGCGGGCGAGGACCGCCGCGTCGAGGACGGCGAGCCCGGTGCCGTCGGGCGCGGCGGGCAGCAGCGGGTGCGCGGCGTCGCCGATGAGGCTCACGCGGCCCTGGCCCCAGCGGGTGAGCGGCGCGCGGCCGACGAGGGGGCCGCCCTGGATGCGGGGCGTGGCGGCGAGCAGCGCCGGCACGTCGAGGTCGCCGATGCGCCAGCCCGCGTAGTGCGGCAGCACCTCGGCGAGCCGCCCCCTGCGGTTCCAGTCGGCCGCCCCCGCGCCGCCGGGCAGGCCCTCCGGATCGATCCGCACGCTCGCGGTCCAGTGCAGGAGCGCCTGGCCGCGGCGCGGCAGGCTCTCGTAGGGGTAGCCCGCGTACGGGGCTCCGGGGCCGTTGCCGTACGCGGGCGGGGGCTGCGCGCCGTCGTCGTACGGGTACGAGACGGGGTGGACGTGCAGCCGTACCCCGCCGCCGCCCGCGACCATGACGGTGCGCCCGCCGAGGACGGGCTGCCAGGGCACGAGCCCGCGCCACCACCACACGCCGCTCCATCTCGGGGGCGTCTCACCGGGGTGGAGTCCGGCGCGGACGGCGGAGCGCAGCCCGTCCGCGCCTATCAGGGCGAGAGCCGTCTCGGTGCGCACCCGTCCACCGCCGCGCAGGGCGACCCGTACCCCGTCGCTCTCGCTCTGGTGGAAACGGACGACGGCGGTCGAGGTGCGCACCGCGTCGGTCCCGAGTCTGGTCCGTACCGCCTGGAGGAGGAGGTCCTGGAGGACGGCGCGGCGAATGCTGTACTGCGGCACGGGGTGCCCCAGGCCGAGGCCGCGCGGTTCGCTCCACAGGTGGCCGCCGTGCCGGTCGTAGTGGGAGAGGACGGCGGGCGCGACGGCGTGGTGGGCGAGGGTCTCACCGAGGCCGAGGGCCGTGAGTTCGGCGACGGCGCTGGGGGGCAGACTCACGCCCGTGCCCAGGGGCGGCGCGAGGTCGGCGGCCTCGACGACCGCCGCCCTGATGCCGGCGGCGTGCAAGGAGAGCGCGAGGGTGAGGCCGCCGATCCCGGCCCCTGACACCAGCACGTCGTGGTCCACGGGCACAGGCGCGCACCGCCTCTCGTACGGGGCCCTTCGGCGCCTGGCGCCGGGCGGGCCCGCGGGTCCCGGCCGCGGCCCGGGACAGGGCCTCGGCGCGCGGATAGTACCGCGGGTGGCACGGGGTGCAGAACGGCCGGAGGGGGCAGGAGCCTCCGTTCTGAGCTGAAAAAGAGGTTCCGGCTGCCTCGGCCGGAGCTCAGGGAAATATCAGGGCAGCCGGATGGGCCTCCCGGGGCGGCGAGAAGGGACGAGGGCGGACGGGACAAGGACCCTCGGGGTCATCCCTGACAACCGTCTCAGGGATGGGTCAGGGGCGAGCTCGAACAGAACCCGGAGGCGCTCTCGGGGAAAACCCGGAGCGACCCCCGAGGGCGAGCGGCCCCGCCGCGTCCGGCGCGGCCATCCGTGATCCTCCCGCACCGCACCGGGGCCCGCCCGCGTGGAAGGATGGGCGCCATCACACATCGAAACCGACATTCGGCGCGGCGGGCCCTCCCCCTCCCGCACCGGACCGAGCAGGACGAGGAGCGAGCGTGCCTGGCACGAATCTGACCCGCGAAGAGGCGCAGGAGCGGGCGCGGCTGCTGACGGTCGATGCCTACGACATCGACCTCGACCTCAGCGGCGCGCAGGAAGGCGGTACGTACCGCTCCGTGACGACTGTGCGCTTCGACGCGGCCGAGGCGGGCGCGTCGACGTTCATCGACCTCGTCGCGCCCGCCGTCCACGAGGTCGTCCTCAACGGCGAGTCGCGGGACCCCGCCCAGGTCTTCGCCGACTCCCGCATCGCCCTCGACGGGCTGCGCGAGGGACGCAACGAGCTGCGTGTCGTGGCCGACTGCGCGTACACCAACACCGGTGAGGGCCTGCACCGTTTCGTCGACCCGGTGGACCAGCAGGCTTATCTGTACACGCAGTTCGAGGTGCCGGACGCGCGCCGCGTCTTCGCCAGCTTCGAGCAGCCCGACCTCAAGGCCGCCTTCACCTTCACCGTGCGGGCCCCCGAGGGCTGGACGGTCGTCTCGAACTCGCCGACGCCCGAGCCGAAGGACGGGGTGTGGTCCTTCGCGCCGACACCGCGCATCTCCTCGTACATCACCGCGCTCATCGCGGGCCCGTACCACGCGGTGCACAGCGAGTACGTCAACGGCGAGCAGCGTGTGCCGCTCGGGATCTACTGCCGGCCCTCGCTCGCCGAGCATCTGGACGCCGAGCACATCTTCGAGGTCACCCGGCAGGGCTTCGCCTGGTTCCAGGAGAAGTTCGACTACCAGTACCCGTTCGAGAAGTACGACCAGCTCTTCGTCCCGGAGTTCAACGCGGGCGCGATGGAGAACGCGGGCGCGGTGACCATTCGCGACCAGTACGTCTTCCGCTCCAAGGTGACGGACGCGGCCTACGAGCGGCGCGCCGAGACCATCCTGCACGAGCTGGCCCACATGTGGTTCGGCGACCTCGTGACGATGGAGTGGTGGAACGACCTGTGGCTCAACGAGTCCTTCGCCACCTACACGTCGGTCGCCTGCCAGGCGCACGCGCCCGGCACGCGCTGGCCGGCCTCCTGGACGACCTTCGCCAACACCGAGAAGACGTGGGCCTACCGGCAGGACCAACTGCCCTCCACGCACCCGATCATGGCGGAGATCAAGGATCTCGACGATGTCCTCGTCAACTTCGACGGGATCACCTACGCGAAGGGCGCGAGCGTCCTCAAGCAGCTCGTCGCCTACGTGGGCATGGACGAGTTCTTCGCCGGGGTGCAGGCGTACTTCAAGCGGCATGCCTTCGGCAACACGCGGCTCAGCGACCTGCTCGGCGCCCTGGAGGAGACCTCCGGGCGTGACCTGTCGACGTGGGCGCAGAAGTGGCTCCAGACCGCAGGCATCAACGTGCTGCGCCCGGTGATCGACGTCGACAGCGAGGGCCGCATCACCTCCTTCGCCGTCAAGCAGGAGGCGCCTGCGCTGCCCGCCGGGGCGCGCGGCGAGGCCGTCCTGCGCCCGCACCGCATCGCGATCGGGCTCTACGAGCTGGGCGCGGACGGCAAGCTCGTGCGCACCGACCGCGTGGAACTGGACGTGGACGGGGAGCTGACGCCCGTCGAGGCGCTCGTCGGCAAGCCGCGTCCCGCCGTCGTGCTCCTCAACGACGACGACCTCTCCTACGCCAAGGTGCGCCTCGACGAGGACTCGTTGAAGGTCGTCACCGAGCACCTGGGCGACTTCGAGGAGTCGCTGCCGCGCGCCCTGTGCTGGGCGGCGGCCTGGGACATGACGCGTGACGCCGAGATGGCGGCGCGCGACTACGTGGAGCTGGTGCTGCGCGGGGTCGGCAAGGAGTCCGACATCGGGGTCGTGCAGTCGCTCCAGCGGCAGGCGAAGCTCGCGATCGACCAGTACGCGGACCCGGCCTGGCGCGACCGCGGGCTGACCCGCTGGACCGACGCGACGCTGGCGCACCTGCGGGCCTCGGCCCCTGGCAGCGACCACCAGCTCGCCTGGGCCCGTGCCTTCGCCGACACCGCGCGCACGCCGGACCAGCTCGACATCCTCGTCGGCCTCCTGGAGGGCACGCAGACCATCGAGGGCCTCGCCGTGGACGCGGAGCTGCGCTGGGCCTTCGTGCAGCGGCTCGCCGCGGTGGGGCGGTACGACACCGAGGAGATCGACGCCGAGTTCGCCAAGGACCGTACGGCGGCAGGCGAGCGGCACGCGGCGACGGCCCGTGCCGCGCGCCCGACCGAGGAGGCGAAGGCGGAGGCGTGGGCCTCGGTCGTCGAGGCCGACACGCTGCCGAACGCGGTGCAGGAGGCCGTGATCCTCGGCTTCGTGCAGACGGACCAGCGTGAGCTGCTCGCCCCGTACACGGAGAAGTACTTCGCCGGCGTGGGCGAGGTGTGGAACAGCCGCTCGCACGAGATGGCACAGCAGATCGCGGTGGGCCTCTACCCGGCGCTCCAGGTGAGCGAGGACACCCTGGCGGCCACGGATGCCTGGCTCAGGTCCGCCGAGCCTTCGGACGCCCTGCGCCGCCTGGTGACGGAGTCCCGCGCGGGCATCGAGCGCGCGCTGAAGGCCCAGTCGGCGGACGCGGCCGCAGGACGCTGAGCCGAGCCCCCTGGCGGAGCCGAGTCCCCGCGGAGCCGAGTCCCCGCGGAGCCGAGTCCCCGGCGGAACCGTGCCTCCGGCGGCCCGGTTCCGCCGGGGACGGCTGGCCGGGGTCAACCCGCCCGGGGAGCGGCGGGCGGTCAGGGCTGTGGGGGGCGCAGCCCTCGCTCGGGGCGCCGGGCTCCGGGGCGCGTAGCCCTTGCCGGGAACACCGGACGGCCCGGCCTCCCGAGGCGCACCACCCCCGCCAGGGACACCGGACCCTCCGGCCTCCCAAGCCGCGCAACCTCCGCCGGGGACAGCAGGCGGGGGCGCGCGGGGCCGAGGGGATGGCACTCCGTGGCCAGGGCGCCGGGTCGTGGGCGGAGGGCTGTCCGGCGCCCGCCCGGAGCCCGATCGGCGCTTGTACCTCGACCAGCAACCCGCGCGAGAGTCCCGGCCTCGTCCAGCACCCGCGCCGAAGCCCCATGCGCGCGTCCGACCCGTCCAGCGCCCCGCGCCGGGGCCCCGTCCGCGCCTCTGAGGCCGATCCAGCGCCCGCCCCGAGGGCTGGACCAACAGGGACCCGCCCCGCCCCACGGACTGCCCCACAGCCGGGACCGGACGCGCACGCCCCCCCCACGATGCGCACCCCCGGCCGCTCCAGCGCACGGCGCCGATCGGCCGAGAGTGAGCGGATCCACGCCCGGGGTGGCTGGCGGGGCGGCGGGGCGCGGCGCTTTCGCTTCACCGATGCGCCTTCCGGGTCATATTGCTTGCCCACAAAGGAACTGACGGGCCATCAGCGAGCGTCTTATCGGGAGAATTCGGGGGGTCGTGGAGGGGTCGATGGGTGCCCGGAGTCATCCGAGCGCGCCCCCCGCTCGCTACAGTGGCCACTTCGCGGTGACGAGCCGTCAAGGTTCGGGCATGTCCGTCCCCCATTGGTGACGTGCCTTGTCGCGACTCCCGGAGCAGCGCGGCGCAGTGGCGTCCATCGCTCCGGAACACCTTCAAGTTCCCCCAAGGAGCATGATTTTGAGCGTCACCGAACCGGAGACGACCACCAGGACCTGGCGGAGGGGCCGGCGTACGGACCGTCTCTCCCGCCTCCCCCGCCAGGTCCACCGCCCCGGCGCCGGGGCAGGACGCACCCCGCTCAGCGCGTCCGTTCCCTCCCCCTCCCCGGCCCGCCCCGTCACGGGCACCGGCACCGCTCTCGTCGAGGTGCCCTCCGTCCCCTCTCCCGGTACCCCGTCCGGCGCCCCTGCGGGCGGCAGCGGGGTCGAGGAGGAGGTCCGCCTGCGGCTCTCGTTCGCGGACCTGCTCACGCTCGGCAACGCGGTGTGCGGCTTCGCCGCGATCTACTGCGTCACCACCGCCGTCCTCATCCCGCATCTGCTCGACGGGACGAGTGGCGACGGGGTGCGGCAGGGCGGGGCGTCGGCGGTGATGTTCATCCTGCTCGGCGCGCTCTTCGACCTGTGCGACGGGATCGTCGCGCGGCGCTTCGGCGGCTCCGGGATGGGTCCCGAGCTGGACAACCTCTCGGACCTCATCAGCTTCGGCCTCGCGCCCGCCTACTTCGTGCTCGTCTGGGGCCTCGTCGGCGGCGGCGAGAACCACCTCGGGCTCACGACGGTCTCGGCCGTCGCGGTGCTCCTCGGCGGAGTGATGCGGCTCGCGCGCTTCTCCATCACGACGATGCGGGACGGGATGTTCGAGGGGATGCCGATCCCCTTCGCCGCGCTCACCGTGCTGTCCGTCGTGCTGCTCCAGCTTCCCTTCGTCGTCACCGTCCTCGCGGTGCTCGCGATCGCGTACCTCATGATCAGCCGGGTCGCGTACCCGAAGCCGACCGGGCGGCTGGCCGTGGCCACCGCCGCGTGGGGCGCCGTCAACATCGGTTGCCTCGTGGCCTGGGCGCTGGACTGCCCCGGTGGCGAGACGCTGCTCGTGACGGGCTGCTGCCTTCAGGTCGCCCTCGCCGCCGCGCTGCCGGTCACGGCCTGCGTGCGCAAGGTGACGGGCCGACGTCTCGCCTGATCCCGCACCGTGCCGAGAGGGGCCCCGGAGCCGACCGCTCCGGGGCCCCTCTCGCGTCAGCGCGGCCCGTCGGCGGCCCGGGCGTGCGGGAGCCGGGCGCGGTGTGCCGGGCAGTGGTGTGCCGGGTGCGAGGCCCGCATCCGGGTCAGCGGGCGTTGCCCGTGATCCGTTCCGGGGTGATGCGCAGGACGACGCGGAGGTCCTCCGGCGGCTGCCGGAGGAAGTTCTCGCCCGCGCCCGGACCCGCGTAGCGCTCGGCGAGGCGGACGGCGGTGGCCCGCTCCTCGTCCTCGGAGACCAGCGCCGTGCCCCGCACCTCGACGTACCGTTGCGGGTCCTCGGGGTCGTAGACGCAGAGGCTGACGGCCGGGCGCAGCCGGGCGTTGCGGACCTTGAGGCGGCCCTCCTGCGAGGAGACGACGATGTCGTCGCCGTCGAGGCCGTACCAGACGACGGAGGTCGCGGGGGCGCCGTCGGCGCCGGTGGTGGCGAGGACGGCGTAGAGGGGGCGCGCGAGGAACGCGCGGGCGGAATCGCTCAGGTGGGTGGCCATGCGCCGGATGCTATGCCCGGCCACGGTGCGCCGGTATGCGCCGGACCGGCCGCGTCCGCCCGGGCTGGTCCGGGCGGGCACACCAGAGGCCGGACCCTTGTCCTCACCCGTGGGGAGGAGAACGGTCCGGCCGGTCCGGCGGACGGGAAGCGGCGCGGCTCAGGAATGCGACTGCCGGCCCGCGCTCTTCTTGGAGCCGACCATCACGAGGCCCGCGATCACCAGGAAGGCGAGGATCGGGATGCCGACGAACAGACCGAGGGTCTGGATCACGCTCAGGCCGGGGCCGGGGTCGTCGCCGTCGTCGCGGGTGAGCGCGAGAGCGGGGGACGTCATGGCCAGCATGAGCAGCGTCGTACCGGCGGCGAGGGTGCCGGCGCGCAGGGAGTTCTTCTTGTCCACGGGCTTCTTGTCCACGCTCCCAACTTAGCCGGGCGGCTTCCGCGACACGCGGGCGGGGGGCCGTATGGGGAGGTACTTCCGCAACACGCCGGACACCCACGCCCTTCACCGAAGGCCGGCTCGCCGGAGGCCGGCCCAAGACCGGCCCGCCGGAGGCCCCCGCCCGGCAACGAGCCCCCGCGCGACGGGACCCCACCCCACGAAGCCCCCGCCCGCCGAAGGCCCACGCCGGAGCCGCCACTCACCGGCCCCCCGCGCTCACCAGTCCCCCGGTTCCCCCACCCCGTCCCGCAGCCCCGCGAAGAACTCCGCCACCCGCTGCGAAGCCGTCAGTTCCTCCAGGCTCAGCGCGCGCCCTTTCGCGTCGGAGAGGGGGAGGCGCCAGTTGGGGTACTCGGTCCAGGTCCCGGGCAGGTTCTGCGGGCGGCGGTCGCCGACGGTGTCAGGGAGCCAGATGCCGGTGAGCGCGGCCGGGGTGCGCAGCAGGAAGCGGTGCACCGCGCGGATCACGCCTTCCTCGTCCCCGGGGCCTTCCGGCAGGAGCCGCAGGGCGCCGAGGCGGTCGAGCCATTCGCCCAGTTCGGCCTCGGCCCGCGCGCGCTCCTCCTCGTAGGGGCCGGTGAGCAGGCCGAGCCGTTCGCGCAGGATGACGTCGTCGCCGGTGAAGCGCGCGGCGGTGGGCGGCAGGTCGTGCGTCGTGGCGGTGGCGAGGGCACCGGGGCGCCACTCCTCGGGGGCGAGCGGGCGGGCGCCGTCCGCCCAGTCGCGTTCGAACCACAGCACGGAGGTGCCGAGGATGCCGCGCCGCGCGAGCGCGTCGCGCACGCCCGGCTCGACGGTGCCGAGGTCCTCGCCGATGACGAGCGAACCCGCGCGGTGCGCCTCCAGGCACAGCACGGCGAGCATCGCCTCGGCGTCGTAGCGCACGTACGTACCGGCCGTCGGCTCCTCGCCCGCCGGGATCCACCACAGGCGGAAGAGGCCCATGACGTGGTCGATGCGGACCGCGCCCGCGTAGCCGAAGAGGGCGCGGAGCAGGGCCCGGTAGGGGGCGTAGCCGGAGGCGGCGAGGCGGTCGGGGCGCCAGGGCGGGAGCCCCCAGTCCTGGCCGCGCGCGTTGAAGGCGTCGGGCGGGGCGCCGACGGAGATCCCGGCGGCGAAGACGTCGCGCTGCGCCCAGGCGTCCGCGCCCTCGGGGTGGACGCCGACGGCGAGGTCGTGGACGAGGCCGACGGGCATCCCTGCCTCGCGCGCGGTGCGCTGGGCCGCGCGCAGTTGTTCCTCGGTGAGCCAGGCGAGGTGGCGGTGGAAGGCGACGCTCTCGGCGAGGTCGCCGCGCGCGCGGGCGGTCGCCGCCGAGCGCGGGTCCTGGAGCCCGCCCGGCCAGGTGGATCGTTCGGGCCCGTACGCCTCGACGAGCGCGCACCATGTGGCGTGGTCGTCGAGCGCCTCGCCGTGCTCGGCGTAGTAGGCGTCCCGCGCGGCGGCGCGGCCGGGGTCGAGCGGCACGGCGCAGACCTCGGCGAGCGCGGGCCGCTTGAGGGCCCACACGGCGTCGCGGTCGATGAGCGCGTCCTCGCGCAGGACGGCGTGGCGCAGTCCCGCGGCGGCGTCCAGGAGCGGCGCGATACGGGCGCGCGCCGCCGCGTCCAGGTAGGCGTACTCGGGGACGTCCTCGACGCGCAGGTGCACGGGGTCGGGGAAGCGGCGCGAGGAGGGGCGGTACGGGGAAGGGTCGGTGGGCTCGCCCGGGACGGCCGCGTGGAGCGGGTTGACCTGGACGAAGCCGAGGTCGTGGGTGCGGGCGGCCCAGCCGGCGAGCGCCGCGAGGTCGCCGAGGTCGCCCATGCCCCAGGAGCGTGCGGAAAGGAGGGAGTAGAGCTGGACGAGCAGCCCGCTGGCGCGGCCCGTGGGCGTGGGGGCGTGGTCGGGGGCGACGACGAGGTGGACCTGCGCGGCGCGGCCGTCCGGGGTGAGCACCTGGAGGCCGTGGACACCGAGCGGGAGAGCGGGGGCGGCCTCACCGGGCGCGGCCGTCCACTCCGTGACCCCGCCGTCCTCGGTACGGGCCGAGCAGCGGGTGCCCACGGGGAGGTCCGCGAGGGCCCGCGGTGGGGCGACCGGGCCCTCGGCCTCGTCCGGCGGGCTCCACACGACGACGGTCGGGGGCAGCACCCGGCGCTCGCGCTCGGCCTCGGCCGCCGCGAGCGCCGCCGCCGCCGACTCGGGCGTGGCGGCGTCCACGCCGAGCGCGGCAAGCGCGGCGACGACGGCGGAGCGGGGCACGTCGACGGTCTGCCCCGGCCCCTGCGAGTAGGAGGTGGCCACTCCGTGGAGCGCGGCGAGCCGGGCGAGTGCCATGTCGGGTCCGCTTTCTCTCGGTCGCGCGGCCGGAGGTCAGACGGCCACGCAGGGCCTTCCGGGCGCGTAGGTCTCGGCGGGGGTTTCGGCGGGATGCGGGTCGGCGAACGGGGGCTCGCTGGTGAGGGGGACCGCCTCGGCGAGCGGGGGCTCGCTCGTCAGCGGTGCGGTGTCGGTGAGGGGAGGTTCGCTGGTCAGCGGGGGTTCCTGGGCGCCGTGCGAGGCGGCGCCGGGGAGGCCGGCGTCGGGATCGGACGCTGCCGACAGGTCGGGCCGTGCGGGTCGCGGACGCCGGAAGTCAGCGAGGCGGTGGCGGTCGACCGGGGATGCCGGCAGGTCCGGGCGTTTGGAGAGGGCGGACAGAAGCAGTTGAGCCGGTGTTCCCACGGGGGCCTCCTCGGGTGGGGTGCGTGGTAGACGCAGCCCTACCCGCTGGGGGCGGGGACACCCGTGATTGGGGCCGGGAGGTGGCGCGGGTCACATTTTGGCGCGCGGGTGCGGGGGCGGGGGTGTGGCGCGCCGTCCCGCCGGAGGGTTCCTGGGCCTCCGCCCCGTGCCCCGCGCCGCCCGCGCCGGAGGAGCGGGGCACGAGTTCGTGCGGGCCGCTTTTCTTCCGGCATCCCGTCGCAGCCGGGTATCCCGACTCCGTGCGGCATCCCGTCGCAGCCCGGCATCCCGTCTCCGTGCGGCATCCCGTCGCAGCCCGGTGTCCCCTCGCGCTGCGGCCTCCCGCCTCAGCGCGGCGTCCCGTCTCCGTGTGGCGTGTCACTTCAGTGCGAACACCCACCGGTTCGCCGCCAGGGCGTCGTTCGGCTCGGGCAGCGGGCCCCGGCCCAGGGCGTGGCTGTGATCGAAGGGAGTGCGGGTCTCGGTGCGCCAGCCGAGCTCCGCGAGGGTGGCGGCGGAGTCGGGGCGGGGTTCGGTGTCGAACAGGCCGAGGAGGTCGATCCCGAGGCGCTCGCGGGTGTGGGCGTAGACCGGGGAGTCGCGGACGGCCGCCGTTTCGAGGCCGAGCTTGATCTCGTAGGCGAGGCTGCTGCCCGGCGCGCTGTGGGCGTGCAGGTCGGCGAGGAGCCGCGCCTCGGCGTCGGCGGGGAGGTAGAGGAAGAGGCCCTCGGCGAGCCAGGCCGTGCGCTGGGAGGGGTCGAAGCCCGCTTCCTTGAGCGGTCCGGCCCAGTCCTCGCGCACGTCCGCGGCGAGGGTCCGTCGTTCGGCGGCTCCCGGCACGGGCGGCAGCGCGTCGAGCACGCGCTGCTTGAAGGTGAGGACGGGGGCCTGGTCGATCTCGTAGACGACCGTCCCCTCCGGCCAGGGGAGCCGCAGGGCCCGGGTGTCGAGCCCGGCGCCGAGGAGCACGACCTGTCGTGCGCCGCTGTGCGCCGCGTATCCGAGGTGGTCGTCGAGCACGCGGGTGCGCAGCGCGAAGTACCTGCCGAGGCGCCCCCACAGCGGATCGGCCTCCCCGCCGGGCACGTCGTCGGGGTGCAGCGGCCAGTCGGCGCAGCCCCCGGCGGCCCGCACGAAGTGCTCGGCGTAGGGGTCGCGGGCGAGGGCGTCGGGACGGTGGGTCTCGATGGCGCGTGCGGCGGCGACGAGCAGCGCGGTGCGGGCCACGCCGGTCTCGGCCTCGCTCCGCACTGCCACACCGCTCTCGGCCTCGACCGCGCCGCGCACCCCCGCACCGCACGGGCCCGCTCCCGGGGCGTCGCTCATGAGGAGCCTCCCGCCACCGGTACCTGGGGACCCGGGATCGTCTCCGGGTGCCGTGTCCACGTCTCCGCGCGCGCGTGGGGGACGACGCGGGCACCGTAGAGGCGGTGCATGAAGGTGAGGATCTGTGTGTCGGGGGTGTGCAGGGCGGTGGTGCAGTCGGCGAGGAGGGTGAGGTGGAAGCCCTTCTGGAAGGCGGTACGGGCGGTGCTGTCGACGCAGATGTCGGTGAAGACGCCCGCGAGGACGAGGTGGCCCGCGCCGAGACGGCGCAGGTGGTCCTCGAAGCCCTCGCAGAGGAAGGCGTCGAAGCAGGCGCGTTTGAGGAAGTCGGCCTCGTGCGGGGCGGCTTCGAGCGGGGCGGCGAGAGCGGCGCCCCAGGAGCCTTCGAGGCACTTGGGCGGGCGCCCCCTGGCGCGGTCGCGGCTGCGCCAGGCGGGGCCCTGGTGCGCGGGGTCGCCGAGGAAGCGGACCCAGACGACGGGGACCCCGGCGTCGCGGGCCGTGGTGACGGCTCTGGCCGTGTTGTGGACGACGGCGGTGAGCACGGCGGGCTCGCCGGGGTAGCGGGACGCGGCGAGCGGGCCCTCGCAGAAGTCGTTCTGGAGATCGACGACGACGAGGGCGGTGCCGCCTTGGCCGCTCACCTCGCGAGCCCCGGGGCGCGGTCCTGTCCCGGGGCGGGCACCAGCGCCTGCGCGAGGGTCGCCGTCACCGGTACCGGCGCCCCGGCCGGAACGGGAGCCCAGGTCTGCGCCGAAGCACCGGCCCGCGCGGGCTCCTCCGCCGACGCGGGCGGGTGCGCCCCGAGTTCCCCGAGGAACGCGTCCACGACACCGGTCGTCGCGTGCTTGCCGCCCTGGTCGGGGGTACGGATCCCGGCGGAGCCGAGCCGGGCGAGCGCCGCCTCGGCGGCAGCCTCGGCCCCCGTACAGCCCACGTACCGCTCGGCGATCGCGGCGGCGGCGCGCAGGGTCGCGACGGGGTTGAGGAGGTCGCGGCCCTCCAGGTCGTCGGCGGAGCCGTGCACCGTCTGGTACTCGACGAGTCCCGCGACGTCCGGGTCCAGGTGGACGTTGCGGGTGCAGTGGTCCTCCTGGCGGCCCGATCCGTAGCGGTCGAGGAGGACGAGGTGCATGATGTCGGCCCACTCGTTGCCCGCGAGGAGGACGGTGCGGTCCTCGGGCCGGTGGGCGACGAGGTTGCGGTTGACCGTGTCGGGCTGGAAGACGCCGACCTCGATGCCCTCGCGCGCGGCGAAGTCCCTCACCCAGGCGTCGAGCGCCCCGTCGAGGAGATGGAACTTGTACGCCATGACGATGCGGGCCGGGCCCTCGGGCCACTCCTCGCGGGCGCGGCGCAGCGCGTAGGCGAGGAGTTGCTCGGTGATCTCGCGGCTGAACTCGGTGGTGCGGGAGACGTGCCCCGGGGTGTGGGTGTTCCCTCCCGTGTAGAAGCCCTGTGCCTCGTCGCGGACGAGCAGCAGTCTGGCCCCGTCCGCGTCGAGCGTGTCGACCTTCACCGCGCGCAGTCGCTGCCGTACGAGGTACAGGCTCTGCGCGTTGATGGCGGTGCGGAAGACGACGCGGGTCCCGGCGGCGGCCCGGGCGCGCAGCCACTCCTCGTAGTGCGCGGCGTCCTCCGCGCTGAGGCGGCGGATCTCGGGAACACCCGCCCCGCCCGGCTCGATGGCGAGCGGGCGCAGCGAGACGTAGGAGTGGTAGACGCGGGGGGAGCGGACGAGGGTGACGGGCCGTTCGTGGCGCGTGGCGAGGTGGCCGAGGACGCGGGTGAAGACGGCGGCGACCTCCTCGCCCGTGCCCCGGCCGACGGCGAGGCCGACGGTGGGCGCTGGGTCCGCCGCGGGGGCGGGGCCGGCCGGGGATACGGGGGTGTACTCGTTCATGTCGTTCATTTCGAGGGACAGGGCTTCCCGGCTCAGGCCGCGACCACGGGGACCAGTTGGTCGCCCGGGATGTCGGCCTTCTCGGGGGCGTAGAAGTCCTTGATGCCCTCCACCCAGACGGGGACGGGGAGCTGATCGGCCGTCGTCGGGCCGAAGGCTTCGAAGAGCGCCTCGGTGTTGTCCGGCGCGAAGCCGATCGCGGTCATGAGGGCGAGGAAGTCCTGCCGGTCGATGAGCCCGTCGCCGTCCGGGTCGCCGAGGGCGGCGAGGGCTTCGGCGAACTCGGCGACGGTCGCGTCGAAACGCTCGGGCGAGAGCACGCAGGCCGCGTACTCCTCGAAGTCGATCTCGCCGTCGCCGTTGGTGTCGAGCGTCGTGCGCAGGGTCGTCCAGTACCGCGTGAAGGCCCCGCGCATCCGGTCCTTGGCCGGGGCGGCGGCCTCGGGCGCCGCGGCGACGACCCGGTCGGCCATGAGCGTGAAGTCCTCGGCC
The DNA here is from genome assembly GCF_000719475.1 of Streptomyces sp. NRRL F-5630. Classification (GTDB taxonomy): domain Bacteria; phylum Actinomycetota; class Actinomycetes; order Streptomycetales; family Streptomycetaceae; genus Streptomyces. The sequence continues at coordinate 7,122 of NZ_JOGO01000030.1, read as the reverse complement.
TCCAGCACGCCACTGCGGTTGGCGTCCAGCAGGGAGAAGACGAGGGCGACCCGCTGGGTGGCCTCAGCACGCATGTTCACTCACTCTCGTGCGGCGGGACCGGTCACTCCGATGGCCCGCTCCGTACGGCCGGATGTCGCCCGGCCCGGACCGGTTGTCGCCCGGCCCGGGGAATGACTGCCCCACCGCCGCGCACCCACACGAATACCGGGGGATTTAACCGAATGGGGTGAAGTACCAATGTTTTCCGGCGCGTTCACTCTCCTGTGTGCCACAGGGAAGAACGCCAGGTGAGAGACCGTGCGGGACCACCGGATCGAGCGGTCGGCACCAGGCATGGGCCGCTCTGAAATTCGTACAAGTTATCTTGTTGTTTCCCTGTATCCAGGGAGGGTTGAGCGGATGGTCGAGGGGAGCAGGCACGTGTCCGAACAGGACCGGCTCATTGGTGGCCGCTACCGGCTGCTCGAACGGGTCGGCAGCGGGGGCATGGGCACCGTCCACCTCGCCGAGGACACGATGCTCGGGCGCCGCGTCGCGCTGAAGAAGCTCCATGTGCCGCCGCACCTCGCCGAGGACGAGCTCCAGCGCATGTACGCGCGCACCCGGCGCGAGGCGCGCAGCGCCGCGATGATCACGCACCCCCACGTCATCGTCGTGCACGACGTCGTGGACGACAGCGGCCTGCCGTGCATCGTCATGGAGTACGTGCCGTCCCGGACGCTGGCCGACGTGCTCCGCGAGGAGGGGTCGCTGCCCGTCCCCGAGGCCGCGCGCATCGGCGCGGCGATGCTCTCGGCGCTGTCCGCCGCGCACGCGGTGGGCGTGCTGCACCGGGACGTGAAGCCGGCGAACGTGCTCCTCGGCGAGGGCGGGCGCGTCGTGCTCACCGATTTCGGGATCGCCGTCGAGCCCGGCACGCCCTCGCTGACGCGGACCGGGGAACTCATCGGCTCGGTGCAGTACCTGGCGCCCGAGCGGCTGCGCACCGGGATCGCCGTGCCGGGCCCGCCCGCTGACCTGTGGGCGCTCGGCGCGACGCTCTACCAGGCCGTCGAGGGGCACCACCCCTTCGACCGGCCGACACCGATCGAGACGGCGTACGCGATCTTCGAGGCGGCCCACCCGCCGCCCCGTCACGCGGGAGCGCTGGCCGCCGTGCTCGAAGGGCTCCTCGTCAAGGACCCCTCGCGCCGGATGGACGCGGCGACGGCGGCGCGGCTCCTGGAGCGCGCGGAGCGCGAGGACGGCGGCTGGCCGGAGCCGCTGCGCGGCGGCGGGGACGTCACGGCGCGGGTGATCGACGCGACGCCGTCGGGCGGCAGCCCCTACCCGGGCCAGGAGGCGGCGGAGGCGCTGCCGGTGGCCGGAGCCGCCCCCCTCACGGCGGCCGGGACGGGCCCGGTCCCCGCGACGGCGGCGGCGCGGCCCGCGCCCGGCGGGCCCGTCTACCCCTCCCCGGCTCTCGCCGCCACCTTCCCCGGCGAGGCCCCCACCTTCCCGTACCAGGCGGCCGCGCCGGACACGCCGCAGCCGGACGGTCCCGCGGGGACGCCCCGGCGCCGGGTCCTGTGGTGGACGCTCGCCGCCGTGGCCGTGGCGGGCGTCGTGTCGGCGGGGCTCGTCACCAGGCCCTGGGAGGGCGAAGGCACGGGGTCCCGGGCGGACCCGAAGCAGCCGGTCGCGGCCACGGGCCCCGCGTCCCCGGCGAAGCAGGCGGCCCCGCCGGTGCCGGAGGGGTACGCCCTCGCGCAGGTCCGGAAGGACCGGGTCGCTGTGCCGATGCCGGAGGACTGGAAGGAGCGGTCCTCGGGCGAGGGCTCCTTCCTCGCCTACGCGCCCGGCATGACGGCGAACCTGCGCGTCGACATCAGCACGTACACGGGCGACCCGCTCCAGCACTGGCAGGAGACCGAGGAGCCCCAGACCTCGCACGGCGTGGCCGCCTACCAGCGCGAGAAGATGTCGCGCACGACGTACCGGGGCCACGACGCGGCCTACTGGGAGTACACGTACACCGACGGCGATGTGCGCTCGCGCGCGGCCGAACTCGCCTTCAAGACGAAGGACGGCACGATGTACGAGCTGTACCTCGCGGCGCCGAACGCCAAGTGGCAGACGTACCGCCCCACCTTCGACGCGGCGCTGGACGGCTTCCGCTTCCCGGAGTGACGCCGGTTCCGCCGGAGCACGCCCGCCCCTCCCGCGCCCTCTCCTCCCTCTCCCTCGGAGTCCGCCCATGCCCCGGCTCAGCACACTCGGCTTCCTCACGATCGGCCTCTTCGACCCCGACTCGCCGCGCGCGGGCCACGAGGCCACGCTCGACCTCATCACGCACGGCGAGTCCCTCGGCCTCGACTCCGCCTGGGTCCGCCACCGCCATCTCCAGTACGGCATCTCCTCCCCCGTCGCCGTCCTCGCCGCAGCGAGCCAGCGGACCTCGCGCATCGGGCTCGGCACCGCCGTCACGCCGCTCGGCTGGGAGAACCCGCTCCGGCTCGCGGAGGACTGGGCGACGGTCGACGTGCTCTCGGGCGGCAGGCTCAACCCCGGCTTCAGCGTCGGGCCCCCGGCGCGGTACGAGGAGGTCAAGGGCGCCCTGTACCCGGACACGGCGGAGGCCGAGGACTTCTCCTACGCGCGCGCCTCGCGGCTGCTCGCGTGCGTGCGCGGCGAGCCGGTCACGGCGGGCGGCGCGACGACGGGCTTCGAGGCCCGCTCCGACCGCGTGCAGCCGCGGTCACCGGGGCTCGCGGAGCGCCTGTGGTACGGGGCGGGGAGCCTGCGGTCGGCTCGGTGGGCCGGGGAGCAGGGGCTCAACCTGCTGACGAGCAGCGTCGTGAAGTGGGACCCCGAGGTCGCCCCGGCCGACGGAGTCCCGCCGTTCGCCGCGCTTCAGCGCGCGCAGATCCGCGCCTTCCGCGCGGCCCACCCGGACGGCGCCCGCGCCCGCGTCTCGCAGGGCCTCGTCGTGGTACCGACGGACTCGGCGACGCCCGCGCAACGGGAGCGCTACGAGGCGTACGCGCGCGAGCGCCTGCCCCGCACGAGGGAGCCGCAGGGTCCCGCCAGGCTGCTCTTCGCGCCCGACCTCGTGGGCCCCTCCGCCGAACTCGCCGAGCGGCTCCACGCGGACGTGGCCTTCCAGGAGGTCGACGAGGTCGCCTTCGCGCTGCCCTTCGACTTCGCCTACGAGGACTACGTCCAGATCCTCGGCGACTTCGCGCACCACCTGGGCCCCGCGCTGGGCTGGGAACCGGGCCGCTGAGGGAGGCGCGGCGCGGCTGCGGGGGATACATGGCGCCTCCGCGGGGGGACGCGGCGCCTCCGGTTCGAGGGGAAAAGGCGCGGTCGGCCCGCCGAGGAGGCCGCTCAGGCGGTGGCGGCCGGGGACACCCCGCCGAAGGGCTGGGCACCCCCGGAGCCGAGGCTCTGGCCGGCGGCGCCGAGGCCCTGGCTCCCGGCACCGCGCCCCTGGCCCCCTGAGCCGAGGCCCTGGCCCGCCACCGTTCCCCAGCCCTCCGCCGCCTCTCCGGCCTGCTGCCCGCCGAGCGCCTCGATGCGCGCGAGGGCGTCGTCGGCACCGAAGGGGCGCAGGTAGGGCAGCCAGCTCGGGTCCCTGTGCCCCGTCCCGATGATCCGCCAGGCGAGCCCGGAGGGCGGGGCGGGGGCGTGGCGCAGGCGCCAGCCGAGGTCGGCGAGGTAGCGGTCGGCCTTGGTGTGGTTGCAGCGGCGGCAGGACGCGACGACGTTGTCCCAGGCGTGCCGGCCGCCTCTGCTGCGCGGCACGACGTGGTCGACGCTCGTGGCGACGGACCCGCAGTAGGCGCACTTCCCGCCGTCGCGGGCGAAGAGGGCGCGACGGGTGAGCGGCACGGGCCCCCGGTAGGGCACCCGGACGTAGCGCTTGAGCCGGACCACGCTGGGTGCGGGGACCGTGCGGCTCGCGCTGCGGAGGAGGACGCCGGTCTCCTCCAGGCACTGGGCCTTGTTCTCCAGCACGAGGACGAGCGCGCGGCGGAGCGGTACGACGCCGAGGGGCTCGTACGACGCGTTGAGGACGAGGACGTGCGGCACGTGTGCCTCCTTGTACGCCGGCGGCGCGTGGCTCGCGCCGGGACGATCCGCTCCAGTCTCACCCCGGGCCGGGTGGCGGCGCCACCATGGACGGGTAACGGGCCCGACGTGTTTTCGCCCACAGCGGGTCCCGCCGCGGGGCCGCTGCCTGGGGCGGAGCGGCCCCGGAGCGCACGAGCCGCGGAGCCCCCGCGCTGCCCCGTTAGTGTGGTGAATCGTCCCCGAACATGGAGGTCCCCGTGGTGTCCCCCGTCCTCTCGGCCACCGGTGCGAGCCCTGATCCGGTCACTTTCCAGGACGCCCAGGAGAGCGCCACGGACGCGGCCGGCTGGGTGCGCGAGAACTGGTCCGACTGGCTCGGCGTGGGGCTGCGCATCGTCCTGATCGTGGTCATCGCGCTCGTCCTGCGCCAAGTCGTACGCCGTACGATCACCCGCTTCATCGCCCGGATGAACCGCCCGGGCGAGAACGCGGCGACCACCGCGCTCGGCGGGCTGCTCGTCAACGCGGAGCGCCGCCGCCAGCGCTCGGAGGCCATAGGGTCCGTCCTCCGCTCCGTCGCCTCGTTCCTGATCCTCGGCACGGCGGCCCTCATGGTGCTGTCCACCTTCAAGATCAACCTGGCGCCGCTGCTCGCCTCGGCGGGCGTCGCGGGCGTCGCGATCGGTTTCGGGGCGCGGAACCTCGTGACGGACTTCCTCTCGGGCGTCTTCATGATCCTGGAGGACCAGTACGGGGTCGGCGACACGATCGACGCGGGCGTGGCCAGCGGCGAGGTGATCGAGGTGGGGCTGCGCGTGACGAAGCTGCGCGGGGACAACGGCGAGATCTGGTACATCCGCAACGGCGAGGTCAAGCGGATCGGCAACCTGAGCCAGGGCTGGGCGACGGCGGGCGTGGACGTGACCGTCAAGACGGACGAGGACCTGGACAGGGTCAAGGCGACGCTGGCGTCCGTGGCCGAGGCGATGAGCAAGGAGGAGCCCTGGAGCGAGCGGCTGTGGGGCCCGGTGGAGACGCTGGGCCTGGAGTCGGTGCTCCTGGACTCGATGGTGGTCCGCGTGGCGGCCCGTACGATGCCGGGCCAGGCGGTCGCGGTGGAGCGCGAACTGCGCTGGCGCATCAAGCACGCCTTCGATCAGGAGGACATCAGCATCGTCGGCGGTATGCCGGTCTCGTCCCCGGCGGCGGACGGCTCGGACGCGGCGGCGGGTGTGGCGGCCCCCTCGGCGTACGCGTCGTCGACGTCGCCGCAGACGCTGAACGCGAGCCCGCTGCCGCCGCAGACACCGTTGCAGAAGTGAGGGCGCCCCGGCGCCTGTGCGAGGTGCGCCGGGCGAGAACGGCGCCCCATGAGCCCGGCGGTCAGGGGGGCTCCCCCGCCGCCCGCCGCACCGGCCTCGCACCCCGTCGAGGCCGGGAGCGCCCCCGCCGCCGCGCGGTCCACTGACGCCGCGCCGACGCCCTGAGCGGCCTTCGCCGCCACCGGCCCGCAGGTCATTCACACCCTCGTGCACGGTTTGCCCGCATTTATCGCACCTCGCGCCAATTCGCCACGTAGACGCCCCTCCTCCCCTCCCGAAACCCGGCTATTGACTCCCGTCCCCCTGTCCTTTAGGTTCCTGCCACCGATAGGAAACCTTCCTAACAATGCTGTGGGAGGGTCAGGAACCCCCGAAGGGCGGGTCGCAGGCGATGGCTTCCAGCACCACCCCCGGCACCCCGGCCGCGACGCCCGGCACCCCCGCCGTCCTGCGCGCGATGAACGACCGCGCCGCTCTCGACCTGCTCGTCCTGCACGGACCGCTCACGCGGACGCGGATAGGGGAGCTGACCGGGCTCTCCAAGCCGACGACCTCGCAGTTGCTCGCACGGCTCGAAAACGCCGGGCTCGTGCGGAGCAGCGGGAGCGAGAGCGGCCGGCCGGGCCCGAAGGCGCTGCTGTACGAGGTGGAGCCGAGCGCGGCGCACGTCGCCGCCCTGAGCGTCGGGCACACCGGGATCAGCGCCCTCGTGGCGGATGTCACGGGCCGGGTGGCCGGGCGCGGGCGCGTCGGGGCCGACGCGGTCGCCGAGAACGTACGCAACAGGACCGCGCAGCTCGTGCGCGAGGCCGTCGAGGCCGCGCTCGCCGAGGCCGGCCTGCGCGCCGACCGCCTGCACCACACCGTGATCGGCACCCCGGGGGCGCTCGACCCGGTCAGCGGCGAGCTGCGCTACGCGCCGCATCTGCCCGGCTGGCACTCCCGCACGCTCCTCGCCGAGCTGGCCGAGGAGATCGGCACGCCGGTACGGATCGAGAACGACGTCAATCTCGCGGCGCTCGCCGAGCAGTACCAGGGCGCGGCACAGGACCACGACGACTTCGTGCTCGCCTGGCTGGACCGCGGCGTCGGTGCCGCGATCGTGCTCGGCGGCACGCTCCTGCGCGGAGCGACGGGCGGCGCGGGCGAGATCGGCTACATGCCGCTGCCCGGCGCCCCGCTCGCGCGCGGCGGCGAGGGCGCGACGGCCGGGGACGACGGGGGCGGTGGCCTCCAGAGCCTCGTGTCCGTCCCGGCGGTACGGGCCCTCGCGGGCGGGGCCCCGCTCGCCGAGGCGCTCACCGTGCCGGCCGTGCTCGACGAGACAGCGCGGCGGCTCGCCACCGGGATAGCCGCGGTCGTCGCCGTCGTCGACCCCGAACTCGTCGTGCTCTCGGGGCAGGTCGCCGAGGCCGGGGGCGAGGAGCTGCGCACGCGGGTCGAGGCCGAACTGACCGGGCTCGCGCTGCCGAGGCCGCTGCTGCGCATCAGCGAGCTGGAAGGCGACCCGATTCTCGTCGGTGCTCTGCACGTCGCGCTGGAACAGGCCCGGGACGCCGTCTTCGACACCAGTTGACGACGGCCTGAGAAGGACCGGGCGGCCCGCGCACGACCGGGCGGCCCGCGAACAGCCGGGCGAGAGCCCGTACCGACCGCCGGGGCTCGCCCGAGGAGACTCCCCGTCCAGCCCGGACGGGCCCCGGCCACCAGTCCGCCCCCGCACACCCCGCACCCCGCACCC
>NZ_JOGO01000029.1 GCF_000719475.1 Streptomyces sp. NRRL F-5630 | reverse complement strand
CCCCCCCCCCCACCCCCCAGCCCCCCGAGATCCCCGCCCCACCCCGAATCTGTGGACAACTCCGAGCAAATAAAAAATCGCCCCACTCTTCCGAGTGAGCCGATTTCAGCGCGCCCCCGCCTCGCGCCCTCCTCCCGCGCGACGCACCGAACCGGCGTTCCCCTCCGCCCGGCGGGGTTGTGGCTCCGCCCCGGGGGTAGGACGGCTTCAACCGAATTGCCCGTCGAACCGGGAGGACCGGATGATCGTGGAAGCGCTGGGCGCCGCCGTGCTCGGTCTCGTGCTCGCCACCCTGGCGCTGCGCCGGTTGCCCGGGCGGCTGCCGCATCAAGCGCTCGTGTACGCGACGGGCGGCGTGGGCGGCCTCTTCGGCGCCTTCGTGGCGCACAGCGCCCTCGGCCCCGGGCACCTGCCGCTGAGCCTTCTCGCCGCGACGGCCGTCACGGCGGCGCTGCTCTCGCTGCTCCCCCGCCCCGAGACCGTCCCCGAACAGCCACGCGAGCGCGCCACCGCCTGAGCGGCACCCGTCGCACGGGCCCGCCCCGGTCGCTCCAGCACTACAGCGCGACCCCTCCACACCACCGGAAGATGGCCGAAAAACGCCGTCCCGGCGGGTGGGCCGCCAGGTGGGCCGCCCTCGACGACACCGGACATGCACGCCCCTCAGCCCGGCCCCCGACGCCCCCCGCCCGACGGACCGGACCGCTCAGGCCGCCGCCCGCCCTTCAGACCGCCGCCCTCAGGCCGCCATCCTCAGGACGCCAGCCCCAGCGCGGCCATCCGCTTCGTGTGCGCCTCCGTGATCCGCGAGAACATCCGGCCCACCTCGGCGAGGTCGAAGCCGTCCGCCAGTCCGCCGACGAGCATCGTCGAGAGGGCGTCGCGCTCCGCCACGACCCGCTGCGCCTGCGAAAGGGCCTCGCCCATCAGGCGGCGCGCCCACAGCGCGAGGCGGCCCCCGACGCGCGGGTCCGCCTCGATCGCGGCGCGCACCTTCTCGACGGCGAAGTCCGCGTGCCCCGTGTCCGCGAGGACGGTGAGGACGAGGTCCTTGGTGTCCGTGTCGAGACGCACCGCGACCTCGCGGTAGAAGTCGCTCGCGATCGAGTCGCCCACGTACGCCTTGACCAGGCCCTCCAGCCAGTCCGAGGGCGCCGTCTGCTGGTGGAAGGCGTCGAGCGCGGTCGCGAAGGGCTGCATCGCCTCGGCCGGCTCGGCGTCGATCTCGGTGAGCCGGTCGCGCAGCTTCTCGAAGTGGTGGAACTCGGCGGAGGCCATCTTGGCCAGCTCCGCCTTGTCCTTCAGGCTCGGGGCGAGCTTGGCGTCCTCGGCGAGACGCTCGAAGGCGGCCAGCTCGCCGTAGGCGAGGGCGCCGAGGAGGTCGACGACCGCGTCCCTGTAGTGCGGCTCGGCGGAGCTCGCGGCCCAGTCGCGGGCGGTGGTCGCGGGGGCGGTGTCTGACGTCTCCATGAGCGCAGAATAGCCCGCGCCGACGAGCACGTACCCGGGCGGCCGACAGGTGTGATGACCGCTACGTATGGCCTCGAACCGGCACGCCTGCGGGCTTTGGGGGTATGGTGGTAAAGGAGCCCGCCGAATATGTCCATATGTTCAGCGGGTGTACCGAGGATGCCCGGTCGGTGGCCCGATCGGCTCCGACCCGACAGCCCTCCCGGCCGCTCGCGCCTTTCGCGCGTACGGCTTTCGAGGGGCCCTCAGCGGTGTGAGCGCTGTGAGCGTGAGCAGAGGTCCCGCGACGCGACCCGGCCCGTCCCCGTTACAGCGGCCGGCGGTCCGCGGCACGGTCAAGACCCCTCACGTTCCCTCGTACCGCCTTAACGAAGAGGCAACATCCTGACTACGCAGACTTTTCGGGACCTGGGGATTCTCCCCGAGACGGCCGAGGCGCTGGAAGCCGTCGGCATCGTCTCCCCCTTTCCCATCCAGTCACTGACCCTGCCCGTCGCCCTGTCCGGCTCCGATGTGATCGGCCAGGCCAAGACCGGGACCGGCAAGACGCTCGGTTTCGGCCTCCCGCTCCTGGAGCGGGTGACCGTCTCCGCCGACGTCGAGGCCGGACGCGCGACCCCGGACAAGCTCAGCGAGGCGCCGCAGGCCCTCGTCGTCGTGCCCACCCGCGAGCTGTGCACGCAGGTGACCAACGACCTCCAGACCGCCGGCAAGGTGCGCGACGTGCGCGTCCTCGCCATATACGGGGGCCGTGCCTACGAGCCCCAGGTCGAGGCGCTCAAGAAGGGCGTCGACGTCGTCGTCGGCACCCCGGGCCGCCTCCTCGACCTCGCGGGCCAGCGCAAGCTGGACCTCAGCAAGGTGCGGGCGCTCGTGCTCGACGAGGCCGACGAGATGCTCGACCTGGGCTTCCTGCCCGACGTCGAGAAGATCGTCGCGATGCTGCCCGTGAAGCGGCAGACGATGCTCTTCTCGGCGACGATGCCGGGCGCCGTCGTCTCCCTCGCGCGCCGCTACATGTCGCAGCCCACGCACATCAACGCGACCTCGCCCGACGACGAGGGCGCCACCGTCGCCAACACCGAGCAGCACGTCTTCCGCGCGCACTCGATGGACAAGCCGGAGATGGTCGCGCGCATCCTCCAGGCCGAGGGCCGCGGGCTCGCGATGATCTTCTGCCGTACGAAGCGGACGGCGGCCGACATCTCCGAGCAGCTCCAGCGGCGTGGTTTCGCCGCCGGCGCGGTGCACGGGGACCTCGGCCAGGGCGCCCGCGAGCAGGCGCTGCGGGCCTTCCGCAACGGCAAGGTCGATGTGCTCGTGTGCACCGACGTCGCCGCGCGCGGCATCGATGTCGAGGGCGTCACGCACGTCATCAACTACCAGACGCCCGAGGACGAGAAGACCTACCTGCACCGCATCGGCCGTACGGGCCGCGCGGGTCGCTCGGGTACGGCCGTCACGCTCGTCGACTGGGACGACATCCCGCGCTGGCAGCTCATCAACAAGGCGCTCGGCCTCGGGTTCCCCGACCCCGTCGAGACGTACTCGACCTCGCCGCACCTCTTCGAGGAACTGAAGATCCCGGCGGGCACGAAGGGTGTCCTGCCGCGCAGCGAGCGCACCCGCGCGGGCCTGGACGCCGAGCAGGTCGAGGACCTGGGCGAGACGGGCGGTCGCGGCAAGCGCGGCGCCGCCCCGGCCGCGCGTACGGAGGACCGCAAGGGCTCCCGTGCGGAGGAGACGGCCGGTGAGGAGCGCGAGCCCCGTGCCCCGCGCCGCCGCCGTCGCACCCGTAACGGCGAGCCCGTCACGGCCACCACGGGCGAGCAGGGCGCCGAGGCACCCGCCGCCGGTGAGGGCGCCGACGAGGCGCCGCGCAAGCCGCGCCGTCGCCGCACCCGCTCCGCCGCCACGGCCCGCTCGGCTGCCGAGGTCCCCGAGCAGAAGCGGACGGCCGAGCCGGTCGCGGCGACTGCCACCACGGAGTCCGGCGAGGGTACGGGCGCCGCGCGCAAGCCGCGCCGCCGCACGCGGACGCGCCGCCCCGCGGCCGAGACCGCCGAGGACTGAGCGCGCGCGACTGACGGCTGAGCACGCCCGGCCCCGGGACCCGCGACAGGGTCCCGGGGCCGCGTGCTGTCCGCGCCCGCCGCCGCGAGAAGACCCCTGATGCCGCGCGTGGTCCGCGCCCGGTTCCTGCCGGACGGGCCGCGGCGACAAGCCCCCCGCCGCCCGTTAGCCTCCGTCCCATGAGCAGGCCGCCTACCTTCGTTCCCCCGCCCGGCACAGACCGGCTCACCGTCACGACGGCGCGCGGGGACTTCGCCGCGCTCGCGACCGGTGAGGCGCGGGCGCCCCTGGCGCTGCTGCTGCCCGGCTTCACCGGGAGCAAGGAGGACTTCCTGCCGCTCCTGCCCGCGCTCGCCGCCGGGGGTTACCGGGTCGTCTCCGTCGACGGCAGGGGACAGTACGAGACCGAGGGTCCCGAGTCGCCCGAGGCGTACGCGCCCGGAGAACTCGCCGCCGACGTGCACGCGCTCGTGCGGGCCCTCGGGGGGCGGGCGCACCTGCTCGGGCACTCGCTCGGCGGGCTCATCGCGCGCGCCGCCGTCATCGTCGAGCCCGCCCTCTTCGCGAGCCTCACGATCATGTCCGCCGGGCCCGCGGCGACCTCCCAGGGGCAGATCGAGAAGCTCGCGCTGCTCTCGCAGGCGCTCGGCGCGATGGAGAAGGGCGCGGTGTGGGAGGCGATGGCCGCGCTGGAGTCCCCGGGGGCCGCCGAGGCCGCCGCGCGCCCGGTCACGGAGCGGGACCGCCGGCTCCGGGAGCGGTGGCTCCGTACTCGCACGGTGCAACTCCTCACCACGGGGAAGCAGTTGGCGACCGAGCCGGACCGGGTCGCCGAGCTGGCGGCGAGCGGGGTCCCGGTGCACGTCGTCTCGGGCGAGAGCGACGACACGTGGCCCGTGGAGTGGCTGGACGCGATGGCGTCGCGGCTAGGGGCGCCCCGGACCCGGGTGGCGGGCGCGGGGCACTCCCCCAACACGGACCGCCCGGAGGAGACGGCCGAGGCGCTGCTCGCCTTCTGGGACACGCACCCGGCGGTGTGACGCCCGCCCCGGAAGCCGGAGCGGTGCTCGCCTCCGCGAGGCCGCGCCCCTCTCCGCCGTCCGGCCACCTCGGCGGGGCCGCCGCGCCTCAGCCCCGCGGCGCCGTCTCCGGTCCGCTGTCCGGCGTCGGGAAGAGGGTCCGCACGTGCTCCCAGAAGCCGTCGCGCAGCGCGCGGCGCAGGTCCGGCTGGGCGCGCAGGGAGTACTGGAGGAGCGCTTCCGCCTCGATGAGGAGGTCCTGGTCGACGGGGCCGGGCAGGTAGGGCCCGGGGAGGAGCCCGGCCAGGGATGCGGGGCCCTTGGTGCTGTACCAGGTGGCGGCGACGCGCTTGCCGACGAAGTGGACGTCGTCCCAGGTGGGGCGAGGCACGACGGCGTCGTCGAAGGTGACGACGGTGCGGCGGGTGACGTAGGGCTTGAGGAAGGCGAGGTCGAGGGTGCGCTGCGTGTCGACCTCCCACAGGAGCGGGTCGGCCTGGTTGCGCAGGCCCTCGGGGGCCTCGATGCCCCACAGGTGGACGCGCGCGCCGAAGTCCTGCGCGGCCTCGACGGCGGGCACGAGGTCCTCGTCGCCGCCGAGGAGGACGGCGTCGCCGATGGCGCGGTGGCGGGCGAGGGACTCGAGGTCGCCGCGGATGAGGGAGTCCACGCCCTTCTGCTGGTTGTTGGCGTTGAGGTTGCCGAGGCGGACCTTGACGTCGGGCAGCTCGGCGATGGACTGCTGTTCGGCGGTGTGGATGCGGCGCCTGGCGCCGTCGTACCAGTAGACGCGCAGGAGCCTGCTGTGCGGGAAGACGTGGCTCGCACAGTCGACGAGCGCGTCGATCAGGCCCTGGGCGTCGAGTTCGAAGCCTTTGCGGTCCTCCGTGCCCGTGACGAGCCGTCCCGCCGCGGCGTAGAGGTAGCCGGCGTCGACGAAGACGGCGTGGGTCGCGGCTCCGGCGAGTTCTCCCGCGATCTGGGCGAGGCGCCGGTCGATGCGGTCGAGTCGGGCGCCGGTGTCCACGGATTCCTGGTTCATAGGGGGCTCATTCTCCCGATCGGCGCGGGGCGCGCACAACCGCGCGGGGTAGCGCGCAGGTGTGCGGAGGCGCAAGGAGAGGCGGGCCCTCCGCTTGTCAAGTACTTAGACCGTTGAATGTTTTCCTTAGCCAAGGGAATGTTTGCTCCGGGCAACTCGTTGTACCCATACGGAGCGGGGGTACCTCAGTCGCGCAATCCACTCGTAACGGTCGGGCAACGCCCTGTGCCGGGTACGGGGGCGACACTGGGTCCACGCCCTCGCATCACAGTTCTCCTTTGGAGGATCACCCGGACGAAGGGAGAAGCCCCATGCGCTTCGAGATCATGCGCCTCGACGACGTGACCGGTTCCGCAATGGACAGCACGATCGTGGACGCGGCCTCCGTCAACCGGATCGTTCAGCAGGCGGCCGAGATCGGCCAGCGGCTCTACATCCGCCCGGCAGAGGCTCCGGCTTCGTAACGCCGTTTCCCGCGTCGGCCTCCGCACGGCCGCCGCACCTTTGATGATGACTCAGGGCCCCCGCCCGGCACCCGCCGGACGGGGGCCCTCGTGCGTAGGGCCCGCGTGCGGGGTGTGCCCGCGTACGGGCGCACGCCTTCCCGCGCGCCGGACCGGCTCACGCCCCCTTGATGACCTGCGTGATCCCGTTGATGATCTGCTGGACCGCGATCGCGGAGAGCATCATGCCCGCGAGACGGGTCACGAGGACGACGCCGCCGTCCTTGATGACGCGGATGATGACGAGCGAGTACCGCATCGTCGCCCACAGCACGACGTGCATGGCGAGGATCGCGCACCACACGGAGACCTGCGTGCTCACCGAGTCGGCGTGCTGCACGGCGAGGATGACCGAGACGATCGCCCCCGGACCCGCGAGCAGCGGCATACCGAGGGGGACGAGGGCGACGTTGACGTCCTTGGTCTGCTGGGGCTCGTCGGTCTTGCCGGTGAGCAGGTCGAGCGCGATGAGGAGCAGGAGCAGCCCGCCCGCGATCATCAGCGCGGGCACCGAGACGTGCAGGTAGTCGAGGATCTGCTGCCCGAGGATGCCGAAGACGACGATGACGCCGAAGGCGACGCACACCGCCTGGAAGGCCATGTGGCGCTGCGTCTTGGCCGGGCGGCCCGCGGTGAGGGCGAGGAAGATCGGCGTGATCCCGGGCGGGTCCATGATCACGAAGAGGGTCAGGAAGAGCGAGCCGAAGACGGCGAAGTCGAACACGTGGGGCCTTGCGGGAGGTTCCCCGGCGCGCTGCGGGCACGGCGGGGGCGGGTGGACGGGGGGCGGCGTGCGAGGGGCGCGTACCGGCACCCTGAACCACGGGGAAGCGCACGCTCCGCGACGCGCCATCCCGCCCCGCTACGGGGTCGGATGGCGGCGCGCGGAAGCCGGCCGGGGCCCCGGGCGGGTCCGGCCGGAGGAGGGCATGGTTCAGGCGGTGCGGGCGGCTCCGCCGGCGCCGGGTACGGGGAAGGCTCCCGCGGAGCGGCGGATGATCTCGGCGTAGACCTCGGGGTCGGTCGTGCGGGCGCCGAGCGCGAGGGGCTTGCGGGTGCCGTGGTAGTCGCTGGAGCCGGTCGCGAGGAGGCCGAGGTCGGCGGCGAGCGCGTGGGCGCGCGCGGTGGCCGCCGGGTCGTGGTCGGGGTGGTCGGCCTCCAGGCCGTCGAGCCCGGCCGCCGCGAGCCCGGCGATGGCCTCCTCGCTCAGCGTGGGCCCGCGCGAGGCGGCGAGCGGGTGGGCCAGGACGCTGACGCCCCCCGCCGCCTTGACCAGGCGGATCGCCTCGGCGGGGTCGAGTTCGTTCTTGGGCGCGTAGGCGCGCCCGCCGTCGCCGAGCCACTGGGGCGTGAAGGCGTCCGAGACGGTGTCCACGACGCCGAGTTCGACGAGGGCCGACGCGAGGTGCGGGCGGCCGACGGAACCGCCGTCGGCGATGCGCGCCACCTGCTCCCACGTGATCGGCACGCCGAGCGCGCGCAGGCTCTCGACCATGGCCTTGGCGCGCGGCACGCGGTCGTCGCGGACCAGTTCGCGGGCCTGGAGCAGCGCGGGCTCCTCGGTGTCGAAGAGGTAGGCGAGGAGGTGGACGCCGACGCCGCCGAAGCGGCAGGAGAGTTCGGCGCCGGGCACGAGGGTGAGGGGGCGGTCGAGCGTCGCGAGCGCGGCGGCGGCCTCGGCGTGGCCGCGCGTCGTGTCGTGGTCGGTGAGCGCGACGACGTCGAGCCCGGCCGCCGCCGCCGCGGCGACGAGCCCGGCGGGGGTGTCCGTGCCGTCGGAGGCGGTGGAGTGGGTGTGCAGGTCGACACGCACGGCACGGGCTCCTTCGGGACGGTCCGCGGTACGGGGCAGGTGGGCCGGTACCGGGAAGCGGGTGGGGCCCGGGACCGCCGGGCGGCTTCCAGGATAGAGCCCGCGCGAGGCCGGCCGGTCCGGGCGGCCCGCGCGGGGGCCCTCACCCGATCGGCTCAAGGGCGCGGGGACGGCCGGTCAGGGGGGCGGGGACGGCCCGTGCGAGGACGGCGGGGTCCCGGCCCGCTCACGCGCGCGGCCCCTCCAGGAGGGTCCCGCTCAGTGCCCCGTAGGGCAGGAACTCCAGTTCGGACGCGGCTTCGCGGAGGTCGGCGAGGACGAGTTCCTCCGGGGTGAGCGCCGCCGTGCCCTCGGGGCGGGTGATGAGCCAGAGGCGGACGCCGTCCGTGTCGCCGATGAGGACTGTGCGGTCGGGCGGGGCCTCGGCGAGCCGCCACAGGGTGACGGGGAGCCCGGCGGCGAGGACGGTGCCCGCCGCCGGTTTGCCCTCGTCGTACGCCGTGGACGTCACTCCCGCGAGGTGGGCGCCGAGGCCGAGACCGGGGCGCTCGGCGACGAGGAGGAGTTCGCTCGTGCCCTGCGGCCCCGGGCCCGCGCAGGTGAGGACGGTGGCGAGCGCGCCGGTGCGGGCGTCGCCCGCGGAGG
Source organism: Streptomyces sp. NRRL F-5630 (assembly GCF_000719475.1). Classification (GTDB taxonomy): domain Bacteria; phylum Actinomycetota; class Actinomycetes; order Streptomycetales; family Streptomycetaceae; genus Streptomyces. The sequence goes on along the minus strand of NZ_JOGO01000029.1, from coordinate 64,572 downwards.
TCGCGCCCGTGTAGAGCCAGCCGACGGGAAGCGGCCACGGCATCCACACGGGGACCCTCGCGCGCCGCACCACGGCCGCCAGTTCCTCGGGCCCCGGCGGCAGCGCGGGCTGCAAGGGGGGTACGGCGCCGTGCGCGGGGCAGCGCCAGTCGTCGGCGAAGAGACCGGGCGCGCTCACCCGGCCACCGCAGCGCGGACAACGGACGTCCCCCCTCATGCGGCCCACGTTCCCCGCCGCACGTGCCTCCGTCAAGGTCCGAGGTCGTGACCCGGCCACTCGCGGGCAGGACACGGGCAGGGCCGCGGAGGGAACGGTCGTGGAGCGCCCGGCGCTCGTGGGCAGGGCTGTCGCGGGCCGCCTGTCACGGGCGGGACCGCGAGAGGCGCGGCCCGGGTACGTATACGACGCGCCACCCCGCACGGAGGCTCCCGTACCGAGGACTCCTCCACCGACGGCACCCCCAGCGACGGCCCCCACCGACGGCGCCCCCTCAGTCCAGCGGGACGGTACCCCGCAGCGGGTCGCGCAGGTCCGTGCCGTGCGCGAGCCACTTCTCCTGGAGGGCCTGCGCGCCGTGGACGCGTTTCCAGGCGGCCTCGTGGGGGGTCATGGGGAGGAGGGGGAGGAAGGCGACGGGGTCGAGGGGCGGGTCGAGGGGGAGGGTCTCGACGAGGCCGCCGGGCTCGGCGACGAGCACGGAGGTGAAGGGGGCCCCGGGCCACAGCGGTTCGCCCACGTCGAGCGAGGCACCCGGCGCGATCACGACGCCCTCGACCTGCGGCGAGGCGGCGAGCACGGCGAGGGGCCGCAGGACCTTGTCCGTATCGGCGCGCCCGGCCCGTACCGAGAGCACGAGTTCGGCGCGGGGGCCCTCGACCGGGTCGGCGAGGAACGCGGAGGGATCGGTCATCGGCGCGGCGGACATGCCGAGCGTCGCGTACCGCACGAGCGGCGCGGACTCCTCGCGCGTGTCGAGGAAGCGCAGGACCTCGATGCGTTCCGCGCCGAGGAAGGTGACGCCCGCGCGCGCGTCGCTCTCGCCGAGCGCGCTGCTCAGTCGGGCCTCCACCAGGGCGAGTACGTCGGCTGCCATGCCCGCGACTGTACGCGGCGGGGGTGCGCGGGAGGCGGGCGGGCGGGCAGCGTGAAGCGACCCGTCGCGTAAAGGCCGCGTAGGCAGGGCGTATCGCGCGGGCAAAAAGGGGATTGACAGGACAGCCGACTGCTAGGCTTGGCCGCTGGTCAGGGCAGCGCGCAGAAGCACGCTCTCAGCCCGGCCGCTGTACTCCCGGATTTTCGGGTCACCCGTCCCTTACGAGGGACCGGCTGGAGGAGGTGGGGCTCCATGGATCGAAGTCGACCGTGCAGTACCACCCGCTCTTCCGCTTGACGGTGCCGCGCCCCTCCTCGGGGCCCCGGACCGGAACTTGAGGCCGTACATACCCGGGTCCCACGGGGGTAAACGCCTCTTTCCCTTCGGTTCTCGCCGCTGATCGCGGGGCACACGGAAGAGCACTTCGTCACCGCCTGATCCCCCCTCCCGCCCGCCCGGGAGACCCCATCAGCAGCGCAGACCGCGCACCGCTCCTCGCGGTGCTCCCCGATGTGCGGACGTGCCCGGTACGGCGCACGCCCCCGTTTCGGGAGGTTCCGCCCGGCTCGCCCGGTCGCGCACGAAGGAGCAGCACCATGTCGATGATCCCCAGCCTGCGTGCCGTGGTCCGCCCCTCCGCCCGAAAGGTGCCCGCCCCTCACGAGACGGACCGTCACCCGGAGGTCAACTCCTCCGTCGTGGACTGCGCCGTCTATCGCGAGGGCCGCCGTGTGCCCACCCCGCACACCCTGACCCCGCACGCGGCCGTCGAACTCGTCCGGCTCGGCGGCGGCTTCGCCTGGATCGGCCTGCACGAGCCGAGCGAGGCCGAGTTCGCGGGCATCGCCGCGGAGTTCGGTCTCCACCCGCTCGCCGTCGAGGACGCCGTCCACGCCCACCAGCGTCCCAAGCTGGAGCGCTACGACGACACGCTCTTCACCGTCTTCAAGACCGTCCACTACGTCGAGCACGAGGAACTGACCGCGACGAGCGAGATCGTCGAGACCGGCGAGATCATGTGCTTCACCGGCCGGAACTTCGTGATCACCGTCCGGCACGGCGGCCAGGGCTCGCTGCGCGGCCTGCGCCACCGGCTCCAGGGCGACCCCGACCTCCTCGCGCACGGGCCCTCGGCCGTCCTCCACTCGCTCGCCGACCACTGCGTCGACGGCTACCTCCTCGTCGCCGACGCGCTCCAGGACGACATCGACGAGGTCGAGACGGAGGTCTTCACCGCCCCGGGGAAGGGTGCCTCGCGCGGTGTCGACGCGAGCCGGATCTACCAGCTCAAGCGCGAGATCCTGGAGTTCAAGCGGGCCGTCGCGCCGCTCCTGCGGCCCCTGCACCTGCTCAGCGAGCGCCCCATGCGGCTCATCGACCCCGGCATCCAGAAGTACTTCCGCGACGTCCACGACCACCTCGCGCGCGTCCACGAACAGGTCGTCGGCTTCGACGAACTCCTCAACTCCATCCTCCAGGCCAACCTCGCGCAGGCGACCGTCGCCCAGAACGAGGACATGCGCAAGATCACCTCGTGGGCGGCGATCATCGCGGTGCCGACGATGATCTGCGGCGTGTACGGGATGAACTTCAAGCACATGCCGGAGTTGCAGTGGACCTACGGCTACCCGATGGTGCTCGGCGCGATCCTCGTCATCTGCCTCGGCATCCACCGCTCGCTGAAGCGCAACGGCTGGCTCTGACACGCCCAGGCGGGCTTCCCGGCGGCCCACCCGACCGCTCCGGAACGCACGACGACCGGTTCCGGCAGTACGAGGGCCGGCTCCGTCAGGCCGAGGACCGGTTCCGGCAGCCCGACGGCCGGCTCCGATCGCCCGGACGGGGGGCGGCGGCGCCCGTGCGGGTGGCTACGCTGCTCGTATGACTGCCGCCGCCACCCCGCTCGACCGCGCCCTCGTCGAGGAAGCCGCGAAGAAGTCGTCCCTCGTGTGGGTGAGGGGCGAGGGTACGGACCCCGCCCGCGCGCTGTGGCACGTGTGGCACGAGGGCGCCGTCCTGCTCGTGGGGGACGGGCCCGGGGAGCAGCCGCTGCCGGGACTCGCGGCGGGCGGCGGGGCCGAGGTGACGGTGCGGAGCAAGGACAAGGGTGTACGGCTCGTGACCTTCCGCGCCGCCGTCGTGGAACTCGCGGCGGGCTCGCCCGAGTGGGACGAGGCGGTCGCCGAGCTGAAGGGCAAGCGGCTCAACGCGCCCGACGCGGAGACGATGCCGGAGCGCTGGGCGCGCACGTGCCGAGTGCTGCGCCTCGTCCCGGCGTACGAGGCCGGGACGGTGCCCGCGCCCGATTCCTCGCTCGCGGCTCCCCCGCCCCCGAGCCCCGCATCGACGCGGGTGACCCGCCCGGCGCCGCTGCCGAAGCTGCTGCTCGGGCGCGGGCGGAAGCGGAAGTGAGCGCGGCGGGAGGCGCCTCTCACGTCTGCGGCAGCAGCCCGTCCCCGTAGTCCACCGTCTCGTCGAGACCCGGCTCCTTGAGGTCGAGGGCCGCGTTCCAGGCGCTCAGCGCCACGGTGCCCGCGTCCCCCGCCCTGCGCAGCTTCAGCGGGTACGGCTCGCCTTCGAGCGAGACGTCGATGCGGGCGCCCGCGCCCTTGTCGCCCGCGACACGGACCGTGCGCACGCCGCGGCTCTCGCCCCGCCCCGCCCCGACGACCTCGCCGCCGAGCCCGAGGAGCCCGTCGAGCAGCGTCTTCTTGTCGGTGAAGAGGCTCAGCCGCTTGTAGGCGGGGTCCTTGGGCGGCACCTTGACGTACTTGTTGTCGAGCTTGCCCGCCGCCGCCTTCGCGCTCCCGGCGCCCTTCGCCGCGGCTGCCTCGTGCTGCCAGAAGGCGGCGTCCGCGCGGAGGTAGAGGTGCTTGCCGACGCGCAGCAGGGAGAACGTGGTGCCCTTGGTGCGGACCGTGCCCGTGCCGCCCTCGGCGGTCAGGCGCATGTCGAGCGTGTAGGTGTGTCCCCCGCTGATGAGGTTGCCCTTGAGCCGTACGGAGCGCGCGCCGCCCGCCGCCGCCGTGGTCTTGCGGTGGATCTGCTCGGCGGAGAGCTTGCCGACGCCGTTGGTGCCCTCGTCCGGGTCCTCGCCGCAGGCGCCGAGCCCGCCGAGGAGAGCGGCGCACACGGCGCCCGCGAGAACGGTCCTGGTCGGTCGGGGCAGGGCGCGGGGGGTCACCTGGGGACGAGCCTCTCATCCGGAGTCGGGGGACACGGGGCCTGGGCCCGCAGCGTACCGGGGCGCGCGGGAGCTCCCGTACCGGAGTCCCCGCGTCCGTCCGGCCCAGCGGCCCCGGCGGCGGGAGCCGTCAGCGGTTAGCCTGATTCCGCCCGATACATGATCGCTTGTCCGCAGGGACGGAGGAGGTGGCCGGTGGCCGGTGGCGCTCCGCGGATCTTCGTCTCGCACCTCGCCGGGATGGCCGTCTTCGACCCGAACGGCGATCAGGTGGGCCGGGTGCGGGACCTCGTGGCGACGCTGCGGGTCGGGCGGCGCCCGCCGCGTGTCCTCGGGCTCGTCGTCGAGCTGTCCACGCGGCGGCGGATCTTCCTCCAGATGACGCGGGTCTCGGGGATCGAGTCGGGGCAGGTCATCTCGACGGGCGTGCTCAACGTGCGGCGCTTCGCGCAGCGGCCCGCCGAACGTCTCGTGCTCGGTGAACTCCTCGACCGGCGGCTGCGGCTCGTCGAGACCGGCGAGGAGGTGACCGTGCTCGACGTCTCGGTGACACAGCTCCCGGCGCGCCGCGAGTGGGAGATCGACCGTGTCTTCGTACGGAAGATGTCTGCCGCGCGGGGGCGCCTCCCGTGGAAGGGGACGGGGCGGCGCGGGGGCGAGACGCTGACCGTCGAGTGGTCCGCGCTCGCCGGTTTCTCGCTGGAGGAGGAGGGGCAGGGCGCGGAGAACCTGCTCGCGACCTTCGAGCAGTTGCGCCCCGCCGACCTCGCGAACGTCCTGCACCACCTGTCGGCGAAGCGGCGCGCCGAGGTCGCCGACGCACTCGACGACGACCGTCTCGCGGACGTCCTGGAGGAGCTGCCCGAGGACGACCGGATCGAGATCCTCGGCAAGCTCCAGGACGAGCGCGCCGCCGACGTCCTGGAGGCGATGGACCCGGACGACGCCGCCGACCTGCTCGGCGAGCTGCCCGAGGCCGAGACGGAGCGGCTGCTCACCCTCATGCAGCCCTCGGACGCCGCCGACGTGCGGCGGCTCATGGCGTACGAGGAGCGCACCGCGGGCGGGCTCATGACGACGGAGCCGATCGTGCTGCGCCCGGACGCGACCGTCGCCGAGGCCCTCGCCCGGGTCCGCAACCCCGACCTCTCCCCCGCGCTCGCCGCGCAGGTGTACGTGTGCCGCCCGCCCGACGAGACCCCGACGGGCAAGTACCTCGGCACGGTGCACTTCCAACGGCTGCTGCGCGATCCCCCGTACACGCTGGTCAGCGGGATGCTCGACGACGACCTGCTGCCGCTCGCGCCGCAGGCTCAGCTGCCCGAGGTGGCGGGGTTCTTCGCCACGTACGACATGGTCGCCGCGCCCGTCGTGGACGACTCGGGGGCGCTGCTGGGCGTCGTCACGGTCGACGACGTGCTCGACCACATGCTCCCGGACGACTGGCGCGAGACGGAGTACCAGCTCTCGGGCGAGGTCCCGGAGGAGCGGGCGGTGCGGACGGGGGAGGCCCCGGCGGCACGGGCGGCGCGCGGGGACGAGGCGACGGGGGCGGGGGCCGGCGACGGTTCCGGGGGCTCCGGGGGTGGCAGCGGGGCCGGGGACGACGGCCGTTCCGGGCGCGACGGCGGGGAGGAGGCGGGGCGGCATGGCTGAGCGGGGCGGCGGCGACCGGGACAGGGAGCAGCAGGTCGAGGCGGTACGGGACCGGCTCCACGAGTTGCGCGAGCGGCGCGGGCAGGCGCGGCGGCGGCACAGCGAGGCGGAGGGGCAGCGGGAACGGCGCGAGGGGTCGGGCAAGGAGCGGTCCGCCGGACGCTCGCGGCGGCGGCTCGACGTGCCGCGCGTCCCGCGCAGGCGACTCGTGCCCGACTACGACCCGGAGTCCTTCGGGCGGGCCTCCGAGCGGATCGCGCGCTTCCTCGGCACGGGCCGGTTCATCGTCTGGATGACGGTCGTCATCATCGTCTGGGTGGTGTGGAACGTCGCCGCGCCGGACGGGCTGCGCTTCGACAACTACCCCTTCATCTTCCTGACGCTCATGCTCTCGCTCCAGGCCTCGTACGCGGCGCCGCTCATCCTCCTCGCGCAGAACCGCCAGGACGACCGCGACCGGGTCAACCTGGAGCAGGACCGCAAGCAGAACGAACGGTCGATCGCGGACACCGAGTACCTCAGCCGCGAGATGGCGAGCCTGCGCATGGGGCTCGGCGAGGTCGCGACCCGCGACTGGATCAGGTCGGAACTCCAGGACCTCATGCGGGACTTGGAGGAACGCGGGGCGATCGAGGAGCGGGTGGCGCAGGAGACGGAGCGCGAGCGGCGCTGAGCCGGGCGGGGGCGGCACGGCACGGGGTGACGAAAGCGACGCGAGGCCCGGTCGGGCGGGCCACGGCGGCGCCGTACCATCGGGTACATGGCTTCCGACACGCCCACACTGCCGAGCGAGGACGCGATCCAGGCGGCGCTCGCGACGGTGAACGACCCCGAGATCCACCGGCCCCTGACCGAGCTGGGCATGGTCAAATCCGTGGAGATCGCGCAGGACGGCGCCGTCGCGGTCACGGTCTACCTGACCGTCTCCGGCTGCCCGATGCGCGACACCATCACCGAGCGGGTCACGGCGGCGGTCGGCGCCGTCGCGGGCGTCACCTCGGTGACGGTCGGCCTCGACGTCATGAGCGACGAGCAGCGCAAGGAACTCGCGACCGCGCTGCGCGGCGGGCAGGCCGAGCGCGAGGTGCCCTTCGCGAAGCCCGGCTCCCTCACCCGCGTCTACGCGGTCGCCTCCGGCAAGGGCGGCGTCGGCAAGTCCTCCGTGACGGTGAACCTCGCCGCCGCGATGGCGGCCGACGGCCTCAAGGTCGGTGTCGTGGACGCGGACATCTACGGCCACAGCGTGCCCCGCATGCTCGGCGCGGACGGGCGTCCCACCCAGGTCGAGAACATGATCATGCCGCCGTCCTCGCACGGCGTGAAGGTCATCTCGATCGGGATGTTCACGCCGGGCAACGCGCCCGTCGTGTGGCGCGGCCCGATGCTGCACCGCGCGCTCCAGCAGTTCCTGGCCGACGTGTACTGGGGCGACCTGGACGTCCTCCTCCTCGACCTCCCGCCGGGCACGGGCGACATCGCGATCTCCGTCGCCCAGCTCGTGCCCAACGCGGAGATCCTCGTCGTGACGACCCCGCAGCAGGCGGCGGCCGAGGTCGCCGAGCGGGCCGGGTCGATCGCGGTGCAGACGCACCAGAAGATCGTCGGCGTCGTCGAGAACATGTCCGGGATGCCGTGCCCGCACTGCGGCGAGATGGTCGACATCTTCGGCACGGGCGGCGGTCAGCTCGTCGCGGACGGCCTCACCCGTACGACGGGCGCGCAGGTCCCGGTCCTGGGCGCCATCCCGATCGACGTGCGCCTGCGCGAGGGCGGCGACGAGGGCACTCCCGTCGTCCTCTCCGACCCGGAGTCCCCGGCGGGCGGCGCGCTGCGCACGATCGCGGGCAAGCTCGGGGGGCGCCAGCGGGGCCTGTCGGGCCTCTCGCTCGGCATCACGCCGCGCAACAAGTTCTGAGGCAGGTGCACGAGGAGGGGCGCCCCCCGGCGGGGGGCGCCCCTCCTCGTGCGTCAGAGGTAGGTGTCCAGGTCCTCGACACGGCTGAAGGCGAGCCCGTACGCGCTCATCCCCCGGCCGTAGGCGCCGAGGTGGACGCCGCTGTCCCCGGCGGTGCCCGCGAGGACCCAGCCGTACTCGGACTCGCGGTAGTGGAAGGGGGTCGGGCGGCCGTCGACGGGGAGGGTCAGGCTCGACCAGACCTCTCCCGCGAGGTCGTCGGCCAGTTCCCAGGCCGCCTCCGTCTGCTGCTCCAGCCAGTCGTCGCGCAGCGTGTGGTCGATCTGGCCCGGCCAGGTGACGGTGAGCAGCCCGGCGCCCGCGAGCCAGGCGGCCGAGGAGACCGTCGTGGCCTCCAGCATCCCGGTGCCGTCGGCGGTGCGGCGGCCCTCGTGCGCGGCGACGGTGACGACCGCCGCGAAGCGTTCCTTGTCGGCGCCGCCCTCGGTGCGCACCGAGGGCTCCTCGCCGTGGCCGAGCGAACCGTGCTCGACGGCCCCGTCGGCGGCGACGGCGGCCTGCATCAGCCAGCGCGGCCCGGTGTACGCGGCGTCGAGGCCGTACCAGGGGAAGGCCGCCCTGCGGTAGAGCGCGTCGTCACGCCGGGCCGCCGGACGCGACGGGCGCGGGCCCTCCGCGCCGTGTGGCTGTCCGTCCACCTGACTCGTGGTCTCCATCGCGTGGCCGCCTCCTCGCTGTTCCCGGGGCCGACGACCCCGACACGGCAGGATAGCCACCCCTCGCCGCGCGCACGTCACACGGCGGAGCACAACCACGCGGGCGGCGGACGCGGGAGCGGGACGAGGGAGCACCAGGGGCGCCGGGAAGGCCGCGAACGGCGGTACGGGGCGCGGCGCGGCGGCAGGGGGACCGGCACGGCTCCGGCGGCGGGTACGGCCCCGGCGGGCGTGCCGCCCGGACGGGGCTCAGGTGGCGTCGACGTCGTACGGGGGCGGGGTCGCCGCCGCGGGCGCGGGACGCTTCGTGAGATCGGTCCTGGCGGAGCCCTTGGTGAGGTCGGTCTTGTTGTCGGGCTCGGCCTTCTTGGTCAGGTCGGTGAGGGAGCGGGCGTCCTTCGCGACCTCCTCGTCGTCCTCGACGTCCCTGCCGTGGACGGTGTCCGCCAGCTCGTTCATCTCCTTGCGGAAGTCGAGGCTGGAGCGGATCTCGGAGAGGCCGTACTCGTCCTCGCTCTTGGCGAGCTGCTTGCGCACGAAGTTCTTGGGGTGCAGGTCCTCGAACTCGAAGTCCTTGAACTCGGGGCCCAGCTCGCTGCGGATGTCGTTCTTGGCGCTGTCCGTGAACTCACGGATCTTGCGCAGGACCCGCATCCCGTCCTGGATCATCTTCGGCAGCTTGTCGGGCCCGAAGACGAGCACACCGAGCACGACAATGGTCAGTACCTCGAAAAACCCCACGTCATTGAACACCTGAGAACTCCTCGCGCCGTCCCCGGCGAGCGGCGCGTCCACCGCACGTCCCCGGGCCTGCTCCACGGTACCCGGCGCCTGACACGGAGGGTACGGCGCCGCCCGTCCCGTTTGCGGCGGTGGCGCCCGTGGCCCCGGAGGTTCGCGGAAGCTTGGCCGGGTCTTTGCCTCCGCCCTCTTGTCCCGTGCCGGGCCTCCGTCCGCCCGGCCCTCACCGGGCTTCAGTCCGCCGCCGCCAGCGTCAGCGTGGCGTGGTGCTCCTTGCCCTCGCGGACGTAGGTGAGGCGCAGGCGGTCGCCGGGGCGGTGGGCGCGGATGCGGACGATGAGGTCCTCGGTGGACGTGACCGGCCTGCCGTCCGCGGCGGTCACCAGGTCGCCGGGGGCGAGGCCCGCGCGGTCGGCGGGGCCGCCCGGCGTCACGGCGTCCTCGTCGCCGCCGATGAGGGCGCCGTTCCTGTCCTCGCGGGAGTCGAGCGCGACTCCTATGACGGGGTGGGCGACGTGTCCGTGGGCGAGGAGTTCACCGGCGACCCAGCGGGCCTGGTTGACGGGGATCGCGAAGCCGAGCCCCACGCTGCCGGCCTGCCCCTCGCCCGTGGTGTCCGCGGAGCGTATGGCGCTGTTGACGCCGATGACGTGCCCGGTGGCGTCGAGCAGGGGGCCGCCGGAGTTGCCGGGGTTGAGCGGGGCGTCGGTCTGGAGCGCGTCGACGTAGGAGATGTCGCTCTGTTCGCCCTCGCCCCCGGCGGTCACGGGGCGCTCCTTGGCGCTGATGATCCCCGAGGTGACGGTGTTGGGCAGGTCGAAGGGGGAGCCGAGGGCCACGACGGGGTCGCCGACCCGGACGCCTTCGGAATCGCCGAGGGCGAGCGGGGTGAGGTTCTTCACGCCGCGCACGCGGACCACGGCGAGGTCGTAGCCCGCGTCCCTGCCGACGACTTCGGCGCGCAGGGTCTGCCCGCCGGAGAAGGTCACGGTGAGCGCGCCGCCTCCGGCCGCCGGGGCGACGACGTGGTTGTTGGTGAGGATGTGGCCCCGCTCGTCGAGGACGAAGCCCGTCCCGGTACCGGCCTCGCCCGAGCCCGAGGCGCGCAGGGTGACAACGCCCGGCAGGGAGCGGGCCGCGAGGTCGGCGACGCTCCCGGCGGGCCGTTCGGGGCCCGGGGCGGGCGCGGGCAGGACGAGCGTGCGGGCGCCGCCGTCGCGTTCGTACCGCGCGCCGAGGTAGCCGCCGAGTGTTCCCGTGACGAGCGCGGCGAGCGTCACGGCGATGATCACGCCCCGCCGCCGGGCCCGGGTGCCGGGTTCGGAAGGGGACTCCGGGGAGGGGGCGGACTCGTGCGAGGGGTCTGTGGGCCGGGTGGGGGGCGGCTGCGCGCCGCTCGGCGTCGCCGGGGCGCTCCTCCACGGGTCGTACCTGGCCCAGGGCTCCACCGGACCGTCGTCCGCACCGGTGCGGCCACGCTCACCGAGATCCATGCTCTCCCGCATCTCCACCCACCGGCCGCCCCCTCCACCGGGGCCGGCGCACAGGGAAATTGAACCAGGTCGGCGGCAGGCGCGGGCCCGGCTCGACGCGGGGCACGGGCGTACGGTTCTGCGCCGGGCACCGGCGTGGCGTCGGTCCCGCGCGGGGCTGGGGACATCCGGACGGCCCGCACGGCAGGGGCGGCGTCGCCGCGCGGGACGGGTCAGTCGTCGGCCGCCGGGCGCTGCGGGGAGGGTTGGGGGGTCGGGTTCTTCTCCGTCGCCCCGGCCCGGAGGGGGCCGGGGAGCGCCGCGCCGACCGGGGGGAGGGCGAAGGCGGAGTAGGGGGCGGCGACCGGGAGCACCGGGGTGCCGGGGAGGAGGGGCGCGGAGACGAGGAGGGGGCGGGCGGGGCCCGACCGCGTGCCGCTGCCGCCCGAGCGGCTGCCGAGGAGGCCGGGGGCGCGACGGCGTACCGCCTCGCCGGGCTGGCCCGCCGCGCTCGGTGCGCGCTGCGGGGTGACGCTGCTGCCGCGCGCCTCGGGGACGTCACCGGCCGGGGCTCCGGAGGAGACCCCGCCGAGGGCGAGCGCGGCGAGCGAGACGGCGCCCGCCGCCGCGTAGGCGAAGCGGCGTCCGCGCGAGGAGGTGCGGCCGCTCTCGGCGTGCGGCGGGGAGGGCAGGGGGAAGGGGGCCACGGGGCTCAGCACGGGGGCGAGCGCGGGGCGGGTCAGGGCGGCGACGGCGGTGCGTCCGGCGGGGGTGCCGAGCCGTCCGGCCGGTCGCGGGGTCGCCGCAGGTGCCGGGGGGATGCCGAATCCTGCTCCCGGGCCGCTCGCGAAGGGGGCGAAGCCGCCGGTTCCGCGTTCGTGTCCGAGGCCGGGTGCGCGGGGAGGGCCTCCGGGAAGCCCTTGAAGACGCTCCAGAAGAGCGGGCGGCAGCGCGGGGGCCGCGGCCTGGGCGAAGGCGTTCTTCAGCCGCCGCTGTTCGTCGGCGTCGGCCTTGCAGCGGGGGCAGGTGGCGAGGTGGGCGAGGACTCGCTCACGGGCCTCGTGATCCAGCTCACCGTCCACGAAGGCGGCGAGGCGGTCACCGAGGTGCTGCTCGGAGAGGCAGCGCCGGGTGGCTGGGGGACGTGATCCGCTCACGCGCTCGCGCTCCTCCCTCCCAGCGCGGGCACCGGGCTCCTCAGCAGCCCGCGCCGCTCGGCGCGCGCTTCGGGGGAACGGTGCTTGAGGGCCTTGCGGAGCTGGGAGCGGCCCCGGTGGATACGGCTGCGCACGGTGCCGAGCTTGACGTCGAGGGTCGCCGCGATCTCCTCGTACGAGAGTCCCTCAATGTCGCACAGGACGACGGCGGCGCGGAACTCGGGCGCGAGGGTGTCGAGCGCCTGCTGCACGTCGGCGTCGAAGTGCGTGTCGTGGAGGACCTGCTGCGGCGAGGGCTCGCGGCTCGGGAGCCGCTCGGCGGCGTCGTCGCCGAGGGCGTCGAAGCGGATGCGCTGCTTGCGGCGGACCATGTCGAGGAACAGGTTCGTCGTGATGCGGTGCAGCCAGCCCTCGAAGGTGCCGGGCGTGTACGTGGACAGCGAGCGGAAGACGCGGACGAAGACCTCCTGCGTGAGGTCCTCGGCGTCGTGCTGGTTGCCCGTGAGTCGGTAAGCGAGGCGGTAGACGCGGGCGCTGTGGGTGCTGACGATCTCCTCCCAGGTGGGTGGCGTCCACGCCTGCGATTCCGCGTCGGCGGCGAAGGTCGCGGTGCGTACGGAATCGTCGGCGGGGCCGCCCTCACGGGCCGCGCGGGCCTGCGGAAGGGCTCGGTCAGCGGTGTCGGTCACGGATTTCGGCTTGGCGGGCGGTCCGGGACGCCAGGGTGGCGCCGTCTCACCAGCCGCAGCCGCACCTCCCCTGTCAGCTCTGGTGGTGTCCAGTGGAGCACCCACCATAGCCATACGGACCGTTAGCTCCGGATAAGCGATTTTGCCGGGATTGACCTCGGCATCGCCGCTGGTCATCCCGCACGCCCGCGTTCTCTCGCGCACCGCGGTCGCGGCCATCCTCCACCTCCCGAACCTGCCTGGGGCCTGACTTCCCGTACTTCCCGTGCGGCCGCGCGGCGGGGGCACTGCCCGCGACCGGCGCACACCCTCTTAACGTCCGGTCCCATCTGCGGGTTCCCTTGGCCAACGGATACAGTCACGGCCAGGCAACTACGGGGCAAGGAGAGGCTCATTACCGGCAACCGGGAGACGGGCTGGGCGTTCGCCGACGCCTTCGTCGCCGAGGACGAGACGCTGTTGTGGGCCCGGGAGCGGGCGCGCGAAGCGGGCCTGCGTCCGGTGTCCCCCGCCACCGGCGCGGCGCTCGCGCTGCTCGCCGCCTCCGTGGACGCCAAGGCGGTGGCCGAGATCGGCACGGGCACGGGCGTCTCGGGGCTGTACCTGCTGCGCGGGATGCGCCCGGACGGGGTGCTCACGACGGTGGACCCGGAGCCGGAGCGGCAGCAGTTCGCGCGGCAGGCGTTCCGCGCGGCGGGCTTCGCGGGCAACCGGGCCAGGTTCATCCCGGGCCGCGCCCTGGACGTCCTGCCCCGCCTCGCCGACAACGGATACGACCTCGTCTTCTGCGACGGCGACCGGCTGGAGTGCCTGGAGTGCCTGGAGGAGGCGCTGCGGCTGCTGCGCCCGGGCGGCGCGGTCTGCTTCGAGGGCATCTTCGCCGACGGCCGGACGTACGCGGCGGGCCCGCAGCCCGTCGAGGTGGTCCGCCTGCGCGAACTGGTCCGCGCGATACGCGAGCACCCCACCCTCGTACCGTCGCTGCTGCCGGTGGGGGACGGGCTGCTCAGCGCGGTAGCGAGGTAAGGCGGCCGAGCCGAAGGAAGCGCGACGGTGTCGGGACGCCCGTCGCGCGCGGGTCGTGAGGAACGAACGACCGAGCACGTCGGGGGCCAGACACCGGCACCGGCGCTTCCGGAGGCGAAGGCCGCCGCGAAAAGAGGCAGGCATGACTCTGCCCCGCGTCGCGGAGCGGCGCGGGGCAGAGTCATGGTGACGTGCTCGGCGGTCACGGTGGAACGTGTGTGACAGGCCGTGCGGGAGATTTCGTCAGCCGACTACCTTCTTGAGGGCGTCGCCCAGGGCGTCCGCCTCGTCAGGGGTCAGCTCGACGACGAGTCGGCCGCCGCCTTCGAGCGGAACGCGCATGACGATGCCCCGCCCCTCCTTGGTCACCTCGAGCGGGCCGTCGCCCGTTCGCGGCTTCATGGCCGCCATGCTCGTTCCCCTTCCTGAAACCAGCTCATCGCAGCCGGCGGCCCCGTCACAGGCGCTGCCTCACCGGCATCGAACACATTGCTTCCGCTGTCATTATCCCGCATGCGGGGGCTTGGTGACCAACATCGGGCGGACTCATCTGCGCAACCCGCTTGTTCAAAACCACTCATTCCGGCGATGTGACTGGAATACTGCCCCACTTCACCCCGTACCCCCGCCTCTGATTTGTTGACGCAGATCACAGAGGCGGAAGGAATGCGTGGGCTTCGTGGAGCCCGTCGTGATCCCGGTCATGCCGGTACCGGGCGCTCGCGAGGATGATGGGACGGTTGCCCGTCCGCCCGGCAGCGGAGCCCGGCGGAGGGCTGGATCAGAGGGGACCTCCTTCATGGCCGACTCCGTCCTGTACGACGTGACCGACGCGCTCGCCACGATCACGCTCAACCGTCCCGATGCCATGAACGCCCTCGACACCGCGACGAAGGAGGCGCTGCGGGACGCCCTCCAGAACGCGGCGGCCGACCCGGAGGTGCGGGCCGTGCTGCTCACCGCGACGGGGCGGGCCTTCTGCGTCGGGCAGGACCTCAAGGAGCACGTCGCCACCCTCCAGCGGGCCAGGGAGACGGGCGACGGCGGCCCGATGAGCACGGTGCGCGAGCACTACAACCCGATCGTGCGGGCGATCACGGCGATGCCGAAGCCCGTCGTCGCGGGCGTCAACGGGGTCGCCGCCGGGGCGGGTTTCGGTTTCGCGCTGGCGGCGGACTACCGCGTCGTCGCGGACACGGCCACGTTCAACACCTCCTTCGCCGGGGTGGCGCTCACCGCCGACTCGGGGCTCTCCTTCACGCTCCAGCGCGCGGTGGGGCACAGCCGGGCGAGCGACTGGCTGCTCTTCCCGCGCAACATCAGCGCGCGGGAGGCGTACGAGCTGGGGCTCGTGAACCGCCTCGTCCCGGCCGCCGAACTGGCCGGGACGGCGCTGGAGGTCGCGCGCGAGCTCGCGGCGGGCCCGACGGTCGCGTACGCATCGCTCAAGGGCTCGCTCGCCTACGCGGCCTCCCACACGCTCGACGAGGCGCTCGACAAGGAGGACGAACTCCAGACCGTCGCGGGCACCTCCGAGGACCACGTGATCGCGGTGGAGGCGTTCCTGAAGAAGGAGAAGCCGCGCTACCTGGGGCGCTGAGACAGGCGCGCGGGGTCGGCGGGCGGCCGGTGGGCGGGGCGCCGGTACGCGCGGAAGCCGGAACGCCCCCGCCGGGAGGCGGGCACGGCCGCTCCCCCACCACGCCCGTCGTCCCCACCCGCCCCCGTCGTCCCGGCCGCGTCCGTACGGGACCGGGGCCCGGCCCGCTCAGTCCCTGTCCCTCTCCCCCGGCTCCCGTCGCGGCCGGTCCGCGCGGCCCCTGCCCCTGGCCGCGCAGGCCACGAGGTGGTCGTCGACGAGTCCGCACGCCTGCATGAGCGCGTACGCCGTGGTGGGGCCCACGAAGCGGACGCCCTGCTTCTTGAGGCCCTTCGCGAGCGCCGTGGACTCCTCGGTGACGGCGGGCACGTCGGCGGTCGTGCGGGGGGCGGGGCGGCTGTCGGGGGCGGGGGCGAAGGACCACAGGTACGTGGTCAGTTCGCCGGGCGCCCAGGTGGCGAGCAGGCGCGCGTTGGCGAGGACGGCGTCGATCTTGCGGGCGTTGCGGATGATCCCGGCGTCGGCGAGGAGGCGGGCGCGCTCGGCGGGGCCGTAGGCGGCGACGGCGGACAGCTTGAAGTCGTCGAAGGCGGCGCGGAAGGCGGGCCTGCGGCGCAGGATCGTCAGCCAGGAGAGCCCGGACTGGAAGGCTTCGAGGCTCAGCCGCTCGAAGAGCGCGTCGTCGCCGAGCAGCGGCCTGCCCCACTCCTCGTCGTGGTAGCCGAGGTAGTCGGGGGCGCTCAGGCCCCAGGGGCAGCGGAGTCTGCCGTCGGGGCCCGGCAGCGCGCCGGTCGCGGTCACGGCCGCTCGCCCTCCTCGGCGACCCGCGCCGGACGGCTCGCGAGCGCCGATTCCAGGTCGGCGATGCGGGCCTCGCGCTCGGCGAGTTCGGCGGCGAGACGGGCGAGTGCCTCGTCTACGTCCCCCATGCGGTAGCCGCGCAGGGTCTGCGGGAAGCGCAGCGCCTCGATGTCGGCGCGGCGCACCGGCCGGTCGGCGGGGAGCGGGTCGGTGAGCCGCTCGGGCGGGGCCTCGGGCAGGGCAGCGCCCTCACCGTGGCCGAGCACGGCGAGCGTGACGGCGCCGACCACCACGACCAGCGCGATGACCAGGAACCAGAACATCAGCATGCGTCTTCCCCAACTCCCCGGGCGCGGTCCCCGCCCGGTGCTCTTCTCGTACGGCCCGCCCGACGACCGGTGCCGCGTGGCCACGATCGTGCCACGTCCGGGCGCGGGCTAGGGTCGCAGGCGGCCCGGGAGCCATGATCACGGGTGACGGCTTGGGGCCTTCGGCCCGGAAGGGAAGCGCTGGGATGTTGCGTCTGGGTCGCAGGGAGTTCGGCGAGCACGAACCGGTGATCATGGCGATCGTGAACCGGACCCCGGATTCCTTCTACGACCAGGGGGCGACCTTCGCCGACGAGCCGGCGCTCGACCGGGTCGAGCGGGCGGTCGCCGAGGGCGCGGCGATCATCGACGTCGGCGGGGTGAAGGCGGGGCCCGGCGAGGAGGTGAGCGCCGAGGAGGAGGTGCGGCGCACGGTGGGCTTCGTCGCGGAGGTCCGCAGGCGCTTCCCCGAGGTCGTGATCAGCGTGGACACGTGG
Source organism: Streptomyces sp. NRRL F-5630 (assembly GCF_000719475.1). GTDB lineage: Bacteria > Actinomycetota > Actinomycetes > Streptomycetales > Streptomycetaceae > Streptomyces. The sequence goes on along the minus strand of NZ_JOGO01000029.1, from coordinate 47,716 downwards.
CGGCACGAGGTGGGCGAGGCGGTCTGCGCGGCGGGCGCGGACCTGATCAACGACGCGTGGGGCGGCGTGGACCCGAAGCTCGCCGAGGTCGCCGGGCGGCATCGCGCCGGAATCGTGTGCACGCACGCGGGCGGCGCCCGTCCCCGGACGAGGCCGCACCGCGTCGCGTACGAGGACGTCATGGCGGACATCCTGGAGGTGACGACGGCCCTCGCGGAGCGTGCCGTCTCGCTCGGCGTCCCGCGCGAGTCCGTCCTCATCGACCCCGGCCACGACTTCGGCAAGAACACCCGCCACTCCCTGGAGGCGACCCGGCGCCTCCCCGAGATGACGGCGACGGGCTGGCCGGTCCTCGTCTCCCTCTCCAACAAGGACTTCGTCGGGGAGACCCTGGACCGCCCGGTGAAGGAACGCCTCCTCGGCACGCTCGCGACGACAGCGGTCTCGGCGTGGCTGGGTGCGCGGGTCTACCGCGTCCACGAGGTCGCGGAGACCCGCCAGGTCCTCGATATGGTCGCCTCGATCGCAGGATGGCGCGAACCGGCGGTGGCGCGGCGGGGGCTGGCGTGAGAGAGGTTCAGGGCGCGGCGCGCTGAGCGGCTTCGCGCCAGTGGCCACCGGGCATCCCGGTGGGCCGGGCGGGCCGACGCGTCGCGGCCCGGGGGCATCTCTCGGAAGTACGGGACCAGGCCGGGCACCGGGTCCCGTCCACCGCGCCGAGGTTCGCCGGTCGAGCGCCTTCCCGTACAGCGGGATTCCTCCGCCGGACAGTACGGGCCGCCGTGGCCTCGGGCCAGGTCGGGGCCGAAGCGGCCGCGACGCCGTGCGCACTCCGGGTACGCCGAGACCACGTCGTCAGTGGCGGCCTCAAGGCACGGCCCGTACCGGCCCCGCTCAGGCGGAAACCCCGCCGGACTTGACGCCCGCCACGAAACCGGCGAACGCCGACAACGCGACCGTAAGGACCGGACCGGCCACGCACTTCGAGTCACGCACGGGGACGACGCCCTGCGAGACGACGAGATCGGCGGCCACCTCCACACACGAGCCACCGTTGTTACCGCTGTAGGAAGACTTGAACCAGTGGAGACCAGCAACGGGGATCATGTGAGCGCTCCTTCTACGTCGCTTGTCACGATGATGCGCCCGGAAGACGTCCAGCGCCACCGTCCCGAGAGGGCGGCAAGCTGTCGTGAGTACCAGGCGCGATCAGGCGGCATACTCACCGGACTTGACGCCCGCCACGAAACCAGCGAACGCCGACAACGCGACCGCGAGAACCGGACCCGCCACGCACTTCGAGTCACGCACGGGGACGACGCCGCGCGAAGCAACGAGATCGGCGGCCACCTCCAGGCACGCACCACCGTTGTTTCCGCTGTAGGAGGACTTGAACCAGCGGAGGCCAGCAACGGACGTCATGTAAGCACTCCTTCTGCGCCGCTTGGCGAGCGCGCTTCCACGCACACACCCTTCACACGATGATGCGCCCGAAAGACGTCCAGCGCAGCACCGCACCCGACATGACGAAGCCCACCGGCCCCCAGGAGAGGGCGGCGGGCTGTCATACCTACCAGGCGCGATCAGGCGGAAAAATCGCCGGACTTGACGCCCGCCACGAAACCAGCGAACGCCGACAACGCAACCGCGAGAACCGGACCCGCCACGCACTTCGAGTCACGCACGGGAACCACGCCGCGCGAAGCAACGAGATCAGCGGCCACCTCCAGGCACGCACCACCGTTGTTCTCGCTGTAAGAGGACTTGAACCAGTGGAGGGGGTGGGTCGTCACGATGTTCCCTTTCGTACGCGTTCGATCATGGCCGCGGACTCTGCCTGGGGCAGCGATTCGACCTGTAGGTGATGGTAGTCCGTGAAAAGAGGCTCCACATAGCGCGATTCACGCTCCAAGCATCCCCTCTGGGCAGATTCGGTATACGCGACACGTGACCCATTGCGGAATGTCAACAGATAGACCGGAAACCCCAAGGGTCGATGCTCACCTAGGGAGAAAGGAGCCACTTGCAGCACCGAGTTGGGAAGAGCCGCGAAGTCGAGCAGCCGCTGATACTGGTCAGACATGGTGTCCGCCCCGCCTACGCACCGCCGCAGAGCCCCCTCGTCAATCACCATAAAGATCTTGGGCGGAGACTCGCGCTCAAGGTCGCCCTGCCGTGCAAGTAGTCGGGCCATTCGCTCCTCTGCTTGCTGCGCGGTAACGGCGCCTCGTGCCATCACACCGGCTTGTATGGCACTGGCGTAGCGCAGAGTTTGGACGAGTCCAGGCATGATGCCCAGCTCGAAAACCCTGATTTCGATAGCTTCTCGCTCCAAAGCCACATAGTCGTCGAAGCCGTCCAGTATCGCCGGGTTCCGCAGCGCGTCACCCTGCTGGGTCAGCGCATCGCCCGTACCGAACACACGGTCAGCGCTGGCAGTGAACTTGGCAGTTGCATTTCGCGAACCAATTTCGACGCCTGAAATATGCGAGGGGGCATATCCCATCCGCGCGCCCAACTCCGGCTGCGTCCAGCCCCGTTGCTCCCGCAAGCTGCGCAAACGCGCACCGAAGGCCGCGCGCGGGCCTCCCTCGGGGTCGAGCGTTCTGCGGTTGACCATGAATCCCCCGGCCTATCTGCCAACAGGATGAAACTTGATAGCTCGTTCAGGCTAGTTCAGCCTGAGGACTCCCGGTAGCCGCTTCGCTACAACGAGGAGTGATCCGTATGCCCGTTCCCTTCCCTCCCCCCGCCGAAGACTGCCCTGTCTGCGAACGGCTCCGTGCCGTCGAGCGGGACGCCGAGGCCGCCGGGGACCGCTCGAAGGCCACCGACTGCCGGGTGCTGCGCGCGCGGCACCCGCACGGGCGAGGAGAGGGCGCGTGAGCGGGCAGGTCGCGGGGAGGGGCGCCACTCTTGAAGTCGGCACCGTCTTCCTCGCCACCTCGCGTGGTGGGGACGCCTCCGGGGGGTGGTTGCTCGCGCGGGCGCGGTTGGAGGACGTGGCCGAGGCGGCGGGATGGCTGCGCGGGGAGGCGTGCCGGCTCGCCGATCGGCTCGATCCCGAGCCGGGGGCCCGGTGGGCCCGCGCGGGTGCCGTTCACCCGGCGACCGGGACGGGACCCGATGCTCCGGCCGCCCTGCGGGCGTGGGCCGTGGACGGCGAACGGCAGTCGCTCGTGCGGGAGTTGCTCCGTCTTCGGCAGCCCTTCGCCCTGCGCTTCCCCGATCCCGGGGGTGCCTGGTACGAGCTGGGCGCGGGCCCCGTTCCGGCGTACGCCTCACGCGCGGACGGCGCGCCGGGGCCGCCCCGGTGCGAGGCGGCCGGGCACGTCACGCCGTACGTGGCCGACATGGCGCTGCGTGCGGCCCGTCCACCCGGGGACCCGCCCCGTACGCTCGTACGCTGCGCCCTCGCCCCGCATCTGACGCACGAACACGAGGGCATCGTGCGGGAGTTGAGCGGGCCGGGCGGGCACGTATGGGGCTCGTTCGGGATCGGGGTCCCCGTGTGGCGCCTGCGCGTCGCGGCGCCCTGTTCCCGGCAGGCGGGACGCGGGCCCTGCGGTCTCTACGCGGACCACCCGGGCGGTTGCGTCCCCGCCGCCTGAATCACCGGGAAACGAGGGCCGCCTCAGGTCCCCGCCTCCTTCGTCACGAGGGCCACCGCCTCGTCCACGTCGTCCGTCAGGTGGAAGAGGTCCAAGTCGTCAGGGTTCGCCTTGCCCTCGGCGATGAGGGTGTCGCGGAGCCAGTTGACGAGGCCGCCCCAGTACGCCGTGCCGAAGAGGACGATCGGGAAGCGGGTGACCTTCTGGGTCTGGACGAGGGTCAGGGCCTCGAAGAGTTCGTCGAGCGTGCCGAAGCCTCCGGGGAGGACGACGAATCCCCTCGCGTACTTCACGAACATGATCTTGCGGACGAAGAAGTAGCGGAAGTTCACCGCGATGTCGACGTACCGGTTGAGCCCCTGCTCGAAGGGAAGCTCGATGCCGAGGCCGACGGACGTCCCCTGCGCCTCCCACGCGCCCCGGTTCGCCGCCTCCATCGCTCCCGGGCCGCCCCCGGTGATCACCGCGTAACCGGCCTCCGTGAGGGCGCGCCCGAGGCGGACTCCGAGGGCGTACTCCGGCGCGTCGGGCTTCGTCCGAGCGGAGCCGAAGACGCTGATGGCCGGGGGGAGTTCGGCGAGGGCGCCGAAACCGTCGACGAGTTCTGACTGCATCCGCATGACCCGCCAGGGGTCCGTGTGCACCCAGTCCGTGGCGCCGCGCGAGTCGAGCAGCCGTTGGTCCGTCGTCCCGGACTGCACCTGGTCACGCCTGCGCACCACCGGTCCCAGACGCTGTTCCTCCACCGGGCCGTTCGATTCGAGACTGGCCATCGCGCTCCCCTCTCATTCGTGCGTCCGGACAGCGTAGGACCTCCGGCATGGCCAGGGACGCAAGCGGAGATGAGCGGGAGGTGGTGGCGGACCGAAGGGGCGGAATCCGGCCGTCCGCGCGCGCCCGCCCCGGGCCCCGCAGGGCCGGACAGCGTCGCGCTCCCGGAGGCGAAGCCGACGCGGAGAAGATCAGAGCGTGAGCCAGCTCCGCAGGCGCTCCTCCGCCGCCAGGACGTGGCGGATCTCGACGTTCTCCTCGCGCTTGTGGGCGAGCAGCGGATTGCCCGGCCCGTAGTTGACGGCCGGGACGCCGAGCGCGCTGAAGCGGGCCACGTCCGTCCAGCCGAACTTGGGGCGGGGAGTCCCGCCGACGGCCGCGACGAACGCGGCGGCGGCCGGGTGGGTCAGCCCCGGGCGCGCGGCGGGGCTGTGGTCGTCCACGACGAAGTCCGTGACACCGCAGCCCGCGAAGACCTCCTCGACGTGCGCGAGTGCCTCGTCCCCCGAGAGGTCGGGTGCGTAGCGGTAGTTGACGGTGACGACGCACGCGTCCGGGATGACGTTCCCGGCGACCCCGCCCTCGATCCGCACCGCGTTGAGGCCCTCGCGGTACTCCAGCCCGTCGACGAGCGGGCGGCGCGGCTCGTACGCGGCGAGCCGGTCCAGGATCGGTGCGGCGGCGTGGATCGCGTTCGCGCCCATCCACGCGCGCGCCGAGTGCGCGCGTTCGCCGCGCGTGTGGAGGTGGACGCGCAGGGTGCCCTGGCAGCCGCCCTCGACCTCGCCGTCCGAGGGTTCGAGGAGGACGGCGAAATCGCCCGCGAGCCAGTCGGGGTGCGCGCTCGCGAGGTGGCCGAGGCCGTTGCGGTCGGCGGCGACCTCCTCGTTGTCGTAGAAGACGAAGGTCAGGTCGCGGTTCGGGTCCGGCAGGGTCGCGGCGAGGCGGAGTTGCACGGCGACGCCGGCCTTCATGTCGCTCGTGCCGCAGCCCCACAGGAGCCCGTCCGCGTCGAGGCGCGAGGGCACGTTGTCCGCGATCGGGACCGTGTCGATGTGGCCCGCGAGGACGACGCGCTCGGCGCGGCCGAGGTGCGTGCGCGCCACGATGTTGTTGCCGTGGCGGTCGACGGTGAGGTGCGGCAGCGGGCGCAGCGCGGCCTCGATCGCCTCGGCGAGCGGCCCCTCCTCGCCGCTGACGGAGGGCACGTCCACGAGGGCGGCCGTGAGGGTCCCCGCGTCGAGCCCGAGGTCGAGCACGGGCGCCGCCGCGGCGGTCCGGACGGGGCGGGGGGCGGTGGTGTCACGCATGTGGCGAGCCTAACGCGCGGGCCCGAGGGGCTTGGGGGGCGGCGGCGCGGGGGCCTCACGCGGTACGGGGCGGGCGGTGCGGGGCCGGGCCCGGCGCCGGTACCCGCCGCTCCGTCCCGCCCGCTCGCCCCCGTCCCGACGGCCGGTCCCGTACGGGCCGCGCACAGGCCGCGCACAGGTCCGTACGGACCCCGCCCCGCCCCGTACGAGCCCTCTCCCACAGGCCGCGCACAGGGTTTCCGGTGTCTCCCCAAGGGGGCTCGTCCCGGAGCCCGGAGCCGTTACCTTATGGACGTGCCCGAGCTTTCGCCCTCCCGTCCCTCGCGCCGCCGCAGGCTGCTCCGTCTCGGAGCCGCGCTGACCGTCTCGTGCGCGCTCGCCGGTTACCTCGTGGTGCGCTTCGGGCCCGACGCGCAGCACGCGCGGCCGGGCTGCGAGGTCGTCTCGGCGGACGGCGACGGGGCCACGTACTCCTTCGGCGCCGACCAGGCGGTGAACGCCGCGACGATCGCCGCCGTGGGCACCTCGCGGGGGATGCCCGAACGGGCCGTGACGATCGCCCTCGCGACCGCGCTCCAGGAGTCGGGGCTGCGCAACCTCGACCACGGCGACCGCGATTCCGTCGGTCTCTTCCAGCAGCGGCCCTCGCAGGGCTGGGGCACTGTGGCGCAGATCATGGACCCCGTCTACAGCGCGGGGAAGTTCTACCAGCGGCTCGACAAGGTCGACGACTACGCGAACCTGCCGCTCACGGTCGCCGCGCAGAAGGTGCAGCGCTCCGCCTTCCCCGAGGCCTACGCGAAGCACGAGCCCGACGCGGCGCTCCTCGCCGCCGCGCTCACCGGGCGGGCCGAGGCCGCGCTCACGTGCGAGTCCACCGTGCCGGACGGCCCCGGCGACCCCTCGGCGGTACGGGCCGCGCTCATCAGGGACTTCGGCGCGAGCGTGCTCCCCGGCGCCCCCGAGGCGCGGAAGAAGGCCACGACCGCCGCTGCCACCACCACGCCCGCGCCGGTCGCGGGCACGCTCGCGCAGGCGCCCGCGCGGGCCCGCACCGTCGTCGTGCCGGTCGCCGCACCCGCGACCGCCAAGGACCCGAAGGCCGGGCGGCGCGGCTGGGAACTCGCGCAGTGGGCCGTCGCGCACGCCTCGGTGCTGCACCTCTCCGAGGTCGCCTACGCGGGCCGCGAGTGGCGTGCTTCGGGCACGGGGCACACGTGGCGCGAGATCGGCGCGGAGAAGTCCGCGGGAGCCCGCCAGGCGGACGGGGCCGAGGGCGTACGGATCGTCACGGCGCCCTGAGCGGCCCGCGCGGGCTCAGCCGTACGACACCTCGCCCGCAAGGGGGACTCCGGGGCCCAGGAGAGGCCGACAATACGACGCATTGCAAAGTCTTTGCCCGCGCGCCCCGCAACCTTCGCCCGGCTCACGCGGTAGTCACGGCGTCGTCCGGGGCCCCGGTGGGTCCCGTACGCGTTCACTGATCCCCCGCGAAGGAGCACCATGTCCAAGCCCCTCACCCGCCGCCTCGCCGGTGCCGCGCTGCTGCTCGCCGCCGGTGCCGCGCCCGTGATCGGCGCGGCCGGCGCCGCGAACGCCGCCGAGCTTCCCTCGACGAACGGCCTCGGGGTCTCCTCGCTCGACGGCGACGCCGTGGGCTCGACCGTCGACGGTGCGGCCAAGGGCGCCACGCAGACCCTCGGCGAGACCGGCGGCAAGGCGGTCGGCAAGGCGGCGCCCGAGGCCGGGAAGCTCGTCGGTCACGCCGGGCACACCGTCGCCCCCATCACCGAGCGCGCCGGCAACGGCGACCTGCTCGGCACGACGGGCAAGACCGTCAGCGGCTCCGGCAAGGGCGGCGGCCTCACGGGCGGCCTCACCGGCATCCTGCCCACCAAGGGCCTCCCGCTCGGCTGAGCCACGGGCACCGCACGCACGAGGGCCGGGCCCCGGGGAGCACGAACTCCCCGGGGCCCGGCCCGTTTACTACTGCCCGTGGACGGCCGCGGTCGCCCGCGACCGATCCGCGCTCAGGCCGTGAGCCGCGCCACCGCCGAGGCGATCCGCTCATCGCTCGCCGTGAGGGCGACGCGTACGAAGTGCTCGCCCGCCTGCCCGTAGAAGTCGCCGGGCGCCACGAGGATGCCGAGCGAGGCCAGGTGCGCGACCGTCTCCCAGCAGGACTCGCCGCGCGTCGCCCACAGGTAGAGACCGGCCTCGCTGTGCTCGACGCGGAAGCCGTGGTCGAGCAGGGCGGTGCGCAGCGCGGTGCGGCGGGCCGCGTAGCGCTCGCGCTGCTCCTCGACGTGCTTGTCGTCGCCGAGCGCCGCCGCCGCCGCGGCCTGCACGGGCGCGGCCGTCATCATGCCGCCGTGCTTGCGGACCTGGAGCAGGTGGCCGAGCACGTCGGGGTCGCCGAGGACGAACGCGGCGCGGTACCCGGCGAGGTTGGAGCGCTTCGAGAGCGAGTGGACGGCGACGAGTCCCTCGAAGGAACCGCCGCACACGTCCGGGTGCAGCACGGAGACCGGGTCGGCCTCCCAGCCGAGTTCGAGGTAGCACTCGTCGCTCAGGACGAGAACGCCGTGCGCGCGCGCCCACGCGACGATCCGGGTCAGCTCGTCCTTGCCGAGCACGCGACCCGTCGGGTTGGAGGGCGAGTTGAGCCAGAGGACGCGCAGGCCCTCGGGGTCGAGCGCCGTCGGGTCGTCGTAGGCGACGTGCTCCGCGCGGGCGAGGCGGGCGCCGACCTCGTAGGTGGGGTAGGCCAGGCGCGGGTAGGCCACGCGGTCGCCGGGGCCGATACCGAGCTGGAGCGGGGCCCAGGCGACGAACTCCTTGGAGCCGACGACGGGCAGGACGTGGCGGTGGCTCAGGCCGCGGGCGCCGAGGCGCCGCTCCGCCCACTCCACGATCGCGTCGCGCAGCGCGGACGTGCCCCACACGGTCGGGTAGCCGTGCGCGTCGGTGGCGGCGGTCAGCGCGTCCTGGACGAAGCCGGGTACGGGGTCGACGGGGGTGCCGACGGAGAGGTCGACGATCCCTTCGGGGTGCGCCGCCGCGGTCTTCTTGTACGGCTCCAGCTTGTCCCAGGGGAAGTCGGGGAGCAGCGCGTCGAGCGGCTGCGGGTGTGCGGGCACGGTGTCTCTTTCCGGGCGAGGGGGCGAGGGGACGGGGCGGTGCGGGGGACGGGGCACGCCGGGCGCGGGCGGGTGGCGGCGTGCGGCCCGTCCCGCCAACGCGCAGGTCCCGCCGGTGCGGGTGCACGGGCGGGACCGGAAGTGCGCGGGCGCACCGGGGAAGCGGAGACGGGCCGCAGGGGCCCGCGGCTCACCCGTTCTGCGGCGGAAGGGCGGCGACGAAGGGGTGGTCGCGCTCGATCAGGCCGAGCTTGCTGGCACCGCCGGGCGAGCCCAGCTCGTCGAAGAACTCGACGTTCGCCTTGTAGTAGTCCTTCCACTCCTCCGGGGTGTCGTCCTCGTAGAAGATCGCCTCGACCGGGCAGACCGGCTCGCAGGCACCGCAGTCGACGCACTCATCCGGGTGGATGTAGAGGGAACGCTTCCCCTCGTAGATGCAGTCGACCGGGCACTCCTCGATGCAAGCCTTGTCCTTGACGTCGACACAAGGCTGCGCGATGACGTAGGTCACGCTGTCGTTCCTCCTCGATAGGGCGCTGGCGGGCCCGTCCTGGGGTCCCGCCGCCTGGCGCGCGCGGGAGCGGCGTCGTCGATGCCCGGCACCTAGTATCTCCGCTCGGGGTCATGATCCGAACAGGAGGGGCGGTCCACACCATGGAATTCGCGGCGGGAGCACGCCTTGAAGTCCGGATCACCGCGTCTGACGTGGGCAAACGGGTCACCGTGCGGAGTGTCGCCGAAGAGGCCGCTCCCGGGGCCGCTTTCACGGACACGGTGGGCATTCTCACATCCTGGGAGGAGGGCGTGCTGCTCGTGACCCGGCGGGACGGGACGCGGGTGCGGCTCGCGGAGGAAGCCGTGGTCGCGGCGAAGACCGTCCCGGCGGCCCCGGCGCGTCGGCGCGGTCCCGCGGCGGACTACGCGGAGCTGGCGGGGGTTCAGGAGCGGGGCTGGCGGGCGGCGGAGCGCGAGGCGCTCGGCGGCTGGCTGCTGCGGGCCTCGGTGGTGGACGGGGCCGGTTTCACGCGGCGCGCCAACTCCGTGCTGCCGCTCGGGGACCCGGGGATGCCGCTCCCGCTGGCCCTCGACCGGGTGCGGGAGTGGTACGGGGCGCGGGGGCTGCCCGCGTACGCGCAGCTCGCGACCGGTGCGGGGGACACGCAGGAGGTGCTGGCCGCCGAGCTGGAGGCGCTCGGGTGGCGGCGCGAGGTGTCGGCGCTGGTGATGGTCGGCGCGCTGGCGCCGCTCGCCGAGCTGGGGCCCGAGCCCGTGGGTTCCCTGGCCGTCGCGGCGCCGGTCGCCGAGGGGCCGGAGGCGGTCGATCCGGGGGTGCGGCTCGGCAGGACGCCGGACGAGGCGTGGCTGAGGCGGTACCACCGGGCGGCGGGCCAGGAGTCCGGCGGGGTGCCGGAGGGGGTGCGGGCCGTGCTGGCGAGCGGGCCCTCGCCGTGGTTCGCGCGCATCGACGCGGCGGACGTCCCAGCGGGCGGGGGCGGGGAGGGCGTGGAACCGGCCTCCGGGGGCGGGGGTTTCGCACATACGGGCACGGGGGTGTCCGGGACCGCCGGGGTGCCGGACGCCATCGGCCGGTGCGTCGTGGACGGACGGTGGGCCGGGTTCGCCGCGGTCGAGGTGGCCCCGGAACAGCGGCGGCGCGGGCTCGCGCAGCGGGTCATGGGGGCGCTCGCGCGGACGGCGCTCGCGGAAGGCGCCTCGGCGGCGTGGCTCCAGGTCGAGCGGGACAACGAGGCGGCGATCGCGCTGTACACGCGGCTCGGCTTCACGGTCCACCACCACTACCACCACTACCGGGCCCCGGAGGCGGCGTGAACCGGGCCGAGCGCAGGGCGCTGTTCGCCGCCGAGGCGCGCGAGGAGCGGCCCTCGCTCTCGCGCCTGTGCCTGCTGCTCGCGGCCGAGGGCGACGAGGAGCTGACCCCGGCGGGCATCGAGGCGGCCGAGGCCGAACTCGACCGGCTCGCGGGCGCGCTGCCCTTCCGTCCCGGGGGCCCGGCGGACTGGGCGCGGGCACTGCGCGAGGTGCTCGGCGCGCGCGAGGGCTTCCACGGGGAGCCGCGCGACTACGCGCGCCTGGAGTCCTCGCTCCTGCACGAGGTGCTGCGGCGCAGGCGGGGGCTGCCGATCCTGCTCTCCGTGGTGTGGATCGAGGTGGCGCGGCGGGCGGGGGCGCCGGTGCACGGGGTCGCGCTGCCGGGTCACTTCGTCGTGGGTCTCGGCGAGCCGGGCGAGGTCCTCGTGGACCCCTTCGGCGCGGGACGGCCCCTGGACCGTGCGGAGGCGGCCGGCCTCGTGGAGCGGACGGCGGGCGGCCCCCTGACGCCTGACCGCCTCTCCCCGGCGGGCCCGCTGGAGATCGTCCGGCGCGTCCTCGGCAACATCGCCGCCTGGGCACAGGCCCGCCCCGAGCGCACGGACGTCGCCCTGTGGGCGGCCGAGCTGGGCCTGCTCCTCCCCTCCCACCCGGCCGGACTGCGCCGCGACCGGGCGCGCCTCCTGGTGCGCCGCGGCGACTACCTGGAGGCGGCGGCGGAGTTCGAGCGGTACGCGGAGGTCGTCGAGGCGGTCTCGGGCGAACTCGCGGAGGCGGTACGAGCCGAGGGCCGCGCGGCGCGGGCACATCTGAACTGAGGCCGCGCGGGTGCCCGTGCGGGTGTGCCCGTGCGGGAGGGGGGTCCGCAGGCGCACCCGGGCCGGGGCCTGCGGCACTGAGGCCCGGTCCGGCGCGAGGTCCCGCCCCCGCGCGGGCGGCCCCGGGCGGCGCCGGACGCGGGCGGAGCGGGAGGCGCCGGGCGACCGGGACGCGACGCGTCTCCCGCTCTACGGGTGACCGGGCTCAGGCCCTCACAGCCACCCCTTCTCGCGCGCGATGCGGACGGCGTCGGCGCGGTTGCGGGCGGCGAGTTTCTGGATCGCCGTGGAGAGGTAGTTGCGGACGGTGCCCTGGGAGAGATGGAGGGCGGTGGCGAGTTCGGCGTTGCCCGCGCCTCCGGCGGCGGCGCGCAGGACCTCCGCCTCGCGTGCCGTGAGGGGGTTGGCTCCCTCGGCGAGCGCCGCGGCGGCGAGGGCGGGGTCGATGACGCGTTCCCCGGCGAGCACCTGGCGCACGGCGGCGGCGAGTTCGGCGGCCGGGGCGTCCTTGACGAGGAAGGCGCTCGCGCCCGCCTCCATGGCGCGCCGCAGGTACCCGGGCCTGCCGAAGGTCGTGAGGATGACGACGCGGACGCCGGGCAGCGCGCGGTGCAGCGCGGCGGCGGCGTCGAGCCCCGTCATGCCGGGCATCTCGATGTCGAGCAGCGCGACGTCCACGGCGTGGGCCCGCGCGGCGGCGAGCACCTCGTCCCCGCGCGCGACCTGCGCGACCACGGTCATGTCGCCCTCCAGGCCGAGCAGGGCGGCGAGCGCCTCGCGCACCATCGCCTGATCCTCGGCGAGCAGGAGGCGTACGGGGGACTGCGTCGTCATGCGGGCAGCTTAGGCGGGTCACCGGGCGGCGCGTCGTCCAGCGGCACGTGGGCGTGCAGGACGAATCCGCCGCGGCGCCCCGCGCGGGCCGGCCCCGTCGTCAGGGTGCCGCCGACCGCGGCGAGGCGTTCCCGCAGCCCCGTCAGGCCGTTGCCGTACGAGGCTCCGGCCGGGCCCTCGCCGTCGTCCTCGACGCGCAGGTCCAGGTATCGGCCCTGGAGGCTCTGGCGGGTCGTGAGGCTCACGTGGCAGGCGCGGGCGCCGCTGTGGCGCACGACGTTGGTGACGGCCTCGCGCAGGACCCAGGCGAGCGCGGCGGCGGGCTCAGGGGGCAGCGCGGGCGCCTCGTCGGGGAGGTGCGCGGCGATTCCGGCGGTGGCGAGGGCGATGCGGGCACCGGCGAGTTCGCCGTCGAGCGTCGGCTGCCGGTAGCCGCCCACGGCGGCGCGGACGTCGGTGAGGGCCTGGCGGCCGACCTGTTCGATCTCGGTGACCTGGCGGGCGGCCTCGGCGGGGTGCGCGGGCAGCAGGCGGCCCGCGAGTTCGCTCTTGAGCGTGATGAGCGAGAGCGAGTGCCCGAGCAGGTCGTGCAGGTCGCGGGCGAGGCGCAGCCGCTCCTCGTTCGCCGCGAGTTCGGCCACGGTCGCGCGGGCGCGGCGCAGTTCCACGGTCGTGCGCACCAGTTCCCGCACCCCCGTCATGGCGAACCCGCCGAGCAGGACGGGGATCACCGTCTCCCAGGCGGGGTCGTGGCCGCGCAGCGGCGGCAGGGCGAGGAGCAGCGCGGCCGAGGCGACGACCGCGTACCGCGAGTACGGCAGCGGCAGCGCGGCGGCGCACGAGACGGCGAAGTACACGAGCAGGACGTACCAGGACTCGCCGAGGCCGAGCGGCAGCGCGACGGCCAGGGCGAGCATGAGGCCGAGCAGGACGAGGGCGCGGAGCGACGTGTACGGCCGGGTGACGTCCCGTACGACGAGCGTCAGGTAGCACGCGACGAACACGAGCAGCCCCGCCCACCCTGCGGCACGCGCGGGGGCTCCGTGGGGGCCGCTGACGAGGTCGTCGAGCGGGTCGATCAGGAAGACGAGCCAGACCCCGATCCACAGGACCTTCCCGCGCAGCGCGCGCCGGTTGCCCGGCGGGCTGCCGAGGAGCGCGGGGCGGGCGAACGGCGCGAGCAGACGTGGAAGGCGGGAGCGGGGCGGGGGTGCGCTGGTCGTCATCGGTGCCGTCACGCCTTCAGGGTGTCCTTGCGGTAGAGCCGGGCGGCGACCGCCGTGAAGAGGAGAAGGTAGCCGACGACGAGGAGGATGTCCTTCAGGTGCGGCGCGCCGCCCGCCTCGACGGACTGGCCGAGCGCCGCGTAGGCGTGGGTCGGGGTCCAGGAGGCGATGCTCTGGAGCCACTGCGGGAAGTTCGTGGTGGGCAGCCACAGCCCGCCCAGCAGGGAGAGCCCGAAGTAGACGAGCATCGTGAGCGGGCGGACCGCGTCGCCCGTCGCGAGGTAGCCGATCGCGACGCCCAGCGCGGCGAAGACGAGGCTGCCCGCCCAGATGAGGCCGAGGAGCGCGAGCCACTGCCAGGCGTCGAGCCGCACGCCCTTGGCGAGCGCGCCGACGACGAAGACGACGACGATCGAGGGCAGGCTCACGACGGCCGCCGAGCCGATCTTGCTGACCACGTAGCCGTGGCCCGGCAGCGGTGTGAGCCGCAACTGCCGCACCCAGCCCTTCTCCCGCTCCCTCGCGATGCGCTCGCTGTTGCCGACGAGCACGGCGGTGAGCGCGCCGAAGGACGCCATCGAGACCATGAAGTACGCGGACAGGCTCAGGTCGCCGACCTTGGCGTCGCCGTTCTGGCCCGCCGTGATGAGGAGGAAGAGACCGGCCGGGTAGAGCACCGAGAAGAAGAGGAACTTCCCGTTGCGCGTGGTCCTCGCGATCTCCAGGCGCAGGAGGGCGAGGGTGCGGGTGAGCGAGGAGCGGGGGACGGTGGCGGGCGCGGGGCGGGCCGGGGCCGTCAGGGGGACCGTGGCGGCGGCGGGTTCGTTGCTCATGCGGTCGTGGCCTCCTCGGCCGTGGTGAGGGCGATGAATGCCTGTTCGAGGCCGAGGCCCCGGACTTCGAGGTTGCGCGGGTAGAGGTCGCCGAGGGCGTACAGGGCGTGCACGGTGGCGTCGGCGTCGTGCGAGGCGAGGCGTACGGAGTGGCCCGAGACGGTGACCTCGGTGAGCCCGGGGAGCGGGCGCAGGCGCTCGGCGAGTCCCGGGGCCGCGGCGGGTTCGAGGTCGAAGGAGATCCGGCGGGCACCGGCGCGCGCCTTGACCTCGGCGGCCGTGCCGTCGGCGAGGAGGCGGCCCTTGTTGAGGACGAGGACGCGGTCGGCGATCGCGTCGGCCTCCTCCAGGTAGTGGGTCGCGAAGAGGACCGTACGGCCGGAGGCGGCCTGTTCGCGCATCGTCGCCCAGAAGGCGTGGCGCGCGGTGACGTCCATGCCGGTGGTGGGCTCGTCGAGCACGATGAGGTCGCAGTCCCCGACGGTGGCGAGCGCGAACCGCACGCGCTGCTCCTGCCCGCCGGAGAGCTTGTTGACCTTCTGCTCCGCGACTCCGGTGAGCCCGGCGACCGCGAGGGTGTCGTCGACCGGGTACGGGCGCGGGTGGAGCCGCGCCGCGAAGGTGACGAGTTCCCGTACCGTCACGTCCTCCATGAGCCCGCCGCTCTGGAGCATCGCCCCGACCCGCCCGGCGGCGAGGGCGCGCTCGGGCGAGCCGCCGAAGAGCCGCACGGTGCCCGCGTCGGGGCGGCGCAGGCCGAGGAGCAGGTCGAGCGTGGAGGATTTGCCGGCGCCGTTGGGGCCGAGCAGCGCGACCGTCTCGCCGGGGCGCAGGACGAGCGAGAGCCCGGCCACGGCCCGCACCTCGCCGTAGCTCTTCGTCACGTCGTCGAAGGCGACGACGGGAGGCTGCGCCGTCACATCACGTGTATCCGTCATGCGGTAGAGGATGGCGCGCGAGCGGGGCGCGGCGGCAGTGGCGCGCGTCGCGACTCGGGGATGACAGATGTCATGCGGCGCCGCGAGGAACGCCCCACCGACCAGCCCCGACGATCAGGCCCGCCCGCGCAATCCAGCCCCTCCGGCGTTCGAGGAGCGGGGGCGCGGGGGCGGAGCCTTTGAAGGGGCCCGCCCGGCAGAGGGCCGAACCCACGACGGGGGACGAGTCCCCCTCAGGACCCGCCCCCCGCCCGTCCCCGACGTCAGCTGGGATTCGTCTTGATCTCCACCGTCCGCTCGGCGGCCGTCTTCCCGCGCAGCGCCTCCCGCAGCGCCCCCACGACGTCCTGGGGGGTCACGGCCGTCTTCTCGCCCGTGCCACGGGTGATGAGCACGCCCTCGAAGGTCGAGCCGTACAGGGTCTCCAGGGCCTTGAGGTCGTACGTGTCGACGAGCTTCCCGCCGACCGCCTTCACGCCGAGGATCTGCGGCAGCGACCGGTCCGGGCCGAACTGGATCGACGCCGTACCGGCCTTGATCGTCACGAGTCCGGACATGGCCGGTTCGGCGAAGTCCTTCATCATGCGGTCGACCTCGGCGTCCGAGATCTCCGGCTTGTGCTCGGTGAGCGGCAGCGAGACGGGCTTGGTGGCCCCCGCCTCGACCTGGTCCCGGTACGCCCGCGCCACGATGTCCATCGACTTGTCGACGTCGAGCGTGCGGCCCGGCTTGCCGTGCACAGGCGTGGCCTTGCCCGGGGAAAACTTGATCGTTCCCTCCCGGAGGCTGCCCGACGTTCCCGCGACCCGGCTCAGCGAGTCGGCGAGCTTCTCCTTGTCGACGGGCATGACCGGGTCGACGACGCGCTCCTTGCCGACGAGCGAGCCGAAGACGGAGACCGGGTTGTAGTCGCTCGTCGCCGCGCCGCGCACGGTCGCCTGAGTGTCGAGCGAGAGCCCCGACTTGTCCGGCTTGAGGCTCACCGCCTTGCCGTCGACGCTGAGCGGCAGCGCGGTGAGGGACCGCTTGGCGAGGGCCGAGTCCAGCTTGTTGACGGCCTCGTCGCGCGTGCCGCCGCCGATGTCCACACCGAGCACGGTGGTGCCCTTGGGAACGTCGGAACGGTTCATCAGGAGGCCCGCCCCGTAACCGCCCGCCGCGATGACGACGACGGCGCCGAGGAGGAGGCCGAGCTTGCTGCGGCCCTTCTTCTTCGGCTTCGCGGACTTCGCGGCCTTCGAGGACGGCTGCTCGGGCCCGGCGGGCGAGGTGACCGGCTCGGGGAACCGCGCGGCGGCTCCCGGGACGGGGAAGGAGGGCGATCCGGCGCCGGGGCCCAGCGGGTCCTGGCGCATCGTCACGCGGTCGCCGCCCTGGTCGCTCTCCCACCGCGGCGGGACGACGGGGAGGCCGCCCGTGAGCGTGTCACCGGAGACCTGACCGGCGGACGCGCCGCCGCTGCCGGGGCCGCCGTTGCCCGGGCCGCCCGCGCCACCGTCGCCGGGGCCGCCCGAGGGGCCGCCGGGGGCGCGGAGCTGCTGCGGGGTGAGGATCGCGGTGTCGTCGACGGAGGGCCACGGCGAACGGGGCGTACCGGGCGCGGGGTGCTGCGCGGTGGTCTCGGCCTCCGAGGCACCGGCCTGCGGGCCACCGCTCCGCGGCCCACCGGCGCGCGGCGTCGCCTGCGGCGGCGCGTCGGCGAACGCCTGCGTGACGTCGTAGGCCCCCGTGCTCCGGCCGCTTTGCGGGGGCTGCTGCCTCCCCGCGTCCCGGCCGAGGGGCGTACCGGCGGCGGGCGTCTGCGCACCGTACCCGCCGGCGGCGGGCGCACTCCCGCCGGAGGCGCCCGGAGCACCGGCCGCGCGGGGAGCGCCAGGCGTGCCGGGAACACCCGCTCCCTGCGTCCCGCCCCCCGGCAGCCCCGCGCCCTCGGTCCCGCCGCCCTGCGACGGCGCCACCGGGCTCGGCGTGTTGCCGCCCCGGGTCCCGTTCTTGCGCGGCGCGAACCAGTCGCTCGGCGGCTTGTCCTCACGCGGCGCGCCACCGCCCGCGGTCTGCCCCGACGCCCCCGCGGGACCGGGCCGCGCGGGCTGCCCCGAGGGGCCCGGCCGCTCGGCGGGCCCCTGGCCGCCGTCCCGCTCGCCCGGGGGCGGCGGCACGGGCGCGGGCCGCGAGCGCTCACGGCCTTGCGGAGCGCCGCCCTGCGGGGGCCCTGTGTCCTCGCCCCGCGCGGCGCGCTCCTCCTTCTCCCTGTCACTCATCGGCGTGCGCAGCACGACGGGCGGGATGGGCCGCGACCCGGGGATGTTGATCTTGATCCGGGTCGTCATGGTCGTCTCGGTCCTGCGCTCCTCGGAGCGACCCGCGCCGGAGGCCGCGGCGTCCTGCGGGGCGGCTGCGCCGTCCTCGCCCTGCGCCGGGGTGCCGTACGGGGGCGTGCCCGAGGGGTAGGCGGCACCGCCGCCGCTCCCCCGGGGGCCGGAGGACGAACTCTCAGTATCACGACTCAAGGCAGGCTCTCCTGTTTGGCTCCACCGCCCGTCACGACCTCCCGCGAGGGGGCTCCCCTGCCGAAGGTGGGGGGTGGCTCGGCGGCGCGCACCACCATACTGGCCGCCGGACGCGCTCCGTCCGGCCCGCGGGCCGAAGTCGGGACTTCCGGGGCTTTCGCGTGAATGGTCAGGTGCGCGCTCACGACTTCGCCGGGTCCTGGACCGGTACCGGTCCGGGTACCCCGTCAGGCGCTCGTACGCACCGTTCCGGGACCCGCCCAGCCGCCGGGCCGCCCGCCGGTGGCACAGATCACAGCCACGGCCATGCCGCCGAGCAGGAAGCCGTACGAACCGAGCCCGGCGCCGAAGACGTAGTCGCCCTCGGGGCGTGTCGTGGTGAGCAGTACGACGGCGAGGAGCCAGCCGAGGGCCGGGATCAGGCCGCCCGCGAGGGTGCGGGCGAGCTGGGCACCGCCGTAGCAGAGCCCGGCGAGCGCGGCGAGCGCGAGGGCGAGTCCGCCGGGCGGCAGCGCCGCGTGCACGAGCGCCCCGGCGAGCCCCGTGACGAGGCCGAGCAGGGCGCCGCCCACGTACCCGGCGATGCGCGCGGGCTTGGGCGGCGCGGCGAGGAAGTGTCCCTCGGGAGCGGTGCGCTGGGCGGGGACCTTGGGCTTGTTGCTCATGACTGCGGCTCCCTGGCGGAGGAAGAGGAGGGCGGCACGAGCCCGGCGAAGAGCCCCGCCTCGTAGCCGTCCGGGCCCGGCGGCCCCGCCTCGCCGCGCACCAACTCGTAGTACTCGATGCCGAAGACGGGCTGAGCGAGGTCGTTGGAGAGGGCGAAGAGGGGTTCGGCGACGGTGATCTGGGTGGCGTGGGCGCGCATCGCCGCGAGCTTCGCCGGGAGGTGGGCGCGGGCGTCGACGGCGGTCGTGACGCGCGCGGCCTCGACGACTCCGGGGACGTCGTCGACGGCGGCGAGCGTGGTGAAGGGGCTGTCGGGCAGCGCGCGGCGGGCTTCGGCGAAGGCGGCTTCGGCGACGGGGCGCGGGAGCCGGTTCCAGTACGTCTTGGCGATCGTGTGCGCGGGTCCGGCCTCGGGCAGGCGGCCCGGCGCGGCGGCGAGTTCGGCGGCGCGCATCGCGACGCGGTGGGCCTGGATGTGGTCGGGGTGGCCGTAGCCCCCGTCGGGGTCGTAGGTGACGAGGACGTCGGGCCGCACCTCGCGGATGACCGCGACGAGGTGCCCTGCCGCCTCGTCGAGCGGCGCGGACCAGAAGGAGCCGGGGCGGTCGTTCTGCGGGGCGCCCCGCATCCCGGAGTCGCGGTAGCGTCCCGGCCCGCCGAGGAAGCGGTGGTCGCGGACGCCGAGGGCGGCCATGGCCGCGGTGAGTTCGCCGCTGCGGTACGTGCCGAGCCGGTCGGCGCGGTCGGCGGCGAGGGGGGCGAGCGCGGGCGGGATGATCTCGCCCTCCTCGCCGAGGGTGCAGGTCACGAGGGTGACCTCGGCGCCGCTCGCGACGGCGGCGGCCATCGTGGCCCCGGTGGTGATCGACTCGTCGTCCGGGTGCGCGTGGACGAGGAGCAGTCGCGGACGGGCGTTCTCGGTCATGGCCCCAGCCTACGAGCCCCGCCGGGACGGCACCCCGCCACCCGCCGTGAGCGGAACGGCGGGCCCCCGCACCCGCGCGTGCCCCCCACCGCGCGGCCCCCGCGCCCGCCCGCACTCCGCCCCGGACCCCGTGCTCGCCGTCCGGGTGGCGGTGGCTCAGAACTTGATGTCCCCCAGCATCCCCGCCACGTTGTTCGTCAGTTCCCTGATCGTCGGTGCGATCGAGGAGCCGGCCAGGAAGAAGCCGAGCAGCACGCAGACGACCGCGTGCCCCGCTTTCAGCCCCGACTTCCTGACGAGCAGGACGACGATGATCAACATCAGGACCACCGCCGAAATCGAGAGCGCCACGGCGGCTCACCTCCCATGCTCGCGAACTGCGGAGAAGTCTCCCGGCGGTCGGCGCCGGGAGTGCGAACGCACGGGAACAGCGCTGTCCCCGGGCACCCGCTTCGCACGGCGGACCTGCACCCACCTTGCGCTACGGATCATAACTATGAGTGCCTGAGCATGAGTCGTCGCACCGGAGCATGAGGGGCGCACCGTCCGCCAACCGGGCTTCTAGGCTGGGGTCATGACAACGGAGTCCCTGAGTTTCCCCCGCCAGTACGCGCGCAGTCAGCGCTTCACCCTCGGAGCGCCACGCTCCCTCACCGTCGCCCCGGACGGCTCACGGATCGTTTTCCTTCGTTCCAGGTCAGGGACTGATCGGTCGCAGATGCTCTGGGTTCTGGACGTGACCGAGGACGGCAAGAGCGCGGAGCGGCTGCTCGCCGATCCGGCCGCGCTGCTCGGCGCGGGCGGCGAACGGCTCTCGGCGCGGGAGCGCGCCCGGCGTGAGCGGGCCAGGGAGAGCGCGACGGGGATCGTCGGGTACGCGGGCGACGCGGCCCTCACGACGGCGGTGTACGCGCTGTCGGGACGCCTGTGGACGACGGATCTGCGCTCCGGGGCGAGCCGCGCGCTCGCCGTGCCCGGACCGGTCATCGACCCTCGCCCCTCGCCCGACGGCTCGCGGATCGCCTACGTGTCCGAGGGCGCCCTGCGGCTCGTGGACGCGGACGGCAGCGGGGACCGGGCTCTCGCGGCCCCCGAGGAGGCCCAGGTCACCTACGGGCTCGCGGAGTTCGTCGCGGCCGAGGAGATGGGCAGGACGCGCGGCTTCTGGTGGTCGCCCGACAGCGCGCGGCTCCTCGTCGCGCGCGTCGACGAGTCCCCCGTGCGGCGCTGGTGGATCGCCGACCCGGCGCACCCGGACCGCGAGCCGGCCTCGGTCGCCTACCCCCGGGCCGGCACGCCCAACGCGGACGTGCGGCTCTTCCTCCACGACCTCGAAGGGGGCCGCACCGAGGTCGTGTGGGACCGCGCGCGCTACCCGTACCTCGCGCGCGTGCACTGGTCGGCCGCCGGGGCGCCGCTGCTGCTCGTGCAGTCCAGGGACCAGCGCGCGGTCCTCTACCTCGGTGTGGACGAGGAGAGCGGCGCGACGCGGATGGTGCACGCGGACGAGGACCCCGACTGGGTGGAGCTGCGCGAGGGTTCCCCCGCCTGGACGCCGGACGGCAAGCTCGTACGGATCGCGGACGAGGGCGGGGCGCGGGTCCTCGCGGTCGGCGACCGGCTCCTGACCGGCGGGACGCTCCAGATCCGCTCGGTGCTCGACGTGGGCGCCGACGACGTGCTGGTCTCGGCGTCGGCCGGCGCGGAGGCGGCGGAGCGCGAGACCGGCGAGATCCACGTGCACCGCGTGAGCGCGCTCGGCGTCCAGCGGGTCAGCGAGGGCCCGGGGGTCCACTCGGCCGTGCGCGGCGGCCCGCTGACGGTCCTCACGAGCGCGACCACGGACACCTGGGGGACGGCGTACCGCGTGCTGCGGGACGGCGAGGAGATCGCGCGGCTCGCCTCGTACGCCGAGACGCCGGGGCTGACGCCGCGCCCGGTGCTCACGACGGGGGGCGCGCGGGAGATCCCGTGCGCGGTGCTGCTGCCGTCCTGGTACCGCGAGGAGGAGGGGCCGCTCCCCGTCCTCATGGACCCGTACGGGGGCCCGCACGGCCAGCGCGTCGTGGCCGCCCGCAACCCGCACCTGACCTCGCAGTGGTTCGCGGAGCAGGGCTTCGCCGTCGTCGTCGCCGACGGGCGCGGCACGCCGGGCCCCTCGCCCGCGTGGGAGAAGTCGGTGAACCGCCGTCTGACGCTGAGCCTGGAGGACCAGGTCGAGGCGCTCCACGGTCTCGCGGACCGCTTCCCGCTCGACCTCACGCGCGTCGCGATCCGGGGCTGGTCCTTCGGCGGCTACCTCGCCGCGATGGCGGTGCTGCGCCGCCCCGACGTCTTCCACGCGGCCGTCTCCGGGGCCCCCGTGACGGACCTGCGGCTCTACGACACGCACTACCAGGAGCGCTACCTCGGCGACCCCGCGGCGGAGCCGGAGGCGTACGCGCACAACTCACTCGTCACCGACGAGGGCCTCTCCGAGGCGCGCGAGCCGCACCGCCCGCTCCTGCTCGTCCACGGCCTCGTGGACGACAACGTCGTCGTCGCGCACGGGCTGCGCCTGTCCTCGGCGCTCCTCGCCGCGGGCCGCCCGCACGAGTTCCTCCCGCTGAGCGGCGTGACGCACATGACGCCGCAGGAGGAGGTCGCGGAGAACCTGCTGCTCTTCCAGGTCGACTTCCTGCGCCGCTCACTGGGGCTCAGCGCGCGCGACTGACGGGCACGGGGGCCGTCGCCGCCGGCTCCTCGGCGGCGGCCCCGCTGCGCGCGGGCGTGCGCAGCAGCGCGAGCACGGCGAGCCCGGCGAGGACGTAGGCGAGGGTGCTGGCGAGCGAGAGCTGCACGCGCGGTGTGCCGCTCAGCGCCCCGTCGAAGCGCTCCTGGCGCAGGGCCACGGAGAGCCTGACGAGCCCCCAGGCCAGGAGCATCGCCCCGGCGGCGGTGCCGAGCGCGCGCCCGGACCGCGCGCGGGCCGCGCAGGCGATCCCGGCGGCGAGGGCGAGCAGCACGAGCGCGGCGGCCCACCAGGGCTGGGGGGTCGCGAGGAGCGTGAGGGTCGTGCTGCGGTTGCCGAGCAGGGCGCCCCGGTAGGCGGCGGCCCCGTAGTCCCCGGCGCGCACGGCCTCCCAGACGGCGAGGAGCCCGGCGGACAGCAGCAGGACCACGGCGGCGGTACGGGCCGTGGGCGGCCTGTCCCCGCGCGGGCGCCGCACGGCGAAGGCGCAGCCGAGCAGGAGCACCCCGAGCAGCAGCCCCGCGAGATCGGTGACCCGCGCGAGTCCCCGCGGCCCCTCCCCCGCCCACGGCCCCGTCCAGGGCTGCGCGAGCAGCCAGGAGGGCGGCAGCCGCACGACGAGCGCGCAGGCGCCGACGGCGGCGAGCGCCGGGGCGGCGGTGCGGGGGGCTCTGACGCCCCGTACGGCGCCCCACACGCCGAGCACGAGCAGCACGGCGTCCCCGAGCGAGGTGACCTGCACGGAGCCCCCGCCCCAGGCGGACGGCGAACCGGCCCACAGCCACCAGACCCTGCCGGGATGCCAGTGGGCGACGGAGAGGTCCCGCACGGCCCACACCAGACTGCCCAGCGCGAGCAGCGCGCAGGCGAAGACCCCGGCCCACCGCGCACGTCCACCCGAAACACGCCCCATGCGCCCAAAGGTGCCACACAGGCGCGGGGCGGCATCGGCCACCAGACGTCCCACCCGCACCTCGCCCCCCGGTCGGAGCCCTGCGGCGAGGCAGGAGCGGAGCCCCGGGGACCGAGCAAAAACCGGCCGGGGCGGCAAGAGCCGCCCCGGCCGGTCCAAACGGCACCCGCACGGCCGTACAGGAAGAAGCTTCCCCCGTCCGTATATCGGAACGACGTCCGCCGGGTTGCCTGCGTGTTAAGCCCCTGCCGTACCCGTTCACTCGGTGGGCACGATCCGCTTCTCCTCCGCGAAGTGGCAGGCGGAGGGGTGTTCCGCCAGGATGCCGCGTCCCCTGAACCACTCGGGGACCGCGAGCACCGGGTCCTCCACCGCGCACTTCTCCTGCGCCTTGAAGCACCGCGTCCTGAAGTGGCAGCCGCTCGGCGGGTCGGCGGGCGAGGGCACGTCCCCGGTGAGGATGATCCGCTCGCGGTGCTCGCGGTGCGTGGGGTCGGGGACGGGGACGGCGGAGAGGAGCGCCTGCGTGTAGGGGTGCGTGGGGTGCTCGTAGATCTGCTCGTCGGTGCCCGTCTCGACGACGCGGCCGAGGTACATGACGGCGACGCGGTCGGAGATGTGCCGGACGATCGAGAGGTCGTGCGCGATGAAGACGTAGGAGAGGTCGAACTCCTGCTGGAGGCGCTCCATCAGGTTGATGACCTGCGCCTGCACCGAGACGTCGAGGGCCGAGACCGGCTCGTCGGCGACGATGATCTCGGGGCGCAGCGCGAGGCCGCGGGCGATGCCGATGCGCTGGCGCTGGCCGCCGGAGAACTGGTGCGGGTAGCGGTTGATGTACTCGGGGTTGAGCCCGACGACGTCGAGCAGTTCCCGCACGCGCTTGCGCCGGTCCCCCTTGGGCGCGACCTCGGGGTGGATGTCGTAGGGCTCGCCGATGATGTCGCCGACGGTCATCCGGGGGTTGAGCGAGGTGTACGGGTCCTGGAAGACCATCTGGATGTTGCGGCGCACGGCTTTGAGCGCCCGGCCCGACAGCTTGCTGATGTCCTCGCCCTTGTAGCGGATCGTGCCGCTCGTGGGCTCCTCCAGGTGGACGAGCATCTTGGCGACGGTCGACTTGCCGCAGCCGGACTCGCCGACGATGCCGAGGGTCTCGCCGCCCCGCAGGTCGAAGTCGACGCCGTCGACGGCCTTGACGGCGCCGACCTGGCGCTTGAGGACGACACCCTGGGTGAGCGGGAAGTGCTTGGCGAGGCCGCGTACTTCGAGGATCGCCTCACCGGCCGCGTAGGCGTTCTTCCGGTGCGCCGCGGACATGAGCCGTTCGGCCTCGCGCCCCTCGCGCCTGGCCTCCCGGCGGCTGCCGTGCTCATCGCGATGCATCGAGGGTCTCCTTCCAGTAGTGGCAGGCGCTGGCCCTGGTCGGCGAGACCTCGTAGAGCGGCGGGTCGTCGTGCAGGCAGCGTTCGCGGGCGCGCGGGCAGCGGGGGTTGAACGAGCAGCCGTCCGGGATGTGCAGGAGGTTGGGCGGCAGCCCCTTGATCGCGTACAGCTCGCGGCCCTTCCGGTCGAGGCGCGGGATCGACTGGAGCAGCCCTTCGGTGTAGGGGTGCGCGGGAGCCCGGTAGATCTCGTGGACGGGCGCGGTCTCGACGATGCGGCCCGCGTACATGACGGCGATCTTGTCCGCGACGTCGGCGACGACGCCGAGGTCGTGGGTGATGAGGATCAGGCCCATGTGGTACTCGCGCTGGAGTTCCGCGAGCAGGTCCATGACCTGGGCCTGCACCGTCACGTCGAGGGCCGTGGTGGGCTCGTCCGCGATGATCAGCTTGGGTTCGAGGGCGAGCGCCATCGCGATCATGATGCGCTGGCGCATCCCGCCGGAGAACTGGTGCGGGTACTGGCGCACGCGTTCCTTGGCGGCGGGGATGCGGACGCGTTCCATGAGCTCGACGGCCTTGGCGCGGGCGTCCTTCCGGGACAGGCCCTGGTGGACGGTGAACATCTCGCCGAGTTGCTGGCCGACGGTGAGGACGGGGTTGAGCGAGGAGAGCGCGTCCTGGAAGATCATCGCGATCTCGGCGCCGCGCACCCTGCGCCTGCGGTCCTCCTTCATCCTCAGCAGGTCCTGGCCCTCGAAGAGGATCTCGCCGGAGGGGATGCGGCCCGGCGGTGTGTCGAGGATGCCCATGATCGCCTGGGCGGTGACGGACTTCCCCGAGCCCGATTCGCCGAGCACGGCGAGGGTCTCGCCCGCGTCGACGTCGTAGCTGACCCCGTTGACGGCCTTGACGACGCCGTCCCTGGTCGCGAACTCGACGTGCAGGTCTCGCACTTCCAGCAGCATGGCGGGCTCCTCAGCGCAGCTTGGGGTCGAGGGCGTCGCGCACCGCGTCGCCGAGCATGATGAAGGCGAGCACGGTGATCGCCAGGGCCCCGGAGGGCCACAGGAGCATGTGCGGGGCATTGCGCACGTTCCCCGAGGCGTCCGAGATGTCGATGCCCCAGGAGACCGTGGGGGGCCGGAGCCCGACGCCGAGGAAGGACAGGGTGGCTTCGAGCGCCACGTACGTGCCGAGCGCGATCGTCGCGACGACGATGACGGGCGCCACGGCGTTCGGCGCGATGTGGCGGAGCAGCATCCGGGTGTTGGAGGCGCCGAGGGCGCGCGCGGCCTCCACGTAGTCGTTCTGCTTCGTCGTGATGACGGAGCCGCGGGCGATGCGGGCGATCTGCGGCCAGCCGAGGAGCACGATGAAGCCGACGACGGGCCAGACCGTGTTCGAGGTGACGACGGAGAGCAGGACGAGGCCGCCGAGGACGACGGGGATCGCGAAGAAGATGTCGGTGAGGCGGGAGAGGATCGAGTCCCAGAAGCCGCCGAAGAAGCCCGCGAGCCCGCCGAGGATCGAGCCGAGGATCGCGACGCCGAGGGTCGCGCAGACGCCGACGGTCACCGAGGCGCGGGCGCCGTAGACGGTGCGGGTGTAGACGTCGCAGCCCTGGTTGGTGAAGCCGAAGGGGTGTCCGGCGCGGGCGCCCTTCTGGGCGTCCGAGAGATCGCACGTGAGCGGGTTGCCCGAGGCGATGAGGGACGGCCAGATCGAGATCACGATCAGGAAGAGGATGATCAGCGCGGAGATGATGAAGACCGGGTTGCGCCGCAGGTCGCGCCAGGCGTCGGACCAGAGGCTGCGGGGTTTCTCGCGCGGGTCGCCGCCCTCGGGTTCCTCGCCGACCAGGCTGCCGCCCTCACCGGTCGCGAGGGCCGTCGCGCCGCCCTGGCCGACGGCGCCGACCGCCTCGTCGGCGGGCGGGAGGTGGTTCTCCGGCTCCGGCTCGGACTCCGGAGTGGGCTCGGGCTCACGCATAGCGAATCCTCGGGTCGAGAACGGCGTAGAGAAGGTCGACGAGGAGGTTGGCGATCAGGAAGACGAGGACGAGGACGGTCACGAAGCCGACCACCGTCTGCGTGTTCTGCCGCAGGATGCCCTGGTAGAGCTGGTAGCCGACGCCGTGGATGTTGAAGATGCGTTCGGTGACGATCGCGCCGCCCATGAGGGCGCCGATGTCGGTGCCGATGAAGGTGACGACGGGGATGAGCGAGTTGCGCAGCAGGTGCCGCACGATGACGCGGTGGCGCGGCAGCCCCTTGGCGACGGCGGTGCGGACGTAGTCGGAGCGGCGGTTCTCGGCGATCGAGGTACGCGTCAGCCGGGTGACGTAGGCGAGCGAGACCGAGGCGAGCACGAGTCCGGGCAGGATCAGTTCGCCGAAGGGGGCCTCGGCGGACACGGCCGGTCGGATCCAGCCCCACTTCACGCCGAGGAGCAGCTGGAGCAGCAGGCCGGTGACGAAGGTCGGCACCGAGATCACGACGAGCGTGAGGATGAGGACGCCCGTGTCGTCGGGCCTGCCGCGGCGCAGTCCGGTGAGGACGCCGAGGCTGATGCCGATGACGATCTCGAAGATGATCGCGATGATCGTGAGCCGGATCGTGACCGGGAAGGCGTCCCCCATCAGGGCGAGGACGGACTCGCCGTTGAAGGCGGTGCCGAAGTCCCCGGTGAAGAGGTTGCCCATGTAGGTGAGGTACTGCTGCCACACGGGCTTGTCGAGGCCGAGGTCGTGACGGAGCTGGCTGGCGGTGGCCGGGTCGCACTGGCGGTCACCGCACAGGCCCGCGATGGGGTCGCCCATCACGTTCACCATCAGGAAGATCAGCAGCGTGGCGCCGATGAAGACCGGGATCATCTGGAGCAGACGCCGGATCACATAACGTCCCATGGACAGCTCCGGGATTGGGGGCGCGGGCCCTGGCGGGTGGGGGCGGGAGGAGGGGCGGCGGCCACGGGGCCCGGGGGCGTACGGGCGGCGGGGCGGGCCGGGAGGGCGTACGGCCGCGGGCCGGGGGCCGGGAGGGCGGCGTACGGCCGCGGCGGCACGGGGGCCGCGCGGCCCGTACGGGTGAACGCCGACGCCCGGCGCACGGGGAGTGCGCCGGGCCGGCGGGACACCCTTCGACGGCCGGGGCCCTCCGGCCGTCAGCTGACCTTGATCTCGTTGTAGACCGGGACGCTGAAGGGGTTCAGGGCCACGTGCGAGAGGCGGTCGGAGTAGCCGGCGTTGCCGTTCTGGTACCAGAGCGGGATCGCGGCCATGTCGTCGCGCACGACCTTCTCGGCGTCCTGGAAGGTCGTCACGGCCTTCTTGGTGTCCGTCTGGGCGTTCGCCTTGTTGACGAGGCTGTCGAACTTCTTCGAGCTGTACTTGCCGTCGTTGGAGGAGGCGTCGGTGTAGTACAGCGGCTGGAGGAAGTTCTGGATGAGCGGGTAGTCCATCTGCCAGCCGGCGCGGAAGGGCCCTGGCATCTTGTGCTGGCCGATCTTGTTGCGGAAGTCCGCGAAGGTGCCGGTCGGGTCGCCCACGCACGCCTTGTCGTTGCCCAGGGCATTGTTGATGTTGTTGCAGACGGCGTCGACCCACTCCTTGTGGGAGCCGGTGTCGGCGTTGTAGCCGATCCTGACCTGGCCGTTCGGGATGCCGCCCGCGCCCTCGATGAGCTTCTTCGCCTCGGCCGGGTTGTAGTCGCAGGCCGCGCCGCACAGCCCCGGCTTGTACCCGCCGTCCGTGCCGAGCACGGGTGAGG
The DNA here is from genome assembly GCF_000719475.1 of Streptomyces sp. NRRL F-5630. Taxonomy (GTDB): domain Bacteria; phylum Actinomycetota; class Actinomycetes; order Streptomycetales; family Streptomycetaceae; genus Streptomyces. The sequence goes on along the minus strand of NZ_JOGO01000029.1, from coordinate 19,505 downwards.
TCCAGTCGGTGGCGGGGGTGCGGGTCTTCTGGAAGATCGTCTCGGTGATCTGCTTGCGGTTGATCGCCATCGACAGGCCCTTGCGCAGGTCCGCGCTCTTGGGTCCGTCCCACGCCTCGTCGTAGAAGGGGAAGGCGAGGGTCTGGATGATCCCGGCCGGCTGGTTGATGTACCGGTTGCCGAGGTCGTTCTTGACGTTCCGGAGCTGGTTGGCCGGGATGTCGTCGGCGAGGTCGAGGTTCCCCGCGGTCAGGTCCGTGTAGGCGGTGTTGACGTCGGTGTAGACCTTGAGGTCGACGCCGTTGTTCTGCGCCTTGTCGCTGCCGGGGTAGCCGTCCCACTTGCGGAGCTGCATCTGCGAGCCGCGCTTGTACGACTCGATGGTGTAGGGGCCGTTGCCGACGGGCTTCTTGAGCCACTGGGCGTGGTTGTCGAAGAAGGACCGGGGCAGCGGGGCGAAGGCCGCGTAGCCGAGGGTCTCGGGCCAGGTCGAGAACTTCTGGTTGAGCCGCACGGTGAAGGTGCGTGCCCCGGTGACCTTGAGCCCGGAGAGCGTCTGGGCGCTGGCCTGCCCGGACGAGGGGTGCACCTTGTCGTATCCGTCGATCTGGCCGAAGAAGTACGCGTTCTTCTGGTTGTTCTTCAGGTTCGCGCCGTAGTTCCAGGCGTCCACGAAGGACTTGGCGGTGACCTTCTCGCCGTTCGAGAACGTCCAGCCGCTCTTGACGGTGATGTCGAAGTTCTGGGAGTCCTTGGTATCGATCTTCTCGGCCAGCATGTCCTCGGCCTTGCCGGTCTTGGGGTTGTACCGCTTGAGACCCCGGAAGACCAGGTCGAGGACCTTGCCGCCCTGCACCTCGTTGGTGTTCGCCGGCTCCAGGGGGTTCTGCGGATCGCCCCACGAGGCGCGCACGATGCCACCGCCACCACCGCCGCCCCCGCCACCACCGCCACCGCCACCGCCGCCGCAGGCCGTCGCGGCCAGCGCGACGACCGCCGCCCCCGCGGCCCATTTCGCGTGCGTGGCTCCTCGCATCGGTGCCTCCTCGTGAGCGTCATATCGCACTTAGTGCCTCATACCATCGCATAAGGTACAAGCGCGCACGACGAGCTGAGCCGGGTGAGTCACAGGAGAGGGCGCGGCCGGAGGGGGGCCGGGTACGGCGGAGGCCCCGTCACCTCGCGGTGACGGGGCCTCCGGGCCGGACGGGCGGGACGCCTCAGGCGGCGTTCACGACGTCCTTCTCCTCGGCGAAGTGGCACGCCGACTCGTGCGCGGCCGGGATCTCCTTCATACGGAAGACCTCCGGCACCGCGAGGAGGGGCGTCTCCTGCGCGCACCTGTCCTGCGCCTTCCAGCAGCGGGTGCGGAAGGAGCAGCCCGACGGCGGGTTCGCCGGCGAGGGCACATCGCCCGAAAGGATGATGCGCTCGCGGTGGTCGCGCGCCTCCGGGTCGGGGACCGGGACGGCGGAGAGCAGCGCCTGCGTGTACGGGTGCGTGGGGTGCTCGTAGATCTGCTCGTCGGTGCCGATCTCGGCGATCTTGCCGAGGTACATGACCCCGACCCGGTCCGAGATGTGGCGGACGATCGACAGGTCGTGCGCGATGAAGATGTAGGACAGGTTGAACTCGTCCTGGAGCCGCTCCATCAGGTTGATGACCTGCGCCTGCACCGAGACGTCGAGCGCGGAGACCGGCTCGTCGCAGATGATCACCTCGGGGTTGAGCGCGAGGCCGCGGGCGATGCCGATGCGCTGGCGCTGACCGCCCGAGAACTGGTGCGGGTACCGGCTGATGTACTCCGGGTTCAGCCCGACGACGTCCAGCAGCTCCCGCACGCGCTTGCGCCGGTCCCCCTTCGGCGCGACCTCCGGGTGGATGTCGAAGGGCTCGCCGATGATGTCGCCGACCGTCATGCGGGGGTTGAGCGAGGTGTACGGGTCCTGGAACACCATCTGGATGTTGCGGCGCACGGCCTTCAGGGCGCGACCGGACAGCTTGGTGATGTCCTGGCCCTTGTAGAAGACCTCGCCCGCGGTCGCCGTCTCCAGCGTCATGAGCAGCTTCGCGACGGTGGACTTGCCACAGCCGGACTCGCCCACGATGCCGAGGGTCTCGCCCTGGTAGAGGTCGAAGGAGACCCCGTCCACGGCCTTGACCGCGCCGATCTGGCGCTTGAAGACGATGCCCTGCGTGAGCGGGAAGTGCTTCTTCAGGTTGCGCACCTGGAGGATCGGCTCCCCGCGCCCGACGTTCGCGTCGAGCGCGGCGACGGCCTCCTCCTCGGAGGACGCCTCCACCGTCTCCACGGCGGAGACGTTGGGGGCGGCGTCCGCCTTCTTCTGCTCCGGCTTCTCAGCCATTGACCGTCTCCTTCCAGAAGTGGCAGGCGCTGCGGCGGCCCGCGAGCGGCTCGCCGTCGGGGCCGAGCACGTCCACCAGCGGCGGGCGGTCGGTGCGGCAGATGTCCTGCGCCATGGTGCAGCGGGGGTTGAAGGCACAACCCTCCGGGATGCGGAGCAGGTTCGGCGGCAGGCCCTTGATCGCGAAGAGTTCCTGCCCCTTCATGTCCAGGCGGGGAATCGACTGGAGCAGCCCCTTGGTGTAGGGGTGGGCCGGGTTCCTGTAGATCTCGTGCACGGGCGCGGTCTCCACGATGCGGCCCGCGTACATGACGGCGATCTTGTCCGCGACGTCGGCGACGACGCCGAGGTCGTGGGTGATGAGGATCAGGCCCATGTTGTACTCGCGCTGGAGCTCCGCGAGCAGGTCCATGACCTGCGCCTGCACCGTCACGTCGAGCGCCGTGGTGGGCTCGTCGGCGATGACGAGGTCGGGCTCCAGGCAGAGCGCCATGGCGATCATGATGCGCTGGCGCATCCCGCCGGAGAACTGGTGCGGGTAGTCGTTGACCCGCTGCGCGGCCGCCGGGATCTTGACCTTGTCCATCATCTCGATGGCCTTGGCCTTGGCGTCCTTGCGGGACAGCCCCTGGTGCACCCGGAACATCTCACCGAGCTGGTAGCCAACGGTGAGGACGGGGTTGAGCGAGGAGAGCGCGTCCTGGAAGATCATCGCGATCTTCTGGCCGCGGATCTGCCGGGCCTCCTCGCGGGACATCTTGAGCATGTCCTTGCCGCGGAAGAGGATCTCGCCCTGCGGGACCTTGGCGGGGGGCATGTCGAGGATGCCCATGATCGCCTGGGCGGTGACGGACTTGCCGGAGCCGGACTCGCCGAGCACCGCGAGGGTCTCGCCCGGGCCGACCGTGTAGTTGACACCGTTGACCGCCCTGACCACGCCCTCGCGGGTGTGGAACTCGACATGCAGGTCGCGCACGTCCAGGAGCGGGGCGCCCTCGGCGCCGGGTTCGCGCGGGGAGGGGACGGTGTCCGGAGTGGAATCGATGATGGTCACGAGCGTCTCCCTCAGCGGAGCTTCGGGTCGAGGGCGTTGCGGACGGCTTCGCCGAGCATGATGAAGGCGAAAACGGTGAGCGTCAGCATGATCGAGGGGTACAGCAGCACGTGCTGGGCCACCCGGATCTGGGCGAGGCCGTCGGAGATGTCGGCGCCCCAGGAGACGGCCGGGGCGGAGAGCCCGAGGCCGAGGTAGGAGAGCGTCGCCTCCGCGCCGATGTACGTGCCGAGCGCGATGGTCGCGACGACGATCACGGGGGCCATGGCGTTCGGCAGGATGTGCCGGACCATGATCCGCGAGGTGCTCGCGCCGAGGGCCTTCGCGGCCTGCACGTAGTCGGACTGCTTGACGGTGAGCACCGAGCCGCGCATGACGCGGGTGATCTGCGTCCAGCCGAGGATGCCGAGCGCGGCGGCGACGAGCCACCACTTGCGGTCGGTGAAGGCGTTCATGACCAGCATGGCGCCGAGCAGGAACGGGATGCCGAAGAAGATGTCGGTCAGGCGGGACAGGATGGCGTCGAGCCAGCCGCCGAAGTACCCGGCGATCATGCCGACGAAGCTGCCGAGCAGCGTCACGATGATCGTCGCGCCGAAGCCCACGAGGACCGAGTTGCGGGTGCCGTGGACGAGGCGGGAGTACACCGAGCGGCCCTGCTGGTCGTAACCGAGCCAGTCGGCCTGGAAGACGTGGCCGAGCTTCGGCTTGCTCAGGTAGTGGTTCTGCAGGTCCGTCGCCGTCGGGTCGGCGCCCGTGAAGAGACCGGGGAACGCCGACATGACGATGAGCAGCAGGATGATCAGCACGGAGATGATGAACATGGGCCGGCGGCGCAGGTCCACCCAGGCGTCGCCCCACAGGCTGCGGTTGTTGTTCGTCGCGGCCTTCTCGACGACGGCGGTGTCAGCGGTGGGGACCGCCTCGCCGAGCGTGTGCTGCGCGGCTTCGTCGGCCGCTTCCTTGGTGAGGTCAGGCATAGCGAATCCTCGGGTCCAGGACCGCGTAGAGCAGGTCGACGAGCAGGCTGCACAGCAGGTAGACGAGGACGAGGATCGTCACGAGTCCCACCAGCGTGGTGCCCTCACGGCGCACGAGGGATTCGTAGATCGTCCCGCCGACGCCCTGGATGTTGAAGGCGCCCTCGGTCACGATCGCGCCACCCATGAGGGCACCGAGGTCGGTACCGAGAAAGGTGACGACGGGAATCAGCGAGTTGCGCATGAGGTGCACACCGATGACGCGGCGCCGGGGCAGGCCCTTGGCGACGGCGGTGCGCATGTAGTCGGCGCGGCGGTTCTCGACGAGCGTGCCCCGGGTCAGGCGGGCGACGTAGGCCAGCGACGCCGTCGCCAGCACCGCCGCGGGCGCGAGCATCTGCCCCAAGTTGTTGCTGTCGTTGACGTTTGGTGGCAGATCCGCCGGGAACAAGATCGCGGTCTTGACGAGGAACGCGAGCACGAACACCGGGATGGCGATGAAGAGCAGCGTCAGGACCAGGATCGCCTGATCCAGGAACTTGCCCGCGAACATGCCGGAGAGGATGCCGAGGGTGATGCCGAAGACGATCTCCAGGACGAGCGCGAGGACCGCGAGCCTGATGGTCACCGGGAAGGCGTCGCCGAGGATGTCGGTCACCGGACGTCCGCTCGCGATCTGCGTGCCGAAGTCGAAGTGGGCAACCATGTTCCACATGTAGTTGCCGTACTGCACAAATATGTTGCGGTCGAGACCGTATTCGTGCTTGAGCGAGTCGAGCTGCGCTCCAGAGGGGGTTTTGTCCCCGAAAAGACCTCTCACGGGGTCGCCGGGCAGGGCGTAGACCGCGATAAAGATCAGCAGAGTGGTCCCGATGAACACCGGGATCATCTGGAGCAGGCGTCGTATGACGTAGCGCCCCATCGTGCCTCCATGTAGTCACAGCTGACAGCCAACGGGCCCTCCCCCGACGTCCGGTGCGTCCGTCGGAAAAGGGCCCCCAGCTGCGGCTATGCGCCCGGCCGGCGGTGTTCGCACCGGCCGGGTCGCAACGAGCCTGGATTCTTTTGTTACTTCTTGACCTGGATCTGCGTCAGGATCGGGTCACCGGTCTGCGAGTAGTCCACGTTCTGGACCTTCGGGGAGTAGCCGGCGTTGACCTTGTAGTACCAGAGCGGGATCGCCGGCATGTACTCGACGAGCTTCTTCTCGACCTCCTGGTACTCCTTCACGGAGTCCTCCAGGGTCTTGGCCGAGTCGGCCTTCGAGATCAGCTCGTCGACCTCCTTATTGGCGAAGCCGCTCTGGTTGCCGTCCGACTTCGAGCCGTAGAGGTCACGGAGGAAGTTGGCGTTCATCGGGTAGTCGAGCACCCAGGCGCTGCGGTAGAAGGACTTGACCTGCTTGGCGTCACGGGCGTCCAGGTCGGCCTGGAAGTCGGCCTTCGAGTCGCCCACGCACTTGATGCCGGTCGCCTTGGTGATGGAACCGCAGACGGCCTCCACCCAGTCCTTGTGCCCACCGTCGGCGTTGTACTGGATCGAGATCTTGTTGCCCGGGACGCCGCCGCCCTCCTTGATGAACTTCTTGGCCTTGGCCGGGTCGTACTTGGTGACGTCACCGGCGACGTTGGCCTGGTAGCCGTTGACGCCCTTGGCGACGAAGCCGGTGGCGGGCTCGCGGGTGCCCTGGAGCACGGTCTTGGTGATCGTGTCGCGGTCGATCGCCATGGACAGACCCTGGATGACCTTCGGGTCGACGTCCTTGAACTGCTTGCCGTAGAAGGCGGGGGTGATCGACTGGATCGCGGAGTAGGCCTTGTCCACCGCGCGGTCGCCGAGGTCGGTCTTGTAGACCGGGAGGTCCTTCGTGCCGATCTGGCGGAGCACGTCGACGTTGCCGGACTTGAGGTCCTCGTAGGCGGTGTCCAGGGTGGAGTAGTTCTTGAAGACCACCCCGCCGTTCTGTGCCTTGTCCGGGCCCTGGTAGCCGTCGAACTTGGTGACCTTGATCTGCTTCTTGTGGTCCCAGCTCACGAACTTGTAGGGGCCGTTGCCGATCGGCTTCTCACCGGCGGCCTTCGGGTCCTTGTAGAAGGACTCGGGGAGCGGGGAGAAGACCTCGTAGCCGAGCTTGTACTCGAAGTACGGCAGGGACTTGCTCAGCTCGATCGTGAAGGTGTTGTCGTCGACGACCTTCAGGCCGGACATCTCCTCGGCCTTGGGCTTGCCCTTGGCCGGGGCGACGTCGTCGTAGCCCTTGATGTCGGAGAACCAGGCGCTGTTCTTCTGCTTGTTCGCCGGCTGGGCGGCCCAGTTCCACGCCTTGACGTAGGACTCGGCGGTGACGGTGGTGCCGTCGTGGAACTTCCAGCCCGGCTTCAGCTTGACCGTGTAGGTCTTGCTGTCCTTGGTGTCCACCGACTGGGCGTTGACCATCTTGATCTTGCCCTTGGCGTCGTAGTCGACGAGCTGCGAGAACAGCGACTTGACGACGAGGCTGCCGTTGGACTCCATCGTGTTCGCCGGCTGGAGCGGGTTCTGGGGCTCGCCGGTCTCGACGGAGAAGACCCCCTTGGCGTTTACCGCGCCCGAGGCGGGCTTCTTGCTGCTGTCGCCGTCGTCGCTGCCACAGGCGGTAGCCGCCAGGGCGATGATCGCCGCGCCCGCAACCCACTTGGCGCTTGTCGCACCACGCATGGGGTTCCTCCTCATGAGTCCACTTGTCCACTGCAAAGAGAGGGGCGCACGACACATGCCGACGACGGTGCCTTCATGGAGTGCTGCGCCTCAGTGTGCTCGTGAGTCGGCGCGACAGCGCGTGACCCATTGACCCGAGCTCTACGGCGAACACTATTCGTCATTTGAACGACGACTGACCACACCCTTTTGGTCTCGGTTCGGTCACACCTGTGCCAGTCGGCTCTTAAAATCCGGACAAATAGAGGCGAAGCAGATGGGTGCGAAACGGACTCGTTACACAGTTATCGGTCAGGGTGTTCCGCTATTCGGACACTTCTCGAAGGAAAACCGGTTGCGGAAAGTACGCATCCGCATCGCTTCGTCCGGTGGTGACCCTCCGTGGTCGACGCGCGTCAACCTGGCGAACGGGAGGCGGCCTCATGGGTATTGAGGAGCGCGCCGCGCACCAGGGTGCCATGAGGGGGCGGCGGAGGGGAGGGCACCTCGGGAAAACGGGCGGCCGAGGGGCGGGCCGAGGGGTCGGACCAACGGCGGGACGGCCCGACGGTGAGGCGGGCGGGCCATGGGATGGGCCGACGGTGAGGCGGGCCCAGGGGGCGGGCCAACGACGCGGCGGGCCAACAGGGGCCGCGACAAGCGGGCCGCGCAGGGGGCGGCCGAGAGAGGCGGGTCTTCCACCGCGGGCGTACCTGCGCCGCGATGGGCCAACGGCGGGCCGAGGGTGGGGCGGGGCGGCCGTAAGGGGCCGAAGGTGGGCCGGGGCGGCGGTGGGGCGGGCGGGAGAACCCGGCCGCCCCACCGCCGTTCAGCGTTGTCAGCAGTACTTCTTCTTCACCGCGTACGCCATGCTCTTGGTGCTGACCTTCTCACCGCAGCGCACGACGCCCCTCCCCAGGGGGCCGAAGCTCTTGGCGGTCCCGTAGTTGACCTTGATCCACTTGGTGCCCCGGTCGCACTTGTACCCCTGCCAGGTCCCCTTCGCCGTCTGCCGACCGCTGTAGAAGTAGTAACGACCCTTCTTCGTCAGCGTTTGGGTGACCTTGACGGTCTCCGCCTTCGTGGTTTCCTTCTTGTGGGTGTAGGAGCCCGAGAGGCTCGCGTCCAGGCTGCCGAGGACCTTGCCGATGCTGAAGCCCGCCTTGCCACCGGCGGTCACGGACCAGTCGGAGCTGACCTTCTTGGTGGACTTGAGGGTCCTGCTGACCTTGTACTTCCCCCCGGAGGGGTTGTCGTAGGACGTCACCTTGTTGGTGAGGGCGTAACTGCTGCTCTTCTGCACCCAGCTGACTGTCTTGGAGTTCGGCGTGCAGATGTTCTGCCCCGCCTGCGCCGTCGCGGCCGGTCCGAGCGCCAGGAACGAGGCTCCGAGACCGATACCGGCCAGGGCGACCGTCATGCGTCGCGTTTTCATGAATCCCCCATGAATGCTCCGGCCCCGGGCGGAAACCCGGGCGTCCGGTGCCCGCCGCGACCGGCGGGCACCACCGATACAAGCAGCGGCTTTCGCCGTCGACCGGCAAGTTGAGCGAAACTTGAGGCTTCTGTAAACGGACGACCACTCCCCGTGCCCAGGGAGCGGAGGCGATGTCCGGTCATGCCGAGGGCCCGGCGCTCCTTCGCGGGAGCGCCGGGCCCTCGGTGCATGGCTCAACTCGGCGGCGTACGGCTCGTGTCGGCCGCGCACGGCTCAACTCGCCCGCGTACGAGGTGTGTCGGCCGTCTACCGGAGTGTCAGCCGTGCTTCGCGCGGGAGGCGGAGCGGGCGCGGTCGCGGCCGTCGAGGACGACCTTGCGGATGCGGACCGTCTCCGGGGTGACCTCGACGCACTCGTCGTCGCGGCAGAACTCCAGGGACTGCTCCAGGGAGAGCTTCCGCGGCGGCACCAGGGACTCGGTGACATCGGCCGTGGAGGAGCGCATGTTGGTGAGCTTCTTCTCCTTGGTGATGTTGACGTCCATGTCGTCGGCGCGCGAGTTCTCGCCGACGATCATGCCCTCGTACACCTCGGTGCCGGGCTCGACGAAGAGGACGCCGCGCTCCTGGAGGTTCGTCATCGCGAAGGCGGTGACGGAGCCGGCGCGGTCGGCGACGAGCGAGCCCGAGGAACGGGTGCGCAGCTCGCCGAACCACGGCTCGTGGCCCTCGAAGATCGAGTGCGCGATGCCCGTGCCACGCGTCTGCGTGAGGAACTCCGTACGGAAGCCGATGAGGCCGCGCGCGGGGACGACGAACTCCATGCGGACCCAGCCGGAACCGTGGTTCGTCATGGTCTCCATGCGGCCCTTGCGGACGCCCATGAGCTGCGTGACCGCGCCCATGTGCTCCTCGGGGACGTCGACCGTCATGCGCTCGACGGGCTCGTGCAGCTTGCCGTCGATCTCCTTGGTGACGACCTGCGGCTTGCCCGCCGTCAGCTCGAAGCCCTCGCGGCGCATCTGCTCGATGAGGATGGCGAGCGCCAGCTCACCGCGGCCCTGCACCTCCCAGGCGTCGGGACGCTCGGTGGGCAGCACGCGGAGCGAGACGTTGCCGATCATCTCGCGGTCCAGGCGGTCCTTGACGAGACGGGCGGTGACCTTGCGGTCCTTGACGGCCGACTTGTCGGCGCCCTTGCCGCCGGGGCCCCGGCCCACGAGCGGTGAGGTGTTGGTGCCGAGCGTCATCGAGATGGCGGGCTCGTCGACCGTGATGAGCGGCAGCGCGACCGGGTTCTCGGGGTCGGCGAGGGTCTCGCCGATGGTGATCTCCGGGATGCCCGCGACGGCGCAGATGTCGCCGGGGCCCGCCTTCTCGGCGGGCTTGCGGGTGAGCGCCTCGGTCATGAGCAGCTCGGTGATGCGCACGTTCTGGATCGAGCCGTCGCGCTTGATCCACGCGACGGTCTGGCCCTTGCGCAGCTCGCCCTGCTCGACGCGGCACAGCGCGATGCGGCCGAGGAAGTTGTCGGCGTCGAGGTTGGTGACGTGCGCCTGGAGGGGCGCGGCGTCGTCGTACTCGGGGGCCGGGACGGTGTCCAGGAGGGTGGAGAAGAACGGCTCCAGGCTCGTGGAGTCGGCCGGGACGGTGCCGTCCTCGGGCTTGGTGAGCGAGGCCACGCCGTCGCGCGCGCAGGCGTAGACGATCGGGAACTCGATCTGCTCCTCGTCCGCGTCGAGGTCGAGGAAGAGGTCGTACGTCTCGTCGATGACCTCGGAGATGCGCGAGTCGGGGCGGTCCGTCTTGTTGATGCAGAGGATGACGGGCAGCCGCGCCTCCAGCGCCTTGCGGAGCACGAAGCGGGTCTGCGGGAGGGGGCCCTCGGAGGCGTCGACCAGGAGCACCACCGCGTCCACCATCGACAGGCCGCGCTCGACCTCACCGCCGAAGTCGGCGTGGCCGGGGGTGTCGATGATGTTGATGGTGATGGGCTCGCCCCCGTCCTTGGGGTGGTACTTCACGGCCGTGTTCTTGGCCAGGATCGTGATGCCCTTCTCACGTTCCAGGTCGTTGGAGTCCATCATGCGGTCGTCCAGGTTCTCCGCCGCGTGCGCGGCGAAGGCCCCGGCCTGCTTCAGCATGGCGTCGACCAGCGTCGTCTTCCCGTGGTCGACGTGGGCGACGATGGCGACGTTACGGATGTCATGGCGCGTGGGCACTTGCGGCGATTCTCCCGAGTCGTGGATGGCTGCGCGTCCGGTGTCGTACGCGCGCCCTGCCGGGCGGAACATGCCACGGCCTCACCCCATCGTACGGGGCCCGTACCGGGTGGCGCGGTACGGGCCCCGTGGGCGGTCCCGGGAGGAGACGGGGGTCACTCCCCGGCGGGCGCCTCCGTCTTCCTCGCCGGCTTCTCGACCGGCGCCTTCGTCCCCTTCGGGCCGTTCCCGCCCTTCTTCGCGAAGCCGATGTTCTCCCAGTCCGGGGTGGCGAAGCCGAAGGCCCCGGCGTTACGGAGGTCGGAGCGCGCGGCGACGAGTTCGGGGCGCTGGTAGAGCGGGATGGAACCGGCGGCGGCCCAGATGCGGGCGTCCGCCTTCTTCACGAGCTGCCCGGCCTCCTTGGCGTCCAGGGTTCCGGCCGCCTGGTCGAGGAGCTGGTCGATGCGGTCCGTGCCGACGCGGGTGTAGTTCTGGTCGACGTTGAGCGAGCCGTCGGCCGCCGGGACGGGCTTGCCGTAGACGGGGCGCGCGTCGGTGGCGGGGAAGGCGGTGCCCGGCCAGGACCAGAGCGCCATGTCGTAGTCGCCGGTCGCGATGTGGTCCTTGAAGTAGGAGGCGTCGGACACCTTCTGCACCTGGGTGCGGATGCCGATCTTCTCGACCATGCCCGTGATCTTCTCGCCGACCTCACGGAGCTGCGCGGAACCGGCGCCCGAGGGGACGACGAAGCGGAGCGTGAGGGGCTTGCCGTCCTTGCCGAGCACGGCGGGGACCCCGGCGGGGCCCGCCTTGGGCGCGGCCTCGCCCTTCTCCTCCGGCGACCGCGGCGCGGGGGTGCCCTTGGGGGCGTAGGCCCCGGCGGCGCCCGCGGCCTTCGCGGGCGGGGCCGCCATCGCGTACGCCTGGTGGAGGAGGACGGACTGCGGGGGCACGGGGGCGGGCGCGAGCGGAGCGGAGTCCTTCGCCTTCTTCCCGGCCTCGCTCTTCTTCTTCGAAGCGGCCTTCTTCCCGGCCGCCGCGTGCGCCTTCCCGGCGTCGGCGCCGCTCTTCTCGCCGCGCGCCTCGTCCGCGGGCGCCTTGCCGTCCGTACGTGCCGCGCTCCCCGCCTTGCCGTCGGCGCCCGCGCCCGCCTTGCCCTGCGCGGCCTCGTCCTTCTTCGCCTCCTCGCCGGAGACGGCCGGCCGGTAGCCCGCGTCGGAGAGGAGGGCCTGCGCCTCGACGGCGTCCTGCTTGCCGAGGGCGCCGCTGCTGTCGGCGTAGGCGTCCTGACCGGCGAGGGCGAGGTGGCTGCCGACCGGGTCGGCGGGCAGGCCGAGGGGCTTGAGCACGAGCTGGGCGAGGGACTTGCGGTCGAGGGCGCGGGCCACGGCGCGGCGGACGCGCTCGTCGGAGAGGGGGCCCGACTCGCCGTTGAGCGCGAGCTGCGTGTAGGCGGGTTCGAGGCTCTTGCGCAGGCGGTAGCGGCCCAGGCTCCGCTGCTGGGCCTCCTCGACGGCGCGGGCCTCGGCGAGGTCGGCGCGGTTCTGCCGCTCCAGGCGGTTGACCTGCTCCGGCGAACCCTTCGCGAAGGCGCGGGAGTAGACGTCGGCGGCGACGGCGCCCGCGGCGTTCGGGCCGCTTCGCGGGGCGAGCGGACCGCCGTCGCCCTTGCCGGCGCGGGCGACGCGGGCGGCCTCGTCCTGTTCGACGGGGGCGAGGTCGACACGTCCGTCGAGCATCGCCTTGACCCGCTTGCCGGCGGGGACCGCGCGCAGGACGAGGGCGTCGAGCTTGGCGCGGTCGCCCCACCAGCGGGTGTCGCGCTCCAGGGTGAGATCGCCGCCGCCGCGGTCCTCCTTGCCGACCCGGAAGGGGCCCGCGCTCACGGCCAGCCCGGTGCGGGCGCTGTCGTTGAAGGTCTCGGGGCTGCCCATGACCTCCTTCGGGTACAGCGGCGAGAAGAGGGCGCGCCAGTCCGCGTACGGCTTGGCGAAGGTGATCCGCACCTCCTGCGCGTTCGCGCCGCGCTCGACCTTCGCGATGCGGTCGTAGCCCGCGTTGCGCGCGGTCGAGTACTTGCTGTGGGAGCCGCGCAGGGCCTGCCACTGGGCGGCGAAGTCGTCGGCGCCGATGTCGCGGCCGTTGTTCCAGGCCGCCTTGGGGTCGAGGTGGTAGACGACGACCTGGCGGGGCTCGGTGGTCTCGACCTTCGCGTCGCGCAGGTAGGCGGCGGAGCGGGTGGGGCGGCCCTGCCGGTCCAGGTGGAACATCGAGGGCAGCGTGGCCGAGGCGACGCGCGCCGTGGTGGTGTCGGCGTCGGCCTGGAAGGTGTTGAGGGTGCTGGGGAGCCGGTCGACCGCCCAGTGCAGGGTGCCGCCCTCGGCGACACGGTCACGTGCGGCCTGGTGGACGTCGGGCGCGACGACGTGCGCCGCGTGCGCGCCGCCGCCGTCGCCGGAGCAGGAGGCGAGGGCGGGCACGGCGAGCACGCCTGCCACCAGGAACACGGCGGAACGCAGTCTCGGGCCGCTGTACGACGACATCGTGCTGGTACCTCCGTGGCGTGACGCCCTTGTCCGACTGTCTGCTTACTGTCCGATCACATCTATTGCCCTCCACGCGGGAAGTGCTGAGCACCGCACCCGGTTGGCCCACGGAAGTCCCCCGGGGGAAGCAGCGGCGGGAGAGGCGGGCGCGGGACGGGTACCTCTCCCCCATGACCCGCATCGTCGCCGACATCTCGGTCTCCCTCGACGGCTTCGTCACCGGCCCCGCTCCCGGGCCCCTCAACGGGCTCGGTGACGGCGGCGAGGCACTGCACACCTGGGCGTTCTCGGACGATCCCGAGGACCGGCGGGTGCTCGGCGAGGGGACGGCGCGCTCCGGGGCCGTCGTGCTGGGGCGGCGGCTCTTCGACGTGGTGGACGGGCCCGGCGGGTGGGACGACGAGGTGGGGTACGGGGCGGGGGTGGCCGGGCGGCCCGCCTTCTTCGTCGTGACGCGCGCGAAGCCGCGGTCCGTACGGCTCGGAGCGCTCGACTGGACCTTCGTCACGACCGGCCTGCCCGACGCCGTCGCCGCCGCGCGCGTCCGCGCCGAGGCGGCCTCGGCCGCGGCGGGACGGGAGCTCGACGCCGTGCTCATGGGCGGCGCCGCGCTCATCCGCTCGGCCTTCGAGGCGGGGCTCGTCGACGTCCTCTCGCTGCACCTCTCCCCCGTCCTGCTCGGCGCGGGCACCCCGCTCTTCACCGGCGGCACGGCGCGCTCGCTCGTGCAGCGGGACGTGCGCGTGACGTCCACGGCGACGCACCTCACGTACGACGTGCTCTGACGGCGTACGCGGGAGGGGAGTATGCGGGAGGGGAGGCCACCGCGCCGGTGGCCTCCCCTCCCGCGCCGGGCGCCCGGTCTCAGCCGAGGAGCGCGGTGATCTCCTCGGTCGTGCCGGTCTCGCCGAGACGCGGGAAGACGTGCGCGACGCTGTTGGCGTGGGCGTCGGCGTTCATGTCGGTGACGGCGTCGGTCACGACGGTGACGTTGTAGCCGTACTCGTGCGCGAAGCGCGCCGTGGACTCGACGCCGATGCTCGTCGCGATGCCGGTCAGGACGACCTGGGTGACGCCCCGGCGGCGGAGCTGCGAGTCGAGGTCGGTGCCGTAGAAGGCGCCCCACGTCCGCTTTGTGACGCGGATGTCGGAGTCCTGCGCGTCCAGCTCGGAAACGAGGTCCGCCCAGTCGGCCGGGGGCTGCTCGCCGCGTGCGGGGGCCTCGTTGCGGCCGGGGGCGGCGCCCGTCACGTTGACGAGCACGACGGGCAGGCCCTTGGCGCGGAAGGCGGCGGCGAGACCGGCGGAACGCGCGACGACGTCCTTCGAGGGGACGGGCGCGCCCGTCAGGGCGGCGATGCCCTTCTGGAGGTCGACGACGATCAGCGCGGTGCGGGCGTCGAGAGTGGTGGCGGTCATGGGTGGTGCTCCTTCGTGGCGGGGAAGAGGGGCCGCTCAGGCGCGGGGGCGCGGGGAGCGGCGCGGGAGGGTGCGGGCGAGGGCCGGGGGCGGGGGCGTGAGCGCGCGCCGGGCGGTGCGGGCGGCCCCGGTGCCGGGGGCTCCGGGGACGGGCGCGAGGGCCGGGGGGCGGTCGGCTCCCGGGCGGCGGCCGGGGCCGCCGGGGGTAGGGACGGCGGCGTAGTGGGTCCGCGTGGCGGCGTGGTGGGCCGGGGCGGCGGCGTCTCGGACCGGCGCGGGAGCGCGAGGTATCGGCGCGAGAGGCATCGGCGCGGGAGGTATCGCCACCGGAGCGTGAGGTGTCCGCGCGGCGGCTTCGGCCAGGGCGGCAGCAGGGGAACGCGGGGCGCCGGTCACCCTTCGGCCACCTTGCCGAGGAGGGTCACGGCCTCGGCGACGAGGGCGCGTTCCCCGGGGGTCAGCTGGGTGTCGAGGGCGTGGGTGAGCCACGTGCGTTTGGCGGCGCGGACCTCGGCGAGGACGGCCCGGCCGCGCTCGGCGACCGAGACGACGGACTGGCGGCCGTCCCCGGGGTCGGGCGTGCGCGCGACGAGGCCCTGGTCGTGCAGGTGGCCGAGCGTCGCGCGCATCGACTGGGGGCGGACGTGCTCGGCGCGGGCGAGCGCCGCCGTGGTCATCGGGCCCTCGCGGTCGAGGCGGGAGAGCGCGGAGCGCTGGGTGGGGCTGAGGAGGCTGCCCGCGGACTGCGTCCGCAGGCGCCGCACGAGCAGCCCGGCCACCGAGGTCAGCTCGTCGGCGAGCCGCGCGCTGTCCGGGTGCGGCGCGCCGGGGCGCCCGGTCGGGGCGGTGGGCTCGGTCATGACGGCCACCGTACGAGTTCGACAGGGAAACTTGCAAACCTACTTGGCTATTCTGACGTCGGCAGAGGCCGCGCCCGAGCCGGGCGAGCAGCCGCCCACCCTCGGAGGCCCTTGCTCTCACCCGTCGCCGAACCTAGGATGAATGCGCTTTCATTCGGTGTGACAGGACAGGCGATGGTGCTGCTGTGAGCGACACTCCCACGGTCTACGACGTGGCGGAGCAGTCGGGCGTGTCCATCGCCACCGTCTCCCGCGTCTACCGCAGCCCCGATTCCGTGCGTCCGGCGACGCGCGAGAAGGTGCTCGCCGCGGCCCGCGCCCTCGGCTACGTGCCGAGCGGCAGCGCGCGCGGTCTCGCGAGCCGCACCACGGGGATCATCGGCCTGTGCTTCCCCGACTACGCCGACCCGGACGCGGAATCCGGGGCCGGCGAGGGCGACGAGGAGGCGGGCACGCTCTACTCGGACCAGATCATCAGGGGCATGGAGCGCGCGGCCCGCCGCCACGGCTACGCGCTGCTCATCGCCGCCTCGCTGGCGGGCGGCCCGGAGAGCCTGGTCGCGAAGGTCGCGGGGCGCGTGGACGGCTTCGCCGTGCTCGCGCGGACGGTGCCGACCGAGGACCTGGAGGTCATCTCGCGGCGCGTGCCCGTCGTGATGCTCGCGGGGCCGCGCGAGATAGACCACATGGACCACATCGAGGTCGCCAACCGCGACGGTGAGTACCAGCTCACGCGCCACCTCCTCGCGGACCACGGGCTGCGCCGCCTCGCCTTCATCGGCAGCGCCGACGAGTCGCCCGACGTGGGCGCCCGCTTCGAGGGCTACCGCGACGCCCTGCGCGAGGCCGGGCTCCCCGTGCCCGAAGCACCCGACCTGCGCGCCCCGCTGATGACACGGGCCGAGGGCTCCCGCGCGACGCGCGCCCTCCTCGACCGCCCGGGCCCGCGTCCCGAGGCACTCGTCTTCGCGAACGACCAGATGGCGGTCGGCGCCCTGCACACGCTGGAGGAGGCCGGGGTACGGGTCCCGGAGGACCTCGCCGTCACGGGTTTCGACGGCATCCCGCTGAGCCGCGTCGTCCGCCCCCCGCTCACCACGGTGCGCCAGCCGATGCGCCGCATGGGCGAGGAGGCCGCCGAACTCCTCATCCAGCGCGTCTCGGAGCCCCAGCGCACCCCACCGGTCTCCCGGGTGCTGCCCGTCGCGGTGACACGACGGGCTAGCTGCGGGTGCGGGGAACCCTGGGAAGGCGGGGCCGGGGGGCGCTGAGTCCGTATCCCCCGCTCCGCGCCCTCACCCCTCCGCCGCCGGGCGGCCCCGGGCGAACCTCGCCGGGGTCGTGCCCAGGAAGCGGCGGAAGTGGCGGGTCAGGTGCGGCTGGTCGTAGAAGCCGGACTCCGTGGCGGCACGGGCGGCGGGGACGCCGCCCAGGAGGAGGCGGCGGGCGCGGTCGAGGCGGCGGGAGGTCACGTACTGGTGGGGCGCGATGCCGAAGGCGCGCGTGAAGGCGCGGATGAGGTGGGTCTCGTCGGCGTGCAGGAGGCGGGCCGCCTCGGCCAGGCTCAGGGAGGCAGGGAGGCGGGCGTCGAGCAGGTCGCGCAGGTCGTGGGGCAACGACCTGGCGTGGGGCGGCTGTTCGGGCGGCGCGCCCAAGTGGCGGCGCAGGCGCTCCACGACCAGGGCCAGCCTGCTCTCCGCCTCCAACTCCTCGCCCGGGTACGTCAGTACGGAGTGCAGGCGCCCGACGCGGTCGCGGAGCAGGGGGTCGGCGAGGTCCGGGCTGTCGGCGGCCGGGCCCGTCAAGTCCGTCCCCAGGCGCGTGAGATCGAGATACAGGACGCGTTTGCGGAAGCCGCCGGGGCTCGCCGCGGAGCCGTTGTGCGGGACGTACGGGGGCAGCAGCGAGACCATGCCGCGCGGGGTGCCGTGCGGGTGCCTGCCCAGGTCGTAGCGGACCGCGCCGTCGTCCACGATGAGCAGCGTCCACGCCTCGTGCACGTGCATGGGGTACGCGTGGTCCGTGAAGCGCGCGTGCAGCACCTCCGTCACCCCGGGGAGGGAGGGCCGCCACGCCGAGATCTCGTGCCGGGTCGCCATCCTTCGAACGTACGCCAGGAACGTACAAGAACGCGGCGCGCCCCCGCCGCGAGGCTGGCCCCATGACCAGCACCGACGCCCCCGTCCGCTTCGACACCAAGATCGCCGTCCTGCTCCGCGACGACCTCGCCCCCTGGCAGCGGCTCAACGTGACCGCCTTCCTCGTCAGCGGCCTGGGCACCGAGGCCCCCGAGGTGATCGGCGAGCCGTACGCGGACGCGGACAGCACCCCGTACCTGCCGATGTTCCGCCAGCCGGTCCTCGTCTTCGAGGGCCCCGCCGCGCTGCTCACCACGGCCCACTCCCGCGCCCTCGCGCGCGCCCTGCCCCGCGCCGTCTTCACCGCCGACCTCTTCGCGACGGGCCATGACGCGGCCAACCGCGCCGCCGTCCGCGCGGTCCCCGGGGCGAAGCTCGACCTCGTGGGGCTCGCGGTGTACGGGCCGAAGAACGCGGTGGACAAGACGCTGAAGGGGGCGCGGATGCACCCGTAGGAACGCGCGGCGGGAAACACGCTCCACCCGGGCCGCCGCCCCGGGCTACCCCGGCATGTGGGCGGCGAAGAAGTCCGTGCGGGCCTGTGCGAGCGCCGTGCGGTCGGTCGCCTCCTCCGCGTGCGGGTGGTGCCCGGCCCGCAGCAGGAAGGGCTCGCCCGCGGCGGGGAGCGCGTTGTGCACGGCGAACTGGCCGGGGGGCGGTACGGCGGGATCGTAGAGCGCGGCGGCGACGAGCGTCGGGACACGGATCAGCGTCGCCGCCGTCGCCGCGTCGAAGTACGCGAGGACGTCAGTGACCTCGGGGTGCTCGGCGTGGTACCTCCGTACCGACTCGCCGCTGCCCACGCTCGGCAGCGTGAGCCGCAGCGGGTGGTTGCCGAAGGTCGGCACGGTGAGCTGCGCCGCGACGAAGCGCTCGTCCCACGGCAGCGCGAGCGCGCCGAGGCCGCCGCCGAGGCTCTCGCCGAGGTAGCCGAGGCGGGGCCCGGCGAGGGCGGGCACGAGGTCGACGAGCGCGCTCGCCGCGCACCACAGATCGGCGACGCACTCGCCGAGCACGGACGTCTCGCGGCTCGCGATGCCGTGCAGCACGTGGGCGTCCGCCTCGGCCGGAACCCCCTCGACGAGCCCGCGCGCGGGCAGTCCGCGCAGGCACGGCAGGATCGCGGCGGACTGCCCGAGCGGCAGCGGCAGATCGGGCCCCGGGCGGTCGCGGCCCCCGTAGCCGTGCCCGATCACGAATCCGTGCCGGACGGGCCCTTCGGTGGGCAGCGCGCACCAGCCGCCGAGCCGCACCCCGCCGAGCGAGGTGTAGGTGACGGAGCGGATCACGAGGCCGTCGCGCTCGTCCTCGACGGGCCCCAGCTCGGGTTCCGTCACGACCGCGCGCGCCCGCTCCCGCAGCCGCCCCCAGAACGCGCCGAAGTCGTCGGGCGCGGGGGGCGCGGGCACGGCGAGCAGGGCGGGAAGCTCGTAGCCGTACGTGGGATCGAAGCCGTACGGGCCCTCGCCCGTGCCCGGCGAGGCGGCGCCAGGCCCCTGCGGCGGCGTGTCGTCTGCGTGCACCATGATTGCCGACCCTACGGCCTCCCATCGGCCCCAACGACTCGGTGGCGGCCCCACGGGTCACCCGGCCACCCTCCCCTTGGCTCGCCTCACCCGCCTCCCCGGTGACCGGGGGACGGCCGCGGGCCGAGCCGGGGCCCGCCGCGATCCGAGCCGGGGCCGCCACAACCCGAGCTGAGGCCCGCCGCGATCCGAGCCGGCGCCGCCGCCCACGGGGCCCACCGCGGCCCGAGCCGCGCCCCCGTCGCGGCCCCCGCCGGGGCCCGATCGCCTCCGCCCCCACCTCCCCGGCCCCCAATCC
>NZ_JOGO01000028.1 GCF_000719475.1 Streptomyces sp. NRRL F-5630 | reverse complement strand
CCCGCGGCCGACGCCCCACCCGCGGCCCCCGCACCCGCCACACCCCGCGCCAACAGGCTCAGCGCGTCCGCCGCGTCCACGTCGTGGCGCCCCGCGACGACCATCGCCACGAGCGCGGGCACCGCCTCCGTGTGTCCCCGCGCTCCCAGCGCCAGGGCCGCGTGGTCGCGCACCTCCGCGTCGGGGTGGCCGAGCGCCTGTCGCAGCAGCGCCGTCGCCCCGGGGTCGGCCGGAAGCGCCGCGAGGGAGCGCGCCGCTCGTTCCCGCACCTCCGCGTCCGGTGAGCCGAGGCCCCGGGCCAGCGGTCCGAGGGCGTTCCCGTCCGTTCGCGCGAGCGCCCAGCGCATGGCGCCCGCCACGTACGGGTCCGGCTCGCGCAGCACCGCGTCCGCGAGCGCCTCCGCCGGTACGGGGCCGCCCTCGGCCGCCGCGAGCGCGGCGCGCTGCCTGTCGTCCGCGCTCCACGCTCCCAGCGCCCGGAGCAGCGCGGCGCTGCGCAGGACGTCCTCCCAGCCGGCCGGTCCCGCGGCGCTGATGCGGTCGAGCCTGGTGAGCAGTTCGGTCTCCGCCGCGATGCGCTCCCGGGTGCGCCGGGCGAGTTCCCCGACGAGGCGCGCGGGCGCGAAGTCCGGGTCGTCGAGCGCACGCCCCACCTCGCGCAGCGACAGGCCGAGCGAGCGGAGACTCTCGATGTGGAAGACGCGCCGCACGTCGTCGGCCGAGTACTCCCGGTAGCCGGAGCCGGTACGGCCCTGCGGGTGTACGAGGCCGAGCGCCTCGTAGTGCCGGAGCATCCGGGCGCTGACCCCGGACCGCCGCGCCAGCTCACCGATCAGCACCGTCCACCGCTCCTCCCGGCCGCCGGGGCCATCCTCCCGCTCTCCCCTCCCGCCCGAGCGCGCGCAGGACCACTACCGCTCGTCCTGAGCCGCCGGGCCGTCCGCCGGACCGGCCACGCCGTCCGCCGGGCCTCCCACGCCGTCCGCCGGACCCGCCACACCGTCCGCCGCACCCCCCGCGCCGTCCGTCCGAGCCGCCGGGCTATCCGGCCCCAGGGCGCTGGCACGCTTCGCCGCCTCGATCGCGGAAGCGAAGCCGAGCGACGGGTCCCGTCGCAGCCGTTCCGTGGCCAGGGCGTGAGCGCGCACCTCCGGGTCCGCGTCCTTCTCGCGCTCGGCGAGAACCGGCAGCGCCGCGTCACCGAGCGCGATCAGTGCCCGGCTCAGGCTGAGCCGTACGTCGGGGTCGCCCCGTCCGAGCTGTGCCGACAACGCTACGGCCAGCGCGGCCTTCTCGCCCTCGGGGACGAGCACCACCGCCGTGCGCCACGCGGTGCGCGCCACCTCGTCGTCCGGGTCGTCCAGCAGGGCGGGCGTGATCGCCTCCCACGTGCTGGGCTCGGCGATCTTCGAGAGCGTGTGCAGGGCCTGGGCGCGCGCCTGCGCGGGTTCCGCGCGCAGTGCGGCCACGAGCAGTGGCACGGTCGCCGCCTCCGGGTGCCGGATCAGCGCCCACGTCAGCATCTCCCGTACGCCGAACTCCGGCTCGACCGCGCACCGCGCCACGAGTGTGCCGACGTACGCCGCGTCCGGGTCCGTCCCCGCCGCGAGCGCCGCCCGCAGCCGTACCGCCCCGTCGCCGCTCGCCAGCGCCCGCACGACCCGCGTCGTGTACGGGACCACTTCCGGCATGGTCATGGCAACCCCTCCTCCCGCCCCGCCAGGGGCCAGTCGTCGAGCCTCCAGTGAAGGGCTTGTCACCGTGTCAAGGTCAAACAGCCGGAGGAGGGGCAGGCGAAGCCGCGCTCGTACGGGGAGTCGCCAGTCGGGAACGGCCCCTTCAGCCCCGCATGAGCGCTCCACCGCACCGCGCACTCACCCCCGCTGACGGCCGTCCCTGAAGGCCCTCAGCCCCGCGGCGCGAAAGCCGCCACCAGCAGGTCCGCCAGCGTGTCCCCCGCCGTTCCCTCCGGGTCCTTGTCCGGGTCGTAGATCGTCACGTTCAGTCCGACGCAGCCGGGGTCGGCCAGCAGCGGTCGCAGCAGGTCGGTGAGCTCCGCCGGTGAGAGTCCGCCGGGGTCGGGGCTGTCCACGGCGGGCATGACGGCCGGGTCGAGCACGTCCGCGTCGCAGTGCAGCCAGTACCCGGCCCGCCCCCCGCCGCCCAGTTCCCGCGCGAGCTCCGTGCCGACCGCCGCGGGGCCCCGCTCGCGCAGCGCGCCGACCGTGACCACGCCCATCCCGAGCGAGGTCAGTTCGGGGATGTCCTCGTCTCCGTCCCTGATGCCCGCGTAGCGGATGTCCTCCTCGCGCAGGTAGGGCCGCAGCCCGTCGATGTCCGTGAGGTCCGCCTGCCCGCGCCCGGTGGCGAGGGCGACCTCCTCGCCCGCCGCGGCGCCGACGGCGGGCGCGTTGCCGAGGTGGCGGAAGTCGGCCGAGGCGTCGGCGGCGACGAGCCCGAAGCGGCCCCTGCGACGGAGCGCGAGGGAGGCACCGAGCTGGATCGCGCAGTCGCCGCCGAGCACCACCGGGAAGTCGCCCCCGTCGAGAAGAGCGCCGATACGGTCAGCCAACCGGCGCGTGTACGTGGCCAGTTGCTCGGCGTGGAAAACGCCGTCGCCCGGGCGCCAGTCGCCCCTGTCGTACGCGGGCGCGGGGACGACACCGCCGTCGTGGGCACCGATCCGCCGGGGCAGGTCCCGCGCGCGCAGCGCCGCCGCGAGGCCGTGGCAACCGGGCACCTGGCCGGGCGCGGGGGGCCGGAGGCCGAGATTGGAGGGCGCGTCGATAATCACGGTGCGTCGCATGTGGCCCATCCTCTACGGTGGCGCCGCACGCTACACCCTCTTTTCTTTACGGGAAGGCGCCATGAGCAACCCCACCGCACCCGCCGGCCCGCAGCACGCGCGGCCCCAGCAGTCCGAGCAGCACACGTACCGGGTGACCCTGCGAGGGGTGTGGACGCCGGTGGACGAGGCCGAGCGGGAGACGCTGCGAGCCGGGCTCGCCGAGGCGGACGGTCTCGGGGCGATGCGGTTCACGTCCGAGGGCTCGCTCGCCTACGACCGGACTCTCAAGGCGTTCTCGTTCCGCGTCGAACTGCGCTCGGACGCGGAGGACGGCGAGGAGATGGCCGCCGCGCTCGCCGAGGAGCGCCTTGAGCACGTACTGCGCGAACGGGGATTGCACTGCGGCGAGTTGCGCGCGGCGGTGACCGATCTGGACACCATGAAGGTCAACCGCAAGCGACGCGGCTGACGTTACGCCTCGGGCGCCACCATCTCAGAGGTGAGCGCGCAGCGTTCATGCGCCGTCGGCATGCGTGGCCGTCGAGGACGCCCCGGCGGGCGCCGAGGCGGCCCGCGCGGCCGGGTGCCGCGTCATCGGGTTCGCCACGGCGTACGGCCCCGGGGCGCTTGCCGCCGCGCACGCGCACGCCGTGAGCCACACCGAGGTGCGCGCCGCGCTTTCCGCCCTCGGCGTACTCCCCGGTTCCGGTGGGGACCGCGCGCCGGGCCCGGCGACCATGGCGGGATGAGCCTTCCCGCGCGCTCCGTCGCCGTACTCTCCGACCTTCACGGTGTCCTTCCCGTCCTCGAAGCCGTCCTCGCCGAGCCGGACGTCCGCGAGGCCGACCTGCTCGTCTTCACCGGTGACCTGGCGGCCGGGCCCCAGCCGGTCGCGGTGCTGGACCGTCTCAGGGGTCTCGGCGAGCGCGCCGTGCTCGTCCGGGGCAACGCGGACCGCGAACTCGTCGCCCTCGTGCGCGGCACGCTCCCGCCCGGCGAAGCCCTCCCTGTCGATCTGTGGGCCGCCCGGCGACTCACCCCCTCCCATCTCGCCCTGCTCGACGGTCTCCCGCACCCCGTCGTGCGCGAGGTCGCGGGGTTCGGGCCCGTCGTGTTCTGCCACGGCACTCCGCGCGACGACGAGGAGGTGGTGCTCGTGGACACGCGCCCGGCGAAGTGGGCGGAAGCCCTCGCGGGGCTTCCGGACGAGGTGCGGACGGTGGTGTGCGGGCACACCCACATGCCGTTCGTACGCCTCGTCGGCGGGCGCCTCGTCGTCAATCCGGGCAGCGTCGGGATGCCGTACGGCCGCCCCGGTGGCTCCTGGGCGCTGCTGCGCGACGGGCAGGTGGCGCTGCGGCACACGCCGGTGGACGTACCGGCGGCGATCGACGCGGTGGCGGCGGGGTCGGCGTACCCGGAGGCGCGGGCGTGGGCGGAGACATACCTCAGCGGCGCGGTGGGCGATCTGGAGGCGCTCGCGGCGTTCGGGCCGCGCGACGGACGAGGCGGGTGCGACGCCGAGTGAGCAGGGAGAAACACAAAGGTACGCAAGTAACTTGACGACATCGCTGGTGCGTTCCTACCCTGCCGGGATGTCCTCCCCTTCCCCCGGTCCGCCCGTCCCCGAGGGCGTGTCCACCCCCGCGACCGCGTCCCTGCCCGCACCCGAGACCGCTCAGCGCCTCAACGACGCGATCCGGCGGCTCCGCGCCCGCCTGCGCGCCGAGTCAGGTCAGCACGAGACGGGACTCACCCCGACCCAGCTCACCGTCCTCGCGAGCGTCGTGCGCGAAGGC
Organism: Streptomyces sp. NRRL F-5630; assembly: GCF_000719475.1. Taxonomy (GTDB): domain Bacteria; phylum Actinomycetota; class Actinomycetes; order Streptomycetales; family Streptomycetaceae; genus Streptomyces. The sequence continues at coordinate 68,754 of NZ_JOGO01000028.1, read as the reverse complement.
CCCGTGACCGCCGCGCGGCTCGCCGCCCTCGACCACGTCAGCGCGCAGGCCATCGCCCAGAGCCTCACCGCGCTCAAGGCCGCCGGGCTCGTCCGTACCGAGCCCGACCCTTCGGACGGCCGCAAGAAGCTCACGAGCGCCGCCCCCTCGGCCGCCGAGCTGATCGAGCGGCTCCTCGCGGGCCGCGCCGCCTTCCTCACGCGCGCCATCGATGAGGTCGTCCGCCCCGAGGAGCGTCCCGACCTGGACAGGGCCATCGCCCTCCTGGAGCGTCTCGCCCGCGCGGGCCTCGACGGGGAGCGGATCTGAGCCCCGCGCGTCAGGCGAGCGCGGGTTCCGCGAGCGTCAGCGTCCCCGCGTCCGCGTCGAGTACGGCCCGTACCCCGAGCGGCATCGTGAGCGCGCCGCGCCCGTGACCGAAACCGAAGTTCTCGACCACGGGCACGCCGAGACCGCCGAGGCGGTCGGCGAGCAGCGGCCGGATCGCGGTCTCGTACGGGCCGCACTCCTCCCAGGAGCCGAGGAGGATGCCGCGCACCCCATCGAGCAGTCCGGTGCGCAGGAGTTGGGTGAGGATGCGGTCGAGTCGGTACGCCTCCTCGCCGATGTCCTCCAGGAGGAGCAGGCCGCCCGCGCCGTCCGGCCGGGCGTGCGGGGTACCGCGCTCGGCGGCGAGGAGCGAGGCGCAGCCGCCGAAGGTGACGCCATCGGCGCGCCCGGGGACGAGGGCGCGGGCGCCCTCGGCGGCGTGCAGCACCTGGACGGTCTCGGGCGCGAAGAGGCTCGCGCGCAGGTGGGCGCGGGCGCCCTCGTGCTCAAGGAAGTCGGTCCCGGCGGCCATCGGGCCGTGCAGGGTCGCGACGTGGAGGCGGGTCGCGAAGTCCTCGTGGAGCGCGGTGATGTCGCTGAAGCCGAGGAAGGGCTTGGGCCCGGCGGCGCGCATCGCGTCCCAGTCGAGCAGGTCGCTCATGCGCTGTGCCCCGTACCCGCCCCGCGCGCAGAGCACGGCGGCCACGGACGGGTCGCACCAGGCGGCCTGGAGGTCGGCCGCGCGGTCGGCGTCCGTGCCCGCGAGGTACCCGAATCGCGGGTGGCGGTCGAGGACATGGGCGCCGACGACGGGTTCGAGGCCCCATTCGCGCAGCAGGTCGAGCCCCGGTTTGAGCCGTTCCTCGGGTACGGGGCCGCTCGGGGCGACGACCGCGACGCGCGCGCCGGGGGTGAGCCGGGCGGGGCAGGTGAGCGGGACGAGGCTCACCGCTGCTCCGCCGTGCGCAGCTCCAGGCGCGGGACGCCCTCCGCCTCGAAGCCGAACGTCTGGGCGTACAGCGAGAGTTCGGCCTCCAGGGAGCGGACGAGCGTGTCGAGCCTGCGGAAGCCGTGGCCCTCGCCCTCGAAGGTGAGGTACGCGTGCGGGACGCCGCCGCCCGGGGCGCTCGCGAGCGCGTCGAGGAAGCGTTCGCACTGCACGGGCGGGCAGATCGGGTCGTCGAGGCCCTGGAGGAGCACGAAGGGCGCGCCGACCTGTTCGGGGTGGTTCGCCGGGGAGCGCTCCTCGTACCGCTCGGGGACCTCGGCGAGCGGGCCGATGAGCCCTTCGAGGTACTGCGACTCGAAGTCGTGCGTGCCGCTCGTGGCCCAGCCCGTGAGGTCGAGGATGGGGTAGAGGATCGTGCCGCAGGCGTAGACGTCGGTGGAGACGAGCGAGGCACCCGTGGTCCAGCCGCCCGCGCTGCCGCCGCGCACCGCGAGGCGCCCGGCGTCGGCGAGGCCCTCGTCGGCGAGGGCGCGGGCGACGGCGGCGCAGTCCTCGACGTCGACGACCCCCCACTGCTCGCGCAGCCGTTCGCGGTACTCCTTGCCGTAGTGCGCCGAGCCGCCGTAGTTGACCTCGGCGACGCCGATGCCGCGCGAGGTGAAGTAGGCGATCTCCAGGTCCAGGACGCACGGCGCGTACCCGGTGGGCCCTCCGTGCGCCCACATCACGTACGGCGCGGGCGTTCCCGCTGGGCCGGTGACCTCGGGGTGGTGCGGCGGGTAGAGGTGGACGTGGATGTCGCGGCCGCCCGGTCCGGTGAAGACGCGCTCCTCGGGGGCCGGGTAGTAGGCGGGGTCCACGGCGTCGTGGTGCGGGGCGGCGACCACGCGGGCGCGTCCGGTGCCGGTGTCGAGTTCGACGATCTCGGCGCCCGAGACGGGCCCGGCGGCGACGCCCGTGACACGGCTGCCGTGCACGGCGAGGGTCGCGGACCACTCGGTCCAGGGCCCGACGGCGTCCACGAGGGTCCCCGCGGCAGGGTCGAGGACGCCGAGGGAGTTGCCGCCGCGCCCGTGGAGCATCGCGACGAGCCCGCCCTCCAGGGGCGCGAACCAGCGCATCCCCGCCTTCCACAGCGGGCCACCGGTCTCCTCCTCGCGCGGGCACAGGTTGACGGCCTCGCCGCTCGCGGGGTCGACGCGGTGCAGGTTCCACCAGTTGCCGCGCTCGGTCGCGGCGAGGAGCGCGCCCTCGGGCGTGAACTCGGCCTGCGCGACGGCTTCCCCCGGCCCGCCGATGAGCGTGCGGGCGTCGGTGAAGGTGCCCTCGGGGGTGATGCTCGCGTGCCGCAGTTCGGTGCCGTCCCACGGCATCCGCGGGTGGTCCCAGGCGAGCCACACGGCCTGCGTGCCGTCCGGGGAGAGCTTCGGGCCGGTGACGAACCGGTGTGCTTCGCCGGTCAGTTCGCCCACCGCCGTGCGGTCCTGTGCCGCCGAGCCGTCGAGCGGCACGGCCGCGAGCACGCGCCGCAGGTCGGTCGGCTCCTCGCCGGTGAACTCCTCCAGTACGCACCACACTTCGTCGCCGGAGGGCGCGAACACCGGCTCGCACCAGCGCAGTCCGCCGCCGACGGACGAGAGGGGGGTGAGCGGGCGCGGGGCACTGTCGGGGGCGTCCGGCTCGACGACGTAGAGGCGCTGGTCGCCGAAGTGTGTGAAGACGACGAGAGGGCCGTGCGCGCCCGTGCGGCCCGTCCATGGGAAACCCCCGTACCCCATCACGCTGTTGCGCACGTTCCACGGTGCGGGCAGCGCGCTCTCCTCGGTGCCATCCGCGCGGCGCCGCACGAGGGTCCTGCGACCGCCCTCGGCGGGGCGCGGCGCGGTCCACCACAGCTCGTCGCCGACGTGGCCGAGGTGGTCCGGCGAGCCGTCGTGGCTCGCCGCCGTCGCCGCGTCGATCGGCGACGGCCAGGTTCCGTAGGGGAGTTCGGCGGGGGTGCTGCCCATGGGGGCCTCTCTCGGAAGGTGCGTGCGGCGGTGGGCGGTGCCTCGCGGGCCCCGCGGCTCGGCCGTGCGGTTCGGCCGGGCGGCGCGGTCGGGCGCTCGGGCGGGCTCGGCTCGGCGGTGCGGCTCGGGCGGTGCGGCTCAGGCGGTGCGCAGGAAGCGGTCGAGGACGCGGACGCCGAAGTGGAGCGCGTCCACCGGGACGCGCTCGTCGACGCCGTGGAAGAGCGCGTTGTAGTCGAGCCCGGGCGGCATCCGCAGCGGCGAGAAGCCGTAGCCCGTGATGCCGAGCCGCGAGAACTGCTTCGCGTCGGTGCCGCCCGACATGCAGTACGGGACCGGGATGCCCTCGGGCGCGAACTCCCGTACCGCTTCCCGCATCCGCGCGTACGTGGGCGAGTCGAGCGGGGCGGTCAGGGCGGTCTCGCGGTGGTGGAACTCCCAGGCGACGTCGGGCCCGGTCAGCTCGTCCATCGTGGCGCGGAACTCGTCCTCGTGGCCGGGCAGGAAGCGGCCGTCGATCATCGCGGTGGCGCTGCCCGGGATCACGTTGACCTTGTAACCGGCTTCCAGCATCGTGGGGTTGGAGCTGTTGCGCACGGTCGACGCGACGAGCGAGGCCGCCGGTCCGAGCTTGGCGAGGTAGGCGTCGACGTCGAAGTCCGGTGCGTCCAGGTCGGCTTCGAGCCCGTAGACCGCGCCGATGTCCTTGAGTGCGGCCCTGACGACGGGGGTGAGGCGGACGGGCCACCGGTGGGCGCCGATGCGCGTGACGGCGGCGGCGAGGCGGCTCACCGCGTTCTCGGCGTTCGCCTTGGAGCCGTGCCCGGCCCGCCCCCGCGCGGTCAGCTCCAGCCAGGCGGTGCCGCGTTCCCCGGCGGCGATGGGGTACAGCTCGTTGCCCGAGCCGTCGTGGAAGGTGAAGGCACCCGACTCGCTGACACCCTCGGTGACGCCCTCGAAGAGGTCGCCGTGCCGCTCGGCGAGGAACCCGGAGCCGTCCTCGGCGCTCGCCTCCTCGTCGGCGGTGAAGGCGACGACGATGTCGCGCCGGGGCCGCACCCCCGTACGGTGCCAGGAGCGCAGCACCGCGAGGATCATCGCGTCCATGTTCTTCATGTCGACGGCGCCGCGCCCCCACACGAGGCCGTCGCGCACCTCGCCCGAGAACGGGTCGACGCTCCAGTCCGCCGCCTGCGCGGGCACGACGTCGAGGTGGCCGTGGACGAGGAGCCCGGGCGCGGTGGGGTCGGTGCCGGGGACGCGGACGACGACGTTGGCGCGGCCCTCGATGCGTTCCAGGAGCACGGGCTCGTGCCCGGCCTCGGCGAGGCGGGCCGCGCAGTACTCGGCGGCGGGGCGCTCCCGGCAGTCGCCGCCGCCCCTGTTCGTGGTGTCGATGCGGATGAGGTCCGAGGTGTAGGCGACGACCTCGTCGAGGGCGAGGTCGTCGGGGCCCTCGGCGGGGGTCTGCTGCTCAGCCATACTGCTCCTCCACTGCTCCGGAGGCGATCGAGCACACCGACTTGAAGGTGCGGTACGCCTCGTACATGTTGGGGCTCTCGAAGGAGACCTTGCGTTCGCCGGCGCGTGCGACGCCGGGGATCGAGGTGACGATCTGCGAGAGGTGCGCGGCGTCGAACTCGACCTCGACCGTGTGCGGCGCCGGGGGGACGGGCTCGTGGCGGCCCGCGAGCGCGACGGCCTCCTCGGCCGCCGCGCGGATGTCCTTCGCGGTACGGGCGGGGGTGCGGCAGATCGCGGCGTACCGCGAGACGTGGTCCTTGACGGCGACCTTGCGGGCCCGGGGCGCGTACCCCTCGGCGTCGCGGCAGGCGAGGTCGTCGCCGGTGACGAGGATGACGGGGATGCCGTACTCGGCGACGAGCGCGGCGTTCAGCAGGCCCTCGCTCGCGCGCCGCCCGTCGAGCCACACGCCGGTGATCTGGTTGGCGAGGAAGGTGTGCGCGAGGACGCCTTCCATGCCGGCCCCGGCGTGGTAGCCGATGAAGGCGATGGCGTCGGCGGCGCGGGCGCCCTCGTACTGCGCGCCCTCGACCATGCTGAGGTCCTTGTGCTTGCCGGTGAGCATCTCGACGCGCTCGTCCATCCGCTCGATGAGCAGGTTCCGCATCGACCAGTGCGCCTCGTTGACGAGCACGGAGTCCGCGCCGCCGTCGTAGAAACCGCGCACGGCGGCGTCGACATCGGAGGTGAACATCGGCCGGCAGCGTTCCCAGAGCGGGGTCCCCGGCAGGACGTCCCCGGGCCAGGTGACCCCGGTGGCGCCCTCCATGTCGGCGCTGATCAGAATCCGCACGCGTCCTCCTCTCCTCGGGGCCGGGTCCTCGGCGGGCGGCCCCGTCAGAGTAGATCTTGCGGCAGGCGCGCAGGTCAATGGCCTTCCCCTCGGGGTGGCGGCACCGCCAATGGGCGTACCGGTGGCGGCCGGGCGGGGGAGGCACCGGCGGACGGGCAGGGGGCCCGCACCCGCTCTCGGGGCAGCCCCCGCGCCTCTCTCGCGGGCGGTCCTCCGCACGGAGTCAGCGTGAGCCGTGGGGTGCACCCGGCAGCGTGACGGCACTCTGGGACGGCCCGGCGGGGGCCGCTCCCCCAAGACGCCGAACGGCTCACCCGAGCGCTGGACTCCCCCCGAGGCGGGGACCCGCCAGGACACGGCACGGGCACAGGGCGGCGGTACGGCACCCACGCCGCCCCGTCGCCCCGTGCCCCCGCGGGGTCACTTCGCGGCTTCCACCGCCTCCCGCAGCGCCACGTTCAGCTCCAGCACGTTCACCCTCGGCTCCCCCGCGAAGCCCAGCGTCCGCCCGCTCGTGTGCTCCGCGACGAGGTCCCGGATTCTGCTCAGCGGCAGGTCGTTGCGCTCCGCCACGCGACGGGCCTGGAGGGCCGCGTACTCCGGGGAGATGTCGGGGTCGAGACCCGAGCCCGAGGAGGTGACGGCGTCGGCGGGGACGTCGGCGGGGCGCACCGGGTGGCCGGGCACGGAGTTGTCCCGTACGACGTCCGCCTTGGCCTGCCGCACCCAGCCGATCAGCTCCTCGTTGTCGCCCGAGCGGTTCGTCGCGCCCGAGAGGATGAGCTTGTACTGCGTGTTGACGCTGTTCGTGCCGAGGCCGTTGGACGGGCGCGGCTGGAAGAAGCGCAGGTCGGGGCGGGGCGTGTCCTCGCCCTTCCCGGTGGCGAGGTCGTAGCGCTGGCCGATGAGGGCCGAGCCGACGACCTCGCCGCTCTCCTTGATCTCGGAGCCGTTGGCCTTGTCGTGGAAGAGGCCCTGGGCGATACCGGTGATCGCGAGGGGGTAGAGCACCCCGGTGACGACGGTCAGGACGAGCAGGGCGCGCAGCCCGGCCCACAGGAGGCGTCCCGTGGTACCTGCGGTGGAGTTCATGGCGGTCACCCGATTCCGGGGATGAGCGAGACGAGGAGGTCGATGAGCTTGATGCCGAGGAACGGGGCGATCAGGCCGCCGAGGCCGTAGAGACCCAGGTTGCGGCGGAGGAGCTGGTCCGCTCCCGCCGCCCGGTAGCGCACGCCCTTGAGGGCGAGCGGGACGAGCGCCACGATGATCAGCGCGTTGAAGATCACGGCGGAGAGGATCGCCGACTCGGGCGAGTCGAGGCGCATGATGTTGAGCTTGTCGAGGCCGGGGTAGGTCGCCGCGAACATCGCGGGGATGATCGCGAAGTACTTCGCGACGTCGTTGGCGATCGAGAACGTCGTCAGCGCGCCCCGGGTCATGAGCAGTTGCTTGCCGATCGAGACGATCTCGATGAGCTTGGTGGGGTCGGAGTCGAGGTCCACCATGTTCCCGGCCTCCTTGGCGGCCGAGGTCCCGGTGTTCATCGCGACGCCGACGTCCGCCTGCGCGAGCGCGGGCGCGTCGTTCGTGCCGTCGCCCGTCATCGCGACGAGCCGCCCGCCCGCCTGCTCGCGCCGGATGAGCGCGAGCTTGTCCTCGGGGGTCGCCTCGGCGAGGAAGTCGTCGACGCCCGCCTCCTCGGCGACGGCGGCGGCGGTCAGCGGGTTGTCGCCCGTGATCATGACGGTACGGATGCCCATGCGGCGCAGTTCCGCGAACCGCTCCCGCATCCCCGCCTTCACGACGTCCTTGAGGTGGACGACGCCGAGCACCCGGGCGCCGCCCGCGTCCTCGACGGCGACGAGCAGCGGGGTCCCGCCGCTCCCGCCGATCTCGTCCGCGATCCGGGCCGCCTCCTCGCCCGGGTCCCCGCCGCCGGCGCGGACCCACTCCCGTACGGAACCCGCCGCCCCCTTGCGGACGCGGACCCCCTCGGCGGGCAGGTCCACGCCGGACATGCGGGTCTGCGCCGTGAAGGGCACGTGTTCCGTCCCCGCCGGGCTCTCCCCGTACGGCCCCTCCTGCCGTTCCTCGGCGAGCGCGACGATCGAGCGGCCCTCGGGCGTCTCGTCGGCGAGCGAGGACAGGCGGGCCGCGCGGGCGAGTTCGGCCTCGGTGACGCCTGTGACGGGGCGGAAGGCGCTCGCGCGGCGATTGCCGTACGTGATGGTGCCGGTCTTGTCGAGCAGCAAAGTCGATATGTCGCCCGCCGCCTCGACCGCGCGGCCCGAGGTCGCGAGGACGTTGCGCTGCACGAGGCGGTCCATGCCCGCGATGCCGATCGCGGAGAGCAGCGCGCCGATCGTCGTCGGGATGAGGCAGACCAGGAGCGCCACGAGGACCGTGACGGACTGTTCGGCGCCCGCGTAGTGCGCGAAGGGCTGGAGGGTGACGACGGCGAGGAGGAAGACGATCGTGAGCGAGGCGAGCAGGATGGTGAGCGCGATCTCGTTCGGCGTCTTCTGCCGCGCGGCGCCCTCGACGAGGCCGATCATGCGGTCGATGAAGGTATCGCCGGGCTTCGCGGTGATGCGGACGACGACGCGGTCCGAGAGGACGCGGGTCCCGCCGGTCACGGCGCAGCGGTCGCCGCCGGATTCGCGGATGACGGGGGCGGACTCGCCCGTGATGGCGGATTCGTCGACCGAGGCGACGCCCTCGACGACGTCCCCGTCGCCCGGGATGACGTCCCCGGCCTCGCACACCACGAGGTCGCCGACGCGCAGCGCGCTGCCGGGGACCCGCTCCTCGGCCGTCCCGTTCAGGCGGCGGGCGACGGTCTCGCCGCGCGTACGGCGCAGGGAGGCGGCCTGGGCCTTGCCCCGGCCCTCGGCGACGGCTTCGGCGAGGTTCGCGAAGAGCGTCGTGAGCCACAGCCACGCGGCGATCGTCCAGCCGAACCACTCCCCCGGGTGGAGGCAGGCGAAGACCGTGGTGAGGATGGAGCCGATCTCGACGACGAACATGACCGGCGAGGTGACCATGACGCACGGGTCGAGCTTGCGGAACGCCTCGGGCAAGGAGCGCAGGAGTTGCGCGGGATCGAAGAGGCCGCCCGCGACGCGGTCCGGGGCGTCCGCCGGCTGCGGCGGTTCCGGCGCCGGTTGCCGGACGGGGGTGACGGTGCTCATGAGGCGAGCCCTTCGGCGAGCGGTCCCAGCGCGAGCGCCGGGAAGTAGGTGAGTCCGGTGACGATGAGGAGGGTGCCGGTGAGCACCCCGGTGAACAGGGGCTTCGCGGTGCGGAGCGTGCCGGCCGTCTCGGGGACGGGGCGCCGGCTCGCGAAGGAGCCCGCGAGGGCGAGAACGAAGACCATCGGCAGGAAGCGGCCGAGGAGCATCGCGAGGCCGATCGTGGTGTTGAACCACTGCGTGTCGGCGTTGAGCCCGGCGAACGCGGAGCCGTTGTTGTTGGCGCCCGAGGTGTACGCGTACAGGATCTCGGAGAAGCCGTGCGGCCCGGAGTTCGTCATCGAATCGCCGGGGGTGGGCAGGGCCATCGCGGCGGCGGTGAAGCACAGGACGAGTGCCGGGGTGACGAGGATGTAGAGCGCGGCGAGTTTGATCTCTCGGGGCCCGATCTTCTTGCCGAGGTATTCGGGGGTGCGGCCGACCATGAGCCCGGCGAGGAACACCGCGATGACGGCGATGACGAGCATTCCGTACAGGCCCGAGCCGACGCCACCGGGCGCGATCTCGCCCAATTGCATCCCCAGCATGGTGATGCCGCCGCCGAGTCCGGTGAAGGACGAGTGGAAGGAATTGACCGCGCCGGTCGAGGTGAGGGTGGTGGCGACCGCGAAGAGCGAGGAACCGCCGACCCCGAAACGCGTCTCCTTGCCTTCCATGGCGCCGCCCGCGAGGTCGAACGCGGGGCCGTGGTGGGCGAATTCGGTCCACATCATGAGCGCGGTGAATCCGAGCCAGATGAGGCCCATCGTGGCGAGGATCGCGTATCCCTGGCGCACCGAGCCGACCATGCGGCCGAAGGTGCGGGTCAGGGAGAAGGGGATCACCAGGATGAGGAAGATCTCCAGGAGGTTGGAGAGCGGCGTGGGGTTCTCGAAGGGGTGTGCGGAGTTGGCGTTGAAATAGCCGCCGCCGTTCGTGCCGAGTTCCTTGATCGCCTCCTGCGAGGCGACCGCTCCCCCGTTGAACTGCTGCGTGCCGCCCGTGAACTGGCCGACCTCGTGGATGCCGGCGAAGTTCTGGATCGCGCCGCACGCGACGAGCAGCACGGCGGCGACGGCGGCGATCGGCAGCAGGATCCGGACCGTGCCGCGCACGAGATCGGACCAGAAGTTGCCCAGCTCACCGGTACCGGCGCCGAGCTTGCGGCCCAGCAGGCGGGGGTGCGCGAACCCGCGGACGAGGGCGATCGCGACGGCCATGCCGACGGCGGCCGAGACGAAGTTCTGCACCGCGAGGCCGCCGGTCTGCACGACGTGGCCCATGGCCTGCTCGCCGTAATAGGACTGCCAGTTGGTGTTGGCGACGAAGGAGGCGGCGGTGTTGAACGCCTGGTCCGGGTCGATCGAGGAGAAACCGAGCGAGCCGGGCAGGATTCCCTGTACGCGCTGCAGCGCGTACAGGAAGAGGAGGGACACGAGGGAAAAGGCGAGCACACCGCGCAGATAGGCGGGCCACCGCATCGCGGTGTCCGGGTTCGCGCCGATGACCCGGTAGATCCATTTCTCCACCCGGAGGTGGCGGGGCGAGGAATACACCCGCGCCATGTAGTCGCCGAGCGGCCGGTACGAGAGGCCGAGGGCGACGACGAGCGCGAGCAACTGGAGTATTCCGGCCAGGACAGGACTCATGTCGCCGCTCAGAACCTCTCCGGACGGACCAGGGCGAGGACGAGGTACACGAGAAGGGCGAGGGCCACGAGGAGCCCGGTGACGTTTTCGGCGGTCACAGCTTCGTCACCCCTTTCGCGACGAGGGCCACGAGCGCGAAGACCGCGAGCATGGTGGCCACGAAGGCCAGATCGGCCATCGTTGACTCCTGAGAGCTAAGCCGTGCGATTCCACGGATCTGATCGGTTGGATACCTTCCGATCGAAACGCGGATTCCGGCACTCGGGAGCGCTGTTGACGCCGTCCATATGGCGCGCGGGGCGCTCTTGACGCATTCCGTACGCGGGGGGAGTGCCCCGGGGCGGGAGAGCGCACGGAAAAGCGCCCGTCCCCCTCCCGGGCGGGGCCGCGGGAGGAGGACGGGCGCCGGGGCGGTCCGGCAGGGGAGGCGGCCGGACCGCCGGTCGGGAGGAGGTCAGTCCTCGTGGCCGAGGAGGAGGTCGCGTTCCGTGCGCCCGCCGCCCGCCACCTGGAGGACCGTGGCGACCGGCGGGTAGCCCGCCGCGATGACGGTGTACTCGCCGGAGGAGAGGTCCACGAAGCGGAAGCTGCCGTCTGCCTCGGTCGTGAGCGAGTCGACGACGTTGCCCGCCGCGTCGAGCAGCGTCACGCGCGCGTCCTCGACGGGGCGCCCGCCGCGGGCCCGTACCGTCCCGCGCAGCACCGCTCCCCCGGCCAGCTCGATGTCCTGCCGGGTCTCGCGGGCCGCCTGCACGGTGAGCGGCAGCGCGGCGGGACGGAAGGCCGTGGCACTCGCGGCGAGCGTGTACTCGCCCGCGACGAGGTCGTCCAGCACGTACGCCCCGTCGTGCTCCGAGCGCGCGTGCGCGACGACCTCGCCGCGCACGTCCGTGAGCGTCACCGAGGCGCCCGCGACGGGGGTGCCGTCCGCCGTGACGACCCGCCCGGCGAGCCGCCCCGCGCCGCCCAGCACGACGTCCAGTTCCACGGGCCGCTCGGCGACGGTCACCGTGACCGCCTGCGGCTGGTGCCCGCCCGCGGCGGCGATGAGCACGTACGATCCGATGCCGGGCGTCGCGAGCGCGTACCTGCCGTCCTCGCCGCTCGCGCCACGCCCGACCTGCTGCCCCGCGATGTCGATGAGCGTGAGCGCGGCGCGCGGGACGGGGCTGCCGTCCGGGTGCTGGACGCTGCCGCACACCGGGACGCCCGGCCCCGCGTGTGGGGTGCGGCTCGCGGGGAGGCGGACTTCGGTGGTGTCGGCGAGCGCCTCGGGCCCCGGCTCGGCGGGCTCGGCGGGGGTGTGCGCTGCGGCGGTGGACACGAGGGGGGTCTCCTTCAGGAAGCAGGCGATCAGCAGGCCGAGGGCGAGCACCGGTACGAGGTAGAGGAAGATCCTCGGCATCGCGTCGGCGTACGCCTGGATGAATCCGTCCCGCAGCGGCGCCGGGAGGTGGTGCACGAGCTGCGGGGTGACGGACTCGGGGTCGGGCAGGGTGTCACCGGCGCCCGCGGGCAGCCGGTCCGCGAGCGCGTCGGCGAGGCGGCTCGCGAAGAGGGTGCCGAAGATCGCGGCCCCGACGCTGCCGCCGATCTGCCGGAAGTAGTTGTTCGCACTCGTCGCCGTCCCGAGGTCACCGGGGCGCACCGCGTTCTGCACGGCGAGGACGAGGACGGGCATGATGAGCCCGATCCCGGCGCCGAGCACGGCCATCCACACGCTGTACGTGAACCGCGAGGTGCCGGTCTCCAGGCGGGACAGGAGCCACATGCCGAGCGTCGAGAGGATCCCGCCGAGGATCGGGTAGATCCGGTAGTGCCCGGTGTGCGTGATGAGCTGCCCGGCGACGATCGAGGCGATGACGACGCCGCCCATCATCGGCAGCATGAGCAGCCCGGACTCCGTGGCGCTCGCCCCGTCGACCATCTGGAGATAGGTCGGCAGGTAGCTCGCCGCGCCGAAGAGCGCGATGCCGACGACGGCGCCGACGAGCCCGGTGACGTTGAAGGCGCGTTCGCGGAACAGGCGCAGCGGGATGAGCGGTTCGGTCGCGTAGTGCTCGGCGAGCAGGAAGAGCGCGGAGCTGACGACGGCGCCCGCGCCGAGCCCGATGATCATGCGCGAGCCCCACGCGTACTCGGTGCCGCCCCAGCTCGTGAGCAGCACGAGGCACGCCGACGCGAGGGCGAGCAGGGTCGCGCCGAGCACGTCGAGCTTGGCCTTGCGGCGCGGGCGGGGCAGTTTGAGGACGAGGGTGACGACGACGAGGGTCAGCAGGCCGAAGGGGACGTTGAAGTAGAAGCACCAGCGCCACGAGACGTGGTCGGTGAAGAAGCCTCCGAGGAGCGGTCCCGCGACGGAGGCGAGGCCGAAGGCGGCGCCGATGAGGCCCATGTACTTGCCGCGTTCGCGTGGCGGCACGATGTCCCCGATGATCGCCTGCACGCCGATCATGAGCCCGCCCGCGCCGATGCCCTGGATGGCGCGGAAGGCGATGAGCTGGTCCATGGAGCGGGACCAGCCAGCGAGCGCGGAGCCGACGACGAAGACGAGGATCGCGAACTGGAAGACGCCCTTGCGCCCGAAGAGGTCGCCGAGCTTTCCGTAGATCGGCAGCCCGACGGTCGAGGTGAGCAGGTACGCGGTGATCGCCCACGACATGCGGTCGAGCCCGTGCAGCTCGCCGACGATCTTCGGGAGCGCGGTCGCGACGATCATCTGCTCGAGGGCCGCGAGGAGGAGCGCGAGCATGAGCCCGAGGAAGACGGTGCGGACCTGCGCCCGGCTCAGCTCGGGGGCCACCTGCGGGGGTGGCGGGCCGCCGGCCCGCCGGAGCACGGGGGGTGGGGGCACCGGCTCGGCGAGGGGCGCACCACCCCGCTCGTCGAGCCCCGCCCAGTTCTCCGCCAGCGTCGTACCGCTCACCCTTGTCCCCTTCGTCCGCCCGTGCGGGGACAGTTCTCGCATCGCGTTCCGTGGCGACGCAAGTACGAAGAGTGGGCAGGAAGGGGCGGTTGTGCGCGGGCGCGCGGTCATCTGTGCCGGTAGGGGCCTTACGGCGTACGACGGGAGGGATACGGAGATCCACTCATCTCAGTGACACCGGAACGGCGGGAGACGGGGAGGCATGTTGACACCGGAAGGGGTGGCGAAGCGCCGGAGGGGTTGCGGAAACAGCCCCTCCGGCGCTAGGCGCGTTGATCACGAGCGTTGGTGACGCCGGGCGCGTCGCTCCGGGGCCGGAGCCCCGAGACGCCCTCCCGTGAGGGGTCAGCCTCCGAAGTGGGCCGCCAGCTTCGCGAGTTCGGCGTCGTAGATCCGCGCGAGCCCCTTCGGCGCGAACGTCTTCTCGAAGAAGCCGCCGATGCCCCCGGCCCCGTTCCACGTCGTCGTGACGACGACACGCGAGGCGCCCTCGCCGCTCGGGGTCACGGTCCAGGTCGTCACCATGGAGGAGTTGCGGTCCTTCTCGACGAGCGTGCCGTCCTGCGGCTCACTGACCTCCAGGAGGCAGTCCCTGATCCGCTTGCTCGTCGCCTGGAGCTTCCAGTGCACGAGGGTGCCCTCGCCGTCGCCGCCCTCGCGCACCTCGTACTCGCTGAACTGTTCGGGCAGGAGCTTCTCGCGCGTGCCGCTGTAGTCGGCGAGCGCGTCGAAGACGTCCTCGGGGCCGGCCGCGATGATCCGCTCCGTCGTGGCCTCGACCTGCGCCATTGCACTACCTCCAGGGACTTCGCCGGGTGTACTCACACGCCCGCCGGTGCGGCGGTGGGGCCCACCCAACCATCGCGGGGCCACGCCGCCAAATCCTGCGTCCCAGCGATCAAGGGAACAGATGTTCTATTGTTCGAACGCGACCCGTTCGCGACGTGTTCGCGCTCCCTCCGCGACTCGCTCGCGGCCCGCGCGACGCACGCGGCCGGTCCGCTACCCCGAGGAGGCCGCCATGCGCTGGGACAACCTGAACGACACCGCCGACGACGCCACGACCGCGAAGAACGCGCTGTTCTCCGCCGAGTCCGTCACGACCCGCACCTTCGAGACCCCCGAGTTCGCCGGCATCACCTTCCACGAGATCCGCGCCCGCTCGATCGTCAACCGCGTCCCGGGCGCCTCCCGGATGCCCTTCGAGTGGACCGTGAACCCCTACCGAGGCTGCTCGCACGCCTGCGTCTACTGCTTCGCGCGCAAGACGCACAGCTACCTCGACCTCGACACGGGCCTCGGCTTCGACAGCCAGATCGTCGTCAAGGTCAACGCGCCCGAACTGCTCCGCAAGCGCCTCGCCTCCCCGCGCTGGCACGGCGAGCACATCGCGATGGGCACCAACGTGGACTGCTACCAGCGCGCCGAGGGCCGGTACGCGCTCATGCCGGGCATCATCACGGCGCTCACCGAGCACGCCAACCCTTTCAGCATCCTCACCAAGGGGACGCTGATCCTCCGCGACCTCCCGCTGCTCGCCGAGGCGGCGCGCGTGACGCAGGTCGGCGTCTCGGTCTCGGTCGGCTTCACGGACGAGACGCTGTGGCGCACGGTCGAACCCGGCACCCCGGCCCCCGCCCGACGGCTCGACGTCGTACGGCGGCTCGGTGAGCGCGGCCTGGACTGCGGCGTCCTCATGGCCCCCGTCATCCCGTACCTGGGCGACAGCCCCGAGCAGTTGGAGGCGACGGTGCGGGCCGTCGCCGAGGCGGGCGCCACCTCGGTCACGCCGCTCGTGCTGCACCTGCGGCCCGGCGCGCGCGAGTGGTTCATGTCCTGGCTCGCCCGGGAGCACCCGCACCTCGTGCGGCCCTACCAGCGCCTGTACGGGGACGGGGCCTACGCCCCGACGTGGTACCAGCGCCGCGTCACGCGCCAGGTCCACGAACTCGCCCGCGCCTACGGCATGGGCGAACGGCGCGCCGCCTCGTGGCGTGCCGACGGGGACGGCGGGCGGCGCGGCGGTACGCGGGACGGCGCTTCGCCCGCCGCGCCGGCGCACATCCGGCATTCGCGCGCCCCGGAGCACACGCGGGGGTCCGAACCGGCGGGCCCGACCCAGCTCAGCCTTCTCTGAGCCGGTGGCGCACGGCCCACACGCCTTCGGGAACCGGTGACCTCACTGCCGGAACCGGCCGCCTCGGGCCCGGAACCTGCCCACTCGGGACCGGCCACCCGGTCCTCGCCGCGGCCGGGACTCAGCCCTCGGCCCCGGCCTCCTTCTTGCGCAGTTCCGCGGGGCGCCGGGTGCGCGGGGCCGGGATGCGGGCGAGGGCGGCGGAGGCCGCGGCACCGAGTCCCGGGTGCCGCTCGGCGGCCTGGAGCACGCGGCGCGCCCGCCGGTCGCCCAGCACGCCGAGCCCGGCGACGCACGCGAGCGCCACGTTCCGGTAGGGGTCGTTCCGCACGAGCCGCCGCTCCAGCGTCGCGATGAGCGCGGGCACGGACTCGGGCGCGCGGAGCATGGTGAGGAGCCGCACCGCCTGACCGGCGTAGGCGACGCGCAGTTCGTTGGTGGCGAGCGCGGCGGCGGCGCGCGCGGTCCTGGGGTCGCCGAGCGCGGCGAGGGCCTGGGCCGCGGTGGCGCAGCGCTGCGGGTCGCGGTGATTGAGGAAGAGGACGAGGGTCTCGAAGGCGCGCGGGTCCTTGGCGACGCCGAGGCGGTAGGCCGCGAGTTCCCTGGCCCACAGCGGGCGGCCCGGGTCGCTCAGCACCCCGGCCAGCTCCTCGGGCCCGGCCGCGCGTGCCAGTCGTTCGCACTCCTCGACCGCTCGCTCCCCCTCCACCACCGCCTCGCACCGTAAGCGGTCCGTGAGCGCACGCAACTCTTTGTTCATGGCAGCCGAGCGTAGCGGCTGAAGCGGCGCCGGGTCAGGGGGCCAGAAGGAAGGAACCCCCCTTCCTCGTTGACCAGTTCACCCGTCCGGGGCCCGGAGGCGGACCGGGCCGCTCATGGCGCGCGGGCGGCGCTCATCGGAGCGGCGCGCGGGCGGGACGCGGGGCCGGCGCGGGGTGCGGACGAGGGGCGCGCGAGACGGGCCGCGAGCCGCGGGCAGCGCGCACGCGCACGGCGTCGATGCAGTACGTTCGGGTGCATGTCCCAGCCGGCCACGCCACCGTCATCCCCCTCCGCACCCCCTGCCGCCCCGCCCCCGGCGGGTACCGAGAACGGCTCGGGCGGCCGGGCCGCGGCCCAACGCCTCAAGATGCGCCGCGAACTGGCGTCCGCCGCGATGGAGCTCTTCGCGACGAAGGGGTACGAGGCGACGACCGTCGACGAGATCGCCGCCGCCGCCGGGGTCGCCCGCCGGACCTTCTTCCGCCACTTCCGGTCCAAGGAGGAGGCGATCTTCCCCGACCACGACGACACCCTCGTCCGTGTGGAGGACGTACTGAAGGCGGCGCCCGCGCACGAGCACCCGCTCGACACGGTCTGCCGGGGCATCAAAGAGGTCATGAAGATGTACGCGGCGGCGCCTCAGGTCTCGGTCGAGCGCTACAGACTGACGCGCGAGGTGCCGACGCTGCGCGAGCGCGAGATCGCCTCGGTCTCGCGCTACGAGCGCCTTTTCACGCGCTACCTCCTCGGGCACTTCGACGAGCACGAGCAGAACGGCAACGACGAGCCGCTGCTCGCCGAGGTAGCCGCCTCCGCCGTCGTGACCGCGCACAACCACGTCCTGCGGCGCTGGCTGCGGGCCGGTGGCGAGGGCGACGTCATGTCCCAGCTCGACCGCGCCTTCGCGATCGTCCGGGCCACGGTCGGCGCGAACTTCGCGGTCGGCGGCCTCACGCCGGGGCGGCCCGGGGCCGCCGCGACGGCGAGCGCGCGCGGCGAAGTGCTCGTGACGGTGGCGCGCACGGACGCGCCGCTCGACGAGGTCATGCGGACGATCAAGGAGGCGCTGCGCCCGCAGGGCGACTGAGCGCACCGGAGGACATCACCACGAGGGGTGGCGGGCCGCACAGGCCCCGCCGCCCCTTTCGCTTTGCCCGCATCTCCGCACCTCCGCACCTCCTCCGCAAAGCATGGCACGCAGTGCCATTGCCGCGCCGCCTCCTCCATCCTGTTACGCCTGCACACACGCGAGGAAGCCCTCGTTCCGCCGAGCCGTGATCGATCATTCGGGGCAGCCATGGACGAGAATCCCTTGCGCCACTTGGGATGATCGATCATCGCTCAAGTGAGCACTCTCTTTACCAGATTCATACCCGCGAGTAGCTTCTCCGTCTTGCTGACTGACACCGCGTGCCATACGTTGAGGAAGTCCGGGCGGCCCCTCCGTGGGCCGCCACGCCACAGCCCCCCCGCCGGAGGCACCCGTGAAGGACACCAGCGACACTCCCCGGACCACTGGCCCGGCCGCCGCCCCCTCCCCCACCGCGCCCGCGCACTCCCTCGCCGGGGACCGCGCGACGCTCGCCGTCGTGTGCGACGCGCCCACGCGCGCCGGCTTCGACCCGGGCGAGCGGGACGCGGGCGCCTTCGGGCGCGAGGGCGTGGCACTCGCTCACCTCGGCGACGTGCGGCGGCTGTTCGACGGCGTCCCGCTCGACCGGGTGCGCCTCGCGCTCCCCGGCGGCCTCACGGGGATGTGGCTGCTCGCCCTCTGCCTGGTCGCCGCGGAGGAGCGGGGCCTCGCGCCGGACGAACTGCACGGGACCACGCACGAGGAGCGGCCCGAGGCGACGGCGCTCGCGCTGCGGCTGCGCGGCGACCTCACCGCGTACGTCTCCGCTTCTCTGCCCCGCTGGGCCTTCCGCCCGGGCACCCTGCCGGGAGGCGGTTCCCGAAGCGCCTGGCCCGGCGACGAGGCGGCCGCCGTCGCGGCGCTCGCGCGCTGGCGGCAGACCCGCGAGGAGTCCACCGACCGGCAGGGCCTCGCCGACCCCTACCTCTGGCCGAGCGTGCGCCAGAGCCTCGACAGGCTCGCCGACGCCGCCCTCGGCGGGGACTGCCTCATGGACGCCACGCTGGACTGCGTGCGCGCCGGGGTCACGACGGGCGAGTGGGCGCGCACACTGCGGGTCGCGCTCGGCGCGTACGAGGCCCCGGCAGCACCGGCGGCGTCCGCCGGGCACGGCGCCCCCGCCCCGTCCCGCGCCGGGGTGCGGTGATCACCCCCCGTAGGGTCGGGAGGAGCCCGTACCAGCCGCTCCCCCGGAGGTCCCCGCATGAACGGCATGCCAGGCCGGCGTCCCGTCCGCCCGCGCCGCTCCTGCCTCGCCGTGCCCGGCAGCAACCCGCGGTTCCTCCAGAAGGCGCGCTCGCTGCCCGCCGACGAGGTCTTCCTCGACCTGGAGGACGCCGTGGCACCGGCGGCGAAGGAGGAGGCGCGCGAGAACGTCGTGCGCGCCCTCGACGAGGGCGGCTGGGGCGACAGGACCCGGGTCGTGCGGGTCAACGACTGGACGACGCAGTGGACCTACCGCGACGTCGTGACGGTCGTCGAGGGCGCCGGACAGCACCTGGACTGCCTCCTGCTGCCGAAGGTGCGGGACGCGGAGCAGGTCGTCGCGCTCGACCTGCTGCTCACGCAGATCGAGAAGGCCATGGGCTTCGAGGTGGGCCGCATCGGCATCGAGGCGCAGATCGAGGACGCGCGCGGGCTCGCCGGCGTCGACGCGATCGCCGCCGCCTCCCCGCGCCTGGAGGCCCTCGTCTTCGGACCGGCCGACTTCATGGCCTCGATCGCCATGAAGACGCTCGTCGTCGGCGAACAACCGCCCGGCTACGGCGCGGACGCCTATCACTACATCCTCATGAAGATTCTGATCGCCGCGCGGGCCCACGGGCTCCAGGCGATCGACGGCCCCTACCTCCGGGTCCACGACGTGGACGGATTCCGCGCCGTCGCCGGGCGCTCTGCCGCGCTCGGCTTCGACGGGAAGTGGGTCCTGCACCCGGCACAGATCGCGGCCGCGAACGAGGTCTACGCGCCCGCCCAGGAGGACTACGACCACGCCGAGCTGATCCTCGACGCGTACGCCCACCACACCTCGGCCGCGGGCGGGGCACGGGGCGCGGCGATGCTCGGCACCGAGATGATCGACGAGGCCAGCCGCAAGATGGCGCTGGTGATCGCGGGCAAGGGCCGGGCGGCGGGCCTCCGCCGCACGACGTCGTTCACGGCGCCGGAGTGAGGGGCGCGTGCGCGCGGCGCTGCCCGCGCTTCGTACCGTCCGGCGAGACCTCTGTCACACAGGAAGTTGGCATGGGATGATGAAAAGACTGACGGAAGGACTGAAGGGTTCACCTCGCACGCACGGAGGTGCTCCTGATCACATCCGGTGAGGGCTGTTCGCCCGTCGACTCGCTTCCTGGCTTGCCCAGTTGCGGGCCGCAACCGATACCATCCCCGGAAAGCCGCCGTCCCCCGTCTCGTCCGCGCGGCATTCATCCGCTACGAAGGTCATCCATGCCCGACAGCCACACCCCTGTAACTCGCGGCCGGGTCCGCCTGGCCCGCGGCGCCTCTCCCTGGCTGCTGCCCACCGTCGCCACGGCGGCCCTCTCCCTCGGCCGCGCCCGGCGCTCCGGGCGCGCGGCGGCGCTCGCGGTACCGGCCACGGCCCTCGCCGCGGGGATGCTGTGGTTCTTCCGCGACCCCGAGCGCGAGATCTCCGAGGGCAGGGTCATCTCGCCCGCCGACGGCGTGGTGCAGAGCATCATGCCGTGGAAGGACGGCCGCACCCGCGTGGCGATCTTCATGAGCCCGCTCAACGTGCACGTCAACCGCGCTCCGCTGGCCGGCACCATCACCTCCGTGGAACACGTCCCCGGTGGCTTCGTGCCCGCCTTCAACAAGGAGAGCGAGAACAACGAGCGTGTCGTGTGGCACTTCGACACGGAGCTCGGCGACATCGAGATGATCCAGATCGCCGGGGCCGTGGCGCGCCGCATCGTGCCGTACGTGCCGAGCGGCACGAAGGTCGAGCAAGGCGAGCGGATCGGGCTGATCCGTTTCGGCTCCCGCGTGGACCTCTATCTGCCGGAGGGGGTCGAGGTCGCCGTGGAGGTCGGGCAGCCGACGCTCGCGGGGGTGACTCGCATTGACCGTGACTGACCGCGGTACCCACGACCGCGAGACACACGACCCCGAGACGGGGGACCCGTGGGGGCTCGACGCCGACCAGGCGGGCGAGCCCGAGATGCCCCTCTCCCTGCGCCTCTCGATCGCCGACGCCCTCACGCTCGGCAACGCGACGTGCGGGTTCATGGCGGTGTACTTCACCACCACGGGCATCCTCATCCCGCACCTCACCGGCAGCGACGAGTTCGGCATGGCGCGTCACTCGGCGGCGACCACGGTGATCCTCATGCTGTGCGCGGCGGTCTTCGACCTCTTCGACGGCCTGGTGGCCCGCAAGCTGCGCAGCTCGCCGATGGGCGCCGAGCTGGACAACCTGTCGGACCTGATCAGCTTCGGTCTGGCGCCGGCCTACTTCGTGCTCGTGTACGGGCTGGTCGCGGACGACGCGCACCAGAGAGTCGCCGCGCTCGGGGCGATCGTCGTGCTCCTCGCGGTGGTGCTGCGACTCGCCCGCTTCTCCTGCGTGACGCTGCGTGACGGCGTCTTCCAGGGGATGCCGAGCCCGTTCGGGGCGCTCACCGTGGTGTCGGTCGTGCTTCTGGAGCTGCCGTTCGTGGCGACGCTGCTCGCGATCATCGGGACGGCGTGGCTCATGGTGAGCCGCGTCGAGTACCCGAAGCCGCGCGGGCCGCTCGCCGTGGCGATGCTCGGCTGGATCGTCGCGGCGATGGGGCTCCTCGCCGCCTGGGCCTTCGACGCCCCGGGCGGACAGCTCCTGCTCCAGACGGGCTGCGCGCTCCAGCTCGTGCTCGCCGCCGTCATCCCGCTCTTCGCGACGGCGCGCCGGGTCAACAACTTCCGGGGCAACCGGCGCGAGGCCCGGGCGGTACGGCTGCCGTAACGGCTCGCGCGTGAGCTGACAGGGCCCCGCCCCTCCTGCCCGGAGGCGCGGGGCCCTTCGCGTCGGCCCCTGCGCGGCGGCCCCTTCGCGTCGCCCGGCCCCCGGCGTCGGCTCCTCGCTTCGGCCGCCCCGCGCGGCGGGCTACAGGCGTTCGCGGGCGATGCGGGCCGCGAGGCGTTCCAGGAGCGGGCCCGCCTCTTTGACGCACGTGTCCACGTCGGGTTCGAGCGAGGTGAGCGGGTACGCGGCGGCGATGCCCGCCGCGCGCAGTTCCTCCGGTGCCAGGGCGAGCCTGCCGCACACGGCGACGACCTCCACTCCGCGCGCGCGGGCCGCGGCGGCGACCCCGGCGGGCGCCTTGCCGCGCAGGGTCTGCGCGTCGAGCGAGCCCTCTCCCGTGACGACGAGATCCGCGCGCTCCAGCGCGGGCGCGAAGCCGAGGACGTCGAGCAGCACCTCGATGCCGGGCCTGAAGCGCGCGCCGAGGCCGACGAGCGCGCCGTAGCCGAGGCCGCCCGCGGCACCCGCGCCCGGCGCCTGCGCCCGCGCGCCCGCCTCCAGGACGTGCGCGTAGTGGGCGAGAGCCGCGTCGAGCACCGCGACGTCCTCGGGGTCCGCGCCCTTCTGCGGGCCGTAGACGGCGGCGGCGCCGTGCGCGCCGGTGAGCGGGTTGTCGACGTCGGAGGCGAGGACGAGGTCGACGGCGGCGAGGCGCGGGTCGAGTCCGCTGAGGTCCGCGCGGGCGAGCGCGGCGAGCCCGCCGCCGCCCGGGCCGACGGGGGCACCCCGGTCGTCGAGGAACCGGGCGCCGAGCGCCGTGAGCATCCCCGCGCCGCCGTCCGTCGTCGCACTGCCCCCGACGCCGAGCACGATGCTGCGCGCGCCGGCGTCGAGCGCGGCGCGCACCAGCTCACCGGTCCCGTACGTCGTCGCGGTGCGCGGCGCGAATTGTCCCGGGGGCAGGTGCTGGAGCCCGCTCGCCTCCGCCATCTCCACGACGGCGGTGTCCGCGCGCAGGGCGAAGGCGGCGGTACGGGGCTCGCCGAGCGGACCCGTCACGGCCGCCTCGCGCCGTGTGAACCCCGCGGCTACGGCCGCGGCGACCGTACCGTCGCCCCCGTCCGCGACCGGCAGCGCCTTGACGGCGAGCCCGGGCCGCACGGACCGCAGCCCGGCGCGCACGCGCTCCGCCACCTCGACGGCGGTGAGCGAGCCCTTGAACTTGTCGGCGGCGATCAGCACCCTCGGGTGCCCCTGCTCCTCGGTCACGGTTCTCCGTAAGTTGTTAGGCGGCTCGGTCGCGTGCCCGCCGCCGGGCCTCCCCGGCCGCGCACGCCGCAGCGACCCTAACCGGCGGGGCGGGCGGGGCCCCCGCGCACCCGGGAGGCGGGCGCAGCGCGCGGCGCGTCCGCGGCGCGGGCACTAAGGTCGGTGACCGTGAGCGAGAACAGTGTGGACAGCGAGTACGCCGACTACATCGCGGGCCTGCCCCGCGTGCTCGCGGCGGCGGCGGCGCTCTTCCGGGACGCGGAGGGGCGGGTGCTGCTCGTCGAGCCCAACTACCGGCCCGGGTGGGGCGTCCCCGGCGGGACGGTGGAGTCGGACACGGGCGAGTCGCCGCGCGAGGCGGCGCGGCGCGAGACGCTGGAGGAGATCGGCCTCGACCTGCCGCTCGGGCGGCTCCTCGCGGTCGACTGGTCGCGCGGCCCCGGCCGCCCGCCGATCGTCATGCACCTCTACGACGGCGGAGTACTGACCGAACGCCGGCTCGGGTCGATCCGGCTCCAGGAGTCCGAGCTGCTCTCCTGGCGCATGGTGCCGAGAACTCGCCTCGCCGAGTTCCTGCCCCCGCAACTGGCGGCTCGCGTCACGGCGGCGCTCGACGTGCTCGACCGGGGCGAGGGGACGGTGGAGCTGGAGGACGGGGTGCTGCCGCGCGGGACGGAGGGCTGAGCGGACCGGGGGCCACCGGCTCCTTCCCAGGGGCGCGCCCAGGGGGCGTTCACGCGGGCCCCGTACCCCGGGCTCCGCCCGGAGCGGACCCGCCGGTCAGGACAGCGCGAAGAGCGTGTCCGCGCCGCCCGTCGTCACCCCCGCCCGCCCCCGCTCGAACGCGAGGAGCGCCTTCTTCTTGTCGACGCCGCCCGCGTACCCCGTCAGGCTCCCGTTCGCCCCGACGACGCGGTGGCAGGGGACGACGATGCTGATCGGGTTGCGGCCGTTGGCGAGGCCCACCGCGCGGGACGCGCCGGGCTTGCCGAGCGCGGCGGCGAGCTGTCCGTAGCTGCGGGTCTCGCCGTAGGGGATGCGGACGAGCGCGTCCCAGACGGTGCGCTGGAAGGGCGTGCCCGTCTGGTGGAGCGGCAGGTCGAACGTCGTGAGCTCGCCCGCGAAGTAGGCGCCGAGCTGGTCGAGCGCCTGGGCGAAGGGGCGTTCGTCGCGCTCGCCGAAGGTCTCCTCGGCGGGGCGGTGGCGGTGCTGCGGCAGGTAGAGGCCGCTGAGCACACCGTCCGTCGCGACGAGGGTGAGCGTGCCGTAGGGGCTGTCGGTCAGGGTGTGCTGACGGCGCACGGGAAACACTTCCTCAAGCTCGGGCGGGGGTCAGGAACGGGGCATGACGTTGATGGGGTGCGCGGACGTCGCCCACAGGTACTGCGTCGCGTAGGCGCGCCACGGGCGCCAGGCGGTGGCGCGGCGGGTGAGCGCCGCGGGGGTCGCGGGCAGGCCGAGCGCTTCCGCGGCCTGGCGGATTCCGAGATCGGTGACGGGGAAGGCGTCGGGGTCGCCGAGCGCCCGCATGGCGATGACCTCGACGGTCCAGGGTCCCACCCCGGGGAGTTCGGCGAGCCGCGCGCGGGCGAGGTCCCAGTCGCTGTCCGCGCCGAGCGCGAGCGTGCCCGCGGCGAGCGCGTCGACGAGGCCCGTGAGGGTGCGGCGACGGCTGCGCGGCATCGCGAGCTGCTCGGGATCGAGCGCGGCGAGGGCGGCCGGTCGGGGGAAGAGGTGCGTGAGACCGCCGTCGGGGTCGTCGACCGGAGTGCCGTACGAGGCGGCCAGGCGTCCCGCGTGGGTGCGGGCCGCCGCGGTGGAGACCTGCTGCCCGAGCACGGCCCGTACCGCGAACTCCGCCTCGTCGGTCGTCCTCGGTACGCGGCGCCCCGGTGCCTTGCGCACGAGCGGCGCGAGGTCGGGGTCGGCCGCGAGCGCCGTGTCCACGGCCTCGGGGTCGGCGTCGAGGTCGAGGAGGCGGCGGCAGCGGCTGATCGCGGCGGGCAGGTCGCGCAGCTCGCGCAGCCGCAGGCGGCAGTCCACGTACTCCGGCAGGGGGCTCAGCGCGACGATGCCGGGTCCGTGCGGGAGGTCGAGGGTGCGGCGGTAGGCGCCGTCGTGCCACTCCTCGACGCCGGGCACGGCGGTCGCGACGAGGTGGCCGAAGAGGTTGTCGGGCGTGAAGGGGCCGCGCAGCGGGAGGCGGAGCCGTACGGTGCCCGCGCCGGGCTCGGCGGCGCCCCCGGCGCGGGCACGGAGCGCGGAGGGAGCGAGGGCGTAGACCTCCTGGACGGTCTCGTTGAAGGTGCGGATCGAGGAGAAGCCCGAGGCGAAGGCGATGTCCGCCATCGGCAGCGCGGTCGTCTCGATGAGCAGGCGCGCGGTCTGCGCGCGCTGGGCGCGGGCGAGGGCGAGCGGCCCGGCGCCGAGTTCGGCGTTGAGCTGGCGCTCGACCTGGCGGGCGCTGTAGCCGAGGCGGGCCGCGAGTCCGGGCACGCCCTCGCGGTCCACGACGCCGTCCGCGACGAGCCGCATGGCGCGGGCGACGAGGTCGGCGCGGTGGTTCCACTCGGGCGAGCCGGGGCTCGCGTCGGGGCGGCACCGCTTGCAGGCGCGGAAACCGGCCTGCTGGCAGGCGGCCGCGCTCGGCAGGAAGACCATGTTCTCGGGCCGGGGTGTGAGGGCCGGGCAGCTCGGGCGGCAGTAGATGCCGGTCGAGGTGACGGCGGTGAAGAACCACCCGTCGAATCGCGCGTCTCGCGAGCGCACGGCCCGCACGCACCGGTCCCGGTCGGCGTGCAGACCGCCCTGCGGACCGCTGACGACGGTGCTGGTCGCGGCGGTCCCTGGGGCCGCCCCTGGAGTGGCTGACATGCCTCCAGCATGCGACATCCCCGGAGGCTGGGCTGGCGGAAATCCGACATGGCGGTGCGCGTGCCCCGGCTGCCGCGCTTCCCGCACCGACCGGGCCCACGACACGCGCCGCCCCGCGTCCCTTGCGGGCGCCTCGCCCCCTCTCCCCCGCCTCCGCGCTCCCCGCATCGGCCCTTTCGACCGCGGTGTCGGGACGGTGCGTTCCGTGCTCTCCCGCTCACGGGCGGCAAACCCCGTCACCACCTCTTTACAACGATGTAACGCGGGTGCTGACATGTGATCCCACCCAGTGATGGCCCAAGTGGTGTCCCCGCGAGGAGAGTTCATGCCCGAGTACGACGGCATCTGTCCGCATCCGCTCGATGCCGGCCCTGACGTGCCCCGGCCCGAGTACCCCCGCCCCTCTTTCGCGCGTGCGGAGTGGCTGAACCTCAACGGCACGTGGGAGTTCGCGCGCGACCCCGGGGACAGCGGCCTCGAACGGGGGATCGCCGAGCGGGAACTGCCCGAGCGGATCACGGTGCCGTTCTGTCCCGAGTCGGAGTTGTCGGGCATCGGGGACACCGACTTCCTGCACGCCGTGTGGTACCGCCGTACCGTGACGATCCCCGCCGAGTGGGCCGGACGACGGCCGGTGCTGCACTTCGGCGCCGTCGACCACGACGCGACGGTGTGGGTCAACGGCACCGAAGTGGCGCGCCACAGCGGGGGCTTCACCCCGTTCAGCGCCGATCTCGGCGGGGTCGTGGAGCCGGGCGACGAGGCCGTCGTCGTCGTACGGGCGCGGGACGCCGCCCACGGGCCGCAGGCGCGCGGCAAGCAGTCCACGGAGTACGCCAACCACGCCTGCAACTACACGCGGGTGACGGGGATCTGGCAGACGGTGTGGCTGGAGCCGGTCGCCGATGTGCACCTGCGCCGCCCTCGTATCACCCCGGATCTCGCGGGAGGCTGCTTCCACCTGCAGCTTCCGCTCTCCGCCAACCGCCCGGGGCACCGCGTGCGGGCGCGCCTGCTCGACGCGGAGGGGACGGTCGCGCAGGCGGCCGTACGGGCCGATCTCGACCTCGCGCCCCGCCTCGTCCTCACCGTGCCGCCCGCGCGGCAGCGCACCTGGTCGCCCCGGGACCCGCACCTCTACCGCGTCCTGCTCGAAGTGACCGACGCGGAGGGCGAGGTCGTCGACCGGGCCGTGTGCACGGCGGGGCTGCGCGCGGTCTCGCTCGACGGGAAGCGGTTCCTGCTCAACGGCGAGCCCGTCTTCCAGCGCCTCGTGCTCGACCAGGGCTGGTACCCGGACGGTCTCATGACGGCGCCGGACGACGCGGCACTCGTGCGCGACATCGAACTCTCCCTCGCCGCAGGCTTCAACGGGGCGCGGCTGCACCAGAAGGTCTTCGAGGAGCGCTTCCTGTGGCACGCCGACCGGCTCGGCTACCTCGTGTGGGGCGAGTTCGGCGACTGGGGCGCGCACACGGGCGGCGGCACGGCCTGGGACAACCAGCGACCGACCGCCGGTTTCGTGCACCAGTGGCTGGAGGCCGTCGAGCGGGACCAGGCGCACCCCTCGATCGTCGGCTGGTGCCCGCTCAACGAGACGCACCAGCTCCTCCACGACCGCCGCACCCAACTCGACGACGTGACACGGGCGATGTTCCTCGCGACGAAGGCCGCCGACTCCTCGCGCCCGGTGATCGACGCCTCCGGCTACGCGCACCGTGTCGCCGAGACGGACGTGTACGACGCGCACACCTACGAGCAGGACCCCGCCGCCTTCGCGCGGCAGATGGCGGGGCTCGCCGACGACAAACCGTTCGTCAACCCCGAGGAACCGGACCGGGTGTGGTCGCTCCCGTATCGCGGACAGCCCTACTTCGTCAGCGAGTTCGGCGGCATCTGGTGGAACCCGGAGGAAGCCGCGGCGGCGGGCGAGGACCGCGACGTCTCGTGGGGGTACGGGCAACGGCCGCGCGACGAGGAGGAGTTCCACGCGCGCTTCGCCGGGCTCACCGGGGTCCTGCTCGACGACCCGCTCATGTTCGGCTACTGCTACACGCAGCTCACCGATGTCTTCCAGGAGCAGAACGGCGTCTACCGCTTCGACCGCTCGGACAAGCTCGACGTGAGCCGGGTGCGGGAGGCCCAACTGCGCCCCGCCGCCTATGAGCTGGGCAGCACGGGGAGCGCCGCGGGAGAGGAGCGGTGAGCGTGACGACCACCAGACGCGGTCTGCTGCGCGGCGCCCTCGCCGGGCTCTCGGCCGCCGCGCTCGCCCCCGCCCTCGCCGCCTGCGACTCGGTGGCGGGCTCGGTGTCCTCCTCGCCGGGCAGGGTGCGCTTCTGGCACCTCTTCCAGGGCGGCGACGGGGCGCTCATGCGCCGGATGCTCGCGAAGGTGCGCGAGGACGTCCCCGGGCTCGACCCCGACGACACGGTCCTGGACTGGGGCGCCGCGTACTACACGAAGCTCGCGATGGCCTCGGCGGGCGGTCGCGCCCCCGACCTCGCGATCATGCACCTCTCGCGACTCGCCGGGTACGCACCGGGCGGCCTGCTCGACCCCTGGGACACCGCGCTCCTCGAAGAGTTCGGCGTCCCGCAGGAGCAGGTCAACCCGCGCGTGCGCGCCCTCGGACGGTTCGAGAAGCAGCCGTACGCGATCCCCTTCGACACCCACCCCTTCGTCGTCTTCTACGACCGCACCGTCATGGACAAGGCCGGGCTGCTCGACAGCGACGGGCGGCTCCTGCCGCCCGAGTCGCCCGCTCACTTCCTGGAGACGGCCGAGCGACTGCGTGGAAGGAAGGGCAAACTGGGCCCGGTCATGGGCCTGTTCAACGACACGGCGCAGGCCTGGCGCATGTTCTGGGGTCTCTACAGCCAGACCGGCGGGGCGTTCGACCTGTCGGGCGGGAAGCCGGGGGTCGACCGGGACAAGATGACCGAGGTGGTGGAGTTCTTCACGAAGGTGGCCGTCGACTCCCGGTCGATGGACTACCCCGCCGGGGTCGCCGCCTTCACCACGGGGCAGTCGCCCTTCATCTTCTCGGGCGAGTGGGAACTGCCCACGTTCCAGGGCGCGAAGTTCGACCTCGGGGCCTCGCCGATGCCGACCCTGTTCGGCTCCCCCGCCTCGTACGCCGACAGCCACTCCTTCGTGCTGCCGCACCAGGACAGCGCCGACGAAGGACGGCGGCGCGCCGCCCACCGGCTCGTGGCCGAACTCCTCAAAGGCAGCATGACGTGGGCGCGGGCGGGCCACATCCCCGCCTACCTGCCGGTCGTCGGTTCGAAGGCGTACGCGAAGCTCGACCCGCAGTCCTCGTACGCACCGGCGGCGGAGCATCCCGCGATCGACCCGCCCGCGTGGTTCACGGGCGCCGGCTCGGACTTCCAGGCGCGGATGTGCAGTGCCCTCCTGCAAGGGGTGCGAGGTGCCGACTCCGCGCGGGGGGCGGTCGCCGAGATGCTCTCCGGCCTCGACTTCTTCCTCTCCAAGCCCAATCCGGCCTGACCGGGACAGAAAGGCACTCAACGATGAGTACGGTCCCCACCACGGGCCCGGCGACCCCCGCCGCCGAAGCCACCTCCTCCGCCGGGGCCGCCCGCGCGGCCACGCGCGGTCCCGCGGCCCGCTCCCCCCGCAGCGGCTCGGGCGGCCTCTTCGTCGCCCCCTTCCTGCTCTTCTTCGGGCTCTTCCTGCTCGTCCCGCTCGTCTACGGGCTCTGGATGAGCTTCACGGACGCGAGCCTGACCGGGCACGGCGACAGCTCCTTCGCCGGGCTCGGCAACTACGCCGAGGCGCTCACCGACCCCGAGGTCTGGAAGAGCCTCGGCAACACCGCCGTCTTCACGGTGCTCTCCTCCGTACCGCTCGTCGTGCTCGCGCTCGCGATGGCGCTGCTCGTGCACGCGAACCTGCCGGGACAGTGGCTGTGGCGGTTCGCGTTCTTCGCGCCGTACGTGCTGCCCGTCGCCGTCGTGTGGCAGGTGTGGTCGATGATGTTCCAGCCCGATCTGGGACTGGTCAACAACTTCCTCCACGCGATCGGGCTGGACGGCGTCGGCTGGCTCGTCGACGAGAAGTGGGCGATGTACGCGGTCGTCCTCGTCACGGTGTGGTGGACGGCGGGCTTCAACTTCCTGCTCTACCTCGCCGCTCTCCAAGCCGTGCCCGACCACCTCTACGAGGCCGCCGCGCTCGACGGCGCGGGCGCCTGGCGGCGCCTGTGGTCCATCACCCTGCCCCAGCTCAGGCGCACGACGGGGCTCATCGCCGTGCTCCAGGTCCTCGCCTCGCTCAAGGTGTTCGACCAGATCTACCTTTTGACGCGCGGCGGCCCGAACGGCTCGACGCGGCCGATCCTGGAGTACATCTACGACACCGGCTTCACCGGCTACCGGCTCGGCTACGCCTCGGCCGTCTCGTACGTCTTCTTCGCGATCCTCGTCATCCTGTCGCTCGCGCAGTTCAAGCTCTTCTCGCGCAAGGAGGCGTGACACATGAGCACCCCGACCGTTCCCTCCGCCGGGCGACCGCCCGTGGCCGCGTCCCGCCGCCCGCCCCGGCCGGTCCCGCGCGGGCAGCGCTTCTCCGTACGCCCCGGGCCCGTGCTCGGCTCGGGGCCGCTCCCGAAGATCGTCGCGCTCCTCGTCCTGCTCGCGGCGACCGTGCTGTGGCTGCTGCCGCTCGCGTGGGGGCTCGTGACGTCCTTCAAGAGCGAGACGGACGCGGCGACCCCCGACGACGGCTGGATACCCGCGCACGGCTTCACGCTCGGCGCGTACCGCGAGATCCTCGGCCAGGGGAACCTGCCGCTGTGGGCGTTCAACAGCCTGCTCGTCACGGTCGTCGTGACGGCGCTGACCGTCGCCGTGTCGGCGCTCGCCGCCTACGGCTTCTCGCGGACCCTCTTCCGGGGCCGCAAGGCGCTCCTCGCGCTGACCCTCGCGTCGATCATGGTGCCGCCGCAGATCCTCATCGTGCCGCTGTTCCGCGAGATGATCACGGCCCGCCTCGCCGACACCTACTGGGCGGTGATCCTGCCGCAGGTCGTGGCGCCCGCGATGGTGTTCATCCTGAAGCGCTTCTTCGACGGGGTGCCGCGTGAACTGGAGGAGGCGGCACGCATCGACGGAGCCGGGAGCCTGCGCGTCTTCCGGAGCATCGTGCTGCCGCTGTCGCGCCCCATCCTCGCGGCCGTCGCGATCTTCGTGTTCATCACGACCTGGAACAACTTCCTGTGGCCCTTCGTCAGCACGAGCGACCCGGACCTCATGACGCTCCCGGTGGGACTCTCGACGGTGAAGGACTCCTACGGACTCCAGTACGCGCAGTCCGCCGCGGCGGCGATGCTCGCCTCACTGCCGCTCGTGCTCGTCTTCATGGTCTTCCAGCGCCAGATCGTGAAGTCCGTCGCGACGACGGGCCTCGGGGGGCAGTGAGCGCACGCGGCACGGGGCCGGGCGGGCCGAGGGCCGCGCCCGGGCCCGTACGGCGTTCCGGCTGGTCGGATAGCCTCCCGACATGGCGAACGATGATCACACCATCCTCCCCGGGGGTATCCTCCTGCGCCCGCTCGCCGGAGGCGACGCCCCCGCGCTGCTCGACGCCTACGTGCGCAACCGCTCCCACCTCCAGCCGTTCGAGCCGGTGCGGACGGAGGAGTTCTACACGCTCGCCGGGCAGCGCGAGCGGCTCGCGAACCAGCTCGCCGCGCAGGAGGCCGGGGCGCTCTTCGGCTGGGTGTTCGTGGACGAGGAGCGGATCGTCGGCACGATCACGCTCACGCACGTCGCGCGCGGCCCGCTCAACAGCGCGAACCTCGGCTATTGGGTCGACGGGGAGTACGCGGGCCGCGGCCTGACCGGCGCCGCCGCCGCCTTCGTCGTCCGCTACGCGGACGAGGTGCTCGGCCTGCACCGTGTGGAGGCCGGGACGCTGCTCGACAACCTCGCCTCGCAGCGCGTCCTCGCCAAGGCCGGGTTCACCGAGTTCGGCGTCGCTCCGCGGATGCTCCACATCAACGGCGCCTGGCGCGACCACCGGCTCTTCCAGATCATCCTGAACGACCTGCCGCCGCGCTGAGCACCGGCGGGGACGGCGTGCCGCGCACGCCGCCGGGTGCCCGCAGCCTGTAGGAAAGCCGCAGGCGCGGTTAAGAAAACCTCGATGGACCTGGTGGTGTGCGGGGCGGCAGGATCTTGATGCCGGTCGTGCGCGCCCTGTCGGGCCGCGGCTGTCCCCCACCCCTCCGTACCCGCCGGTCCGCCGGTCGCGCGGTGCGGCGCGCACAGAAGAGGAGCCACCGGAGTGAAGGCACTGGTCAAGGAGAAGGCGGCGCCGGGTCTGAGCCTCGTGGAGGTCCCGGAGCCCGAGGCCGGTCCCGGGGACGTGCTCATCAAGGTGCTGCGCACCGGGATCTGCGGCACGGACCTGCACATCCGGGCCTGGGACGGCTGGGCCCAGCAGGCCGTCAGCGCGCCGCTCGTCGTCGGTCACGAGTTCTCGGGCGAGGTCGTCTCGGTGGGCCGCGACGTCAACGGCATCGAGGTGGGGAACCTCGTCAGCGGTGAGGGCCACCTCGTGTGCGGCACGTGCCGCAACTGCCTCGCGGGCCGCCGCCACCTGTGCCGCGCCACGGTCGGGCTGGGCGTCGGGCGCGACGGCTGCTTCGCCGAGTACGTCGTGCTCCCGGCCTCCAACGTGTGGGTGCACCGCAAGCCGGTCGACCTCGACATCGCCGCGATCTTCGACCCCTTCGGCAACGCCGTGCACACCGCGCTCTCCTTCCCGCTCGTCGGCGAGGACGTGGTCATCACGGGCGCGGGCCCCATCGGGCTCATGGCCGCGGCCGTCGCCAAGCACGCCGGGGCGCGCAATGTGGCGGTCAGCGACGTGAGCGAGGCGCGGCTCGACCTGGCCCGCAAGGTCGGCGCGGATCTCGCCCTCGACGTCTCCTCGGCCTCCCTCGCGGACGGCCAGCGGCTCCTCGGCCTGCGCGAGGGCTTCGACGTCGGCCTG
This sequence comes from Streptomyces sp. NRRL F-5630, assembly GCF_000719475.1. Classification (GTDB taxonomy): domain Bacteria; phylum Actinomycetota; class Actinomycetes; order Streptomycetales; family Streptomycetaceae; genus Streptomyces. The sequence continues at coordinate 36,201 of NZ_JOGO01000028.1, read as the reverse complement.
GAGATGTCCGGGAACCCGGCCGCGATGCGCGACATGCTCGCCAACATGACGCACGGCGGCAAGATCGCGATGCTCGGCCTGCCCGCGCAGGAGTTCGCCGTCGACTGGGCCCGGATCGTCACCTCGATGATCACGATCAAGGGCATCTACGGCCGTGAGATGTTCGAGACGTGGTACGCGATGTCCGTCCTCCTCGAAGGCGGTCTTGACCTGGCCCCCGTCATCACGGGCCGCTACCCGGCCGCCGAGTTCGAGGCCGCGTTCGCGGACGCCGCGAGCGGGCACGGCGGCAAGGTCGTCATGGACTGGACCGCGTGAGCCGTTCCCCCGCGGCCTGAACCTTCGTACCGCCCGCATCCATCCTCCGGAGGAATCCCCCATGTTCGGTTCCGTGCGCGACCAGTTGCGTACCACTCTCGACGAGATCGCCGCCGAGGGCCTGTACAAGCCCGAGCGCGTCATCGGCACCCCGCAGTCCGCGACCGTCGACGTCACCGCCGGGGGCCTGCCCGGCGAGGTGCTCAACTTCTGCGCCAACAACTACCTCGGCCTCGCCGACGACCCCGAGGTCATCGCCGCCGGGCACGCGGCGCTCGACCGCTGGGGCTACGGCATGGCCTCGGTCCGCTTCATCTGCGGCACGCAGGAGGTGCACAAGGAGCTGGAGGGGCGCCTGTCCGCGTTCCTCGGGCAGGAGGACACGATCCTCTACTCCTCGTGCTTCGACGCCAACGGCGGTGTCTTCGAGACGCTGCTCGGCCCCGAGGACGCCGTCATCTCGGACGCCCTCAACCACGCCTCGATCATCGACGGCATCCGCCTGTCGAAGGCGCGCCGGCTGCGGTACGCGAACCGTGACATGGCGGAGCTGGAGCAGCGCCTGAAGGAGGCGGGCGACGCGCGCCGCCGCCTCGTCGTCACCGACGGCGTCTTCTCGATGGACGGCTACCTCGCCCCGCTGCGCGAGATCTGCGACCTCGCCGAGCGCTACGACGCGATGGTCATGGTCGACGACTCGCACGCGGTCGGCTTCGTCGGCGAGAACGGACGCGGCACCCCGGAGCTGGCCGGGGTGAGCGACCGCGTCGACATCCTCACGGGCACGCTCGGCAAGGCGCTGGGCGGGGCCTCGGGCGGGTACGTGGCCGCGCGGGCCGAGATCGTCGCGCTGCTGCGCCAGCGCTCGCGCCCCTACCTCTTCTCGAACAGCCTCGCGCCGGTCATCGCGGGCGCCTCCCTCAAGGTCCTCGACCTCCTCGAAGGCGCCTCGGACCAGCGCGTACGGCTGCGCGAGAACACCGCGCGCTTCCGTGCGGCGATGAGCGAGGCGGGCTTCGAGCTGCTGCCCGGCGAGCACCCCATCGTGCCGGTCATGTTCCACGACGCGGCCCTCGCGGGGCGCATGGCGGAGCTGCTGCTCGAACGCGGCGTGTACGTGACCGCGTTCTCGTACCCGGTCGTGCCGCAGGGGCGGGCGCGCATCCGCGTGCAGCTCTCGGCGGCCCACTCGGCCGAGGACGTGGACCGTGCCGTCGCGGCCTTCGTCTCGGCGCGCGAGGCCGCGGCGACGGACAGGCCGGCGGTCTGAGCCCAAAGCCGCCCGAGCGGGTGGTGCCCGGGGCTCGACCGCCCCGGCACCACCCGTTCCGCCGATTTGCGACAATCGTTCCCATGATCGAGGCACGGCGGCTGCACATCCTGCGCGCGGTGGCGGACCACGGCACGGTGACCGCGGCGGCCGCCGCGCTCTACCTGACCCCTTCGGCGGTCTCGCAGCAGCTCAGCGCCCTGGAGCAGGAGACCGGGCACCGGCTCGTCGAGCGCGGCGCCCGGGGCGTACGGCTCACACCGCCGGGCGAGATCCTCCTCGCGCACACGCACACCGTCCTCGCCCAGCTGGAGCGCGCGGAGGCCGAGCTGGCCGCCTACCGCACGGGCGCCTCGGGCACGGTCACGGTGACGTCCTTCGCGACCGGCATCAACCTCGTCGTGGCCCCGGCGCTCGCGGTGCTGGCCGGCACGGCGCCGGGGATACGGGTGCGGGTAAGGGACGCCGAGGGCGACGCGAGCCTGCGGATGGTCCTCGACCGCCGCACGGATGTCGCGGTGGCCGTCGAGTACCGGGGCGCGCCGGGCGCCGACGACCCGCGCCTGACCCGCGTCCCGCTCTACGCGGAGCCCTTCGACGCGGTCCTCCCGCCGGGCCACGCCCTCGCCGCCGAGGAGCACGTCCCGCTCGCGGACCTCGCCGCCGACCCGTGGATCGGGCCCTTCCCGGGGAACCCCTGCCACGACGTCGTCGTCCTCGCCTGCGAGCACGCGGGCTTCCAGCCACCCATCGAGCACCTCTCCGACGACTTCCGCGCGGTGGTGGCCCTCGCCGCCGCGGGCGCGGGCGTCGCGCTCGTCCCGCGCTCGGCGCTGCGGGGCATGGACCTCGACGGCGCGGTCGTCCGCCCGGTGGACGGCGCGGCCCCGACCCGCAGGGTGTTCGCGGCCGTGCGGTGCGGGGCGGAGGAGCACCCGTTGATCCGGCCGGTCCTCGACGCGTTGGGGAAGGCGGCGGGATGACGCGGTGAGCGCGGCGCCGTCGCCGGGCCCGGCGGCGGAGGCCACGGGGCCGGGAGGCCGTGAAGGCGCGGCCGGGCACGAAGGCGCCCCCGGGGCAGCCCCGACGCGACCACTACGAAGGCTCCCGCCGTTTCCGGACGGTCCCGGGGTGATCCTCCCGCCCGAGACCCGTTATCCGAACGTGGCGACCAGCCGTCCGATCACTTCTCCTCGCTCAAGGCGGCCGATCCCGTCAGCGATCTCCTCGAAGCCGATCTCGGTGATGCGCGACGACAAGCTGCCTTCGGCGACGAGATCCAGCACCGCGACGCAGTCCTCCTTCGTCCCGGCCTGCGAGCCGACCAGCTCCACCTCGTTGAGCGTGAGCGCCTGGAGGTCGATCTCGCCGCGCGCGCGACCGAGGCCCACCTGGACGATCCGTCCGCCGCGCCGCACGGAATGGATCGCACCGTCGGTGGTCGTCCCGAACCCCGCGAAGTCGATGACCACGTCGAGTCCCTCGCCGGCGAAGTCGGTGATGTCGCTCGCGACGCTCTCGGCACCGAGCGAGCGGGCGAAGTCGTGCACGCGCTCGTTCTTCTCGGCGACGAAGAGCCTGGCACCGAGGGCGCGCGCGGTCTGCGCGCCGAGCGAACCGAGCCCACCGAGCCCGATGACGCCGACGCGGTCACCGGAGGCGACCCGCCCCTGCACGGCGACCGCGTGGTACGAGGTCAGCCCCGCGTCGGTGGCGGCTGCCGCCTGATCGAACGGCACGCCGTCGGGCAAGGCGACCACGAGCCGTGCGGGGACGACGACCTCGTCCGCGAACCCGCCGTTCAGCGAAGTTCCCGGCCCTTCGATGGCTGCCGGAACGACGACCTTCTGGCCTACGGAGAACTCGGTCACCTCAGGCCCCACGGCGGACACGGTGCCCGCGATCTCGTGCCCCAGGGTGATGGGCCGGAACGGCAGCAGCGACGTCAGCGTGCCGTCCAGGAATCCGACGTCGCTGTGGCAGAGTCCGGCGGCGCGGACGTGGACGACGAGCTCGTCGGCGGCTGGTGCCGGTGCCGGCACCTCGCTCAGGGTGAGGGGTTTCCCGACTTCGGTGAACTGCCATGCGCGCATCATTCGCTCCCGACTCATTATTGATACCAGGTACCGAAAATACTCCTCTAGGCTCGGACGATGACAAGCCCCCGCCCCCGTACGCGCCGCGGACGACCGCCGGCCTCGACCCGCGAAGCCCTTGAGGAGGTCGCCTTCGAGCTGTTGCTGCGCGACGGCTACGAGGCCACGACGCTCCAGGCCATCATGGCCGCCGGAGGTGTCGGCCGCTCGACGCTGTTCCGCTACTTCGGCTCCAAGGCGGGCATCGTGTGGGGCGAGTTCGACCGCGCCGTCGAGCGGCTGCGGTCGGCCCTGCGGGACGCCGACGACGCACCCGTCATGGCGGCCGTGCGAGCGGCGGTGGTCCGCTCGACACGCCTGTCCCAGGCGGCGGCGCCGGAATCATGGCTCGACCGCTTCCGCGTGCTGGACCGGGACCCCGCGCTCGCCGCGGAGACCGCCGCGCACTGGCACGTCTGGGCCGAGACGGTGAGCCGCTACGTGGCGGAGCGCACGGGACTCGACGCGAGCGCTCCCGTCCCGGCCGCCATCGGCGGCGCGGTCCAGGCCGCCTACGTCGCGGTGCTCAGGCGCTGGACCACCAGGGACGAGCCGGTCGACTTCGCCGAACTGGACGAGGCACTGCGCCCCGTCACCGACGCCTTCCAGACGCTGCTCAACGGAAGGGACCTGTCCTGACCCGACGTGTGCCCCCGCGTGTATTTTGGGACCAGGTCCCGAAAGTCGGGTGCCGCACAGGACGAAGGAGTCCCTGCCATGGCTCGTCTGGACAACAAGGTCGCGATCATCACCGGAGCGGGCCGAGGAATGGGCGCCTCGCACGCCCGCCGCTTCGTCAAGGAGGGAGCGAAGGTCACTCTCACCGACGTCAACGAGGCCGCCATCCGTGAGCTGGCCGAAGAACTCGGGGACAACGCGCGGTACACGGTGCAGGACGTCACGAAGGCCGACGACTGGCGGCGCGTCGTGGAGGAGACCGAGACGGCGTTCGGTGACGTCACCGTCCTCGTGAACAACGCGGGCATCCTGGGGCCGATCGCCAAGACGGCGGACCTCGACGAAGACGACTACCTCAAAGTCTGTGCCATCAACCAGCACTCCCAGTTCCTGGGGATGAAGGCGGTCATCCCGTCGATGCAGCGCCCGGGCATCGGCTCGATCGTGAACATCTCGTCCCTGGCGGGTCTGCGGGCCAACTACGGTTTCCCGAGCCTCGCCTACGTGGCCAGCAAGTTCGCGACCCGGGGGATGACGAAGGCGACCGCCCAGGAGTACGGGCGCGACAACATCCCCGTGAACTCCGTGCACCCCGGCTTCATCAACACGCCGATGATGGTCGAGGCGACCGACGAGGAAGGCGGCGACGCGCTGGCACAGATCTTCCTCGGCCGGCTCGCGGAGGCGGACGAGGTGTCCTCGCTGGTGCTGTTCCTGGCATCTGACGAGTCCTCCTACATCACCGGCGCGGAGCACAAGATCGACGCCGGCATGTCAGCGTCCTGACGCCTCGCTGCCGACCGTGGCAGCGAGGATCACGGCGACGGACGGCGACCGCGCTCCGGCGCGACGACCGTCGCCGTGAACGGGACCAGGTCAGGCGCCGGCCCTCGGCGGGCCCGGCGACGCAATCACCGCCGGGTGCCCCGGGCCGTCCAAAGCCTGTCGGCGGACACCCGGAAGATCGGCAGCAACCAGCCCAGCACCCGCAGGCCAAGGGCGGGGCAGGCACGTTCCTCTTCCCTCGTCGGGGCCCGGCGACGGCCGGTGGCGGCGGCGCAGAGGCGGGAGGACGCCGCCACCCCGGCGGGAGAGGTTCTCGCCCGCCGGGGTGGCGGGCGGGGCTCCGGCAGGGGCCTCCCGCCCGGTGGCGTGACGGGCCCGGATGTCCCCGCGCTGGTGCTCGACTGCTTCGACCAGGGCCGGGAGTGCGGGCAGGGGGGTTCGCCGGTCCGTGGTCGCCTTGCGGCGGGCACGGTTCCCGCTGGGGACGCGGAACGGGCAGGGCGACGTCCATGCGGCCGAGAGGACGGCGAGAGCCCTGCGGCTCGCCCAACGGCGCCGCGCGCCCGTCGCGGGCTCCAGTGCTATGCCGCGTCCCGCGCCCTCAGTGCCCGCCACACCGCTCGTGCCGCGTTGTGGCCGCTCATCCCGTGGACGCCGGGGCCCGGTGGGGTCGCCGAGGAGCAGAGGAAGACGGCGGGGTGGCGGGTGGCGTAGGGGCGCAGGGTGGGGCGGGGGCGGAAGAGGAGCTGGAGGCCGCTCGCGGCGCCGCAGGCGATGTCGCCGCCGACGTAGTTGGGGTTGCGCGCGGCGAGTTGGGGCGGCCCGGCCGTGGCACGGGCGAGGATCAGGTCGCGGAAGCCGGGGGCGAAGCGTTCGATCTTGCGCTCGATGACGTCGCTGAGGTCGCCGTCCCAGCCGTGCGGCACGTGCCCGTACGCCCAGAAGACGTGCTTGCCCTCCGGGGCGCGGGAGGGATCGGCAAGGCTCGGCTGGACCGTGATGAGGAAGGGGTCGTCCGGCGGGGTGCCGCGCCGTGAGACATCGACGAGGGAGCGGGAGATGTCGCGGCTGCCGGGGCCGAGTTGCACCGTGCCGGCGCGGCGGGCGGCCCCGGAGCTCCAGGGCACGGGGCCGTCGAGCGCGTAGTCGAGCTTGAAGACGGAGGCGCCGTAGCGGTAGTGCGGGTAGGCGCGCGCGCCGAGCCCGGCGATGCGGGCGAGGGCGTGCGGCGAGGTGTCGAAGAGGTAGGCGCGCGCGGGCGGGAGGTCGTCGAGGCGGCGGACCTCGAAGCCGGTCTCGATGGTGCCGCCGAGGTCCTTGAGGTACGCCGCCAGGGCGCCGGTGATCGCGCCGGAGCCGCCCGCGGCGACGGGCCAGCCGCGCGCGTGCGCGGCGAGCGCGAAGAGGAGCCCCACGGCGGAGGTGGCGGGACCGCTCAGCGGGGCGATGACGTGACCGACGAGCCCGGCGAGCATCGCTCGCGCGCGGTCCTCGCGGAAGCGGGCGAGGAGGACGTGGGCGGGGGGCAGCCCGGCGAGGCCGAAGCGGGCCAGGGCGAGCGGGTCCCGGGGCAGCGCGGTGGAGGGGAGCGCCATGAAGTCGCGCAGGACGGCGTCCCAGTGCCGAAGGAGCGGGGAGACCAGGCGCCGGTACCTCCCCGCGTCGCGCGCGCCGAGCGAGGCGGCGGTCTCGCCGACGGAACGGGCGAGCACGACGGCGTCGCCGCCCGGCAGCGGATGGGCCATCGGCAGGTCGGCGTGGAGCCAGCGCAGCCCGTACCGCGCGAGGGGCAGGGCCCGGAAGGCGGGCGAGGCGATGCCGAGGGGGTGCGCGGAGGAGCAGGGGTCGTGGTGGAAGCCGGGGAGGGTCAGCTCTTCCGTGCGTGCGCCGCCCCCCACCTCGGACGCGGCCTCGAAGACGGCGACGGAGAGGCCCCGCCGGGCCAGTTCGACGGCGGCGGTGAGCCCGTTGGGTCCCGCCCCCACGACGACCGCGTCCAGCAAAGTCGACACCTCCGGACTCCTCACGTCAGCCGACGGCCCGGCGGCCAGGATATGCCGCCCGGCACGGCCGCCGCCCCGCTTTCCCGGCCCTTGACGCTCCCTCACGCGCCTCCCTCACGCCGGGGCGCCGCCCCTCTCCCCGGCGAGCAGCGCGCGGACCCGTTCGGCCGTCGCCGCGTCGCGCGCGGTGGTGAAGGGCAGCGCGTTGCCCCCGGTGACACGGAACGGGACGCCGTCGGCCGTCAGGTGCGCGCCGCCGGTCTCCTCGACGAGGAGGAGCCCGGCCGCGTGGTCCCAGGCCAGCTCCCAGCCGAAGGCCGTGGCGTCCAGCTCACCGCGCGCGACCGCGAGGTATTCGAGCCCGGCGGAGCCGCAGGGGCGCGGTGCGAGGCCGGGGACCGCGAGGCGGCGGAGCTGGGCCTGCTGGGGACCCGTCGTGTAGTCGGGGTGCGAGCAGGCGACGCTCAGCGGCGCGCCCGGCACGGCGGCGGTGCGGGCCAGGGGCTCCCCGTTGAGCAGGGCGCCCCTGCCGCGTACCGCCACGGCCATGAGGCCGAGGACGGGCGCGTACGTCCAGGAGGCGACGACCTCGCCTTCGACCGCGAGCGCGACGAGGGTGCAGAAGCCCGGCTCGCCGCGTACGAACTGGCGGGTGCCGTCGACGGGGTCGACGATCCACACGGGCGCGGCCTCGCGCAGCGCCTCGTACCGGCGCGGGTCCTCGGCGACGGCCTCCTCGCCGACGACGACGGAGCCGGGGAGGAGGGCGGGCAGGCTCTCGGTGAGGAGTTGTTCGGCCTCGCGGTCGGCGACGGTGACCAGGTCGTGGGGCCCGGCCTTCGTGCTGACCTCGCCGTCCGCGAGGTGGCGGAAGCGGGGCAGCACGGCACGGTCCACGGCGGCGCGCACGGCCGCCTCGACGGCCGCGACGCGGTCGGCGTCGAGCGCGGAGGCGAGCGCCGCCACGGCGGGGGGATCGGCGAAGGCGCTGGTGGCGGGGTGAGCCGGGGCGGAATCGCGCAGGTCTTCGAGCATGGCTTCATGAGAGCACGTGGTACTGACATCGCGGAGAGGGAGGGGGAACGGGGGCTTGCGGGGAGGGGAACGGACGGGGTCGAGGGGCGGGCGCCGGTCGCGCCTTTCCCGCCCCGTACCCCCCGCACGGCCTCCGCATCCGGGGGACGCGCCGCCTCCTCGCGTACCGTGCCGCCTCTCCCCCACCCCCGCCCCGGGAATCCCGTACTCCCCGCTAACGTTGCCCTGTCCGCAGGGAAATGACCGAAGTGCCCGTCCCGGGCCCGAAACAACTGGAGGCGGCGGCCGTGCACGGTGAGTACAAGATCCCGGGCGGGAAGCTCGTGGTGGTGGACCTCGACGAGCGGGACGGGGTGCTGCGCGATGTGCGGGTGGCCGGGGACTTCTTCCTCGAACCCGACGAGGCGATCGACGCGATCAACGCCGCGCTCGAAGGCGCCCCCTCCGGCACGGACGGGGCCGGGCTCGCCGCGCGGGTGCAGGCCGCGCTGCCGCCGGGCACGGTGATGTACGGGCTGACCGCCGAGGGCATCGGGGTCGCGGTGCGCCGGGCGCTCGCGCGGGCCACCGACTGGACCGACTACGAGTGGCAGCTCATCCACGTCGGCCCGCAGCCCGTCGGCCTGCACCTCGCGCTCGACGAGATCCTCACGCAGGAGGTCGCCGCCGGGAACCGCCCGCCGACGCTGCGGGTGTGGGAGTGGCAGGACCCGGCCGTCGTGATCGGCAGCTTCCAGTCGCTGCGCAACGAGGTGGACCCGGACGGCGCCGCGCGGCACGGCGTGACCGTCGTGCGCCGCGTGACCGGTGGCGGGGCGATGTTCATGGAGGCCGGCAACAGCATCACGTACTCGCTCTCCGTGCCGAGCGCGCTCGTCGAGGGCCTCTCCTTCGCCGACAGCTACGCCTACCTCGACGACTGGGTGCTCTCCGCGCTCGGCGACATGGGCATCAAGGCCTGGTACCAGCCGCTCAACGACATCGCGACCGAGGCGGGGAAGATCGCCGGTGCCGCGCAGCGCCGGGTCGCCGCGCCGCAGGGCGGGATGCCCGCCGTGCTGCACCACGTCACGATGGCGTACGACATGGACGCCGACAAGATGACCGAAGTCCTCCGGATCGGCAAGGAGAAGCTCTCCGACAAGGGCACGACGAGCGCCAAGAAGCGCGTCGACCCGCTGCGCCGGCAGACCGGTCTGCCGCGCGAGAGCGTCATCGCGAACATGGTCGCCTCCTTCCGCAGCCGTTACGGGCTCACGGAGGGCGCCGTGACGGAGGCGGAGATGGCCCGCGCACGCGAGCTGGCACGCACGAAGTTCGACTCGCAGGAGTGGACGGCGCGGGTTCCGTAGGGACCCGGCGCGCCCCCGGCGCCCCGGGGGGCAGGTCAGTCCCCGTCCGGCAGGGTCAGGTGGAAGGAGTCGCCCGGCCGCAGCGTCACCGTGCGGTCCACGAGCCGGATGTCGAGCGAGCGCCGGTTGGTGGCGGGGAGGCTGATGTCGAGGCCGCCCGAGCGCATCCGGAAGCGCACGCCCCACAGGTGGCGGTAGTGGATCGCGAAGTCGTAGCCGGACAGCTCGGGTTGGGGCACGGGGGCGAGGCTGAGTGCGCCGTCGGAGCGGATGCGCAGTCCCGTCAGGCAGCGCTGCACGAGGTCGAGGGTCCCGGCCATGGCGCCGAGGTGGATGCCCTCGCCCGTCGTCCCGCCCTGGAGGTCGGCGACGTCCCCGCGCAGCGCCTCCTGGAAGAAGCCCCACGCCTGGGCGGGCCGCACGCGGGCCAGCACCCAGGCGTGCACGAGGCCGCTGAGCGTGGAACCGTGGCTCGTACGGGCCACGTAGTAGTCGACCGTGCGGCGCCACGTCTCGTCGTCGAGCCGGTGGCCCAGGCGCGCGAAGAGGGCGCGCAGTTCGCGGGGCGGGAAGAGGTAGCCGAGCATCAGGGTGTCGGCCTGCTTGGACGCCTGGTAGCGGTTGACGCTGTCGCCCTCGGCCTCCAGGACGCGGTCGAGGCGGCGGATGTCGCCGTACTTGGTGGACATGCCGACCCAGTCGAGTTCGCGCAGTTCCCCGTAGCCGTCGAACTGGCTGACGACACCCTGGTGGAAGGGCACGTGGAGGCGGTGCGAGATGTCGTCCCAGTGGGAGAGTTCGGTGTCGTCCAGCCCGGTGTGCTCGGCGAGTTCGGCGCGGCGTTCCTCGGGGAGCGCGGCGAGGGATTCGAGGGTGCGCTGGAGGACCCAGGCGGCGGTGACGTTGGTGTACGCGTTGTCGTCGAGCCCGGGTTCGGTCGCGTCGGGGTAGGCGTCGTGGTACTCGTCGGGGCCGACGACGCGGCGGATGCGGTAGCGGCCGATGTCGCCGTCCCACTCGGACTTCGAGGCCCAGAAGCGCGAGATCTGGAGCAGCGTCTCGGCGCCCTCCTGCTCCATGAAGCGTCTGTCGCCCGTGGCGCGCGCGTAGCTCCACACGTTGTACGCGACGGCCGAGCCGATGTGGTGCTGGAGGCGTGAGTTGTCGGGCAGCCAGCGTCCGGAGCTGGGGTTGAGGTGGAGTTCCTGGGTCTCCTCGCGACCGTCGCTGCCGGACTGCCAGGGGTACATCGCGCCGTCGTACCCGGCGTCGCGGGCGAGGCGGCGGGCGCGGTTCAGGCGTCGGTGGCGGTAGCGGAGCAGGCCCTTGGAGACCTCGGGGAAGTGCAGGTTGAGGTAGGGCAGGACGAAGAGTTCGTCCCAGAAGACGTGCCCCCGGTACGCCTCGCCGTTGAGGCCGCGCGCGGGCACGCCCGCGTCCAGGTCGGCGGTGTGCGGGGACAGGGTCTGGAGGACGTGGAAGAGGTGGAAGCGCAGGATGTGCCCGGCCTCGCCGGGGACTTCGAGGAGCGCGCGGTGCCACAGGCGCTGCCAGGCGAGACGGTGGCCGAGGAGGAGCTGGTCCCAGCCGGGCACGTTGCGCACGCCGTCGAGCGCCGCGTCGAGCGGGTCGCTGATCGCGGAGTCCCGCGAGGTGTGCAGGGCGACGATCTTGTCGACCGTCGCCGTCTCGCCCTGCTTCAGGGCCAGGTCGACGCGCGTCGCGGGCCGGGTCGGGGTGCCTGTGGAGGGGCGGGGCTCGCACGAGGGGCCTTGGCTGCTGTACGTCCGGGCGGCGACGGCGACCGCGATGCCCGAGTTGATCGTGCGCGCGCGGACCCACACGGTGCAGTCCTCGGGGTAGCCGCTCATGATCTCGGCCAGGTGCTGGCCGTTCAGCTCGCGGTAGCGTGCCACGCCGTCGTTCGTGACTGCTGCGTCGATCGCGGACTCGACCTCGACGGTGCCGCTGAAGTTCTCGGCGGTGAACTCGGTGCGCAGGGCGGCGAGATGGGGGTCGTCCATGTGGACGATCCGGGACTGGCGCACGCGCAGCCTGCGGCCCGAGGCGTCCTCGAACAAGAGGTGGCGCTCGTAGATCCCGGCGCGCAGGTCGAGCAGCTGGCGGTACGAGCGCAGCGCGGCGTCGTCGGGCGTGTACCAGTCGCCGCCGCTGCCGTCGGGCGTGGCGAGGCGGTAGCGCAGGGGCAGCCAGTTGGGGAGGTTGACCATGTCCTCGTTGGAGACCGTCTGCCCGGCGACCTCCGAGGTGAGCCGGTTGTAGACGCCGGCGGCGTAGGTGCCCGGGTAGTGCGGGCCGCCCGCGGCGCACTCGGGGGCCGCGCCGCGGGTCGCGAAGTAGCCGTTCCCGAGGCTGCACAGGGATTCGCGCAGCGTCTCCTCTGCGGGGTCGTAGCCCTCGTACTCCCAGGTCCATTCGGACATGCGGTCACTCCTTGCCGTCGGTGCCGGACGCACCGCCGTGGGCCCCGGACGCGCGGTCGTCCTTCCCGGGTGGGCGGTCGTCGGTGCCCGGTGCGCGCAGGAGGTGGGCGAGGTCGTCGACGACGAGGTCGGCGCCGTGCTCCCGCAGGCTCCTGGCGGTGTCGGTGGTGTGGGCCCGGTCGACGCCGATGACGAGGCCGAAGCCGCCGCGCCGCCCCGCCTCGACCCCCGCGAGGGCGTCCTCGGCGACGGCGGCGTGCGCGGGCTCGGTGCCGAGACGGTTCGCGGCCTCCAGGAAGAGCGCGGGGTCGGGTTTGCCGGGCAGGCCGAGGCGGTGGGACTCGTCGCCGTCGACGAGGCTGACGAAGTAGTCGAGGAGTCCGGCCCCCGCGAGGACGTCGCGGGCGTGGTGCGAGGAGGAGGCGGCGGCCATGGGGACACCGGCGGCGCGCAGGGCCTTCAGGAGCCGGACGGAGCCCGGGAAGGGTTCGATGCCGTTCTCGCGGACGCGGCGCGTGAACATGCCGTCCTTGAGCGCGGCGACGGCGGCGACCGAGTCCGTGCCGGGGGCGTCGGAGGGGCTGCCGTCCGGGATCGGCACCCGCCGGGAGTGCAGGAAGGCGGCGGCGCCGTCGGCTCTGGGCTTGCCGTCGACGTAGCGCAGGTAGTCGTCGGCGGCGTCGAAGGGCCTGTCCAGCGCCTTGTCGGCGGGGGGATGCGCGCGCAGGCAGGCGTCGAACGCCTCCTTCCACGCCTCGGCGTGGACGCGCGCGGAGTCGGTGAGGACCCCGTCGACGTCGAAGACCATGGCCGCGATGCCGGTCATGACGGGAGCGAGCCCGTGCGCGGCGGCGGTCACCGCGCGGCTCCGGCGGCGGTACGGGTTCCGGTACGGGGCGTTCGCATGTCACACGTCCTTCCGGCTCGGGACCGGCCGGCCGGGAGGGCCCAGCCCTCAGCCCACGCTAACCGCGGGGGGCGGAAACCGCAGCTGGGGACGGGTGGGAGGGTACTCGGGGGTGCCACGGGCCGCGCGGTGGCGGCGGGCCCCGTACGGCGCCCCGCGGCTTCCGCGCCCCTCCCCGGCCCTCACTCCCGCTCCGCCCGCCTCCCCGAGCGTCCCGCGAGGATCACGTACACGAGGAGTGACGAGGCGAAGCCGATCGCCCAGCCGTAGTCGGCGAGCGGCTTGAGGAGGGGGATGAGGCCGTCCTCCGGGAAGGGGCCCTTGCCGGGCGCGGAGTGGGAGCCGCCGACCGCGAGGACGCCACCGGCGAGGAAGGCGAGGACCGCCGCCGGGTGCCAGCCGCGGCGGTACCAGTAGCGGCCCTCCCTGCGGTACAGCTCCGCGAGGTGCAGCGAGGTGCCCCGGACGAGCCAGTAGTCGGCGATGAGGATGCCCGCGACCGTGCCGAGCAGCCCGCCGACCACCCCGAGCCACGTGTAGATGTACAGCTCCGGCGTCGCGATGAGCTTCCACGGCATGATCAGCACGCCCACCACACCGGTGATGAGCGCCCCGGTGCGGAAGCTGATGAAGCGGGGGGCGAGGTTGGCGAGGTCGTACGCGGGCGAGACGACGTTCGCCGCGAGGTTCGCCGAGATCGTCGCGACGAGGACCGTGATCAGCGCGAAGAGCAGACCGAAGGCGTTGTCCGCGCGGGCCGCCAGGTCGACCGGCTCCCACACGGGTTCGCCGTAGACCGCCTGGGAGCCCGAGGTGACGAGCACGGAGAGGAGCGCGAAGGCCGTCATCGTGGTGGGCAGGCCGAGCGACTGGCCCCAGACCTGGGCGCGTTGGCCCCTGCCGAAGCGCGTGAAGTCGGGGATGTTCAGCGAGAGCGTGGACCAGAAGCCGATCATCCCCATGAGCGCGGGGAAGAACACGGGCCAGAAGTCGCCGCCCCAGCCGAGCTCCGAGGGCTGGTCGAGCAGCGGGCCGAAGCCGCCCGCCTCGTCCGCCATCCACGCGAGCAGCGCGAGCGCGCCGAGGAACACAAAGGGCCCGGCCCAGTTCTCGAAGCGCCGCAGGGTCTCCATTCCCCGGTGGATGATGAGGAGTTGCAGCAGCCAGAAGATCCCGAAACACACCCACAGCGGCCACGGCTGCCCGCCGAGGCGCGAGGCGTGCGCCCAGGAGCCCGGCAGCAGCTTGTCGAGTAGGACGAAGACGCCCTGTCCGCCGATCCACGTCTGGATGCCGAACCAGCCGCAGGCCACGGCCGCGCGAAGGAGAGCGGGCAGGTTCGCGCCGCGCAGCCCGAAGGAGGCGCGCGCGAGGACGGGGAAGGGGATGCCGTACTTGGGTCCCGCGTGCCCGGTCAGGAGCATGGGGAGCAGGACGACGACATTGGCGAGGGCGATGGTGAGGACGGCCTGCTTCCAGTCCATGCCGAGCGCCACGAGGCCCGAAGCGAGCGTCCAGGAGGGGATGTTGTGCGCCATCCCGATCCACAGGGCCGTGAAGTTGTAGGTGCCCCAGTGGCGGTGGGCGACGGGGATCGGGCGCAGATCCTCGTTGGCGTGCGGCGAGTCGGCGGGGAAGGCGCCCGGGTCGAGTTCGACGCGGCCGTCGGGGGTGAGGTGCTGCCCCGGAGCGGTGGCCGCGTGGGAGGGGCGCGGTGGGCCCGGCGGGGTGCCGGGCGGGGTGGCGAGGGCGTCAGTCATGGCGGGACCCTTCGGGGAGAACGGTGCGGGAGGATGCGGTGCCGTGCTCGGGTGCCGTGGGGTGCCGTGCGGGTGCGGGGTAAAAGGGCGCGCGGACGTGCCGCGCTTCCGGCGGGACGTGCCCCGTCGCGTGGGGCGGGGGCGCGCCGGGCGGGGGAAAGGTCTGCCGACTCTAGGAGTTGAGGACGGGGATGACTTCCTTCCCGTACACGTCGATGAGTTCTTCGCGCGCGTCGTGCATCGCGTAGACGGCGAACTGGTCGACGCCGACGGCGCGGAGTTCGCGCAGCTTCTCGATGTGCGCCTCGACGGGGCCGAGGACGCAGAAGCGGTCCACGATCTCGTCGGGCACGAAGTCGGTCGAGCTGTTGCCCACGCGGCCGTGGTGGCTGTAGTCGTAGTCCTCGCGGTCGGCGATGTACGCGGTCAGCTCGGGCGGTACGGAGGCGGATTCGCTGCCGTAGCGGGCGACGAGATCGGCGACGTGGTTGCCGACCATGCCACCGAACCAGCGGCACTGCTCGCGCGCGTGGGCCAGGTCCTCGCTCACGTAGGCGGGGGCGGCGACGCAGATCGTGACGGAGGCGGGGTCGCGGCCCGCGTCGGAGGCGGCGGTGCGGACCTGTTCGACCATCGCGGCGGTCAGGTAGGGGTCGGCGAGCTGGAGGATGAAGCCGTCGGCGCGCGCCCCGGTGAGGGCGAGCGCCTTCGGCCCGTACGCGGCGGCCCACACCGGCAGCCGCCCCTCCCGCACCCACGGCAGCCGCACCTCGGTGTCGCCGAGCCGCGCGCCGCGACCCTCGGCGAGATCGCGGATGGTGTCGATGGCCTCGCCGAGGCGGGCGAGGGTGTTCGGCGGGCGGCCCGCGACGCGCATCGCGGAGTCGCCGCGCCCGATGCCGCACACGGTGCGGTTGCCGAACATGTCGTTGAGCGTCGCGAAGGTCGAGGCGGTGACCTCCCACGTACGGGTCCCCGGGTTGGTCACCATCGGGCCGACGACGAGCCGTTCGGTGTGCTCCAGGATCTGGCTGTGGATGACGAAGGGCTCCTGCCACAGGACGGCGGAGTCGAAGGTCCAGCCGTGGGTGAAGCCCTGCTGCTCGGCGCGGCGCATGAGGCCGACGACGGTGGAGGCCGGGGGGTCGGTCTGGAGGACGAGTCCGAAGTCCATGGCGAGTGCTCCTGTGTTCGGGGCTCCTGGGGGCCGTCGTACCGCCGGGCCGCGGACGACGGTGTGCGTGAGGGTGTCAGGCGATACCGCGCGAAGGGGACCGATCAGGCACCGGTGGTCCCGCGCCCCGCCCGTGCGCCCCGCCCCCGCCGCCGTACCGCGTGCCGGTCAGCTCCTGTACGTGCTCAGTCCCCTCGGCACGTACACGCCGTGGCCCGCGCGGCCCACGTACTCCCTGTCCTCCAGGACCGGGACGCCGCGCGAGAGGACCGTGCGGACCCGGCCCGTGACGCGCTTGCCCTCGTAGGCCGAGTAGTCGACGTTCATGTGGTGGGTGGCGGCCGAGAGGACCTGTTCCGCGTGCGGGTCGTAGATCACGATGTCCGCGTCCGCGCCGGGGGCGATCGTGCCTTTCCTCGGGTAGAGGCCGAACATGCGGGCGGGCGCGGCGCAGGCGAGGTCGATCCAGCGGCGGCGGGAGATGTGGCCCTCCACGACGGCCTGGTGGAGGAGGTCCATGCGGTGCTCGACGCCGGGCATCCCGTTGGGGATCTTCGAGAAGTCGCCCCGGCCCAGCTCCTTCTGGCCACTGAAGCAGAAGGGACAGTGATCGGTCGAGACGACCTGGAGGTCGTCGGTCCGCAGCCCGCGCCACAGTGCCGCCTGGTGCTCCCGGGGGCGCAGCGGCGTCGAGCACACGTACTTGGCGCCCTCGAAGTCCGGTTCGGCGAGGTTGTCGGTGGAAAGGAAGAGGTACTGCGGACACGTCTCGCCGTAGACGGGCAGGCCCGTGTCGCGCGCGGCGGCGATCTCCGCGAGTGCCTCCTGCGCCGAGACGTGCACGATGTACAGCGGGACGTCGCCCGCGACGCGCGCGAGCTGGATCGCGCGGTGGGTGGCCTCGGCCTCCAGGAGGGCCTTGCGGACCTCGCCGTGGTGGCGCGGGTCGGTACGGCCCGCCGCGAGGGCCTGTTCGACGAGGACGTCGATGGCGATGCCGTTCTCGGCGTGCACCATCGTGAGGCCGCCGTTCTCGCCCGCGCGCTGCATCGCGCGCAGGATGCGGCCGTCGTCGGAGTAGAAGACGCCGGGATAGGCCATGAAGAGCTTGAAGCTCGTGACGCCCTCGCCGACGAGGAGGTCCATCTCCTTCAGGGTGTCCTCATTGACGTCGGCGAGGATCATGTGGAAGCCGTAGTCGATCGCGCAGTTGCCCTCGGCCTTCGCGTGCCAGGCGTCGAGGCCCTCGCGCAGTCCGTGGCCGACGCTCTGCACGACGAAGTCGACGATCGTCGTGGTGCCGCCCCAGGCCGCGGCCCGGGTACCGGTCTCGAAGGTGTCGGACGCGTACGTACCGCCGAAGGGCATCTCCATGTGCGTGTGCCCGTCGACACCGCCGGGGATCACGTACGTGCCGCGCGCGTCGACGACCCGCTCCGCCGTCCACGCCTCGGCGGCGGCGGAGCCTGTGGTGGCGAGGGCGGCGACCCGCCCGTCCTCGACGAGCACGTCGGCGTGGGTCTCCTCGGCGGCGGTGACGACGAGTCCGCCGCGGATCAGGGTGCGGTTGCTCATGGGGGCTCCTTCTCCTCGGGCTCGGGTGGGGCGGGCGGCTCTCGTGCGGCTGCGGGGCGGGTGCCACGGGGGCTCGCGCCACGGGTGCGGGGCCCGAATCCGTGGCGCCCGCTCCTGACCGCTCAGGCCGTCGCGCGCAGGGCCGACAGGAGGAGGTCGCCGCCCTCCTCGGCCTCCGCGACGGTCAGGCTCAGCGGCGGCGCGACGCGCAGCACGCTCGTGTCGTGGCCGCCGCCCTTTCCGATGAGGAGGCCGGCGGCGCGCGCGGCCTCCAGGACGGCGCCCGCGCGTGCCGGGTCGGCGCGGTCCGTGCCGGGCGCGACGAGTTCGACGCCGAGCATGAGCCCGCGCCCGCGCACCTCCCGCACGTGCGCCATGCCGGCCGTCCCCGCCCGCAGCCGCTCGCGCAGCAGCCCGCCGACGCGGCGCGCGTTGCCCTGGAGGTCGTGCTCCAGGAGGTACGTGAGGTTGGCGAGCCCCGCGGCCATCGTGATGGGTGAACCGCCGAAGGTGGAGAGCGAGTTGGTGTCGATGACGTTCATGATCTCGGCACGTGCGACGACGCCGCCGATGGACATGCCGTTGCCGATGCCCTTGGCGAAGGTGAGCAGGTCCGGCGGCCCGGCCCCGTCGTGGGCCTGCCAGCCCCAGAAGTGGTCGCCCGTGCGCCCCCAGCCGGTCTGCACCTCGTCGGCGATCCACAGGATGCCGCGCTCGGCGAGGACTTCACGGAACGCGGCGTAGAGCCCGTCGGGCGGCGAGGTGAACCCGCCGACGCCCTGCACCGGTTCGGCGATCAGCGCCGCCACCTGACCGCGTGCCTGGCCGAGCAGGTCGCGCAGGTCGGCGACGCTCGCCTCGGTGAACTCGCGGTCGTCCAGGTGCGCGAACGGGCCGCGCCCGCGGACGGCCCCGTGTGCCCACAGAGTCTGGAGCGGTGAGTAACTCGTCGGGGACCAGCCGCTGTTGCCCGTGATCCCGACCGCCGAGAAGGAGCGGCCGTGGTAGCTGTTGCGCATCGCGATGATCTGGTTGGAGCGGCGGTACGCGGTCGCGAGGAGCAGCGCGGTGTCGTTGGCCTCGGTGCCCGACGTGGTGAAGAAGACGCGCGCGTCGGGGATGCCGGAGAGGTGCGCGATCCGCTCGGCGAGGTCGACCATCGGGCGGTTGAGGTAGAGCGTCGAGGAGTGGACGAGCCGGGCGGCCTGCTCGCTGACCGCCTTGGTCACCTCGGGGAGGGCGTGCGCGGTCATGGTGGTGAGGATGCCGCCGAAGAAGTCGAGGTAGCGGCGGCCCTCGGCGTCCCACACGTGGCGGCCCTCGCCGTGGGTGAGCTCGATGGGTTCGTCGTAGTAGAGGGCGAGCCAGTCGGGGAGTACGGCGCGGTGCCGCGCCAGGAGGTCGCTCACGGGCGGGTCAGTCCCTCGTAGGCGTCGGGGCGGCGGTCGCGGTAGAAGGCCCACTGGTGGCGCACTTCGTCGATGAGGCCGAGGTCCAGGTCGCGTACGACGAGTTCCTCCTCCTTGTCGCTCGCGGGTTCGCCGACGAACTGCCCGCGCGGGTCGACGAAGTAGCTCGTGCCGTAGAAGTCGTTGTCGCCGTACTCCTCCTGGCCGACGCGGTTGATCGCGGCGACGAAGTACTCGTTGGCGACGGCCGCCGCGGGCTGTTCGAGCTGCCACAGGTAGCTGGAGAGGCCGCGCGAGGTGGCGGAGGGGTTGTAGACGATCTGGGCGCCGTTCAGGCCGAGTTGGCGCCAGCCCTCGGGGAAGTGACGGTCGTAGCAGATGTAGACGCCGACGCGGCCCACCGCGGTGTCGAAGACCGGCCAGCCCGCGTTGCCGGGACGGAAGTAGAACTTCTCCCAGAAGCCCTTGAGCTGCGGGATGTGGTGCTTGCGGTACTTGCCGAGGTAGCTGCCGTCGGCGTCGATGACCGCGGCGGTGTTGTAGTAGAAGCCCTCGGCCTCGCGCTCGAAGACCGGTACCACGATCACCATGCCGGTCTCGCGCGCGAGGTCCCGCATCCGGCGCACGGTCGGCCCGTCGGGCACGGGCTCGGCCCAGCGGTAGTGCTCCTCCTCCTGCACCTGGCAGAAGTACGGAGCGTTGAAGACTTCCTGGAAGCCGATGATCCGCGCGCCCTGCCGGGCGGCCTCACGGGCGTGTTCCTCGTGCTTGGCGATCATGGATTCGGTGTCGCCGGTCCAGGTGGCCTGGACGAGTGCGGCGCGGACGACGGAGGCAGCCATGAGCAGTGCTCCTTCGACAAGACGTCAGAGAGCCGCTACCGCCCGGAGCCCCGGGCCGTAGAGGCACGAACGTAAGCCCGGGGCGGTGGCGGGGCAAGACCGCCGGGTCGCCGGACACGAGGGATGCCACCCCAGCGGGTGAGCGGGAACGGGGCGGAGGGCCGGGTGGCCGGTGCGGAGGCGCCTGGCCGGGGGGCGAGGCGCCCGGCCGGGGGTGAGGCGCCCAGCCGTGGGGCGAGGTACCTGGCCGGGGGTGAGGCGCCCGGCCGGGGGACGAGGTGCGGGGCAGGGGGCGGCAGGGGGCCGGTGCCCGGGCCGGGTCGCCTCCACCCGTCAGCCCCCGGCCACCCCTGCCACTCTCAGCGCGTGCGTCAGTGCCTCGTGGCACAGGTCGGAGGTGCGGGCGGCAGCCGCGAGGAGGGGTGCCGTGAGGGTGCCGGGCGCGGAGGCGGCGATGCGGGCCACGTCCTCGGCACTGCGGGCGGTCACGCAGGACACGGCGAGGCGGTCGAGCGCGCCCGGCACGCCGGTGACGGCGGGGTCCGCGAGAGCGGCGGCGACCTCCCGGAGCGGCCGTACGACGCCCTGCCGCAGGATGCGCGCTGCGTCGGCACGGTGCCCGGCCGCCTCCAGCGCGGTCGCGAGCGCGGTCAGGGGCGGCAGCGGGAGCGCGGCGGCCTCCCACAGCACGGTGCTCCAGTCGGCGGCGAGCCCGTCGGCGGCCAGGCGGGAGCCGAGCGCGCACACGTGGGCGGGCGGCCAGTGCGCCGCGTCCACGAGAAGCAGATGCGCCTCGCCCTCACGCCCCTCGGCGCGCACGTGACCCAGCAGGCTGAGGAGTTCCCCGGACCGCCGCATCCCTTCCGCGTCCGGCGCGGCCGCCTCGCGGGCCCCGTGCGCCGCGCTCCCGGCGAACCGCGCCCCCGTGGGCGCCTCCCCCGTCCCCGCCGCCGCCACAGGCGGCGCCGCGCGCGGCGGCAGCACACTGCCGGGCCCCACGAGCGCGTCGTCCACACCGGCGAAACGAGCCGAACGCCTGCTCCTGGGCGTGGACTTGACGGGCTTCGCCGTGCCGCCCGGCGCGGGCTCGCGCCGGGGAGCGGGGCGCGGCTCCGGGGGGTCCGGGTCGGGATCGGGGGCGCCTCCGTACGAGGGTGCCTCGCGTCGCGGGGCGTCCGCCCCGGCGGGCCGCCGCCCGGTGGGCGGCGACTCGGGCGCGGGGCCGCCCGGCACCCCGTGCCCCTCCCCCGGTCGCACGCGCGCGAGCCTGTCGGCGAGTTCGGCGCAGCGGGCCTCCGCGCGCCACAGGTCGTCGCGCGCCCAGGCGAGGTGCCCGTGCAGGTGGGCCGCCGCAGGGCCGTCCGCTCCCACGAGTCCGCGTTCGAGGTCGGTGACGCGCCTGGCGGCGCGCTCGCGTGCGCGCACCATGCCGGGGAGGCGGCGGGCGAGTTCCCCGGCCGCACCGGGGCGGGCGTCGCGTCCGGCGAGGGCGGCCAGATACGCCGGACGCAGTCCGGCGGCGGCCTGCCGCGGCTCCGTCCCCGGCGCCGCGCGCGTCACGTGGTCCTCGACGAGCGCTTCGACGACGTCCCACGGCGGCGTCTCCGTGCCGTCCACGCAGGCCCGCAGCCCCTGGGGATCGCGGGCCCAGAAGACCTGGCACCAGCCGTCGCCCGGGTCGAGCCCCGCGAGCAACTCACCGAAGGCGCGCGCGAACTCCGCGACCGGGTCCCGCTCCCCGGGGTTCTCGAACTGTTCGGCCCCTAAGGGAAGTTGTCCCATCACGCGTGCCCCGCTCCCGCTGCGGCGTCCTTTGGTGCGGAAGGAAACACCCCCCGTGTTACGCGGTCGCTACACGGGCTTTTCGGGGAGCGACGGAGTGACGCGGGGGGGAGCAGGGCGCGCGGCCGACCGGCCGTACGTACCCGCGTCCGCCCCGAGACCCCGCCGCCCGAGCGGGGACACCCGCCACGGCCACGGCCCCAGCCTCGACGTGATCTTCGTGGCGTACCGGGGCGAGTCCCCCGCCCCGGTTTCCGGTTACCGGGCGTCGCGGAGCATGGTGGTCTCCGTCGGCGGAGAGGCGTGGCGCCGTCGGGGCGGGGCAGGAGAACCCCGCGCGGGGCATGACGGAGGAGTCGCACAGGATGACGCAGCACGACGGGTGGGTCCGGGCCGGCGTCTGGCTACCCGGACTCGACTGGCTCCTCGTGCTCGGCCTCCTCCTCACCGCGGCGGTCGTCTGCGTCGCCGTCCCGCTGCGTATCGAGATGAGCCGCTCGCACGGCGGTGGTTCCCCCGACGACACGCCGGTCCGTCGCGGGCACGAGGACTGACTCCCCATGGCCCGGCGCCCGCCGCGACTGCTCTACGTGACCGACCTCGCCTACCGGGCGGCGGGACGCCGCTACGCCGACGAGGACCTGGAGCTGTCGGCCCGCCTGCGCGCCGACTTCCCGCTCGCCCTGTGCGACCCGCGCGACGCCGCCCGCCTCATGGACGGCTTCGACGCCGTGCTCGTCCGCAACAGCGGCCCCGTCCTCCATTACCGCGCCGCCTACGCGGAGTTCCGCGCCGAGGCGCTGCGGCGCGGCATCCCCGTCCACAACCCGCTCACGGGCCGCGCCGACATGGCGGGCAAGGGATACCTCGTCGGACTGACGCGCGCGGGCCTGCCCGTCATCCCGACGTACGCGGGCGACACGGCCCCCGGCGACCTGCCCGCGTCCGGCTCCTACGTCGTCAAGCCGGTCGACGGCGCGGACTCGGTGGGCCTGGCGCACCTCGACCCGGCCGCGCTCGCCGCCCGCACCCCCGACCCGCGCACGCTCGTCCAGCCGTACGTCCCGTTCCGGTACGAGGTCTCCTTCACCTTCGTGGACGGGGTGTTCCAGTACGCGTTGTACGCCTCGGACCCCGCGCGCCGCTGGGAGCTGGCCCCCTACCGCCCGAGCGCGGCGGATCTCGCCGTCGCGCGCCGCTTCGTCGAGTGGAACGCCCTGCCGTACGGCATCCAGCGCGTGGACGCGTGCCGCACACGGGAGGGGCAACTGCTGCTCGTCGAGCTGGAGGACCACAACCCGTACCTGTCGCTCGGGCTGCTCGACGCGGAGACGCGTACGCGCTTCGAGCGCGCGCTGGTCGCCTCGCTCCGGCAGGCGGCCTCAGCCTGAGCCCCCGCACGGTCCGGGCCCCGGCCGTGCGGGAGCGGAGTCGCGCGAGACGGCGTCAGCTCGCCGCGGTGAGGGGAGCGGTGCCGCACGCCTCTTCGATGGCGTCGAGCGACAGCTCCAGGGCGCGGGCGAGCGCCGCCACGGTGAAGAAGGCGGGCGTGGGCGCCCGCCCGGTCTCGATCTTGCGGAGGGTCTCGGCGGAGATGCCCGCCTCGATGGCGACCTCGGCCATGCTGCGCCCGCCGCGCGCGTCCCGGAGGAGCGCCCCGAGCCGTTCGCCGCGGGCGCGTTCCTCGGGAGTGAGCGGTGTTCGGACCATACGGCGATTCTACGGGGCCCGCGCGGCGTACGGAGGGGCGCGATCAGGACGACCCCGGGGCGGGTGGGTCCGGGCCGCTGACCGGGCGTGCGCGACCGG
Organism: Streptomyces sp. NRRL F-5630; assembly: GCF_000719475.1. Taxonomy (GTDB): domain Bacteria; phylum Actinomycetota; class Actinomycetes; order Streptomycetales; family Streptomycetaceae; genus Streptomyces. The sequence goes on along the minus strand of NZ_JOGO01000028.1, from coordinate 12,922 downwards.
TATAAGAATCTCGGTATAGTAATTGGCATGGTGCGAAGGAAGACAGCAGCCGAGATTCTTGAGATGCGCGAAGCCGGGCGGGTGGTGGCCCGGGGCCTGCACGCCGTGCGGGAGGCCGCCGCGCCAGGTGTGCGGCCGCGCGAGCTGGACGAGGTGGCACGCGAGGTGCTGCGGGAGGCGGGGGCGGACTCGCCGTTCCTGAACTACCACCCGCACTTCGCCCCGGTCCCGTTCCCCGCGACGCTCATCATCTCGGTCAACGACGCGATCGTGCACGGCATCCCGGGCGACGAGCCGTTGCGCGACGGCGACCTCGTGAGCGCGGACTTCGGGGCGCTCCTCGGGGGCTGGGCCGGGGACTCGGCGATCAGCTTCACGGTGGGGACGCCGCGCCCCGAGGACGTCAAGCTCATCGCGACGGCGGAGCGCGCGCTCGCCGCCGGGATCGAGGCGGCGAAGGTGGGCGCGCGGATCGGCGACATCGGCTACGCGGTGAGCACGGTGTGCCGGGCGGAGGGGTACGGCATCCCCGAGGACTTCGGCGGGCACGGTGTGGGCCGCGCGATGCACGAGGACCCGGGCGTGCCCAACGAGGGGCGGCCGGGGCGCGGCATGGTGCTCCGCCCGGGGCTCGTCATCGCCATCGAGCCGATGGTCGTCGCGGGCGGCACCGACGGCTACCACCCGGACCCCGACGGCTGGACCCTGCGCACCAACGACGGCTCCCGCGCCGCACACGTGGAGCACACGGTGGCGGTGACGGAGGAGGGCCCGCAGATCCTCACGGCGCTGTAGCCCCGGGCACGGCCTCGCTCGGGGGGACGCCGCTTGCGCACGGGACCGGGAGCACGCGCGCCTGATCCGGGGCGTTCGGCACGGCAGACGGGGCCGGGCCCCGAGAAGCGCGGACGTGCCACGGGCGGCCGGCGCCCTTCGCGGGCCCCGGCCGCCCGTCACCTCACGCAACGCCTACCGCGTCGGTGTGACCACCATCGCGCTGCCGCCCCCGCGCCGTACGGGCTCGGCGGCGGCCCGCCAGCGGCCGTCCTTCAGGCGCTCGATCCCGGTCGCCGCGCCGATCTCCGGCACCTGCGTGAACGTGTGCCCGATCGCCTCCAGCTTGCCGCGCAACGCGCTGTCGTACAGCCCGGGTTCGAGTTCGGTCGCCGCGGCGTTGCGCTGGCTCGCGCGGGGCGCCGCGATCGCGTCGACGAGCGGGAGGCCCCGGTCGACGTAGCCGGTGAGGGTCTGGAGCACGGTCGTGATGATCGTCGCTCCGCCCGGCGAGCCGAGGGCGACGACGGGCTCGCCGTGCCGGTCGAGGACGATCGTCGGGGAGATGGAGGAGCGCGGGCGCTTGCCCGGGCCCGGCAGGTTCGGGTCGGGCACGGCGGGGTTCGCCTGCGTGAAGGAGAAGTCGGTCAGCTCGTTGTTGAGCAGGAAGCCGCGCCCCGGCACAGTGATCCCGCTGCCGCCGGTCTGCTCGATGGTCAGGGTGTACGAGACGACGTTGCCCCAGCGGTCGGCGGTCGTCAGGTGCGTCGTGTTCTCCCCCTCGTACGTCGTGTCGAGGCCCTTGCCCGCGGGCGCGCAGCCCTTGCCGGGGTGGCGCGGGTCGGCGGGGGCGAGCGGGCTCTTCAGAACCGCGTCGTCCTGGATCAGGCAGGCGCGCGAGTCCGCGAAGCGCTGCGAGAGGAGTTCCTTCGTCGGCACGTCCTGGCTGCTCGGATCGCCCACCCAGCGGCCCCGGTCGGCGAAGGCGATGCGGCTCGCCTCGATGTAGTGGTGCAGGTACTGCTCCTGCGAGAGCGTGCCGAGCTTGTCGTTCTCCAGGATGTTCAGCGCCTCGCCGACGGTCGTGCCGCCGGAGGAGGAGGGCGCGATCGAGTAGACGTCGAGGCCGCGGTAGCCGGTACGGGTCGGGGCCTGGTGCTTGACGTCGTAGGCGCGCAGGTCGGCGAGCGCGAGCTTGCCGGGGCGCGCGTCGCGGGTCGAGCCGGGCGCGAGCGGCGGGTGGGTGGCGGTGCGCACGATGTCCCGGGCGAGGGCACCGCCGTACAGCGAGCGGAGTCCCTTGCGGGAGAGTTCGTCGTAGGTACGGGCCAGGTCCGGGTTCTTGAGGGTGGTGCCGACCGCCGGGGGCTCGCCGCCGGGCAGGAAGAGCTTCGCGCTCGCCGGGAAGTCCCGGAAGCGGGCGGCGTTGTCGGCGGTCTGCTGGCGGAAGGTGTCGTCGACGGTGAAGCCCTGGCGCGCCAGGCGGGTCGCGGGCGCGAGGACGTCGCGGGTGGACTTGCGGCCCCAGGAGCGGAGCGCCTCGTCCCAGGTCGCGGGGGTGCCGGGGGTGCCGACGCTCAGGCCGCTCGTGACCGCGTCGGCGAAGGCGAGCGGTTTGCCGTTCTCGACGAAGAGGTCCTTGTCGGCGGCGCGGGGCGCGGTCTCGCGGCCGTCGAGGGTGTGGACGCGGTGGGTGCGGGCGTCGTAGTAGACGAAGTAGCCGCCCCCGCCGATGCCCGAGGAGTAGGGCTCGGTGACGCCGAGCGCGGCGGCGGTCGCGACGGCCGCGTCGACGGCGTTGCCGCCCTTGCGCAGCACCTCGATCCCGGCGGCGCTCGCGTCCGCGTCGACGCTCGCCACGGCCCCGCCCCAGCCGGTGGCGACGGGGGTCTTCGCGGGAGGCTCCGGGGAACCGTGCCGCGGTGGCGCCGCGCCGAGACTGAGCGCCCCGGCGACAACGGCGGTCAGGGACAAGTACGAGAAGGTGCGGCGACGCCCGACGCGCCGCGCCGCGGAATGTGACATCCGGTCTTTCCTCCAGTGAACAGCCGTCCCAGCAGACTAACTTGACACCCGCGCCACCACCAGGACGCCAGGGGAAACCGCACCCCACCACCAGCACGCACACGGGACCGCCACCGCACCACCCCGCCTCCCGGCGGTGCGCGGAGAGACTCCAACCCGCGCCGTTCGCCAGCCTGTTGGACCTCCGAGCCAGTACGATCGCGCGCCATGACGGACGACGTACGCGACATCCTGCTCGGCCTCCTCGCCTCGGCCCTCAGCGCCGCGCTCGCCTGGTCGGCGCGCGCCTTCCTCGCGCGCCGACGCCTCGGCCGTACCAGGGAGTTCTTCGGGCTGCCCGCGCACAGCGAGGCGCTGCTCGTGGTGAACAAGGACGCGGGTGGCCCGGACTTCGCCGTCGCCCGCTTCGACGCGTACGCGCTGCTCGAACTCGCGGCACTGATCAAGGAGTGCGGGGCACGTGCGCAGGTCCTCGCCCACGACGAGGCCAGGCGGGGCTTCGGCGAACTGGCGGAGTTCTGCGTGGGCGGCCCGTACTCGAACCGCCGGACGGCCGCGCACCTGGCCGCCCTGCTCCCCGGGATACGGGTGGAGAGCGACCCCAGTCCCGAGCGCAACGCGTTCGTCATCGACGGCGAGCGGTACGCGCTCGACCGCGGCCGGTCCGAGTACGTCCTGCTCGCGCGGCTCACGACGGGGCGCGAGGAACTGACGCGTCCGGTGTTCCTCCTGTGCGGGCAGCGCTCGGTGAACAACCAGGCGGCGGCGCGCTACCTCGTGACCCACCAGGAGCGCCTGCGCCGCCGCTACCGCCGCGACTCCTTCGTCCTGCTGCTGCGGGTCGTGAACTCGGCGGCGTACGGCCCCGACGTCGTCGAACTGATCGGCGACGTCACGCGCGCGGCGATGACCCGCGCCGGGGCTCCCCCGGAGACGGCCCCCGTGGACGCCGCGGAGGCGTGACACCGGCCGTCGGCGTGACCGAGTGCGGTGGGGTCGTCGTCGTATCGCCAAGTGGTGGCGAGGTGCCGTAGGGGACGGTCCCTCGGGCCGCCGCGCGGGCGGAAGGAGCGCGTGCCGGGATCGCCGGAGCGGCAACGCACCCCCTGCCGACCGCCGGGCGCGATGGCCGCACCCGCTCGCGCCCTCGTACGGCTCGCCGCGTTGCCGCTCCTGCCGGGCGGCACCGCCCTGCCCGGCCGGGACACGCGCGGAAAACCGGCGGTCGTCCGTCCGGGGCCGGGGCCGCCCCGCTTGCGTCCCCCATGCGGCGGTGTTTCGGTAGTGGGGGCGAATGCGCCCGTAGTAGGACACGTCCACGCAGGGCACATGCCTCGGCATCCGTGCGTGCCGTTCACAGGGAGCGCCTATGTCACTGTCGTCCTTCGGGTCCCTCGGCGGCCAGGACCCCTTCTCGGATCTACTCAACCGTTTCTTCGGGATGTCCCCCGGCTCCTCGCCGCCCGCCGTGCAGCGGGTGCCGATCGGGCGGCTGCTGAGCGACTCGGCGCGTGAACTGCTCGCGCGGGCGTCCCGGCGGGCGGAGCGGGACGGGAGCCCGGACCTGGACACGGAGCACCTGTTGTGGGCGGCGACGCAGGTGGAGCCGACCCGTTCACTGCTGGCGCGGGCCGGAGCCGACCCCGAGGCGCTCGCGGAGCGGCTCGCGCGGGTGCTGCCCGGTGAGAGCGCGGTGCCCTCCGCCGAGCCGGGGCTCACGCCCGCGGCGAAGCGGGTACTGATCGACGCGCACGCGCGCTCGCAGGCCGCGGGGGTCTCGTACATCGGCCCGGAGCACATCCTCGCGAGCCTGGTCGACGGCTCGTCCCCAGCCGTCGAGCGGGTGCTCGGCGACAGCGGCGCCGACGCGGAGCAGATACGCGCGGAGGCCGGGCGTGGCGGCGGCGAGCGGGCCGCGGGGGCGGCTGCGGGGCGGCAGGGCGGTGCGGGCCGTGAGGAGAGTGCCACCCCGACGCTCGACGAGTACGGTCGCGACCTCACCGAGGAGGCGAAGGCCGGCCGGCTCGACCCCGTGGTGGGGCGCGCGGAGGAGATCGAGCAAACCGTCGAGGTCCTCTCGCGGCGCTCGAAGAACAATCCCGTGCTCATCGGCGAGCCGGGCGTCGGCAAGACCGCGATCGTCGAGGGCATCGCGCAGCGCGTCGTGAGCGGTGACGTGCCGAAGACGCTCAAGGACCGGCGCGTCGTCGCGCTCGACCTGCCGGGGCTCGTCGCGGGCTCCAAGTACCGGGGTGAGTTCGAGGAGCGGCTGAAGAAGGTCATCGACGAGGTCCGCGCGGCCCAGGACTCGACGATCCTCTTCATCGACGAGTTGCACACCGTCGTCGGCGCGGGCGCGGGCGGCGAGGGCGCGATGGACGCGGGCAACATCCTCAAGCCGGCGCTCGCGCGCGGCGAGCTGCACGTGGTCGGTGCGACGACGATCGACGAGTACCGCAAGAACATCGAGAAGGACGCGGCACTCGAACGCCGCTTCCAGCCGGTGATGGTCTCCGAGCCGAGCGTCGAGGAGACGGTGCAGATCCTTCAGGGGCTGCGCGACACGTACGAGGCACACCACCAGGTGCGTTTCACCGACGAGGCGCTCGCCGGGGCCGCCGAGCTGTCGGACCGCTACGTCACGGACCGCTTCCTGCCCGACAAGGCGATCGACCTCATCGACACGGCGGGGGCGCGCGTCCGGCTGCGCTCGCTCGGTGGCTCGACGGAGGCGACGGAGCTGGAGGACCGGCTCGCGAAGCTGGGCCGCGAGAAGGACCAGGCGGTCGCGGCCGAGGACTTCGAGCGGGCGGACGGCCTCAAACGGGAGATCGGGACGGCGCGCGCGGAGCTGGACGGGATCGCCGAGCGGCGCGAGGGCGTGCGCGAGGTGACGGTCGCCGACATCGCGGAGGTCCTCTCGCACCGTACCGGCATCCCGGTCGCGCAGCTCACCGAGGACGAGAAGCAGAAGCTCATGAAGCTGGAGGAGGCGCTGCACTCACGCGTCGTCGGGCAGGAGGAGGCGGTGACCGCTGTCGCGCAGGCGGTGCGCCGCAACCGGGCCGGGATGGGCGATCCGGACCGGCCCGTCGGCTCCTTCCTCTTCCTCGGCCCCACCGGGGTCGGCAAGACCGAACTCGCGAAGGCACTCGCGGAGTTGCTCTTCGGCGACGAGAACCGCATGGTGCGCTTCGACATGAGCGAGTTCCAGGAGAAGCACACGATCTCGCGGCTCGTCGGCGCCCCGCCCGGATACGTCGGGCACGAGGAGGCGGGGCAGCTCACCGAGAAGGTGCGCCGCAGCCCGTACAGCGTGCTGCTCTTCGACGAGGTCGAGAAGGCGCACCCGGACGTCTTCAACACGTTGCTCCAGGTCCTCGACGACGGACGGCTCACCGACGCGCAGGGCCGCACCGTCGATTTCCGGCACACCGTCATCATCATGACGTCGAACATCGGCGCGCAGCGCATCCTCAATCACCACGGCGACATCAGCGGCATCAAGGACGAGCTGATGGAGGACCTGCGGTCCCGTTTCCTGCCGGAGTTCCTCAACCGCGTGGACGAGGTCATCATCTTCCACAGCCTCGGCGACACCGAGCTGACCTCGATCCTCGACCTGCTCCTGGAGCGCAGCGAGCGGCGGGTGCGCGCCCAGGGTCTCGGCCTGGAGATCACCCCCGCGGCGAAGAAGCTGCTCGTCGCGCACGGCACGCGGCCGGAGTTCGGTGCGCGGCCCCTGCGCCGCACGCTCCAGGCGGAGCTGGACAACCGCATCGCCGATCTGCTCCTCGGCGGTGAGGCGGACCCGGGGGACACGGTGGTCGTGGACATGGGGGACGAGTCGCTCCAGACGTCGGTGCGCAAGGGCGGGGCTGGGCCGGCTCCGGACGAGGCGCGGGCGGCCTGAGCGGCACGCGCCGCGCGGCGCCCCCGGTCCGTACGGGCCCGGGGGCGCCTTTCCGTGCGTGCCCGGACCGCCGCCGAGACCCCCGAGGTCGCCGCCGTCCTCCGCGCTCTTCCGCGCGCACCCGCCCGCACGCAATCGTTACTCGCGCGTAACATGCCAACCGGTTACCTCCGGTAAGCACCTCCGGTTACCGTCGGGTCACTTAGCGGTCCTCACCGCGTCGCTCACCCTTGCCGAAAGGTGACCCATGCGCGCCCCCCGCTCCTCCCCCACGCTCGCCGTCCTCGCGGCGGCGCTCCTGCTCACCGGGCCGGCCGCCGCAGGAGCCGTCGCGGCCCCCGCCGCCTCCGCCGCCGCGCCGACCGTCCGCTTCGCCGACATCCCCGGTGACGGCGGCACCGTCCTCAAGGGCAACGTCGTCGCCCCGGCCGACACGAGCCGCACCTATCCCCTCGTCGTCCTGCCGACGAGCTGGTCGACACCGCAGGTCGAATACCTGGCACAGGCGCAGAAGCTCGCCGAGACGGGCTACGTCGTCGTCACGTACAACTCGCGCGGCTTCCTCCAGTCCGGCGGCGAGATCGAGGTCGGCGGCCCGAAGGACGTCGCGGACGCCTCGGCCGTCATCGACTGGGCGCTCGCCCACACGTCCGCCGACGCCGACCGCATCGGCATGGCCGGGGTCTCGTACGGGGCGGGGATCAGCCTGCTCGCGGCGGGCCACGATCCCCGCATCAAGGCGGTCGCCGCGCTGAGCGGGTGGGGCGACCTCATCGACTCGATCTACAGCGGTCGCACCCAGCACGCCATGGCGGGCGCGCTCCTCGGCGGCCTCGGCTACCTCACCGGACGGCCGAGCGCCGAGTTCCAGCAGATCCTGAAGGACTTCCTCGGCTCGAACCTGGCCAAGGAGGACGAGATGATCGCGTGGGGGAAGGTCCGCTCCCCCTCGACGTATCTCGACGGCATCAACCGCAACAAACCCGCGGTCTTCCTCGGCAACGCGTGGGGCGACTCGTTCTTCCCTCCCAACCAGTACGCCGACTTCTTCTCCAAGCTCGCCGGGCCCAAGCGCCTGGAGTTCCGGCCCGGTGACCACGCGACGTCCGAGGCGACGGGCCTGCTCGGACTGCCCAACGACACCTGGACCGACACGCGCCGCTGGCTCGACCACTACCTCAAGGGCGACGACAACGGCGTGCAGAACGAGGCGCCCGTGCACATCTCCTCGCGCTCGGGCGGCGGTTACGAGGACTACGCGAGCTGGCAGGACGTCGGCAAGGCCGACACGAAGCTCGACCTCGGCGGCAGTCAGCGCATCGCCACGAACCTCGACTCCGGCGCCGACGGTGGTATCACCCTCCTGTCCAACGCGCTCGACCAGCTCGTCAAGCTGCCCCCGACCGTCTCGGTTCCGCTCCTTCCGCGCGCCTGGACAGCGGTGTGGCAGTCGTCGGCGTACGGCAGCGAGCGCCACGTACGCGGCACGACGCGTCTGCACACGACGGTGACCCCGACGAAGGCGGACGGCACCTTCGTCGCGTACCTCTACGACGTGAGCCCGCTCGGCGTCGGCAAACTCGTCACCCACGCCCCGTACACGTTCCACGACCGCACCCCGGGGCAGCCCTTCGCCGTCGACGTGGACCTCTTCGCGACGGCGTACGACGTCCCGGCGGGCCACAAGCTCGCCCTCGTCGTGGACACGGTGGACCCGCTCTACGTCGAGCACAACCCGTCCGGCGCGCAGCTGACCTTCTCCTCGCCGGCGGCCGACCCCTCGTATCTGTCGGTACCGCTGCGCGAGCAGTGATCCCCGGCTGGCGCCGGACGGGTCACACCACCCTCTGCGTCCCTCGTCCTCAGTGGGCGGGGGACGCGGTGTTCTGGAGCGGGGCACCGGGGCCCGGCTCCGGTGTCGCGGCCGCCTTGGCCTTGGGGTCGCGGCGCTCCCGGCGCGCGAGCCACCGGGCCAGCCAGGACAGGAGCATGCACATCCCGATGTAGACGGGCGAGATGACCATCACCACGGGGATGAAGGGCAGGTCGTAGTCCAGGTTGGACGCGATCAGTTTTCCGGCATGGAGGAACTCCTCATAGGTGATCAGGAAGCCCAGCGAGGTGTCCTTGAGCGCCACGACCAGCTGGCTGATGATCGACGGCAGCATGGCACGGACCGCTTGCGGGATCAGCACGTATGCCATGACCTGCGTCTTGCGCATGCCGAGCGCGTACGCCGCCTCCCGCTGGCCGCGGTCGACGGACGCGATCCCGGAGCGGAACACCTCGGCGAGCACCGAGCCGTTGTAGAGCGTGAGCCCGGTGACGAGGGCGGGCAGGGGCTGGACCTTCAGCGCGATGAAGACGAAGAAGATCATCACGAGGACCGGCATCGCCCGGAAGAACTCCACGAGCGTGGTCGCGGGCCAGCGGACGAGGCGGTGCTCGGACAGGCGCCCCACCGCGAGCAGGGTGCCGAGCGCGAGGGCGAGCACCGCCGAGATCGCGAAGGCTTTCAGCGTGTTGCCGAGCCCGCGCAGCAGTAGCTCCTGGATGCCGACGTACTCGAAGGGAGTCCATTTGGCCGCCGTGAACTGGTCGGTGTCGAAAAGCAGGTAGACGAGCCAGCCGAGGAGGCCGAGGAGCACCGCGGTCGCGGCCACGCCGTAGAGCGCGTGCCTGCGGCGGGTGCGTGGCCCGGGGATGTCGTAGAGGGCACTGGCCCCGGTCTCGCCGCGACGCGAGAAGACGGACTTCACCGCGGCACCCCCCAACGGTGTTCGAGGTAGTTGAACAGGGCACTGATGGCGAGGGTCAGGATGAGGTAGCCGACGGCGATCCAGACGAAGACCCACACGATGTTGAAGCCGCGTTCGTTGAGCGTCTTGTACGTGCCGAGCAGTTCGGTGACGCTGAAGGCGCCCGCGATCGCCGAGTTCTTCGCGAGGGCGATCAACTGCGAGCCCACGGGCGGGATCACGGAGCGGAACGCCTGCGGGAGGATCACCGTCGTGAGGGTCTGGCCGAAGCTCATGCCGAGCGAACGCGCCGCCTCGCCCTGCCCCTTGGGCACGGTGTTGATGCCCGAGCGGAGCGCCTCGCAGATGAACGCCGAGGTGTAGCAGCCGAGCGCGAGCACGGCGAAGAGCTGGAAGGGCAGTACGAGCCCGAAGCGTGGCAGGCCGAGCAGCACGGCGAAGAAGAGCAGCGTGAGTGGTGTGTTGCGCAGCACCGTGACCCACGCGGTACCGAAGGCCCGCAGGCTGCCGACCGGGGCGACCCGGAAGGAAGCCATGACGAAGCCGAGGGCGAGGGCGAGCAGCGAGGCATAGACGGTGAGTTCGAGTGTGCCGAGGAAACCCTTTCCGTATTCGGAGAAGTTCTGGGTCAGTACGTCCATGGGCGGTCCGGGGGTGCTTTCTGCGCGGTGCCTTGCCGGCGGGTGCCCGGCCTTGCGTGGTGCCGTTCGCGCGCCGAGTGGCGCGCCCCGTGGTGCCGCTCGCCGGGGGCGGGCACCCGTGCGGGTCAGGGGGCCGGGTAGCGGTCGATCGGTGGTGGCTTCGGGGCGGGGACACCGGAGAGGCCGAGGGTCGCGTCGTACGCCTTCTTCCAGGTGCCGTCGCGCTCGCGCGCGGCGAGAATGCCGTCGATGGCGAGGCGCAGCGCGTTGTCCCGGCGGGGCACGCCGATCCCGTACGGCTCCTTCGAGAAGGGCTTGCCGACCACCTTCAGCTCTTCGGGCACCTTGGCCGCGTAGCCGAGCAGGATCGAGTCGTCGGTCGTGACGGCGTCGACCTGGTAGGTGAGCAGGTTGTCGACGCAGATCGAGTACGTGTCGTACGACACGAGGTGCGCCTTGGGGTAATCGTGCTGGATGCGCTGGTACGGGGTCGATCCGGCCGCCGAGCAGACACGCTTGCCGTCGAGATCGGCCGGGCCCTTGATGCCGTTCTCGTCCTTCCGCACGAGCAGGCCCTGCCCTGCCATGTAGTACGGCCCGGCGAAGCCGACGAGCTTCTTGCGGTTGGCGTTGATCGTGTACGTACCGACGTAGTAGTCGATCTGGCCGTTCTGGAGCGAGGTCTCGCGGTTGGCGGAGGCGATGGTGCGGAAGGTGACGCGGTTCGCGGGGAAGCCGAGACCTGCCGCGACCATCTTCGCGATCTCGATGTCGAAGCCGCTGTACCTGCCGCTCGCCGGGTCCTTCTCGCCCAGGTACGGCTGGTCCTCCTTGGCGCCGACGACGAGCCGGCCGCGCGCCTTGGCCTTGCGCCACGTCGTCGAGGCGGGCAGCCGGAAGCCGGTGTCCACGCGGTAGCGCGGCAGTTCGGCGGCGCTGGGACCCTTCGCGGGCGGGCTGCCCTCCTTGCCGCAGGCGGCGGCGAGGAGCCAGAGGAGGGCTAGGAGGAGGACGGCGGCGCGGGAGCGGCGGCGCGGCTCACGGGGATGGGGGCGAGCGGGCTTGCGGGGGTGGCGGTACGCAGACGTGTCGGGGTGGCGGTGCGCGGGCTGGCGGGGGTGGCTGTGCTCGGGCTTGTGGGAGGGGCAGCACGAAGGTGCGCCAAGGTGGCGGTGCTCGGGCTCGCGGGAGTGGGGGCCGGGGCTGGGGGTGCTGGTCACGACGGGGCTCCTCTCCACTCAGTGCTTGAGGATCTTGGAGAGGAAGTCCTTGGCACGCTCGCTCTCCGGGGCGGTGAAGAAGTCCTCTGGCGTGCGGTCCTCGACGATACGGCCACCGTCCATGAAGACGACACGGTCCGCGGCGGACCGGGCGAACCCCATCTCGTGCGTGACGACCACCATCGTCATGCCGGACTCGGCGAGCTGTTTCATGACGTCGAGGACCTCGTTGATCATCTCGGGGTCGAGCGCGGAGGTCGGCTCGTCGAAGAGCAGGGCCTTCGGGTCCATCGCGAGGGCCCGCGCGATCGCGACGCGCTGCTGCTGGCCGCCGGAGAGCTGTGCGGGGTACTTGTCGGCCTGCGGGGCGAGCCCGACGCGGTCGAGGAGTTCGCGCGAACGCCGGTCGGCTTCCTCACGCTTGCGGCGGCGGACCTTGATCTGCGCGAGCGAGACGTTCTGGAGCACGGTCTTGTGCGCGAAGAGGTTGAAGGACTGGAAGACCATGCCGACCTCGGTCCGCAGCCGGGCGAGACCTCGGCCCTCGTCCGGCAGCGGCTCTCCGTCGAGCAGGATGGAGCCGGACCGGACCGCCTCCAGCCTGTTGACCGTGCGGCAGAGCGTGGACTTGCCGGACCCGGAGGGACCGATCACGACCACCACCTCCCCGCGATGCACGGTGAGCGAGACGTCCCGGAGTACGTGCAACTGCCCGTAGTACTTGTTGACGTCACGCAGTTCGATCAGTGGCTCGACGGCCATCGGCAAGAGACCAGCCCATCCATAGCGGTATCGGTCCGCGCAAACTACCCACCTGAATATGGGGCTTGGCGGGCGACACGCACATGAGGGCATTAACCGTATTTGCGGCCGAGCATGTGGATATCCCCTCCCGAGTGGTGCGACGAAAGGGCTCCAGGGGCCGCGAGACGCCTGCGACTTCACCCCTTCGAGGGCGGGTCGGAAAGGAGGCGCGAAAAGCGGCTCACCTCAACGAGTGAGCCGGTGAAGAATCTTGCGGAGTTGTCCACAGATCGGGCGGGGTGGGGGGCGGGGCGGGTGGGGGGTGCGAGAGACTGGTATTGGGGTCGCCCCCCAGGGAGGGTGGGGGCTGCCCTGGCACCGTCGCGGCGAGAAGGCGGGGGCGAGGCAGCGAGGCGGCGCCGCCGACGGCCCAGGTCCCGCCTGGGCGAGGAGATGCCTGCCCACACCTCAGCCCCGCTGCGGTGAGGGGCCCCCGAGCCGGCAACTCCAACCCGCTGCCGCGCGGACGCCGGCCGACAGCCCAGCCGCGCCCACTGCGACGAGGAGACGCCCGCCGGTAGCCAAGGTCCCCACCCCGGCGGGGAGCCCGCACGAGCCGAGACGCCCCGCCCCGCCCTGGCGAGGGACCCCAACCGACGCCCCCGCCCCGCTTTGGCGAGGAACCCCAACCGGCACCCCAAGCTTCGGCGAGGGCCCCAACCAACCCCTCCCCTCCCCTCCCCGCCCTGGCGACGAGCCCCACCGACAGCCAGGCCCCGCCCCGGCAACAAGGACGAAGGCACCCCGACCGCAGTAGATCCCCCACCGAGACCCCCGCACCCCCTC